>CALJES010000004.1 GCA_938074205.1 uncultured bacterium
TGTTTGGCGAAAGGTTAGAGGCTCGGCAGTGCGAAAGAAAGGCTTGCAAAGCGCTTTTTATAGTGTGCCTTTGGGCGAGGAAGACACGATGAGTTTGGGCAACATGGTTTTGCACCTGGGGTCCTCCTTCTTTGTGTCGAAACCCGGCAAACCATGTTGCCGAATGAGGGCTGGGGAGTTTTCAAATTAGGTGGATGGGCTAATCTGGTTTCAGGCTCGATAAACTGAATCCTGGTGGGGACGGTGAGAGTTGAACTCACACGAGCTAATGCTCACTTGGCCCTCAACCAAGCGCGTCTGCCATTCCGCCACGTCCCCGTTGTTGGGTACCATAATCATGTTAGCCGCGCTGCAGTTTCTGTGTCAAGGCTTCGTATTGCCCCTGCCTATTCTTTGCTGAGCGGTGAGATTATGCAAGCAAGTGGGGAGGCTAGCAAGTCTGAGAAGTCTATTCGAACCAGACATTGGCTAAGTTATAGGAAGGTAATACTTCTGTCAAGTAGAAGGGGATTTAGTATCAACGCGAAAGGAGCACATCCAAATGACAAAGCAACGAACGGTTATGCTGGCGGTATTCATGGGGGTGCTGTGGCTTGCGGTGTCCGTGGCAGCTGTAGACTTCTCGGCCGACATGGTAACACAGATCGGCTCCGCAACAGTTACAGGCAAGATCTACCGACAAGGGAACATGATCCGCCAAGACTCAACCATGGGTTCGAATACCAGCTCTGTAGTCATACGTCCAGATAAGAAAGTGGTGTGGCTGATCAATCCCGCACTCAAGCGCTATAGCGAGATGCCCTACGATCCCAAAGTCAGCGATGTATCTATACTGGCCAACGAAAAGGAACTCTCCAAGATTGCTGTAAAAAAGAATCTCGGCAGCGAAAAGGTCAACGGGTACGACTGCGAGAAGTTCGAGTTGACATTCAAGAACGAGCAGGCGGGGAAGTCAACCATATGGCTTGCCAAGAAGCTGCAGTTTCCGATAAAGACTCAGAGCCAGACGCCCAACGGCACCGTTACGAGCCAGTGCAAAAACATAAAGGTCGGAACACCCGCCAAGAAGCTCTTTGAGCTGCCCGCAGGCTACAAAAAAGTTTCGGTGCAAGAACTCCACGGAGGACAGCCTATTCCGGCACCTAAACCGGGAGCAAAACCACCGGCTCCGAACCTGAAGAGATAGCGTTCCATCGACCACACCGCTGAGCTCGACTCTTCAGGTTTTGGGCTCTTTTCTTCGATGTTGGTCGGATTATGGAGGTATGTGGGGAGTCACTTGATTCTTCGAACCGCTAATATAGCTGCGTCGTCCTTCAGTTCTCCTCCGGCATACTCTAGAGCCATTCTATGAACGCATTTGGCAACGTCTTCACTTGTTAGGCTTTCGCACACGGCTAGCTGCTGTTCTATACCTTCAGCACCGAGTACGAAGCCGTCGCTACGGGCTTCGCTTATGCCGTCGGTATAGAGTAACAGCGTACTCCCGGGCTGTAGGACTATTCTGCCTTCTTCGTAATCGGCGTCGGTGTCTATTCCGAGCGGTATACCTGTGGCAGGCAAACTCAAGCGCGTTTCGTTGTGGATGTAGATTGCCGGTTCGTGACCTGCACTCGCATAGGTAAGTTCAGCGGTGGAGGAATCAAGCACGCCTACGAAAAGTGTCACGAATGCGGCGTTTTCGGAGAACTGATCGGCGGTTCGGTTTAGCAGGCGCAGCGCAGTTCCGGGCGAATGTCCTTCGTTGAGGTAAGCCCTCAGAGTATATTTGATCATCGCCGTATGCACTGCTGCGCGCAGACCCTTTCCCGAGACGTCACCAATGACCAAGGCCGTTCTGCCGTCCGCCATCTCGAAAGCGTCATAGAAGTCGCCGCCTACCAATGCCTCGTTGCTAGCCGGTTCGTACACCTGGGTAATCTCAAACTTGTCGGTGGTCAGGGTCGATTCGCTCATAAATGTGCGCTGGAGTATGTCTGCTATAGTGCTCTCGCGCTCATAACTGAGAGCATTGTGTATTGCGACAGCTGCATGCGAGGCAAAACCTTCTAGTAGCTTGGTATCCCATTCCTCGAAGCCAGCTTTGTGGTACGAGTATATAGCGATGGCGCCCAGTACGTCGCTTTCGTAGATCATTGGTGCGCAAATAGCTGAACGCAGGCAGGATTCATGGGTGAAATCGCAATCTATCCAGCCAGTTTGCTCCAGGTCGTCGATTATGATCGGTGAACGACTGTCTAACACCTGTTTAGCGAGCCTAAGTGTAACTTCAACTGGGTTTTCAACTTTGTGGCAGACGCCCCTTTGTGAAGCGACGGCAGCTTCTCGGCTCGTTTCGTCCTTTACAACAACCACCGCGCAGTCTGCATGTTGCATTTGCTGGGCAAGATCGGCTATAAGGTCGAGCGCCTCCTTCAGTTTCAGACTGGAAGAAAGTGCTTTGCCCACTCGCGCGAATGACCGTTCCATTTCTGCGCGGTGCTCCTGTGCATCTTTGTATAGCGCTGCTAGTTCGTCGCGTGCGCGTGCGAGCTCCAGGTATGGGCGGCTTATTGCCGAAACGAACAACGCGTTCAGAATAAGTACGTAGGAGGCCGCTTTGAACACGTGGCCAAGGGCGTTGGTCCAAGCGTAAGGCGTTAAGTAAAGCATGAAGGCTATTTCAGCGATTATTGCAAGGATAAGGGCTGTTCTCAGATTCCGTTTCACCTCAGATTCCCACGCTGACTGTCTTCCCATTAATAGGATTACGCTTGCATATAGAGCTACCACTATGCACTCGATCAATATCTTCAGAGTGCTGGGCGGGTGTCCAATGGCGGGATACAAAACCTTGCCGACAGTATCACCATACAGGGTGAGAACCACACAAGAGCCGAGCACTGTAATTAGCGACGCGGCAAGTAGACTAGTAGGCAGACGACCGGACGGTTTCGATGGCGCGCGCATTACCGTTGCTCCGAGAAGTCCCACACCAACGACCAATCGCGCCAAGAGCCAGTAAGCGGCTGCCTTTCCCGGACTATTTACGCCGAGAAAATCCGGCATCCCCTTGTAAGTAAGTGTGTGGATGAAATCAAGGGCGCCTGCAACTGCGAACGTTGACGCAACCAATAGATCCTGGGCGTTTTGGGTCTGCTTGTAACCGAACCAACCTGTTATGAAAACCGCAAGTGCCACCACGACACTTACCATCTCAAGGGCTATGTGTGATGGAAGGAACCAGCGAGTCGGGATAGTAAGCCCTAGCGCATCGGCTATATAGCTCAGAACCATAAGCAGCCCGGCCGATACGAGTATGACCACACAACGCTTACTGCACAGATTCGCGTGGCTTGCGGATGCCGGCGGCTCGCTTGTCAGATTGATGTGTTCGGGGTTTGTAAGCATCGGTTAAATTGCGATTCCTGGCATAAGTCGAGTTCTTACGCGCATGATACCACGAGCTTTCAGCCTTCTCAAATGCGTAACAAGCCGGCGTCGCCGAGTTTCGGCGAGAGAATCAAACCGCGTAGCACAAGCAAAGCCCCATTAGGTATAATTGAGCCGTTATGATAGCGCCGAATGTACACTCGCCATTTCGATTGTCGTCGATTCAAGACTTGAGAGAGGCCGTTGAGCTTCTCGGATTGGAAATACCTGCCGATGAAGATATTTCTATTCTTGCCGAGCCGTTAAATGTTGCCGGAAAGACTGTGCCGAACTCGATGGGCATCCAGCCTATGGAAGGCTGCGACGGTACACCTGATGGAGCTCCAGATGAACTGACTTTCCGGCGTTACAAGCGGTTTGCATCTGGGGGGGCAGGTCTATTGTGGTTTGAAGCGTGCGCGGTGGTGCCTGAGGGAAGAGCCAACCCCAGGCAACTTTGGCTTCACGAAAAAACCAAGGATGAGTTCGCTCGGTTGGTCGAAGAAGTCCACAAAGCGGCCAAGGAATCAATGGGACCGGAGCACAGGCCTCTATGCGTGCTTCAGCTTACCCATTCCGGACGCTACAGCCGACCCTCACGCGAGCCTGCGCCGATTATAGCCTTTCACGACCCTATTCTCGATGCGGATCGAGGAATACCTGCTGATTACCCGGTGGTGACCGACGAATACCTGAGATCCTTGGAGGACGCGTTCGTCGAAGCCGCGCTACTGGCTTTTGAGGCTGGATTCGACGCTGTGGATATCAAATCTTGCCATCGCTATCTGCTTAATGAGCTCCTCGCAGCGCATACCAGAGAGGGCGAATATGGCGGCAGCTATGAGAATCGCACACGATTCCTGAAAAACGTAATTCGCAAGGTTTGCAAAGCGGCTGGTCCCGGACGCATTGTTACCTGCAGGCTAGGTGTATACGATGCGCATCCTTATCCTTACGGCTGGGGCGTCGACAAGGAAATCGCCGATAAGCCAGATCTCGATGAACCGAAGCGACTGGTTCGAGAACTGCGCGAGTTGGGTGTGCCTCTAATTAACATAACCATGGGCAACCCATACTACAATCCGCACGTCAACCGGCCTTTTGATCGTCCTATTGAGGGTGGCGTATACCCGAACGAGCATCCGTTGGTTGGCGTCAATCGCCTTATCACTCTAACGCGCGAGATTACGCAGAGTGTCGGCGATATAGTCGTAGTGGGAAGTGGCTACAGTTGGCTGCGCAATCTCTGGCCCCACGTTGCGGCAGCGTGCATTCGCCGGGGCTATATGAATATCGTGGGTGTAGGGCGACAAGCTTTTGCATATCCCTGGTTTGCGGCAGAGATCATCAAGACCGGAAGGCTGGAAAGGCGCCACACCTGTATCGCTTGCTCTTCATGCACTCAGATAATGCGGGACGGCGGCCGCACTGGAT
This sequence comes from uncultured bacterium, assembly GCA_938074205.1. Taxonomy (GTDB): domain Bacteria; phylum Armatimonadota; class UBA5829; order UBA5829; family UBA5829; genus CALJES01. The sequence continues at coordinate 4,846 of CALJES010000004.1, forward strand.
GCGTGCCGTTTGATTCGGAGATTTACGGACCTATATACCGAGAGGGCCGAAGGCGCAGCCTGGATTATGCTCAGAAGCAGGCGGCGAGGTGCCGAGATTGTTTCGACGCCACTTGCCGCGACGGCTGTCCGGCAGGTGTAGACATTCCTAGGTTTGTGAAGGCGATAGCCGAGGGGGATATCAAAGAGTCCTATCGCGTTCTGCGCGAAGCCAACAATCTGCCGGAACTTTGCGCCTATGTTTGCCCTGCCGATGTGCAGTGTCAGGATCGCTGTATTGAAAACATTTTCTCCGGTGATCCAATACCCATTCGCGAGCTGCAAGAATTTGTGGCACGAACCGCTCGGGAGAAGGGTTGGGTTCGAGAGTTATCCCAGGGTGCCGAAGCCCGCCCAGGCGCCGATCGGCTGAAGGTGGCTATTGTCGGGGCGGGGCCCGCGGGTCTGGCTTGCGCGCTGCAGCTTTTGAGTATGGGCTATAGGGTCGACCTGTTTGACACACGTGATTCCCTCGGAGGCACGGCGACAAGAGTGATACCTAGCCGAAGGTTGACCAGGGAAGACTTCGAGAACGAAGCTGCCCAGCTGCTGGCTTGTTACACTGAACGGTATGCATTTCACGGGGGAGTCGGACTATCCGAAGCTAGGACGCTGGATTGGTTTGCAGAGCGCTACGACGCGGTCTTTTTGGCGTTCGGACTTCCGGATGCCGTGCCGCTTTTCCCGGATAAGCCCAGCGGTGTGGAAGATGCCATAAGCTTTCTCGAGCGGGCGAAGCAAGACGGTATTGTTGTGCCGGCTGCGGTTGCCGTATTGGGCGGCGGCAACACTGCTATGGATGCTGCGGTTACGGCTGTTTCCTGCGGTGCGCGGGATGTGTATCTTGTGTATCGGCGATCCTTTGCGGAAATGCCGGCTTGGCCTGAAGAACGCGACACTGCTTTAGAGATGGGTGTGCATTTCTTGCTCCTTACGCAACCTGTGCGATATGTGGCGGATGAGCGGGGATGCCTGCGCGGTCTGGTAATAGCGAGAACGGTTTTGGGAGAACCAGACGAATCAGGCCGCAGAAAGCCTGTGGTTGTTCCGAACAGCGAGTGTGTGCTGGAGGTTGAGATGGCGATTGAGGCGCTCGGTCAGAAGTTGCCGGACGGTTTTGAGAAATTGATCCCTGGCGTGCAATTGACGCAAGGCGGATTGATTAGGGTTGACGACCAGTGTCGAACGTCACGAGATGGGGTATTCGCAGGGGGAGATGCCGTAAACGGCGGTTCGACCGTGGTTCAGGCGGTCGCGGAGGGGATGCACGCCGCTTCGGCGATTGACCGGTACTTGATGGCTTCCCGCAGTTAGCTTTTGCCTGGTTGGACTGTCAGATGAGGCAGATTGTGGTTATGGCGATTCTTGCAATGTCGTGCGTGAGGGCTTTTGGGGACAGGAGCATAATAGTCGATCCTTCGTATGCCTATTACAAAAACCGCAGTGTTGAAAGCATAGTAGAGGAAATCAAGGCGAACGGATACGACGAGGTCAGGTTGTGCTGCACGAATGAATCCGGCATTGACGGCTCGCTGGTCAAGGCATTTGTCGACGCCGGCGTGCGCGTATGGATGCTTACATTCACCAACGGCGTGTATTCTCGGGTGGATCTGCCCAAGGGTTGGGAAGCTTGGCGCATGAAGCTGCGCAAAAAGCCCGATCCTGCCGGCTTCACAATGCTGTGCCCCAACAATCTAGATTACAGAGCTTGGAAGAAGCAGCAGGTGACAGCGGCCCTGCGAGCGCACCCGTTTCACGGAATAGACCTTGCCGAACCGCAGATGCCCGCTTATCCGGGGCCGGAGAGCGAGCATTACGGCTGTTTTTGTGATGCATGCCTGGAAGAGTTCAAACGACTCTATCCGGGGGTTACCCGCTTCCCGGATTTCGAAGATCCCGAGTCCGAGTACTTTTGGAAAAAGAACAAGGATTTGTATGAAAAATGGGTTGGGTTCAGAGTTGCCACAGTTGTGAATTGGCTTGACGATTTGGTCAACGGCAATGGCGGGATTCGCGAAAAATGTCCGGGAGTAAAAATTGCCACTTGGAGCCTCGGTCTGGATGTGCCTGATCAACTTTCCAAACTGCGCGAGTGGCAAGCCATGGATGCCGCGGCGATAGTTCGGAGAGTGAAACCTGATGTTCACGTGATACAAACGGACTGGCCCGATTGGATCAAAGACAATCTTGATCCCAACTACGCAGCTGCTTACAAACCGATTTTCGATTCTGTTAGACAGGTTGCCCCTTCGATACCCATAATCCTGCAGACAGACATAGGTTCAAAGCCAAACATGCGGCGTGATACTCATTGGATAAAGGCTGTCGAAACGGCTGCTAGGAAAATGGGCTATGCGGGTGTCTTTCACTATGAATATCATCTCGGCGAGTATATCTATTCGGATCCGCCTACGGTGGTGAATGCCTGCTTCGATGGAAACACAATAAAGCTAGTCTTCAACAAGCGACTAGACCCTGCGCAAGCCTGCAACGTTTCGAACTATTCGCTTTCCTCCGGGCGGGTAGATTTCGCGCGCGTCGACGGCAACGTGATTTACTTGTCGGTTTCAGGGGCAATGCGCGGTTTGGTGCTAACCGTGAGCGGACTTTCCGACGACGCTTCTCGAAGGCTATATCACGACAAACCTGCATGCGTGATGCCAGACCCAATTGAGATAACTATCGAGTAGCAGCATGCTCGTACAAGGAGGCTTCGTATAATCAGGTGCGGTACTTTTACTCCGCCGTGGTATACACATTTGAGCCTTGACGACCCCATCGCGTTTTTTTATCTCCGTTGGCACGATCACTAAGCGCGCCATTCACTTGACATGCTCTCCATGCTGCGGAATAATCCATTATACACACGTGCTTCGTGCACTGCTGCGCTGCCACGACACGGCGCAAATGCTGAGCGCACATTGAGAAGGAGCATAATATGAGACTGACTCTGCCGATTATTGCGTGGTCTCTTTTCTTCGTGGTTTTTAGGGAGTTCGGCGTCGCCGATGTGCTGGTTCTTGAAGATCCCCTGATTGGCAGCACTAGCGGAACACGAGTGGGCGGATCCTTCACACAGGAGGGCTGGCGCGTCGACGGGCAGTACGACTCAATCTATTGGCACTTGCCTTACACTATTCAAAAGGGCGCCGTGGAGTTCTACATCCGTGGGATTAGACCGAATGAATGCCGGCCAGGGATGCAGGACAAGACGGAGCTTTTTCACATGTATGACTACACCTACGCGAACTCCGACACAAACTACGCGCCGGGCTATCGAGATAATCCTTACAAGCACTTTATTCGGAAAACTGGCTGTCTCGACACTGCGAAGACCGACTCGTTCGAACTTCTGCTCAAGATTGAAGACGAATATACTGAGCCGGATTCGTCCGTGATGACTTGGGATGAGAATTCGACTTACCTCATCCGCGAGGAATGGGAGCCTGACGGGCATATGTCTTCCACTCTCGGGCAGGCGTATATGGCGCCTATCATTTCTTCGATATGGCTGGTGTCGATTGCTACTCCAGGATCCGTGAGATTCTGCCAGCTGACCTGGCAAGCTGGACGCGCAACGATGGAAAGGAGAGTTCAGCACCATTCACGGTGTACTGCGACGGCGTGGCGAACAAGTACTGGACCGATCCCGGGTTTGCAAACGCTTCGAGCGGGTGCCATCGGAACATAGGCGCAAGCAAGGGCGATGAGTTCGTGTGTTATTGCCAAGGCATTCTCAAGAACGGGGTTCAGTTGCAAGCTCGCAGACCCGTGAATGTTCGCGTGTACGATCCGATTAGCGGTGAGGTAGTCCTGTATACGACGCGTTCTGCTGGGGATGTTCTTTTGCTGCCGCAAGGTCCGGGCGCATATGTTATTCGAGGAACGTTTTTAGATGTATCATGCCGCAAACTCCGGATTAAAGAGCGTACTGCTCCAGTGCTCATAGACGGGCGGCCCAACGACTGGGACCTAAGCGCTTTTCAGACGCCCATATGCGCCGGCAAGTGCGGTATAGGAGATTTCGCAGTGGTGGGTTACTGGGCTGGAGAACTGTGTCGCTCTGGATATTGGTCTGGCGGCTCGATGCCAGCGGACGACAGTGACCACAGCGCGCGAGTCTATGCAATGCACGATACCTACCACATCTATTTGCTGGCTCGGATCAACGACAGCGAGATTAACTGCCCCGCGGATTTGAGCTCCAATTGGCAGAATGACTGCATAGAGATATATATCGACCCGACTTACGATCGCGGTTCTGCTCCGATATCGAATTCATCGTCTGATATCCGACTAGTTGTTGACGCAGCGAATCGGGTGAACGTTTACCAGTGCACCTCTGCGTACAGAAGCACGGTGCTGGCGGGGACAACTTCGGCGATAACTAGGGACAGCAGCGGGTGGTGGGCAGAGATTAGAATATCCAAGGCAGCTCTCAATCCCGACGTGGAGGCAATGGGTCTGATCGGTATCGACTTCGTATTCAGGGACAATGATGGTGGCAATAATCCCTCGCAGTCAACAGTGTATTCTTGGGCAGACGAAACGGTAGACGATATATTCCCGAGCAGAATACCGGATCAGTGGGGGGAGGGTGTACTGCTTTCAGAGCTATGCTTTGCTGAACTTTTCAACTATCCGAACAGCTTTCTAAACTCCAACGACGGCTGGTTTGGGACTGCGCAGACACAGATAGTCGTATATAACTGTGCCGTACGGGTTGGGGGCGGTGCAGGGCAGTGTTACTCAGATCGGATGGTGTCGTGTGCTGGGCGGAACGGCCGCATTGGCGTTTGGGCAAAGGTCAAGCGCGGCATAGGTGATCGCACGCTTTGGAGCTTGTATTTCGATGATCCTACGGGGGCAAACTTGGCGCGGTGGTACGGCCAAGGCACTACCGCTAGAGGGCGCATCGGTGCTGGTGCGCAAGTCACACCCCAGCAGACGCTCACCGGCAACTGGGATGACCTCTACGTGCGAATTGATTGTGCTAGCAACACCTCCGATTTCGTCTTCAACGGCACCAATATCGGCACGCTCAACCACTCTGAATTCGGCGCGGGCGATACCGTCGGCCGGATTAGGATCGAACGAGTAGACAATGTGGATGCCACTGGGCACTACGTGTTTTTGGACAACATTATCATCGGCCCCGCTGATGAAACCGCGCCCGAGTGTGTAATTTCCGAACCTTCGGTGCCGATTACTGTATCGGGCCCGATCAGTTACACGATCTCTTTTGGCGAAACCGTGTACGGTTTTGACGAGTCTGATGTGCTGGTTGACGCGGAGGGCGAAACAAGCGCTTCGGAATGCACTATAACTGATCTCGGGACTGGCACTTACAAAGTGACGCTGTCGGGTATCAGCGGCACAGGCAAGGTGGGCATAACGGTTAAGCCGCGGTGTTGTACGGACGTTGCCGGCAACCAAAACCTCGCGGGCGCTCTCAGCGCGAAGTGTGCCGTTGTGGGCGAGGAGGGTTCCATTGCGGCTGCGAAGCAGCTTCCGAATGGCACCGAGGTCACCCTGCGCAACAAGTTGCTCTACTTCAAAGGCTCAGGGTTCGGATACATTGAAGAACCGAATAGAAGTTGCGGTATCAGGATTGAGGGGAAGATTGATTGCACAGAGGGTGATCTAGTGCTGCTGGTCGGCGTAATGCAGACAACTAATGCCGGCGAACGGTACATCTCGGTTCAGGCGATGGCTAAGTGCGGGGATTTGCAACTGAGGCCCGTCGGCGCGAATAACCGAGCTCTCAGAAATAGGCAGATGGACGGGCTGTATGTTAGGACCTGGTCGCGTGTTGTCCCAGGTTCGGTAACAGACAGTAGCTTTCGTATCACGGATGGCTCCGATGACCTGGGAATCAAAATTGTCACGCGTGCTCGTGCAAATGTCTCTGACAATCAGCTTATTTCGGTCTCGGGAGCCGCAGGCTGGGATGGGGAGAGGGTTATTTATCTGAAGGAGTAGAAACTTTATCATCAGAAGCCTGGATGTGAAAAACCGTCCGCCCGTGTCACCATGACACGGGCGGACCAACTTATACAGTTCAGCTATTCGGCCCTGCGGACGATTACAATGTCATCGCTGGACCGAGGATAGATTATCCGCTGACCTGGCACGAAGTAGGTCTTGAGACCCATACCGGTATCGTACTTGTAGGAGAAGTCAAGCCCCACAACACCAGTTACCTCAATAAAGTCACCCACGTACACTCCGGCCAGTCCTGGATCGAACAGGACTTTGATTCCAGGTATAGTTTGCTGAGTGTCCGAGGTGTCCCAGTACTTCGTAACAGCGCCGCTGCCGTCTTCGACAGTGAACCAGTACTTGAAACCAACCACATTGGCCCAGAGATCGTCATAAGGAATCGCGGCAACTCGGCCGGCTATTCTCACCAGCAGACCGACGTTGCTCAGTCCAGCAGCAGGATCAGTAGCCGGCTGAGCGCCTTTGGCATATCCGCCGACGTTCTTGATGGTCATACCCAGCGGTTCGACTGACCCGGTGCCCACCGGAGTCACATTGGCGTAGCGGATTACAGCTTCTCCGTCTACAACGTCAAGCAGCCCTGATACGTTAACCGTCTGACCAACGCTGGGAACCGAACTTGTCGCTGACGGAATAACCTTGATCCCGCCGACGCGGTCGGCATCTTCTATGTAGAAGAAGTTCTCATCAGCGTAGGTCACCACTTTAGGCTCGTCGGTCTGCACAATGAGCCCCGGTTTGTAGTCCTTCGCCTTGGCAATGCTTAGTGGTCCGGGCGCTTCGATATGTGCTGCGTAGAGGTTGTATACCCCTGTCGTAGGATTGCACGTCAGGGCGTACATCGTGTCCGTATCCTTGTCGAACATCAGGTTCATAACGATCGAGCCTGGCTCTGGCGCGCCTTCGTCGCCTAGAGTCGGCCTTGTGCCAGTGAACGAGAACGGAATCGTCATTACCCTGTCGATTGGCCCGTATACATAGTTCGGCGCTGCGTTGATCGCAAACCAGGCTTCTCCAGTGTATGGGTTCACTTCCAAAGCTTGAACCCAATAGATTCCGCCATTGCGCCTGGCCGGCACGAAGGAGTTGACCTCGTCATATCCGTTGACATGCCAAACTTTGGTTCCGGCAATCTTCTTGTTCGAGTCGAATATCGTCGGGTTGTCCATGCTGCCGTCAAATCGGGTCATAATGTTGGTCAGGAAGAAGTTGGTCATCGGGTGGTAAGAACCGTCCAGCCATCTGTGATACTTGGTCGACATTTCACTAGGCGCTATATAGCCGGCTCCTACACCCAACCAGTCATAGGTGGCAGTTATGTTGTTACCGCCGAAGAAGTTCCATCCAACCCAGCCGCCGCCGGTCGTATAGGTGATCGGTCCGTCATAGACAGTGTTTCCGTTCCAAATCAGCTTGCACCAATCGTTGTTGCCATCGACCGTCAGTGCGAACTCGTTCCATGCTCCTGGCACCACATTGCCCAGGTCTGCGAGCACTGTTGAACCTCTGTCTCTGAGGACGAACTTACCACCTACTATGGCTATGTCGGCCATACATCTGTGGCCGTTGGCAGCTCGCTGCGCGTTGTTGTAGCTGTAGATTATTGTTTGGTCTCCGGTGTAGCTGTCTACGCGGAACCGGGCGGCTATCGTAGTGGCACCGCTTGGCACACCAGGCCAGTCGGTTTCATAACCTCTCTGGCTGCCGTCAGAACAGGTGATACGTATGCCTGAATTGCCGCCGCCTAGGTCAACTATCTCTGTCGTGTTTGGTCCGGCATTGCGGTTGAGGTTAAAGAAATCGTATCCATAGTAATAGCCGCTTTCGGCTCTCTCGCCTCGCGGACCTACCCACATCACCTTTCGAATGGGATCATAAGCGTTGGCCGTATTCCATTTTCGTCCCCAGGTCGGGTTTGAGTGGTTCTCACTTAGATTCACGCATGGTTCGGTCCACGAGATCAAGTTGCACTGCCAATCCCAGTTGTAATATGGACCTACGATGGCGAACTTGCCGTCGCCGACGTACTCAAGGTCCAACATTTTGTGCGTTTCCTTGCTGCATTCTTTCGTGTCCGGTGGTCTTGGCGCCTCCTCGACAGTTCCAGAAGCGACGTCGTACCGCCAGAAGAAGTGGTATCTCCAGTAGTTGCTTACACCATTCTGGGTCCAATAGACATTGCCGTCTTCGCCGACTGCCATCCCGCCTAGTCTGTTTTCGGGTGGCGATTTCCAGGGCACAGCCTCACCCGGTGAATATATCATGGTGACTGTGACAGTGTCGTCGGGGTTCAGTTGAAGCCTAAGTATTCGGCTGGTGACTACCTCCCAGCTCCATTCCAAGTGGATATAATTCTGGAGTGCGTAAACGGCACCGTCTCCGCCGACAGCCAATTTGGTAACGCATCCCGGGTATCCCAGAGCTTTCAAGTCGACGTTTATATTCGACGCGAAGTTGGGTTTAAATATGGTAATGCCGCTGCTGCGGGGCTCTGGGGATACACCATTATCGCTGCTGTAACTCAAGGCTGCCCATATGTTGCCCGCGGTGTCCTTTACCATGTCGCAGAAAACGACGCGTTTGTAGTCGCGAATTTGACTTGGGTTTTCGACTGTAAATCCCGCCGTGCCGACGTGTGTCCATGTCGCTGCCGTAGCAACGCTGGTCACAACGAGCAAGCATAGTAGAGCTGCTGTGATCGACTTGAGCTTCATTTGGCCACTACCTCCTGCTTTTATGTTTCGTGATTTTATTAGCTGGGTGTAGAATCGGACCTTGCGCTTCCTTACTTCTCAGCCACTACGAACTTGCGAACGCAGGTATTATTGGTAAGACCAGTATCTTCCGAAACACACCCTAACCGTAATATGCCTTAGATATCGAGGAATGTCAAGTAGAAAATTCGTGTTGGTAAAGCGTTTTTTTGGTCAGCTAGTTGGACCAGCTGGAAGTCAGGCAAACCAAAGTAGGCCGAGATTTTGCGGCAATGATAGCGTGAACTACCTAGCAAAAATACCTGTTTTTTTGGCAAACCGTTGACAGTTCACCAGTTCGGTGGTAATGATGAATGTACCAGAGGGCACGAAGCTTCGTGCAGAGAAACAAACGTTTTACCATAACAGAGAGGAGGAAGAGACATGAAAAGATTGTTGCCTATCGCTGCCGTTTTGGCTCTCGCGATGAGCAGCACCGCCATGGCAGCCCTGCAGTGGGATTTTGAGACCGGAATGCAGGGCTGGACGTGGAACACCACTGGCGCCGGCACCTGGGTGCCCGGCCAATACATCGCCCCTGGTGATCCACCACCGCTTCTGGTAACTGGTGCACAGGGTGATGTATATGGCGTGAGTGGTGGCAACCTTTACCTGCCTGGCGACTCACTAAGCAGAAGTGCCGCAGTGTTCGACCTTTCAGGCTACTTAGTGGGAGGTAAGACCAATAGTTTCTTGCTCAGAGCCGACGTTTACATCCCCAACCTCCGACCCTATGGCGGCTTTCCGAATAACTATCCAGGCATGACGAACCAGTACTCGGGAATCTGGATGCTTGCCGCCGGCACCAACTGGGGTGTTGGAATTTACGGCAAACCGCAGAAGGGTAGCCAGTGCTACTTGGACTTCACTGCTGACGATTCGTGGCCTGAGCGGCGCAAGGACTGGTACATGGAGGATTGGACGGGCGGAAGCTACCTACAGCCGGATTCTCTCTGGTGGAACACCTGGATCACCCTGGAGCTCGATTGGAACTACTCGGTTCCGGGAAATGTGACAGCGAGATACTACCAGCCTTGGCAGGCGTACACTGGTGCAAGCGGTTGGATCACCCTTTATTCGGGCCCAATCTATCCTACCCCTTGGGGTGCAACGCTTAGAGACTTCAGCCGGATCGTGATCGGCTGCAACGTGAACACTGCTGGCACGCCGTGGACGAAGTCGCAGATTGACAATGTATACTTCGACTCGCCGCAGCTTATCCCCGAGCCGGGTAGTTTGATAGCGCTTTCCGTGGGGCTGGTAGGTTTGGCCGGCGTAATCCGCCGCCGCAAGGCCTAAGTAAGGCTACATTAGCGGTTACTAGGCAAACGAAGGCTCGCCTGAGAGCGAGCCTTCGCCTTTTTACGCATTAAAATGAAGATTTGTTTGAATTCCGCACCTTATTAGAGACACGGGGGCGGTTCGTTGTGAATGTTGACTTGTGCTGTCGCTTCTGGGTATATAATTAATGCCAGTTCCGCAAAAAGGCACTGTTCTAACACTCAACAATTTATTGGCGGATGAGGTGGTAGGGGATGAAAGGTAGGGTTCAATCACTCCGAGGTTTCACGCTAATAGAGCTTTTGGTGGTGATCGCGATTATCGCGATATTGGCGGCGATTTTGTTTCCCACATATCTCAGAGCTAAAGCATCGGCTCAGTTGAGTTCGTGTATTTCCAACCTGAAGCAGATGGGTCTTGCCATCGAAGCATATCGAAACGACTATTCGGGCAATCTCCCTCAGGCACATAACATTTGGTATGTGGGTCCGAGTTACGACCGAACTGGTCAGTTTAACTACTTCAAGGCATTGCTCAAATACACCAAGAGTGTCGGGGTTATCAGCTGCCCTGCAAAGCCTGTAAGGCAAATCGCGCAGTCGCTTTTGGAAGTGTGGTATGAGGACTATCCGACTTGTAGGCAAAAGTCTACTTTCTACGGTGTCACATATACGCCGTCTATGTGGCCTCATCCTGCAGGTGAGTTTGCCCCGGATTCCCTTGCGCACGTTGTATGGTCATCGTATCTCTACAGAGGCACCAAGGGTCGTGGCCCAGATGGCAATGTGAACCTCGATACGATCGATTACTTCGGAGTCTATAACACTCGGCGCTCGCAAGCTGTGATCCTTTTCTGCGTTGCAGGCTCTTGGAGAGCGTTCCCTGATAGTCGGATCACGCCTCCGCCAAGCGGATACTGGGAAGGCGGACACGAAGGAGGCACCTCCGTTCTATTCGCAGATAACCATGCACAGTTTGTAGCCAAACACAGGATAGGAAAGCTGTAGTGAAGACTCTAGTGCGATTCTTAGTTTGGGGGTTACTTCCCCTAGTCGCTGCTCCTGTACAAGCAAACTTCCTGGACGAATACCTTCGCAACATACAGATAGACCAACAATCTCCCTGGAGAGCGGCCGACAAGGCAGCGGAATTTCTTCGTGCGCCTCACCTTTTTGGCCAGACGTTTGTCACTGGCCCGAAAGTCGAGCAGATCTACCAGATAGCCATCCACGTTCCACACGTCAACCCCGACTGGGGCGAGGGCACATCGCTTATCATGACGCTGTACGATTCCCCTGCCAAGGTAAAGAAGCTTGCTGAATTCGCAATGCGGTACGAGTGGCGTTCCTGGGAAGACATGGTGATGGTCTTTCCGATGAAAGCTGACGCTGAGCCCAATAGGGAGTATTACTTCGAGCTGAGCGCAGAGGGCGGCAACGGTGTTATTGGTCCCATACTGAAGGCTGGCGGCGACTACCCAAATGGCAGAGCATATATAGACGGCGAGCCCCAGGACTTCGATTTCGCCTTTCAGGTGTACGTGCACAATCAGTGGGACCGCGACAAGGCATACGCCGAAGCGTTTTCTATGTTCGATCTGAACTATAGCGGCATGGAACATGTGAGATCTGCGGTTGAGCGCAAGGATTGGGAAGCCGCTGCAAAAGCCTTGGTTGCTTACTTCGAGTCGCGTAAGGCTTTTAGAGAATTTGTGAATCAGCCGAAACCTAAGGACACTCCTGATCTCACCCTCGCCGAACTGGCTGTTGAGATGAAGATCAAGGATGCAGAGGGCAACATACTGAGCCTCGGTCCGAACTGGAATCATTTGAAGTGGTGGCCAACCCGTGGGGGAGTCGGCTTGACGCGTGAGGGCATACGCAAGTATCTGGCGCTGGGTTACAGTGTGACGAGGGATCCGAAGTATGCCAGGGCTTGGAACGAAATGCTCAAGGCGGTCCTGAAGGATTTGCCATCCCCAATCAAGGCAGGAGTCATACCGCCAGATGCCAAGGATATACCTCCAATTAACCCGGGTGGTATTGCCGGAGGTTCAATGTGGTCGGGGTTGGCTATTGGGGCTCGACTGGCTCACGAGTTCTATTACTATGCTGCCTTCGTTGACGCACCTGAGTTCACCTGGGACGTGCGCGCAGCGTTTATCATCAACTTGGGGGACATGGCTGACGTCCTGGCGAAGCAGAAAGGAGGGGGCAACTGGGCAACCCAGATGTACAACCACTTGTTCTATTTTGCCACAGAGTTTCCCGAATTCGCGCGTTCCAAAGAGTACGCTCAGCTAGCATTTAACGGCCTTCTCGACAATATGAGGGACACGCTTCTGCCGGATGGTCCTATCGGCGAATCTGCGGGCTACCAGATGTTGGTTCACAACCAATATTTGGACATACTCGACCGCGCTGACGCTCTCAAGATCGCGATTCCGACAGATATCCGAAGCAAGATAGAACGGGCGTTGGAGTTTCACATGTATACGGTTGCTCCGGACGGTCACAGACCTGCATTCGGTGATGCTCTGGCTGACACTCCGTTTGAACTGCTTAAGCGTGGAGCGAAAAGGTTTTCACGGCAGGATATGCTCTGGGTCGCCACACAAGGTCAACAAGGGCGTCCGCCGGCCAAAAAGTCGGTGGGATTTCCATATTCCAAGTACTATGTAATGCGTTCTTCTTGGGATCCGGGCGCTTTGTACATGTGCATCAAAAACGGTCGCTACACCGCACATGGTCATTTCGATTCACTCGGCTTTGAGCTACATGCCTATGGCAATCCGTTGATCGTCGACCCGGGGATATACATATATGGTACTCCTGATGCCCAGAAGCTGATCTCCACCAAGTCGCATAGCACAATCTCAGTCGATGGCGCAGATCTTCACAACGGCGGCGGACCTAATCAGTTTTTTGCGGGGACGAGCGTCGACTATTTTAGGGGATTAGGTCCTGAATACCAAGGATTGGATCCGGCGATACGCACGACAAGGCGCGTTGTATTCTTGAAGCCGGACTACTGGATAGTTTCGGATGTGGTCGAAGGTGTGGGTAGACACAGGATTGACTCGCGGTTCCACTTTTCTGACACGCAGGCGGTTTTAGATGCGCACTCAGGAATCGCAAGAACCACCAAGTTTAAAGGTGGAAATCTGCTGATAATTCCCCTGAGACCCGAAGTTGTCTCGTCTCAACTCGAAAGCGGGTTCACTGCATTCGTTCATGAGAAAAAGGAGCCGGCGCTAATCCTGCGTCAGAGCGCGGACGCTGAGCTACCGTTTGCCCTGCACAACGTGCTATATCCGATTCGGAACACGTCCTCCAAGCCTCCAAAGACTCGATTGCTGACTGCGGAAAACCAAGAAGATTCTAGCTGCGTCGGGATGGAACTGCGAACTGCAAGCGGAACTGACCGCATCATCTTGTGTGCTGAGCCGAATCAAAGTGCCAGTTTCCAAAAGCACAACCTATTCGTGCAAGCGCAGTTTGCCGCGGTTCGCAGGGACGAGAAGGGGCGCGTCAAGTCGTTTGCTATGGTTTGGGGGTCTCAGTTGCGTGATGGCATACTTCTCGTTCGGTCTGAGCGTCCGGTCCCGGGCATTGAGGTTGTTTACTCAAGTGGTGTGGCCGAAGTCACTGCTGAGGATTTGGATCCCAGTGTACGTATCGCAGCAATGGGCTGCAAGTATTACCGTGTGAATGGTGGTAGCCGCAAGCCTATACGTTCAATCGACGGTATGTTCGCGCCATTTAGCTCGGTTGAGATGGGAACAGCGTATTTCATAGTCGACGACGAATCGCCGGGGTTTCGAATAGAGGGTTTTACTAAAGGAAGTGACGCGGGCGGCGAAGGTGAATATGGTTTCCATTTTCGCTGGTCGCACGTATCTAAGGGTCGAAGCGGTCGGTTTATCTACGAACCCTTGATTGCCAGTTCCGGGCTTTATGAGGTTTCTCTATATGTACCAAGTTTCCGCTTGGTGGAGCTCACAAGAGCAGCTTGTGTGGAGGTTTCCTTTTCCGCAAACGGCAAATGGGCGCGCCCAGCGTCTAGTTTGGTGCGAGTAAGAGATATTAGGAAAACTGAGGGGACTGTAGTATTGGAGATCGACCAAGCTGCAGCGGCAGGGTTGTGGATACCGCTCGGAACTTACGAGTTTGCTGATCCAAACAAATGCCGGGTAGACATACTATGCGATTCCGAAGTCGGCGGGCCGGCCGTGGTGGCGGATGCGGTGAAGTGGACACTTAAAATTAAAAATGCTGAATCGACCAAGAAACTTGGGCGCGCAAGCGCTTCCAGCAATCTAACACTAAGTAGAACCGATTGGTTCACTTCCTGCATGGGCCGCAGCAGAAACAACTGAGCCGTTTCCAGCGACTGTTGACTGCCCCACTATAAACTTTGATTTCAGAACCGCCATTCGCGGCTCACCTGAGTAGCCCTCTATGCGTTCAATCAGCATCTCAGATGCGATCAAACCCTCGTCTCGGAGGGGTTGTTCAGTCGTTGTTAAAATTGCTCCTGGACCAGTGGATCCGTAAAGGTTGTCGTAGCCCACGAGTGCAATATCGTCCGGCACTTTGTAGCCAAGCTCAGCGAGGCTTTCCCAAACAAGCATTGCCCTTGCGTCGCTCACTGCGAAGATTGCCGTCATATCTGGTACCTGCCGCACGAGCTCAGCAGTAACGCGCTTGACGTCCTCTGGCCCAGGATTGACCACGAGCGAGTCATCCGGCAATATGCCGTGGTCCATCAAACACTTTTTGTATCCTGCTATTCGGTCTTCAGCCGAACTGCATTTCATATAGCCTACAAAGCCAATGCGCTTGTGGCCAAGGTCTACGAGGTGCTTTGTGGCCCTATAGGCTCCGTCGAAGTTATCGCTTACGACAGTGTCGGCTTTGATGCCGGGCACGTAGCGGTCCAGCAGAACATATGGCAAACCTCTACTAGATATGGAGCCCAGAAGTTGAGCATTTACCTCGGCATAGTTGTCGCATGCTATCGGCACGATTATGAATCCAAGAACGCCGCCTGTTACCATCCGCTCTATTCGACGAAACGCTTCATCAGTGTCCTCCTCGGTCGCACCGAAAACCACGCTGTAGCCGTGCTGGTGGCAGCAGTCGTCGATGCCTCCGAGAAGTTTGTCCGAAAAGGACGTTTGGATGCGCGATATCAGCACCCCGATGAGCTTGCTCTGGTTTCCTATCGACCACGTACTAGTTCGCGTAATGTCGTTTACAAACGTGCCCCGGCGTCCTTCTCGCTTAAGAAAGCCTTCTTCGACGAGATCTCGAATAGCGCGGCGGACAGTTACGCGGCTCACGTCGTATATCTTAACCAGTTCGCGTTCCGAAGGTATTAGGTCGCCTGTACGAAGGCCGCGCTTAAGCACATCACGTCGGATTGCTTCTCTAACCTGAAAATGTTTTGGTAGCGGACTATTGTTTTCCAGAATCACGTGATAACTCCCCCCCTCAGCGTCATGCTCTGGTACGCGCCAAAATACCAAAGCCTACATTCAATTTATACTCTGATTGTTCCGATCTGTCAAGCTGTTCACCAGGTTGCAAGTTTCACGTGACAGTATATAATTAGAGTACAAAGCTGTGCGCTCTCTTGACCGAAATCTGTCCGTTTCCAGACGAAAGAGCGGCGATTGTCCAAAAAACTTTGTTCCGTACTTAGCGGAATGCGACGCAGGAGAGACGGCGCCACATGGTAGCACGGCACCGTGACGACGTTCGCACAGACTCAGAGGCGCTAAACTGCATCGGTTAGGTGGATTGGCTGGTCGGGGCGGCGAGATTTGAACTCGCGACCTCTAGTTCCCAAAACTAGCGCGCTGACCAAACTGCGCTACGCCCCGAACACTTTTATTAATTATATCACACGCCGGCGATGTATTGGAACTGTTTTCATCCTAAGGGTTTCTATTAGCACTTCGCATCAGAAAGCACTCGTCATAGCGATTGCCCGGGTGCACAGGTGGGGCAGAAACTGCTGGATGAAGGTGTGCCAGATGTTATCGCCTACACCTGGCTTCCAGCAGCAACGTCTGCTCCCTGGAATATCATTCCACTGCTGTCATCATACTCCAAGAGCTCCGAGTATCGTCCCCATTCGATGATCAGGTCAAGCTGCCGCTCGGCCTCTTCGGGAGGAAAGTCGAGCTGAAGCGCCGCAAGGATCACATTCCGCTCCAGCCGGTGTGTATCCGTTGCTTCCAGCATCCGCAGCAGCCACTTGAACAGAGGAAGCCTTCTTATGCGCGTAGCGAATATCTCCTTGCGGGTGAGGATTCGCGCCTCGGCAAATGTCTCGCCAAGCGGGGTGAGTGTGATATCACCCTGAGCCAGAGTTGCAAAACCCAGAAGTTCTGCTGCTTCAGTAAGCCTCAGTAAGTAATCCGAATCGACCCGCAGTTCTTCGGCAAGACGGAAGATATCGGCCGTGTGGTCTGGCATTTTCAGAAGCCTCTCAAGGACGCCTATCAGGTCACCTATCGCAATATCCGGCAGCGCGCGAGTGCGACCAGGCTCACCCGGCGCAGTGCCCACCTCCACATACTCAGGCTGTGTCTGACCCGCTAGGATCGCGTATACCTGGTCTACAATATTTACAAACCTCGGTGACTTATGCTGGCGAGGATGGGGCAAATCTACGATAACATCTGCCACAACTCGCCCGGGGTCCTTATCCATCACAACCACCCTGTCTGCCATAAAGACCGCTTCCTCAATATTGTGCGTCACCATCAGTATCGCCTTCGTGGGAATGCCGCCGTTTATCCAAAGCTCCAGAAGCTCGCCGCGAAGAGACTCGGCGCTCAGGACATCCAGCGCCGAAAACGGTTCGTCCAAACAAAGTAGCTCGGGCTCAACCGCCATCGCCCGCGCAAACCCGACTTTCTGTCGCATGCCTCCCGAAAGCTCACGTGGATAAGCAGTCTCGAACCCGTCAAGCCCCACCCGGTCAATCAGTTCCAAGGAACGACGAGTGCGCTCATCGGCTGATAAACCCCTAGCCTTCAGAGCAACCTCCACGTTCTGCTGGACAGTCAGCCACGGAAAGAGAGCAAACGTCTGAAAAACTATTGTGGCATAGGGGTTTACGCCAACTACCGGCCTATCGCGATACAGCACATTCCCCTCACTCGGCTTCTGCAGTCCGGTGATAATCCTGAGGAGCGTGCTCTTGCCGCAGCCTGAGGGACCGAGAAGAGCGACATACTCTCCCTCACTAACCGTGAGGTTCACCCCACTCACCGCGACAAACTCTTTCTTGCCTGTCTGATATTTCTGGGTTACATCCTGAAGTTTAACCAAGGCATTATTTGTCATGTCTTTACTCCATTCTGTATCGATCTGCAGCGAGCCGATAAAGACGTCTCCAAAACAATCGGTTGATGAGCACAACCGTCAAAATCATGGAAAGCGTTGATGCGAACAAAAGCGGAAAGTTGCCTGCGGCGGTTGCGCGCGAAATGAGAGAACCTATGCCGGTCGTGAACACAGTCTTCCCGCCGAATATCGCGTATTCGGCGACGATGCTTGCGTTCCATGCGCCGCCGCTTGCGGTTATCGAGCCCGTAATTATATACGGAAACAGCGCAGGCAGTGTGAGCGTCCGCCACCGCTCCCACTTGCTCAAACCCAGCAGGGCCGATGTGTATTTGAGATCCTGCGGCACAGCGCTTGCCCCCGCTATCACGTTGAACAGAAGATACCATTGGGTACCCATAAGCATAAGGAGTACCGCCGCGATGTTCAGCCCGCCCCTGAGATTGATCACCAGAAGCAGCAGGACTGGAAAGAACGCCGTAGCCGGAATCGACGCTGTTATCTGGACCACAGGCTGAAGCCAGTTTGCCAGCTTGCGACTGGTTCCCAACGCGGCTCCCAGAGGAATTGTCCAAGCAAGAGCTATGATGAGCGCTGCCGTTACCCGAGCCAGTGTCGCCAGCACTCCAATCCCTATGGCCGCCCACTCAGCAAGCGATACCCGTGCTAGCATGCCCATTGCCCGATATGTGCCGTAGGCAAGCCCCGAAATGACTACCGCAGATACGGTCATACCGATCCAAGATCTGCGACTGGTTCCGGCGTCGGATGAATTAACCGGCAAATGCTGCAGCGACCAGGCATCGAGTTTCTCCCCAAGCGGTCTTAACACATTATTGCCGAACCACCTTACAAGATGTGAGTTATGCAGGACATCGTAGAACCACGACCGTGCCTCTATGTCCCCAGTCACCATTTCCAGATTGAACCTTTCAGCCCAAACCAGAAGCGGACGCCAGAGGAGCTGATCCAGAGCCACTATTACCATTGCCAACGTCAAGATTCCCAGCAGTATGGAGTGCACATCGCCTTTGTTTGCGGCTGTGTGCAAGTAGCTGCCAAGCCCGGCGAGGCGGAAGTCGCGGTCGCCAACGGTGAATATTTCCGCCGCCATCAGAAAGAACCAACCGCCCGCCCAGCTCATCATACTGTTCCAGATAAGGCTGATCGCGGCGAACGGCAGCTCAAGGGTTTTTAGGCGAAGCCAGCCGTTGAAGCGGAAGATCGCGGTGACCTCGTAAAGTTCGTTTGGGATTGTCGTAAGCGACTGATACCAGGCGAATGTCATGTTCCAGACCTGGCTGGTGAATATAAGCACGATTGACGCCAGTTCGACCGCCACACTCTCTGGCATAATTGCTGCAAAGCTGAGCAGAACAACCGGGAGAAATGAAAGGATCGGCACGCTCTGGAGCACGTCAAGAAGCGGAATCATGATTCTCTCGGCGCGTGGATTCTTCGCCGCAATGTAACCGTATACGAGCGTGAACAGCAGGGACAGCGCATATGCGGCGGCCATTCTAGCTGTGGATAACGCGGCATAGAATGGCAGTGCGGACGGGGCCAGCGATATTTTTGGCCCACTTATCACCTTGGGAGCGCCAATTGCAAGTTCAACGCCGATATATATGAAGACCGCGATACCAACAAGGACGATAAAATCCGCCCATGTGGTGAAGCGGGTCAGCGGCCAGCCGATACCGAACCTGCGGAACAGGCGGCTCATCTGGGCACACTCCGTGGTTGCGGTGTACATATTATGACCCGGTAAACGGGCCCATCCAGTCTGAGGAATGAACTCATGGAAGCACCCCCCAATCTTCGCTTTTCGTGCGAGTCAGGCGAGTGCTCCCTATGATATGAGGCTGTTACCGAGGCGATACCATATCTACAGCAATAGCATAAGAAAGGAGCACTACGCTGACCTGACTGTGATGTTCGACTCCAGGTTCGCTAGAACCCGGAGGTTCCACTTGGTTGCCGTTGTCGTCAATGGAACTCAAAGCGAGGACTCCTTCCTATACTGTGTTGATAGCTATGATAGCATATCGCCCATGCAATCGTCAACCAACGCTGATAGTCCGATGGTTTTCCATTGCGTTATCGCAGTGGGTTCCTTTGGGCATGAAGTTAACGGTACGACCTTGTTAGTATTACCCGCTACTCCAACCGTTACCAGGCACAAACAACTGAGCAACCTTTCAAACTCGTGCTCAGAAATCTTCTGGACTCAAAATGGCAAGTCCAGAATATGTAGAAAGAAATGGCGGAAAGATAGAGAAACGGGGTGGAATATGGGGTCTGACCGCTCGAACGAGTCCACAGGATTCGATAGGCGCGAACTGCCGGATTTCGCGGCCTCAAGCTCGATCCCACGCCCAAAACGCCGAGAGCGCAGAATCATACATCACCGGCGCTCACATTAGGGAGGAACCTTATTCAGGTTACATTGGTGGAGGCGGGGGGACTCGAACCCCCGTCCGAAAGAGGATCGTCAAAAGCCTCTACGAGCGTAGCCTGCATTTTTCTTCTCGGGCCATTGACTCCTACAGGCGGGATTCGCAGGCCCCAGTCTGCGTTAGAAGTCCTCGACAGTCCGCAGACCTAACAAGTCGAGCAAGCCGGTTTTGGTCACGCCCGTAACCGTCCCCACCGGCAGGGAACGGGCGGACGCGCTAGCCTAATCTTAGGCAGCGTGTGCGTACTGAGTAGTCGCGTTTATTGTTTTGCCGCTTTTTACGAGGCCAGCGGCGCCTCGGCTCGCAGCTTAAGCCGATCACTCCCCCGTCGACACCAATCGCCCCCACGAGGGAATATATCGCTCACTATCATTATACCCCGAAATCGCTAAATAAGTAAGATAGTAGACCAATTCACATCAGTTAGTCTCGGCCTTACGAACTTTATCCGCCTGAGCACGAACCTGCGCCCAATATCACGATCGGGCAGCCCAAATCAATAGGAGACTCTGCGTCGGCGCGAAGTCTTACTGTCCAGCTTACGGATATGCGCGCAGCTTCGACGGTCGGTGGAGCGTCACTAGGCACGGAAAGCATGAAATCGCCTTCCGCCGTGCCAGCGTGCAGGGTCGGATTCTCAAATACGAACTCGTCGGCCGTTTTTCGGTGCACAGTTGCGCCGTGCGATCCTCGCACGCGTTCACACAAGTCCAGGCATATCGTCACGCTCTTCGGCCGCGATCCGCTGGGTGCTGAGAGCTTGAAATGTCCCATAACCGATGAGCCGGCTTCTAAAACCGTATCGTAAAGCGCAAGCTCCGCCGTTAAGGTAGCCTCTTTCTGTTCACTTGTATCTGAGGGATATCTTACCACGGCTGGTTTCGCTTCCTTGTTATGTCCAGCGGAGGTCACCAACACATGCTGCTTTATTGTCCGAGTGCGTCTTAGAGAGCTGTTCAACCGCGCTCCCAAGATGTACTCAATTTCGCCAGCCGAACCTTTGTAACTTGGTGGAAGCGATCCAGGTAGCGGTATAGCAAAAGGGTAAATATGCTCCCCCGGGACAATCGTGCGCTTTTTGGTCCTACCTAGGAACGTGTTCCACAACAGAGAAATCCGCTCGCGCGCCTTGCAAGGAGGTTCCACACCGGTGATAAGCTTTTCCCTGGCAAAGAACATTGTTTGCTCTCGAGAAATTCTCCGCTGTGGCTTATTGTTCCTGGCCGTTGATTCCACACCCTGCAACCAAACTTTCAATGTACCGCTTATGACGGGTTGCGTAGCACGCAGGATGACTATACCAGTGAGCAATCCCCCAGCCGAGAAAACGCTTCGAGTGGTGACCAGCTCAATCGTACAGCCCTGATTTCTCACATCACCCACGCGTTTTCCAACTTGCTCAGTGTTGGTCATCGCTTCTCAGGTTTAATACTACCGCGGACAGCATTACCTTGCAAGACGTAATCGCGTGGGGCTAGCTTGCTAGTGATTGCACTTGCAGTATTCACCGCTTCAAGCGCTTGAGGAGTTCAACTCGAGTTCCCGGATTGGCTGGGCGGAAGTTCACTTCGTCCATCACCGCTCGCATAACGGTTATCCCGCGGCCGCTCTCGTCAAGCCGGTCGTTCTGCGCGACTTTTGCTTTCTCAGGATCAAATCCGCAGCCGTGGTCGCTTACCGAAATCTTCAACGCCGTCGGCTGCTTTTCCATTTCTATTTCGATCCTGCAAGAGTCGCTGCTAACACCATGCTTTACTGCATTCGCGCTAGCCTCCCCGACCGCCAGCTTTATTTCCTGAACTTCTTCCTCGGTGAACGGCATCGTGCGGGCGAAATCAGCTACGCGCGACCTTATGACCGGGAGCATTTCAGGAGTGCCGGGGACGTCGAAGCGAACTATATCCGTCTTCTGTTCCGAAACGCACTTGTCCAACTTTACCTGATCGGAGGCATCGAAACGTGCACGGCGATATCTCTTCACACGGTCCCACAGCCGAATCGTCGGCGCAAACGCCACGCTCAGTCCGCACATTTCGATCGCCTCCTTTCACTTATCAAAGACGCAGGAATATTTTTTCTTCTCCAATTTTTAGACGCCTAGACCGCGAAGCTTGTTCTTGAGTCGTACTCATGTTTTTTCGAGACGGGCCCGGCTGGGATATACCGCTGCTTTTCACTCACAACGTTGACTTTTTCCAATCCGGCGTAGTATAGTTAGGTAAGCCTAACTCCTGCAACCAAGTTGCGTACGACTGGTTGCGACGGTGGGCCCCGAGTATTCCGAAGTTGTCCGATATCCATTGGGATTCAAAGCAGATGAAAACGGATTTCACGCGGAAACGTCCTGAGCTAACTAGCTCGCTCGAGGACTATCTGGAAGCAATCTATCATCTTCAGACACACAACCAAAGAGCTCGCGTCAAAGAAATAGCCCGCGCGATGGATGTAAAGATGCCTTCGGTTACAGGAGCGCTGCGGGCACTCGTTGAAAAAGGGCTCGTCCGGCACGATCCGTATCACGAGGTCCAACTCACCCAAAAAGGGCTCGAGTGTGCGGAAAGCGTTGTCGAGAAGCACACGACAATCAAGACGTTTCTTGTAAACATTCTTGGCCTTACTGATAGCGAAGCGGAAGGTGAAGCTTGCCGCTTGGAGCATGCGATCAAACCGGAGACACTGGACAAACTCGTGGATTTCCTGAAGCGTGCGAAGGACTTGGAAGATTTATTCGGACGAGCCTGAGGTGGAAAAGACAGAGGCAAACCAAAGGAGCCTGCTATGAGGGCGGGTAACGACCCCGACCTACCTGCGTGCGGAAATAAGGGATGGCGTCACGGGTTGAGACGTGGCGGGCAGCCGTGGCGGCCAGGTCTTAGAAGTCTGAACGATCTAGAACCCGGAGAATCTGCAAAGATTGCACATGTGTGTTGCAGGGGAAGGCTGGGTGAGCGACTATTGGAGATGGGTTTGACGCCCGGCACAGAGGTAGAAGTCATCCGTCATGCACCTTTAGGTGGCCCGATAGAGGTGCGAGTTCGTGGCTATTTGCTTTTATTACGCAGATGCGAGGCGGAGAACATACTCGTTGAGTCTGAATCCGCAGTGTGAGCTTAAGACGACCAATCCGCACAAGAAAACGCCGCGAGAGTTGCTAATAGCGCTCGCGGGCAATCCCAACTCCGGCAAAACTACATTTTTCAACCAACTGACTGGTGCACGTCAGCACGTAGGTAACTGGCCTGGCGTTACTGTCGAGCGCAAAGAGGGCGTGGTACACAGTGGGGGCACTCGATTCCGCATTGTAGATCTACCAGGTATTTACAGTATGTCTGCATACTCCCAGGAGGAAATGATTGCCCGCGACTTCCTCATCAGTGGGGGAGTAGATGTGGTCGTCAACGTCGTGGACGCTGCAAACCTCGAGAGAAACCTATACCTGACTATGCAGCTCCTAGAGCTGGGACTGCCGGTCGTAATAGCGCTCAACATGATTGACGAAGTCGAAAAACGCGGGCAACGTATCGACACTGCAAAGATGAGTCGTCTTCTCTGCGTGCCGGTCGTTCCAACTCAGGCGCGTGCTGGCATCGGACTGGAGCAAGTGCTTTCTGAGGTTGTCGAGGTGGCTGAAAAATCGGCAGATCGGAAACCGCACGCCACCCGTTATCATCCCACAATTGAAGCGGAAATAAGCAAGCTTGAGAAAACTTTGCACATTGCTGGCGATTGCCCACTTCCTTCTCGGTGGCTTATAGTCAAGTCGCTGGAGGGTGACGAGGATGCGTTGAACCGTCTGAAGCGTTGGGTTGAGGATGGGGATGCTGCCCAAGAGGCAATTGGGAGCACTCGGCGACATCTAGAGGCACATTTGGGCGAAAATTTGGAAACCGTTGTTGCCGACAGTCGGTACGGGTTTATCGAGGGTCTACTTCGCGAGGTTATAAGATACACCAAAGCGCCAGAAGCGCTTACCACGACCGACAGGATAGACGCAATCGTTCTTCACCCTTTTTTGGGCGTCCCCATATTCTTGGCGTTGGTACTACTGACATTTGAATTGACTTTTGGACTCGGCGGTGTGCTGTCCGGGGTAATTGAGCACCAAGTGTCGATTCTCGCGGAGCATCTGAAAACTGTAATGCCGAACACGCCTCTGCAGTCTTTGTTGGTCGAAGGTGTGATACCTGGGGTGGGCGGGGTGATTGTGTTTCTGCCCAACATATGCATCATGTTCGCGGCCATATCGCTCTTGGAAAGCTCAGGCTATATGGCGCGAGCTGCTTTTCTGATGGACCGGCTGATGCATTCTATGGGACTGCATGGCAAGTCTTTTATCCCAATGCTGATGGGATTCGGCTGCAATGTGCCTGCAATAATGGCAACACGCACCCTGGAATCCTTCGAAGATCGTTTACTGACGATCCTAGTGCTGCCGCTGATGTCTTGTTCGGCCAGGCTGCCTATATACATACTTTTCACGGGGATCTTCTTTAGACACAGCGCGGCTTTGGTTATATTTTCGCTTTATGTAATCGGAGTGTTGCTTGCTGTCTTGTCAGGAAAGTTGCTTCGCAGAGCTTTCTTCGCACAGACGTTTTCTGCATTCGTGATGGAGCTTCCGCCATACCGGTTGCCTACGCTAAAGGGTACCGCCCTAGACGTCTGGGAGCGTGCTTGGATATTCCTGTCAAAAGCCGGAACGGTTATACTGGCTGCTTCAGTTGTAGTCTGGGCTCTGGGTAGCTTGCCTTGGGGAGTGCCCTTCGGTTCCGAGCGAAGCCTGGCGGGCATGCTGGGTAAGCTACTTGCGCCGTTAGTGGCACCTCTCGGATTAGATTGGAGAGCGGCGGTGGCTCTGCTTTTCGGAGTTGCGGCAAAGGAAATCGTTGTCAGCACCTTGGGAATACTATACTCTGCATCGCCTAAAGCCCAAGGTTCGCCGAACATAGCAAGCGCAGTTTCGCAGTCATTTACGCCTCTGACAGCCTATGCGTTTATGGCTGTAAGCCTAATTTATATTCCGTGTGCTGCAACGATTGCAGCGATCAAGAGGGAGACCAATTCGTGGAAATGGGCTGCATTTGCCTCTTGTTATACCATCTGTCTAGCTTATGCAGTAGGGCTACTAATTTATCAGTTGGGAAGAGTGGTAGGGCTCGGTTAATAACTTGTTTAGTGCTGCCTTAATAGGGCTTTATTACGCCGTTGGGTTTGAAGCCTTTTGGGCTCAAAACAAGCGCATCAACCGCGAAATAGTACCGCTTGTCGGATGTTCTTCGCCCGTCTACCCGAAGCGAGATTGTATGCCTGCCGGCTGTCAAATTAATGGTGCCTATCTTGTACCAGGCCAGTCCAGGAGCATATTTCGACACATTACCAGTTGCATCTACCGGCAGCCAGTTTCCGTCGTCAACAGAGAAACTCGTGCGCGAGCCCTCTGTAGGCGGCGTCGCGGCGAGCCAGATCTCGTAGCTGGAGGTTAGCGGCGCGTCAAAGGCAAAGGTGGTCGCGTAGGAAGACATAGGTGGGTCTTCGTTAGTGTCCACAAGCAGCACCAGGTTGCAGCTTGCTGCTTGGCACGCTGAGACGCCATCAAAACTGTGTGCAAGCGGCGCCTCGCCTTCTATCCACAAGTCGCCACCCAAAAGCTTTAGCAGTTCCAACAAATTCTGCTGGGCCATTCCATAAGCAGTAAGTGGTGATCCCTTTTCGATGACGACCTTCGCGTTTTCCAGTGCCGCCCTTGCGTTTTTCACATCGTACCCTGCCTTGTCAGCTTCTATGATGGCATCGGCCAACCTTTGAATTTCTGTTTGGGCGGTCTCGTAAGGGAATACTAGTTTCAAGTCCATGCCGTCCAGAATGATGGGTATGTCTGTCAGCGTGACGGTGAACTGCCCGCTCCTCTTTTTTGATATGGCAGCACGTTCAGGAAATTCTACCCTCGGATAACCAGTAGGGCCGGACTTGAGGGTGATGGTTTGAGATCCGATGCTGGACCACAGGTAAGTTTTGTCCTCGCCCACGAAGGAATAAGCGAAAAGCCCATCGCCAATGTACGAAGTCGTGCCCACTCTCAACGACGGCAGCCACCATGTGTTCTTTGCCAACCGCTTCACTTGCGCTCCCACCATCGGCACCGTCGGATAGCTCACCACGGTGGGTTTGAAATCCGCGAGTGCGTCAAGATTGAGCTTTTTCTTGTATTCAGCTAGGCTGTTCATCGTAGATACAGATATATCGTGCGAGATATGGTAGCCGTCATCTTGCGATAAGCTATCGTCTGAGCAAGCTGTGTCGACAAAAAAGCCCTTGCATCCGATCTCCCGCAGTAGGTCTAGCTCGCCAGCAAGACTGTCTGCTTGTAGCTCGTCACATCTGGACGACAGAACACTGAAAAACCAGGTAGTCTTAGCAGACTCCTCTGCTAGTGCGTAGGCAGGGCCGAGGGCTGTCACAACTGCCGCTTCGGATGGCCCGCATGCTGCCGCGGCCAACCCATCGTATCCGCCCATACCATACGGATTCGCATACACGCGGTGGAATTGCTCACACGTGAATATAACGGGTACGTCCGCCACATGTCTGCGGAGGACATCGGCTATTGCGTTCATGTGTTCTTGAAGCGAGGCGTCGCGATGGTTGGCCACGTCTGACCACAGTTGGCTGGATAGGGCATTTACGGAGTAAAGTTTTGCCGTGGTTCGATCGTAAGCGTAAGCCAACCCTCGTCCTTGAGCCCAAAGCGGCACTACGCGCGAAGCTTCCTGGATGGAGTCCACCAGCTCTACGAAGCCCCAGGCGGTGTTAACGCCTCCTTCGTGGGTGTACTTCCTGGTCAGATATGCTTCTAGGCCGAGCCGAAAGCCTGCGGAATCCGGTAAGAACTCGCTGATCTCAGTAGCCAGGTTCGGACGACAAACAAACGGGTCGAGGAAAAACCTCAGTCCAGGTCCGAACTTGATGTTCTTGAAAAATGCCAGCAGCCGATCGCGGTACTCGCCGAATCCGCTCCATAAATCGCCGAAGCCGCCTTCGGCTGCGCGCTTGAACACCTTGCGCGGGTACGCGATGAGAACCTCGCCCGGCCCCAGGGGTTCTGGGAGGCTAATTGTCACCTTCCCACCACTTACTACCGCACCCCCAAGTGATTTGATGGAGCTGTCGGACTTGCGAGCTATTACGTAGATCGCCGAGTCTACGTCAGGCCAATTGTAGACAAACTTCGTCTCCGGGTTTGGTCCCTCCAGTCGGTACCGGCTCGGCGAGATCACGTAGCCTCTGAGCGGGTCGGCAGGCCCGTCCTTGAATGTTAGGCCGTAACAGAAGCCCTCAGAATCTAGGTAATCGATAAGCCGTTGAAACGACGCCGGATCAACCGTGGTTATTGGCGCAATAGGGATAATGATAATATCAGTGATTCCTTTGCTCTTGAGAGTCTGTAGCGCGGCTTTGTCGCTTTCCAGGTCTTGTTCAGTCGAGCCGGGCTGCGCGCTATTGGGACGAAATACGGTTCCAACTGGCACGTAGGGCTTCCCGTTCCATAAAAGTGTATGGCTGTCATTGATTGCCCAAGCATGCTGACCGCCGGAGCTATCGAGGTAGGTGCCGCTGGTTTTCAGCTTGACAACACCTGCAGCGGATGCCTCGCCTATGATGCACGCTAATGTGAGCAGCCCACAAACTAGCAGATAAATGAACCGCCGGTTTAGCATATTTGTACCAGGGTATTTAGCGTTATCTACGTTGACGGGGTATTCACGTGACCCAGCGGTACGACGACACTCCTTGACGTGAGGTTCCTCGCCAGATTGCGGCGCGGTATATTAGTGGGTATTCTTGCGCTCTCCGGTGTGCCCGTGCCGGGCACAGCATTCTCGGAGCTCATGCACGATCACGTCTGGATCCAGATTGTGCATAATAGCGCCTTCTGCGATAGTCCCACTTGTAGCGCCGGCACACGTCTGACAGGGCATACCGTGTCTTTCAAAGACCTCTGCACACTCGGGATGCTCCCGCAGCACGTCTGCTATTATAGTTTCTCGAGTGATTTCCACCGCTTCATCCCCTCGAAACGAAAGTTCTTAACTTCGCCCAATACCAGCTATAGCCAGCTCAGCCCCACTAATTGCTGTGCAATAGAGAGAACTGTCAGCATGCCCGCAGCAGTCTGAAACAATCCGATATTCCACATCCTCTCCAATGGCTTCGGAATACGGTTCGGCTCCTCTTGGTAGCGTTCTAGCAACTGGCGACCCGCGGCTATACCGCTTTCGATCTGCCGCCGCGAGGGATCCTTAGTGGTCACAAAGTACTGTAGCCAACCACCCACTGTTCGCCAACCAATGACAACCACAAGCAACGCCAAAAGCACCCCCACACTGCTACTCAACTTGTTAGTCAGTATCACGAATACGCCAGCCGCTGCAAGCAGATTCGTTCCGCATCTCGGATGCACTCGTGGCATTCTCCTCACGGTCTCGTAAGTCAAAACTTCCCCTGATTCAATCGCGTGAACAGTCATATGCTCCGCTGCGTGGTAACCTGAAAGCGGTGAGATTCGCATCAGCACGAAGAAAACAACAACCGTAAGAACCGTGGTTACGTAAAATGCAATGTCGTACACATTTGGTGTAGATGTCAATGGAGGAGAGGCTAGAAACACCGAGACGTTAATACCTGTAGTTATGGAAAAAAGCCGCTGAAGTAGTTCCACTATCACTCCGGATAGAATTATCATAACTGAAAGCGATACACCTGTCAGAAACAGGCCTATGTTGCCGGCGCCACCCGACACGACACCATTGGTAAGATAGACCCCCAACGGCGTTGCCATTCCTGCGACAAGCGGTGGCCGAAGGTTTTTGCTCAGATAAGCCAACAAGTCTCTTCTATACAGAACCCCTCTGAACGCACCGCGCTCGTCTGTGACAGGTAACACATCCTCACCCGAAGCGGCGAACACGCTTGCTGCCTCTTGGGGGCTTACGCGAATGTCCAAAAGCGTAACACCGGGTTCGACAAGCGATTCGATGGACGTGTCTAGCACGTCGTTGGGGCTATCCGCGGCTGCAAGCTGGGCCGCGATAGAGCGCTCGCTTATGGTCCCAAAGATCGAACCGTTGCGGCACACTGGAAGACGAGACCCACCACTTGCGCGCAATAGCCCCGCAGCACGCCTTACGGTGTCCTGCGGACTTAGCACGGGACAATCCTTGACCAGTCGGGCTATACCAACGTATCCGTTCACGGCACCTTGCTCGAATTTAGCATTTGTGATAGCATATAGGCGGTTTTCTTAGCCAAACACCTACCGGGAGGATTATTCATAACAATGGCCAGCATTTGCGACATATGCGGTAAGGGACCTCAGTTCGGTCAGAATATTCGCCACCTCCACTCGGGAGCGTGGGCGCTTCGCGCTCCTCGGACCAAGCGAAGGTGGATGCCAAATCTACAAACCGTGCGCACACGTATCAATGGTAGACCCGTCAAGCTCCGAGTTTGTGCCAAGTGCATCAAGGCGGGCAAAGTTGTTCGCGCGGTATGACGAAGTGTTCTCTGCCGCCGAAAGAGTGGTTACCATCGCATCAAAAGCCTCTTGGCATTTACATTCTATCAAATAAACGCTCGTAAAGGGAGAACCCGGAGCCATCCAGGGTTCTCCCTTATTATTTGTTTATTGTCGACATTTTGGAATTAATGATACACGTTTGAGAATACGGGGAGCTGTGCTATGAAGATCTACATCTTGACCGATCTTGAGGGTGTAGGCGGCGTGGTGAACAGGACTCAGGTGTCGGCCGGAAGCGCCGCCTACGAAAAGGCATGCGATCGTCTGACGCTTGAAGTGAATGCTGCCGTGGAAGGGGCTGTCGCCGCCGGCGCAGACGAGATATTGGTTGTCGACGGACACGGCTCAAACAGCGCAGTTAATATGATTTATGAGAAGCTCCACCCGGCCGCATCGTACGTTCAGGGAGTGCCGTGGACAATCTACCCACAAGACCTGGATGATACTTACGACGCGATCTTCCAGATAGGGGCGCACGCTATGGCCGGAACAAAGGGCGCTGTGTTGGAGCACACTATGTCCTCAGAGCACTGGGTTGAAATGAGGATTAACGGCAAACCGATGGGCGAAGTCGGCTTGATCGCGGCGTGTGCAGGCGCGTACGAGGTGCCCTTTGTAATGGTCTCCGGCTGCGATAAGGCGTGTGCGGAAGCAAGAGCAATAGTTCCCGAAGTAGAGTGTGCTGTAGTAAAGTACGGCATCAGCCGCCATTGTGCTCGTCTGCTGCCTCACCCAGTAGTTTTGGACATTATTCGAGAGAAGGCTTGCCAAGCAGTCAAGAAGGCGCACATTGTGCAGCCCTTCAAGGTAGACGGTCCCGTAAGCATTGAAATAGATTATTTGAGAAACGATATGGTGGACATGATCAAGGAAAGGCAAGGCGTAGAAAAAATCGGACCTCGCACAGTGCGCTTCACCGGCAAGGACATTATCCAAGCTTACGCACGCGTGCGAGGAGCATAATTCGCAGCAGAACGGATGGCCAATCCACCTCTGTACCTTCCCCCAGCGGCTTGCCTCTGTCGTTGCTTGGGCCGACCAGTTGTATGTGCCCTACTGAATCTGGCGAATTTTCAGCGGCGATGCTATCGCAGGTGAGGTATTGGTAGGTGATTCAAACAGTTTATTAGCGCGTTCGCCAGCGTGACCAGCAAGCCGAGTGCAACCGCGTTCACTATTATCAGGAAACCGTTGTCTCGCAGCATAGGACGCCTGCACGTTCCGGGCTGTATATGTAACCTGCCCTGTATTTGACTCCCACATGCCCACATTGTGCAAGCGTTATGCCAACTAGGCGCCCGCAGACAAAAACAGGTATTTTCATCGGTTTCCAATGAGCTTGTCTGCACTCGCCATCACTTTGTCCAGTATCCGCAATACATCGCTTAAGCTCTCAGCCGGTTCAGCGCCAGCTTCGATCGCATCTTGTACCAACTGAGCCGCAGTGCCGCCGGTGAAGTCTCTATCGCCAACGAGCTGAGGCTTCAGGATCACCACTCGTTTGCCAGCAGCGGCAGCATCCCGAATAGCTTGCACGTTTGCCAGATTGCCGTGACCTATCGGCGCGTCGGCTAGAACAACTAAATCGGCAGACTCAATCAGCTTTCGATGTTTCCTATCCGCTTCCTCATTGATATATGTAAATGTGGGAAGCGAGATACAAGGCACGTCAAGTGCAATTGCAACTTCATAATCGGCGTCGCCTTCGCTCAGGACTCCACATGTGACCTTACAGCCGTGCCGTACAAGGGTCGCAATAATAGGCGCAGCTGTTCCGCCTCCGCCGACAACGTGAACCCAGGGTTGTTTCACCAGCTCGTCCGACCGGTTGGTCGGTGCGCGCTTGACGCCTGATATCACATATGGACGCTGTGTCACGGGATTCTTGCGAACCCAGACCTCGGCGCCGTAAACGCGTCGAATGTTGTCAGCGGTTACCACCTCGTCCGGCGCGCCAGAAGCTTGAACTGAGCCGCCGCCCATTAGGTAAAGACGGTCGCAGTATTGGCTCGCCAGATTCAAATCGTGCAAGACGGCTAGCACGGTGATATCTTTGTCTTTATTCAGCGATCGCAGCAGGTCCATGATGTCGAATTGGAAGCTTATGTCCAGGTGCGACGTAGGCTCGTCGAGCAGCAGTATCTCAGGTTCCTGAGCGAGTGCCCGGGCGATCATAACTCGTTGTCTTTCACCGCCGGAGAGGGCATTTATTGACCGGTCTTTGATATGGAGCGTGCCAGTAAGCCTTAGGGCATTCTCAGCGATGGCAATATCTCGGGGGGACTCAACAGCAAAT
Organism: uncultured bacterium; assembly: GCA_938074205.1. Taxonomy (GTDB): domain Bacteria; phylum Armatimonadota; class UBA5829; order UBA5829; family UBA5829; genus CALJES01. The sequence goes on from CALJES010000004.1 coordinate 36,611, forward strand.
CTGCCCAGATGGGGTGAGCGCCCCATCAAGACAATCTCGAGCACGCTGAAATCAAACGCAACAATCACGTCCTGTGGAACCACAGCCACGCGCTTGGCGAAGTCCCTTGCGGCTATAGAGTATATGTCTTGCCCATCTAACTCAATGACACCGCAGGTAGGCTTGAGACATCGGGACATAGCCCTGATAAGAGTGGTTTTACCGCATCCGTTGGGCCCGATAACGCCCACGAAGTCACTGCGTGCCAAGTCGATAGACACGCCCCGCACGACCGGCTCATCGCCGTAGCCGGCGTGTATATTGTGAACCCGCATTAGGCACACGTCGCTATCTACTCAGAAGTGGTCTGCAGCCCAGACGTAAGGGTTTTGAGGAGGAAAAAGGATTTCGAGAAGGCTCGACGCGCTGTCATTAAACACTACATCGGGTTCGGTGAGCATATCTCGAGCGCGACGATATCCGTATACAAGTTGCACAAGCTTTGATTGAGGCAGTTGAACACTGTTGGTCCGGTTGCCCTCGTTTGCAACGTTCACTCTGCCGTTTCTAAGCGTAAGAGCAAGTTCTCCCACATCCGTGCTAATCCACAAGCAAGTATCCACATCGCGATGCTCTGAAGCTGCCAGCCGTCTGCTGAGCTCGCCCGCAATCTTTTCGAATAGACTGTGCAAGTTGACTACTCGCGCCATACCTCCGCCGCAGCGCGCGTAGTTCGTCGTGACACTGCATTCGTATCGGTGGCAGAACTCAGCAAACGGGTGATCAGGAGGCAGCAGCATATTAATAGAGCCCGTACGCCGGTCTATGGCGAGCTTCGCAAATTCGTAGAGCAGGTTCGGATAAGCAAGCGGATCGCTTGATTCCACTTCTGTAACAACGACTTCTGTCTGGTGTCTGTCGTACGCAGCATATCCGACGAAATTACCGCCGTTGTCGGTTGCGACAATCACATCTGCCTCTACTCCCCACCGTGACCCTTTGGATATGCCTGAGAAATGGCCTTTCTCGCGTACTAGAGTGGCGGTTCTGCAGCTGTTTGCCGAGTTGTAAAGACCGATCAAACCGTCCAGGTCGCTCTCCGTATAGGGGCGTACGGTGAAGCTTCCCAAGGCACTCTCGGCTCGTTCGGCGTCGCGTGTAGCGATTGTCAGGGTAGTAGGTGCCATACACACCGCATAGCCGAACTTAGGATAAAAATCGCGGATGCCGAAAAGCCACGACACGTCAAAACCTTCGTCCTGCATATACTTGATGGTGTCCTGGATAACGCGACGTGAGTAACCTTTCATACGCTCGCTGGGCTCTGTGCCGACACCCGCGATTCCTCCCATTCGAACAACCGCGGAGCCAATGCGCTGGTGATAGTCGATAACCGTCAGCCAACTGACTTTCTTGCCATCAATATATAGCGCCCTGTGACACCGCGGACCATCTGTGGTTGCGAGGATTTCCATTCAGATCACACCGCCCAAGGAGCACGGGCCAGTCTCTTCAGAAGCGCATTCGCCTCAGGATCCCCGACAAACTCTTCTTTCACTGGATCCCATCTCAGCTTCCGCCCGCCTAACTTCAAGGAAATATTGCACAAATGGCAGATGGTTACCGATCTGTGCCCTATTTCTGCGTCGCAAATTGGCTGCTGCCGGGATCGTATGCACTCTACGAAGTTCGCCGCGTGGTTGTTGGATTCGTAGAGTCGGATGGCATTGCTCGGCAGAGGCTCTTCGATAAGCTTCGGATCGCTCGCCTTGATCTCACCGCGGCTTACGAATATCCACCCTTCTTCGCCGTAGAAGTGTACCCCGTTGGGACCCTCATTCGTGACGCGCAGATGCACGCCGTTCTCGTAAATCAGCGTAACATCGAACTCAGGTATCGTATCGTAGCAGTTCACACCGATTTTAGGACCTCTGCCGTATGCTTGCACACTGATGGGTCCGGATCTATCGGTGCCAAGCCCCCACTGGGCGATGTCACAGTGATGCGCACCCCAGTCCGTAAGCATGCCTCCCGAATAATCAAGCCACCATCTAAATGACCCATGGGTGCGCTCGCGCACATAATCCACCATGGGAGCGGGTCCAAGCCACATGTCCCAATCGAAATCGGATGGCACGTCCTGGACGGGGAAAGGACCGCCGACCGGTCCCGTGGGCAGATGCGCTTCCACCTTGGTCAGCTTACCGATGCGACCGTTCCTTACAAGCTCGCACGCAAGTCTGAACCGCTTGTCCGACCTCTGTTGGCTTCCGGTCTGGAACACCGCGCCTGTTTCACGCCAAGTCTTGACGATCTTCTTGCCCTGGTCGATCGTTAGCGTGAGCGGCTTCTCGCAGTACACGTCCTTGCCAGCCTTCATTGCGGCTATACACATGTATGCGTGCCAGTGATCCGGGGTGCCGATAACTACTGCGTCGATGTCTTTCTGTGCCAGAAGCTCACGGAAGTCTTTATACTTCCGGCATTCGGGACCCAGCCTTTCAGCGGCTTCATTCAGATGGGTTTCGTCGACGTCGCACGCAGCCACCACTTTTACGCCTGGCTGAGATGCAATCGCGAGCGTGTCGTGCAGTCCCTGTTTGTAGCCGCCCTTACTTCCACCGGGGCCAATAACTGCCACATTTATTTGGTCATTTGGACCAAACTTTTTCCTGCGGAGTCCAGCGGCGTAGCTCTCGCGTTTCGTAAACCATTCGGGTAAGGATACGAATGCCACACCTGCAGCAGTAGAAGTCAGAAACGTTCGCCGAGAAATCTTGCCATCGCTCATTTCCTAATCTCTCCTAATCGCCGAAATGGGAATCTTGTATCACCTTTATGGATGTGGCCTGAGCATTCCTTCCAAACTTGCTGAAGTCTGCAAACGTGAATTAGTAGCCAATGCAGCGTTGGCAAACGTGGCAGGTTCTACTATAGGGGGAGATCCTAGAGCGATTACTACTAGGGCTTCAGATTCTTCTTGCTCTAAGAGGCTTTTTCGATGTCGTCGAGCGCAGCCTGGCCTATTTCGCTGAGCGTGATTAATGTCGGCTCCTTCCTGCCAACAATCGTCTCCTTTGTAACAATGCACTTCTTTACGTCTTTGCAGGAGGGCACTTCGTACATTATATTCAGCATGACCTCTTCTATGATGGCTCGAAGGGCCCTAGCGCCCATGCCGCGCTTGAGTGCTTCAGCAGCTATCGCTCTGAGCGCGTCCTGGGTGAATACGAGTTCCACGCCATCGTAATCAAAGAATTTCTGGTACTGCTTGACAAGGGCGTTCTTAGGCTGGGTTAGTATTTTGACCAAGTCGTCCTCGTCCAGCTGGTCCAAGGTAGCTATAACAGGCAGGCGTCCAACTAGTTCGGGGATGAGTCCGTACTTCAATAAGTCCTCGGGAAGTACTTGTGCCAATATTTCACCGACGTTGTAGTTTTTCTTGCTTTTCACCTGTGCGCGGAATCCCATCGCATTTTGCGAGATCCTGCGCAAAATAATTTCTTCCAGACCCTCGAAGGCTCCGCCGCAGATGAACAAGATGTTCGTAGTGTCGATTGGAATGTACTCCTGTTGAGGGTGCTTTCTTCCCCCCTGCGGTGGTACGTTCGCTATTGTGCCTTCCAGGATCTTAAGTAAAGCTTGCTGAACGCCTTCGCCGGAGACGTCTCTGGTGATCGACGGGTTTTCGGACTTGCGAGCAATCTTGTCAATCTCGTCGATGTATACTATGCCTCTCTGTGCATTCTTAATCGTGTTTTGTATGCTGTCGCCGGTGTCTGCTGCCTGAAGGAGTTTGAGTAGAATGTTCTCCACGTCCTCGCCTACGTATCCGGCTTCAGTCAGAGACGTAGCATCAGCTATCGCGAAGGGAACATTGAGTATTTTCGCAAGAGTCTGAGCGAGGAGGGTCTTGCCGGAACCCGTAGGGCCGACCAGCAGGATATTAGATTTCTGTAGCTCGACGTCGCCAGGACGTGAATTGATGCGCTTAAAATGATTGTATACCGCTACGGAGAGTATACGTTTAGCCTTGTCCTGACCTACGACGTACTGGCTTAGTATGCGGTATATCTCTTTTGGCTTAGGAATGTTGTCCGTTGGTACATAAGCTTCCGGTTGGGTGGAGCTGCCTCTAATAATCTCACTACATAGCTCCACACAATCCGTGCATATCCCCCCGTACACACCCACAAGAAGCTTCTTGGCTTGGTCCTTCGTCTTACCACAGAGGGCGCATCGTTCTGCGGCGCGGTCATAACCGATTCTGGCCAAATCGCTAATCCCCCGGTTCGTTAACTGGATCGCCCACCTCGTCTATCAGCTGAATGAGAATTACTCGCGTCAGTAGTTGTCCACGAGCGTCTATCAGCTTTTCGAAGTGATCACCTTATCTATAATGCCATATTCTCGCGCTTCATCTGCTGACATGTAGTAGTCGCGGTCGATGTCTTTTTCAACTTTTTCTCTCGGCTGGCCCGTATGCTTTGCCAGTATGTCGATAAGCAGAGCTTTGTAACGCAGCACTTCCCGCGCCACAATATCAATATCTGAGGGCGTACCGTGGAAACCTGCGCTTCCTTGGTGAATCATTACCCGTGCGTTTGGAAGCGACAGCCTCTTGCCGGGCGCACCGGCAGCCAGAAGTACAGCAGCCATACTCATCGCATGCCCGACACATAGAGTGGCCACATCCGGCTTGATTACCTGCATAGTATCGTAGATAGCTAAGCCGGCTATAACGGACCCTCCCGGGCTGTTTATGTATAGCTCTATTTCGCGGTCGGGGTCTTCTTTCTCGAGAAAAAGCATTTGCGCCACAACTAGGTTGGCTATATCGTCATCTATAGCCGTGCCGATGAAAATTATTCGATCCTTGAGCAGTCGGGAGTAGATGTCGTAGGCTCGCTCTCCGCGGGCTGTTTGCTCTACGACCATGGGAATCAAAGCCATGCGAACGAACTCCTTTCGTTCCGTTGTATAGAAGCTAATCTGAGGCAACTGATGGTGCGCATCGCAGAGCCCCAGGGTTATCTCAAACGTTCGGCGCTTTTAACTGCTCACGTTCTTTATATTGGACGCGTGAACCAAAAAATCCAGAACCTTTTTTCGTCGAGCGCGGTTTTCTATCATACTTTTGCTTTGGGTAGACTCGACGTAAGCCCTCATCGTTTCCACGGGCACCCGGCGCTCGCGAGCCAGTTGCTTTATTTCAGCGTCCACATCTTCTTCTGATACGGTTATGTTTTCGCGTTGGGCGATTTCCCGAAAGACCAACATATTGGTTATCTGCTTGCGAACATTCTCAGCTATTTGCTCGCGCAGTTGATCCAACGTCTGATTGGTATGGCGAAGGTAGTCCGGCAGTGTCAGATCTCTGCGCCGAAGTGTGCCCACAAGTTCTTCGAGCTCTGATTCTACTGCTTCATCAACAATTGCTTCGGGGAACGAAACCTTCGAACCAGAAACAACCTTGTTTACAAGTTCCGCGCGTACCACGTCGTCAGCTTCAGCGTGTGCTGCTTTCTCTAAGGCGGACCGAATGAGCGATCTAAGCTTCTCAACAGAGTCTACTCTGTCACCTTCGGGCTCTTCCCCTTCGTTTTCCTCTCTTGCAAACAGCTTTTGGACCCACTCGTCCGTGACTTCAGGCAGCGTTCGCGAATGGATACTGTTCACCTTGGTGACTAGCACGACAGTCTGCCCACGCAACTTTTCGTCCGGATAATCGTCGGGGTAAGTAACATGGATTTGTTTTTCTTCGCCGGCAACCATGCCGATTATACCCTTGTCAAAGTCCGGCAGGTTCTCGCCTACGCGAACTCGTGCACGCTGCGGCTTATCTTCGGGCTCGTCCTCGCTGCGAATCTCCACATCAACCACGTCGCCCTCTTGAACTCCGCGGTCCGTTACAGGTTCGTAAGGGGTTGTCTCGTCGACAAGTCGATCAATCTCAGCCTGAACGTCCTCATCCGTCACAGCGCGAACTCTTCGTTCCACTTCCAAGCCTACGTAGTCGCCCAGTTCCACAACAGGCTCAAGCGGAACTTTTACCTTGAAGCGCATAGGCTCATTGGGCTCTAGGTGAATAAGCTCATAGTTTGCAGGCCGGAATGGGTCCAGCTTGGTTTCTTCAAGTGCTTCCTCGTACGCAGCAGAGATCAATTTGTCCGCTACGCGCTCTCGAACTACGTCTTTGTCTAGGAACGTCTCCAAAACTACCCTCGGCGCTTTGCCCTTGCGGAAGCCAGGAACCGTTACAGATTTCCCTAGCTGGGTATAAACATCATCATATGCCGAGGCGACCTTTTCTGCATCTACCTCGATCTCGAGTTCGACTTCGCACGGGCTGATTTGCTCTCGTCTGACTAACATTTTGAGTCTCCCTTGGCGCGCTGCGAACAAAGCACGATGGGCTAAGATTCTACCTCAGTACAACCAAGCCTCGACATCCGGTACCTTTAGTTCGTGCGCCGTTTTGATTGTAGTACCCTGCGGCTTACAAAATAAGCTCGCTACGGCCGTTTGATCTCCACTGCGAGCTGAGAAAAAAGTGGAGCGGGGGACGGGACTCGAACCCGCGACATCCACCTTGGCAAGGTGGCGTTCTACCACTGAACCACCCCCGCACCAATCCTAATACAATTGTTTCGCTTGCCGCCCTTGCGAATGCCCCTTCGAGCTAATTTTTCTTCAGGACAAGGGTGTGGTGGGCGAGAGGAGAGTTGAACTCCTACGCCTTGCGGCACTGGATCCTAAGTCCAGCGTGTCTGCCATTCCACCACTCGCCCCGAAGCCGAAACTCTGTCGCTTTGCCGTCACGATAACGTTGCTCTTATCGCCCTTAAAGGCAGCCCGCGTAACGACGTCAAGACGCAAATAAGAAGAAACTTGGTGGACGATCAGGGACTCGAACCCTGGACCAATGGATTAAGAGTCCACTGCTCTACCAACTGAGCTAATCGTCCTCGATGAAAGGCTTCCGATGGTAATTATACCAACCGCTGCAGTTCTTAGTCAATGCAGCCGCAAGAAATCTTTCCAGGACGATAAACCCACAGCCCCAACGGCTCCTCCACTTTTGAATTATACCAGTATCCCAACACCTCGTCAAACCAGATGTGGCGCTTTCGTAAGTTGCGGACCTTTCGGTCGCCAATACAAATATGGCTGTTAGAAGATGCCAGTACCATAGCCAAGTTGGACTTTAGATATAAGAAAGCGCTTTCGGCAGCTGGTAGTTTTTACAAAGAAGTTGACGCTGTCCTGATTTGTAGTTTCATCCGCCTTCCAATTGATTTCGAGATTTCCATAAACAATACCACGGAGCTGGTCAGTACGATAACTACACCCCACTCTTGCAGGTTTAGCGGTGTAGTGCCAAAAACACTTTGTAGTGGCCTCCAGTAGATTGCAGCCAACTGTGCGCAAGACGAGGCGATTACCGAAAACAGCACGAACTTGTTCGTCGTAAGTGGGATGTGGAATATGCTACGGTCCAGGCTGCGGCAGTTAAACACGTGCCACATCTGAAACATTACCATAGTGGTCATAGCCAAAGTGCGAGACTCTTTCAAATTCACTTCTCCACCGGCCCACTTGAACATTGCCAGAGTTCCGATGGCAAACAGGAACATAATACCGATAGTATGCAGGATGACAAGCCTGTCGAAGATACCCTCCTTAAGCCCCCGAGGCTTACGATAGACCAGATGTTCTTCGCCCGGCTCAAAAGCGAGCGCGACATCTTGCAAGCCATTAGTGACCAGGTTTATCCAGAGAATCTGCGCCGGAGTGTAAGGCAGTGGCCACCCCATTGTGAGAGCCGTAAGAACGGACATTACCTCACCAACCCCGCTAGATATTAAGAAGAAGCTGACCTTCTTGATGTTCTCGAAGACGTAACGCCCTTCTTTTATCGCGTTATAAATACTGGCAAAGCTGTCGTCCAAGAGCACCATGTCGGATGCTTCTCTAGCGACCTCAGTACCGGACTTGCCCATAGCAATACCCAGGTGTGCCGTTTTCAGGGCTGGTGCGTCGTTGACTCCATCTCCGGTGACCGCCACAACGTTGCCTCGCTCTCGGAATAGTCTGACCAGCCTATGTTTGTCCTGAGGTGTGACCCGGGCATAGACCTTGACCTCGTCGAGCCGACGCAAGAGTTGTTCATCAGACATGTCTTGGAGTTGCCGGCCAGTAACTACCCGTCTATCTTGCTCGATTGGAGGCAAATCACCCTCTGGTTTGATAATGCTCACTTCCAGAGCTATCGCACGAGCCGTGGCTGCGTGGTCACCTGTGACCATTACCACGTTGATTCCCGACCGCTGAGCGTTTCGAACAGCGTCAGCGGCATCGGGTCTCGGCGGGTCGATCAAACCGACCAAGCCCACGAGTGTGAGTCCGCCGATCGTTTCCGGTTTCAGTTCGACGGACCGGTCCCAGGCGCTCGAGGCTAGAGCCAAGACTCGCTGGCCTCTTGCAGCCAAGTTGTCTACTATGCTGAGCCAGTGGGATTTGTCGATGGGTCCCATGCCGTCTGATCTGACCTCGCTTTCGCACATCGGTATTACAGCTTCTGGGCTGCCCTTGACGAGAAGATCAAACTCGTCGTGCTCTCCAACGCCTTTTGCCACGACAATGGCCATATACTTCCTTTCGGAGCTGAACGGGATCTCCGCAACAATTGACCTTTCGGCAAGCGATTGATACACATCTGGTTCAAGTGCTACAGCCATTTCAAGCAGGGCTAATTCTGTTGGCGTGCCCGATCTTTCAACAATCTCGCCGTTTTCGATTCTGATGTTTGCATTGTTGCACAGTGCGGCCACGCGAGCCATACTCCGTCTTGCGAGACGGGCGGGTTCGAAGTCCACAGGTACTTCCGTGTTCTGAAGAGTTTGAATAGGCGAATTGGCCATAGGCCCATCGCCTCTTTCTATCTTCCAGGGCCCAAAGACCAGCGTGGTGGCAGTCATTCGATTTTGAGTCAGTGTGCCTGTCTTGTCCGAACATATTACCTCTGTAGAACCGAGGGTCTCTACAGCCGGCAGCTTGCGTACAAGGACGTTGCGCTTCGCCATGTTTCGGACGCCGACGGCCAGCGCTATAGTTACAATGACAGGCAGACCTTCCGGGATAGCGGATACAGCTAATGCTATTGCTCCGAGCAACATCTCGAACACTTGCTCGCCTTGCACTATTCCTATTATCGCGACGAGTCCAGAAAGCCCAAGAGTACCTATGGCTATATAATGGCTGAACTTCTTTATATTGTGCTGGAGAGGTGTGTCGACGTGTCTTTCCGACTTAATTTGCTGGGCAATCTTGCCAAGCTCCGTATCGCGGCCGGTTGCAACCACCACGGCTTCTCCGCGGCCTTCTAATACGAGTGTGCCGGCGAACGTAATATTTACCCAATCTGCAAGCGTTGCCTCTGTGTCCGTCATAGGCTCACACTGCTTATCAACCGGGACGGACTCCCCAGTCAGCAGCGATTCGTCTACGCGAAGGTCTGTGCAGGAAATAATTCGACAGTCTGCATCGACGCGATCTCCAGCTTCCAGAATGACGATGTCGCCCGGAACCAGTTCAGAGCTGTCTATCACTCTAATCTGCCCGTCACGTCTGACTTTGGACGTTGTGCTAGTCAGTTTCTGCAGGGCGAGCATAGCCGTATTGGCTTTGTACTCCTGTGTAAAACCGATAATCCCATTTAGCAACACCACCGCCAGAATTACCGCCGTGTCGGTGTAGTCCTTCATTGCGATGGTGATGGCAGCCGCTGCTAGTAATACATAAATGAGAGGGCTTCTGATCTGATCCAGCACGAGCTCCCATATTGGCACCTTGTCGTCCCGGGGAATAACGTTAGCTCCAAGTCGATCCAGTCGAAGCTTGGCCTCATCTGAACTGAGACCCAAAATGGACGAACCGCTCTGTCTTATGACTTCCTCCGCAGGAGCGCCTAACACAATAGACTTGTCTAGATCTAATAGAGCCATGTACACTCCTCTCGAATATGGTTTAAATCGCGCATACTTATAGTCAAATGCGATATTTCCTTAGCTCGTCCAGGAGCTCCGATACACTGCCGGTGGCCAGACATACACACGAATCCGCAGCACCATAGTAGACATATAATGTGTCGCCCCTTTGGATGTGCCCGGTTGAGAACACCACGTTTGGCACTTCTCCTGTGGTCTCATACGGCTCATGCGGACCTAGAATCCAGTATGGTAGCCTGGCTATTAGGCGGCGGGGGTTATCCAGATCAAGCAGTGCCGCCCCGGTCCTGTAAGTCGGGCCAGCGGGGAACTGTTTTACTCCGTGATACAATACGAGCCAACCCTCCGGCGTCTCGATGGGCACGCCATTGGCTCCCACGCGATAACCATCCCACCACGGACCGCCCCGCTCGTCGATAACCATCCACGGGCGACCCCAGTGTAGCAAATCGGTGCTCTCGGTAAGCCATATGTGTTCAATACTACCCGCTATCGGCCGGTGTAACATCCAGTATTTGCCACCGATCTTGCGAGGAAAAACAGCTGCGTCCTTGTTACTGGGAGCAAGCACCAGCCCAAGCCGTTCCACATGCTTGAAATCTTTGGTCGTGGCAAGTGCGACCCCGGCACCCATGGGCGAGTAGGCAGTATAGGCAATAACCCACATTCCGATATCTTCAAGATATGTTATTCGGGCATCCTCAATTCCGTAGTCTTCGTATGGGCATCCTTCTTCAGACGGATGCATCAGGGGTTCCTTCTCAATCCGCCAGTCGGTGACCCCATCTCGACTGCGCGCCACGGTAAGATGAGAACGACCTTCCAAATCTTCCACACGCAGCAGGAGCAGAGTTTCCCCGTCCACCTCTGCCGCACCAGGATTGAACACCGAATTGCACGGATAGGGCATTTCCCGAAAGGTGATCAGAGGGTTATGAACGCTGCGGGTTAGCATTTCGCGACCTTTGCATTGTAGTGCCATTACTCGGCCTCCTGCTAAAAGCTTTCACGCAAGACCACTATACTTGCCGAACTGTTATTGACGACGCTATGCGTTGTGCTGCCGACCGAAGAACCAACTGTACGGACTGATGTACCCGTTCCCAGCGCCGCATGGTCGATCTTCTGTCTGCGGAGATACTCAACATCAGCAAGCGCCTTCTCTATGCCCAGTGCTTCGACTTCCGTGGCCACAGACTCAACTACGTGGATAAGTTCCGTGGATATGCTAATAGGACGCGCCAACGACAGAGTCATCTAATCAGCTGTCCGCGAACTTGCTGAAAAGTCAGCGCTAACCAGTGCGTAACCGAAATAATCAATGTAGTGTTCCGAATCACATTAAGGCTGTATAAAAACATACCGGCGTTGTCATATTATACCCGATTCACCTAATAACGCCCATACTCTGGGGAATTACGTTTTATTCGCTGTAGCGTCTCTGGCGGAAACATTATATACTGGATTCAAGCACAGCTAACCACGAAAAGGAGTCTAACTGTGATACAACTAGGCAAGTGCGTGTTAATAATAATCACTATATTGGTATCTACCACAGCTGCAAGTGCGGCTGAGGATAACCTGGCGGAACTCTCCGCAGAGGGTTTTACTATTCGCTACCCAGCCGCCTTTGAAGCCCAAGCCAAAGCAGTCCTCAACATGGCTGTGGAACACATTCGTCCCGGCATACAAGCCCACCGCCAGATTGTGCAGCTGCTTAGCAACCCTTCTGAACTTGCTGCCTACATAACGGACCTGTTGGGAGCTGAAGAAACCCAAGAGGCAACCCGTGTAAGGCTAACTGCTTATAAGGAAAAGTCTGAGGCACTTGTTCACGCGTTCTCGAACATACGGATCATACCTGCGGCAGATGCTGTGGTCGCTGGCGGTGTCGATGCGGGCGTCATTCAAGTCCGATATTTCCATGATACAGATGAATTCAGTATCGGGCTCGAGCTGCATAGCCTGAACGCAGATCGTCTTAAGCGCAGCTTCTTCCCTGTGTTCGTAAACGCTGACGGCAAAATCAGATCAGAAAAGAACCTGCCGGATACGGCTTTGAATCTGCTAGGCTCGAGCAAGGCAATGATCCCAGCGGCCATACACGAAACTGTTTCCTGGATCATTTCTGAGAAGCTTAACCTTTATCACCCGTTCACTAGGTGGTTCCTGGAAGGTGTTACGGGTTGGGTCACACTTCGAGTGCTCAGTCGAGCCGGTGAGGAGTATGCAAATATTGCTAGAGAAGTCTATACGCCTGGTGCAGTGGCTAAGAAAGTAAGGAACAAAGTGAACCTTTTCGCTTGGCCACAGAGTGCATTTCAAAACAAGAAGCCTCCCTATCTGGATCCGGAACTTGAGGTTGCTCAGACGCAGTACGCAGTCGAGGCCATTGGCAACCTGCTCGGGGGTAATCGCAACAAAACTCTCGCCCGGATAATAGGTGAGATCAAGCACCGACCTGACGTGGATACAGACGCAATCTGCGCCGCCATCAAGAAGATCACCGACGTGGACTTTAAGAAGACACTGCTTACCTACGTCCCCGAGGATATTGTCCGCGCAATGAATACCGGTGAGGCACGCAGACTGATCTCGCAGGCTGAAAAATCGGCTCAGGAGAAGAAATGGGCGGATGCCATTGCCAAGTTGCGTCGGGCACTCCAGATAGACCCTTATGACGTCAACGCGCGTATTAACCTGGCTTGGTTAGAACGCGAAAACTCTGAAACGCTCGATTCGGAAATACAAGTTTTTACCGCGGCCAGACTTCTAAAGGAGAAGACCTACTCGTTCCGCTTGTTCGCACCCAGCGTGGAGGGAAACTACGTATTGGCAAGGCTCGCGATCTTGTTGGGCAATCTGGAGTACGCTAAGAAGTTCCTAGAGCCAGTGCTTGCGGCAAACCCCGACCACAAAGACGCAAAACGAGCCCTTGAGGAGATTCGGCGAATAGAGGCATCCGTCAAGGGAGGCAAGTGACTTAGCGCCTGCATGCCTTCGCATTCACACTGGGACGGTTGTTAGCGGGCCGACCCGTTACGCAAACCTGCGAGGTATGCTTCTGCTCAGACATGAACGGCTTTTGCATTCAGGTAAGTCAACTCGGAACTGCCTATCTGCCCGGCAAATACGCAGGCATGGCGGCCAAGGGTGCTGTTAGGTGCGTTTCCGTTGCGCCTGGAGAGCGCAGCCAAGCGGCGCGCTTTATAAAGCAAGGCGGCACACTCGTTCTAGTTGGGGAGTGGGGTGCGGTTCGAAATTTTGCTCGCGGTCTGTTGTCGCGCGAGCGCGAACTAGTGCCCAACGCATCTGATGCACGGGAAAGGAAGCTTCTCTCCCGCGCCCTGAGTGCGCGAGTAATGACCACTACTCAGTGCTCCCCACTTACTAGGATATTCCAACCATGCGAGCTGGCGGGATTCTTGGGCGAGGACTCGCTGCCAGAGGATGTTCCGACTTTGGTTCCTGTAACGGATGTTGAAAGGTTACTCGAGATACCTGCCAACAAGTTCGCAGTCGAATCAGCCGGGGTCGAGTTGGTAGCGCATCCAGACGTGTTGGCGCCGCAATCCAAGGAGACTGTCGGTCTGTTGCGGGAGGCATTAGGATCGTGTGAACCGGATCTGCCCTATGAACCTAAAGTGCTTGATATGGGCTGCGGATCCGGAGTGCTGAGCGTGCTTGCGTGGCAGGTGCTGGCAAGTAAATCTCCCTTCATTACGGCGGTTGATATCCTGCCTGAAGCAGTGGCTACTACACGGTATAACTGGCGCCAGTTGGCAGAACAAGGTAAGGTCGGACCGGTCGAATCACTCACTGTAGTCTGCGGCAACTTGTTCGAACCCCTCGGGAGTTCGGAGTTTGACCTTATAATCTTCAATGCGCCCTGGGTAAATGCTCCTCCACGCAGCCGCGCCGACGTAGCGTTGATGGATGAGGACCAGCATTTAGTAATAGGGTTTCTGAACGCGTGCCCAGAGCATCTGACGCAGTTCGGACGAGTGGTTTTAGCCTATGCATCGAACGCCGGTTCCGACGCCGTGTCGCGTTTGGAGCAGATCATAGGTGATGTCCGACTTCAAATTCTTCGCGTGCTAAAGACAAGAATCCACACCAGACGTGCCAAGCGCCAGTGGCAGAACGTCTACGTTTACATTCTCGGCCAAGGACCCTGAAGTGGCAGGAGCAGATGTCAGCCGCCACCTATTGTGAACTATCGATCCCTTACCGGCATTGGGATAGGGTCGGTTCGCGATGGCATCGGTGGATAATCCGGAGGCTCCAATCCTGAAACCAGCTCGGAAATCCTCACGGGCTCACCTGTGACGAACGAGATGTTCGCCGCTGCGCCGATAAGAATCGAGTAGGCTCCAGCTCGGTGGTCTGCGGCGCGCAAATATGGGTCGGGCTTCTTTTCGGGCGAGAAAATATCGTCGAGCAGAATAGGATCACCGCCGCCGTGACCGCCTTCTCCGGTCCAGATTTCCACTTCGTATGCTGGAGATCGCAGGGGGTATATTCTGATGTAAGTTCCTTCCTTCTGAATAGCGCCCGGCACCGTTCCGTCACCGGATATGTAAACGCTTTCTTGCATCGTGTGTTCAAGTCTTCCCTTGGTGCCGTTGAAACAGATTGTATACCCTTCCCAGCTGCAAAATGTGTTCAGCGAGTAACAAAGTGTGGTTCCCGACGAATACTTTACGATGACGTTCATAGTGTCTTCGATGTCTATGTCCGGTCTGAAAACGCATCGGTCCCGATAATAACCGTCGTAGTGCTCGTTTTCTAGGTATAGCTGTCCCATTTGCCCAGAGCTAATATCGATCTTGAAACCGCACTTTTCTTCCTCCGGGCACGTGCGGCAGCGTTCGTGGTGGCTTGTTAAACCCATTCGCCGAGCAGTTTCGGGGGTATAGAATTCTCGTTTGCCAACTCCGAATACGCTGACTGGTATGTCAGAAAGCCACCAGTTGACAAGGTCAAAGTGATGAGTGGCCTTGTGGACCATCAGCCCGCCGGAGTTGGCTTTGTTGGAATGCCATCTTCTGAAATAATCTGCTCCGTGGTGCGTGTTGAGCATCCAGTGAAAATCGACCGATAGAACATCGCCGATTGTGCCTTTCATCAGAAGATCCTTCACCTGAGTTCTGGGAGGAGAGTAGCGGTAATTGAAAGTGACACGGCATTTGCGCCCTGTCCGACGTTGGGTATCTATGATCGCCCGGCATTTTTCTGCGTCGATGGTCATGGGCTTTTCGGTTATCACGTCGCAGCCCAGTTCCATCGCGCGGATTATGTATTCGTGATGCGTGCAATCCTTGGACGTGACGATTACTTCGTCCGGTCTGGTCTCCTCAATCATTCGGTCGAAGGCGTTGGGGTCAGCAGAGACGTCATAGATGGGCGGTTCCACACCGGTCCTTTCTTTGCTCTGTGCCTGAGCCAGTTTCAACCTGCCCAGATTGTTGTCGCAGAAGCCAACTATTGCGCAGTACTCAGTGTAGGGGCCCTCGATCGCGCCGCGGTAGAAGTTCGAGCGACCCCCAACGCCGACAACTGCGTACCGGCGCCTTCCGTCTTGTGCACTTGAGATCTTGTCCACTGTGGCACCTCCTCAAAGACCTAATCCGTTCTGAAAGGCATTATTCGCATCAAATAAAAGTCCGGGACGATATGTCCCGGACCATTCGTTTTCTCTAAGAGCATCCGGCTGCCACTGCTTTAGGGCTCGTTACTTGCCTATGCAATAGAACGCGCTCATTCCTGGGTAACGCGCGACATCTCCCAGTTCTTCCTCTATTCGGAGAAGCTGGTTGTATTTGGCTACCCGTTCGCTTCTCGCTGGGGCACCGGTCTTGATCTGTCCGGCGTTTGTGGCAACTACGAGGTCGGCGATAGTAGTGTCCTCAGTCTCGCCAGATCGGTGGCTCACGACGGCAGTCCAGCCTGCGCGCTTGGCCATCTCGATGGTGTCGAGGGTCTCGGTGAGCGTTCCGATCTGGTTCAGCTTGATCAGCACCGAGTTTGTGGTGCCCATCTCGATGCCCTTGCGAACGCGTTCGACGTTAGTAACATAAAGGTCGTCGCCCACAACCTGGATACGGCTACCGAGGCGCTCAGTGAGCATTCGAAAACCGTCCCAGTCGTCCTCGGCCATGCCATCTTCGATTGAGATTATCGGGTACTTGTTGACTAATGACTCGTAGTAATCGACCAGCTCTTCAGTGGTTCTTGTGACTCCTTCACCCTCGAACACATATTTCCCGTCCTTGTACATCTCGCTTGCCGCCGGATCGAGGGCTATCATGAACTGCTCTGGTGTCTTGTAACCCGCTTTGCTAATTGCTTCTAGAATGGTTTCGATGGTCTCCTCGGAAGTGCGGAGGTTGGGTGCGAATCCGCCCTCGTCGCCTATTGCGGTTGAGAGACCCTTGGACTTTAGAACCTTAGCCAGACTGTGGTAGACCTCGGCACACATTCGCAGAGCCTCAGCCCAGCAACTCGCACCTACAGGCATCACCATGAACTCCTGGATATCAACGGTGTTGTCCGCGTGCTTGCCGCCGTTCAGAATGTTCATCATGGGCACGGGCAGGGTCTTGGCGTTGGTTCCGCCTATGTAACGGTAAAGTGGAAGTCCAAGATACTCCGCAGCCGCTTTTGCGCAGGCAAGGCTTACACCCAGGATCGCATTAGCTCCCAGTTTGGATTTGTTCGGCGTGCCGTCAAGATCAATCATCAACTGATCTATGGCGGCTTGATCCGTCACCGGATAGTTTACTAGCTCTGGAGCTATGACCTCATTCACGTTCTTGACTGCATTCAACACGCCTTTACCAAGGTAACGCGTTTGGTCACCGTCGCGCATTTCCAAGGCTTCGTGAGCGCCTGTGGAAGCGCCTGAAGGTACAGCAGCACGCCCTACGGTGCCATCTTCTAGGTATACCTCAACTTCTACGGTCGGATTACCTCGGGAATCGAGTATTTCACGGGCTATGATCTCATCGATATACATGGCTGTCACCTCAGAAGTTATAGATTCATCGCCTGCACACATGCAGGCAAAGAAGGTCTTGTCTACTGCTGGGTCAGTTCGTGCCGCGGGTTGCCGAACCAGCCGCAAGCCGCGTTATTATAGCACTTTTATCTACCAGGAGTCTACGACAAAAACATGCGCGGACGCCGTATTTCAGCCAAGAACGGTGCACGCAACAGCGCTGACAGAACACCTGCTCGACCGAGGTAAGTGCAACTCTCTAAACGGAAAAACGTAGCTTCCTGAACGCTGGCGTCTTATCTTGGGTCTTGGGGGCAAGTCTTTCGTGTAAGCGTGTCAGGGGATGTTTAAAGAAACGGCATCACGGGTATTAACTTCGGTGCAGAACAAGGGTATTGTATTAGACGGCTACTACCGAAGGATTATATTGTCCGTTCGTCTAAAATTTAGTCGGCAATAATAGGGCAAAACTTTCGTCAATCAGATATTGACACGCAATTTGTCTTGTGCTAGGATTTCGTGCGAACCAGGCTATCGCACCGATCGCAGCGCAGGGTGGAAAGGAGGTGAAAGGTTCCTCGAAAGTGTCCTGTGAGTGCTGCGGGTGATAGCATAGACGGGAAGGCGCTTCCAAGGAGCGTTCAAGCGCGTAGCAGGTAACAAGGAGACTGTGAGCGCTTAGTCTCCGCGGGGCGTTCCTCCTGTCAAGAAAAGGTTCTATTCAAGGAGGAACAAGAAACTATGAAACAGACAGCATGCCTAGTATTGGGTTTGCTAGTCGCAATGGCAGTGCCGGTCTTTGGCCAGGCGTTCACGGATGTGCCGGCCGACCACTGGGCATACGATGCGATCGAGCAGCTGCAGAGGGACGGTATTCTCATCGGTTACCCCGATGGAACCTACCAGGGGAAGCGAACTCTCACTCGCTATGAGTTCGCAATCGCAATAGCTCGACTCGCAGACTGGGTTCGAAGCGTCATGCCTGGCGCACCTGGGGCTGCGGGTGTGACCAAGGCCGACGTAGAGAAGATGCTCGCGGACTACGCCAAGAAGTCGGAGCTGCCCAGCATCCCTCAGAACCTAGCGACCAAGGACGACATCACGGCAATCCGCAAGCTCGTCGATGAGTTCCGCGACGAGATAGCTGCGCTCGGCGTTGATGTCGACGCCCTGAAGAGGGATGTGGCGGCACTGGGTGCCCGCGTCGATGCGATCGAGGCAGAGCTGAAGCGCGTTCGCCTGACGGCTGAGGCGAACACGTTCGCCGTATCGCTTAGCTCGACAAGCGACGCGACCGGCCAGCCTGTGGTGAACCTCGACAGTCGGACTGCCACCTATCCGAACGAGGCGTTGTTCCGCAATGTCGGTCTGGTCAAGGACTTCGACCTGACCATCACCGGCCGCGTGAGCGACACCGTAACGGCACAGGCAACCATCAACTACGGCAACTACCTGACGTACCTGGGCTCAGTCGATGACTACGCAGGTGGCGTGTTGCCGAACGCATCGAATGACGACTTCTTCCCCTACTACACCTTTGTTCAGGCTGCAATAGGGCAGAAGGGGTCGTTGACCGTTGGTAGGTTCCCGCTGCAGTTCACGCCGTACACCCTGAAGAAGATCGACGTGGACAGCTACACTAGCATCCTTAAGACGGATGACGGGAACTATCCAGTTGATGGTGCCAAGCTGACTTGGGACTTCGGCGGTGTGGATCTCACGCTGTTCGCGGCCAAGAATGATCAGAACAGGTACCTTGCCAATGGACTGACTGGTCAGCCGTTCCCGGTGGTTCAGGGTGCTACAGGCTCTGGTGTTGGTGGCCTCAATGCCGTGACTCAGTCCGCAGGCGTACGAGCCACTGTGGCGATTCCGTGGGAAGGCACGCTCGGCCTGACCTACTACGAGGCTTGGAATCGAGCTGCGTATGCGGCTGGCACTCGAGACAAGGCTCGTGTCTATGGTGCTGACCTGAGCGTCGACATCCCGTGGCTGAAGACGCTGAAGATGGTTGGCAGCTGGACGCGGTCTGAGGCGTTGGCGGCCAGCACGGCGCCGGCTACCATTGATGACGTTGACTATCTCAACACCGCTTGGGACGCGAAGTTCAGCGGCACAATCGGTTCCTTCGGCATAGGTGCCGGTTACAAGAGCATTGGCCGCAACTTCGCAGCAGCCGGTGCTTGGGATAAGATCGGCCGCTGGACGAACCCGGCTGGCGTCAGAGGTCCGTATGCGGAAATCGATGTTCCGATCATGGACAACCTGAAGGTCGCCCTGAACGGCGAGTTTCTGAAGGGCGGTGACAATGACGATCCGCTGTTCGGCGCTGGCAAATGGGGTTCGACCAAGGACGACAAGCTGACCAAGGCAGAGGCTGCAGTCAAGTGGTCCTTCAGCAAAGCTAACTCGCTTGACGTAGCCTACCAGTGGATTAAGTTCGAGCCTGACACCGCGGGTCTTGACAGCGCTGACGAGAAGTATCTGACTGTCGGCCTGGCGCATCAGCTGGCTCCGAACGCCACTGTCAAGGTCGGCTATCAGTTCATCAAGTACGACGGCGGAACCACGACCAGCGGCCCTTATGGCAGGGACTACCAGGGTTCGCAGGCTGTGGTGCAGTTCGGCGTGAGCTTCTAGCCACGACTGATCTAACCTGAGCTGAAGCCCCTGGTCTTTATCGGACCAGGGGCTTTTTCAGCATTGCCTCATAGAGTGTAGCAGCGTTTATTGGGTATAAAAAAATCCAGCTCAGCAACTCACCAGCGGCAAGTGTTCAGTTGACCGAATTTGCTTCTTAGTGCGATAATCTCCAGGATTACAATCCGAGCCGGCATCGAACCTTGATCGGTGGGGCTGACTAGCCGGAAGGCAGTATCTTTCTTCGCATCTTCACTCGTGTCATCGTAAGAATTCGAAGGGGAATAAACTAGCCATGGCCACTAGCGCTCAACGTTACTATCAGATTGTAAGCGATGTGTTGGCGAAAATCGCTGAGACCCAACAAGAGGCTATTCAGAAGGCCGCACAGGTAATAGCAGACCATATATCAGACGGCGGCATTCTGTACCTGCTGGGTAGTGGACATTCGCTGGCGGTAGCTATGGAGGCTTTTCACCGAGCCGGTGGATTGGCCCCCGTGGATGTAATCCACGATCGCACATTCGGTAGGGCGGAGCGCTTGGAAGGGTATGCGGAGGTCTTACTGAAAGACTATAATATACCTGCTGGCGGCGTTGTGGTTATAATCTCTAACTCCGGGCGCAACGCTTTGCCAATCGAAGTTGCTCTTTACTGCAAGGCACGCGGAATTACGACGATAGCCATCACGTCATTGGCCCATTCGCGCTCAGTTTCGTCTAGGCATTCGGGTGGGAAGAGGCTTTTCGAAATAGCCGACATAGTGATTGACAACTGCGGTGTTTACGGTGATGCTGCGCTTGATGTCGAAGGTGTTCCCTCAAAGGTGTGCCCAACATCAGGGATAGCTGGTATGTTTATAATTGAGTCGATTGTTGCTCAGGTTATAGAGAATCTTGTGCAGGCAGGCCATAAACCGCCTGTTTTTATAAGTGCGAATGTGGATGGGGGCGACGAACATAACGCACAGCTTTACGAAAAGTACTGGCACAGAATCAGAGGACTATAGATATGAACCCACGGATACCTGTAGCAATTCTGGCTCTACTTGTTCTAGTTGCTCTCATATGGCGAATAGCCAATCCTCCTGCTCCTCCTCTGCCTGGCCCATTAGGCACGATTCCCACTTGGGACAGCCAGACCAAGATCGGAGATATGAGCTCGTGTGCAGTAAGTCCGTCAGGCAAATATTGGGCAGGGGCTTGGAACGAACTGACAAAGCAGGGCGAACTGCGGTCTGCGGTTCTGGTCATAGATTTGGAAAAGTCGAGAAGCTACCAGCAAGCAATGAGGGCTGGTTTCTTTATAACTAGTGTTGGCTGGGCGGACGATTCGAACCTTTGGGCTTTGCTGGTCAATTCTGAAACACCTGAGAGCGCAACCGAGAGCAAATTAGCGTGGATACGGCGCTCAGGAAAAGATAGACTGAACTACGACCTGCTTCCTCTCAAGGAAACTGTTGTTCGAGTTTTGGATTGGCCCGAAGGTTCCAGGTTTTTCCTCGGGGAGATCCACCGTAACTCTTCTTTATGCGTAGGGGTTTTTGACCGCCAGGGGCAGCCAGTGAGCAAGCTAGTTGAAGTGCAAATCCCACGCGGAAGCTCGCTGGGAGAGATCGGCGCGCTTAGCGGCGACGGTCGACTCTTTGTGTTTTCGGTAATAGAGGACAAAATTGGGGGAGCTGTCAGTTATTACTTGGCAGACTCCGAATCAGGTACGGGGCGGAGAATTTTCGGCTCGCAGGAATTGCCCGGAAGGGTTGAAGACCTTTGGATCTCGCCTTACGGTATACTGGTTGCGTGTGCTGAACGCGAGAACTTTCAGGTTTTGGTTTATCCGCTTGGAACGCAGCAGCCGAAGCTGGTACCCGTCCAGAAGATAAAGTTGCGTGACAGCGACGTTGCGAAGTACTGGCCGGATGCGCCTAAGGTGATAATGTTCGCCACTTATAATGGCGGCTACGCTGTCAGCCTGGCGACTGGCAAAGTCAAGCAATTGTTTGACCTTACCAAGCTCGACAGATACTCCGACGTCTGGCGCCGGCATATTCAAGATGGCAGGCTTTATCCCCGCAAGGATGGGGATTATACATCGATTTCGGTCCTGGCGGACGAAGTCGACATCAGGGTAATAAAGAGATCAGGTGACCGAGGACCGAATATTCTTCCGCGGCGCTGATTGCTTACCCGTAGTAGTCGATATAATTCAGACCTGGACGGAACTTACTGCCAAGGAGAGCTCAGATATCGTGAACACCGCCGTTGGATTGGTTCTTGCAGCAGGAAGGGGAACACGCTTCGCGCGCTCTGATGTCGCTCCTAGGCCGAAGGTGATTGAGCTCCTACTGGGCAAACCGGTCATAAGTTACGTACTTGAGACGCTTCGCGACGCTGGTGTGGGACGTGTCATCGTCGTGGTAGGCTTCGGTGCCCAGCAGGTTGAGGGCGTATTGGGTAATGCTGTGGAGTATGTTCGGCAGAACGTGCAGCTAGGCTCCGGCCACGCTGTCAAACGTGGGTTGAACTTGCTTCGGGGGATGGAAGGAGCTCTGGTTGTAATGTGCGGCGACAGTCCGCTGTTCAAGGCTGACACGATACGCGCAATGCTGGATGAACAGCGGAGGTCTGATGCGGTGGTAGTTCTGGTGTCGGCCGTTGTTGAAGATCCTAGTGGCTACGGGCGCATACTGCGGGACGGAAAGGGTGCAGTCCTGCGAATTGTTGAAGAAAAGTGCGCGGACAACGCCGAGCGCGCTATAAGAGAGGTTAACGGTGGAGCGTATGTGTTCCGGGCTCCTTGGCTCGCTTCGAACATAGAACAAATTTCCAAGAACGATGCCGGAGAGTACAATTTAACTGATATGGTTCGGATTGCAATTCAGCAGGGTAAGAATGTCAGTGTAGTTCGGTGTGAGCCTGATGAGATACTCGGAATAAATACGCCCGAAGATCTGAGGCGCGCAGAGGATGTTTTAAGGATAAGAAGCCGTTTTGCGTAAGATATCCAGAAGGTGACTTATGACTAGAAACAATGCGCGATGCCCAGAATCTATAATAATGCAAAAAAAACGGATTATTCTTGAGGACGGCAGGTATCTAATTTATTACTCTTTTGGCGACAAACATGACAAAGAGGAGTGTGCCCAGCGCAGCTCGACTAGTTGCGACGATGCGGAGGGCAAGAGCTGATGTCTGAGCTGCGATGGCATCCCATCCTCGAGGAATGGGTAATAACTGCTACTCACAGAATGGATCGCACATTCCTGCCTCCTGAGGATTTCTGTCCACTGTGTCCGACCAGGTCTTCCGATTATCCAACAGAGATACCTGCAGAGGACTACGAGATCGTCACTTTCGAGAATAGGTTCCCTTCGCTACAGCATCCCGCGCCCGAGCCGTCAGTCCGAGGGTCGGAGCTGTATAAGGTTCGGCCTGCAGACGGTATCTGTGAGGTATTATGTTACACGTCCAGACACGTCGGTACCCTGACCGACGCAAGCATTCAGGAGTTAAGGAACCTTGTGGAAGTATGGGTGGACCGCTTCCAGGAACTTGGCTCTAAAGACTTCATAGACTACGTTCTTATCTTCGAAAACAAGGGCACCGTGATAGGGGTTACGCTTACGCATCCCCACGGGCAGATATACGCGTTTCCATTCATTCCGCCTAAGATTCAGAGAGAGTTGCAGTCGGCTTCCAAGCACATGGCAAGAACCGGCAGGTGCCTGTTCTGCGACATCATCAAAGAGGAGACTGCTGACGGGCGAAGAATCGTGGTAGAAAACAATTCATTCGTTGCTGTGGTGCCGTTTTTTGCAAGGTTTCCGTATGAGGTGTATGTGTTCCCGCGAACTCACCACCAAACTATGTTGACTTTCGACGACAGGGAGCGCTACGACCTTGCAGGTATACTGAAGGCTATCCTTCTTAAATACGATAACCTGTGGGGCATTTCCATGCCTTACATGATGATTATGCATCAGGCACCTACAGACGGTCGCGACTATGGATATTATCACTATCATATAGAGTTCCATCCGCCGCATCGCACCAAGGATAAGCTCAAATACCTCGCAGGTTGCGAAACCGGCGCCGGTACTTACATAGTTGATGCACTGGCAGAAGAAACAGCGGCCAAGCTGCGCGAAGCTGAACCGAGCACAGTTGAGAACACTTTTCTTGAAATGTGAGGCTCGGCGAAATTGTCGGTTTTGATCGGGTTGGGTTATCAGATGTCATATTACGCATTTCAGAACGTGCTCAAAGATAGTAGAGTGAAAGGGTGGTAAGGTATGTCTAGGATTAAAAAGGTTGCACTAATTGAGCCGCGGGCTCCGGGGTACCACGTCTATAGTCGGATAGCGCTTCCGCGCTTGGGCCTTCCGTTAATAGGTGCGATGCTCAGGCAGCGCGGAATCGATGTTACCGTGTACTGTCAGGACTTCGTAGACATCGATTACTCGGACGTTATGAACTCGGATCTTGTAGGTATCTCTACAACCACCTCAACTGCTCCGGAGGGCTATCGCATAGCTCAGCGTGTGAGAGAAGCCGGTATACCGGTTGTTATTGGAGGCTCGCACGTCACGTTCTTGCCTGACGAAGCCCTTCAGTACGCCGACTTCTGCGTCCGAGGGGAAGGCGAGTACACTATGCTTGAGCTCGTCGATGCGATTGAGTCCGGCTCAGGATATGGATCTATTGCAGGGCTATCCTACAGAGTAGGAGACGAAATCCGCCACAATCCACCGCGTGAGCTAATTCGAGACCTCGATGCCCTTCCATTTCCTGATCTCTCACTCATAAGAGGACGAGAGAAGATGGGAATAACCCCTATTGCCACTTCCCGCGGCTGCCCATACAACTGCAATTTTTGCAGTGTAATCAAAATGTTCGGCAGAGGATATCGACAGCGCAGCATTGACAGCGTAATAGAAGAACTGAGATACTTGCGGCCCGATACTGTATTCTTCTACGACGACAACTTCGCAGGCAACCGTGAGCGTGCAAAAGCTCTATTGGAGCGGATGCTCTCGGAGGACTTGACACCATATTGGACTGCGCAGGTGCGGGTCGATATTGCGCGGGATAGAGAGCTACTTTCGCTCATGAAACGCAGCAACTGCTACATTCTCTATATAGGTCTGGAGTCTGTAAATCCGGCCACGCTGCAGGAATTCAACAAGAAACAGAGCGTCGAGGAAATCATGGAGGCCGTCCGCATCATCCACGAGCACGGAATTATGATACACGGTATGTTCGTGTTTGGTGCGGAACACGACGATATCGCATCTCTGAGGGCTGCTGCGGACTTTGCACTGCGGACCGGAATCGATACCGTCCAGTTTATGATCCTTACGCCGCTGCCGGGAACAGCATACTTCGATCAAATGGAGCGAGATGGCAGACTGCTGACTCGAGAGTGGCACCTCTACGACGGTCAGCACGTGGTTTTCCAGCCGGCTCAGATGAGCCCTTACGAGCTGCAAAAGGAGACTTTCAAGGCTATGCGGCGCTTCTACAGCGTCTACGAGTGCATCAAAATGCTCGCTCCACCTCAGTTCCTTCGCTTTGTGTTCAAGCTGAATCTAAACCTGTTGCGCGGCAAATGGCAGGACGCGAGGCTGCAGATGCGAGTTGCGCTGCGCAGATGGTTCTACCGAGCGTACGGGCATGTGCTGATCAATCGTTGGGAGGCTGCAAATAAAGACTTCGGTGAAAAAATCAAAAAGCTTGCAGAAAAGGCGCGATCTGTGAGTGCGGCCAAACAAGCTACCGTAGAAAAGGCGAAATGATGTTGCAAGATAGAGTAGGCGAGGTAAGAGAGCAATTTGAAAGGATATTCGGCACCAGACCCCAGACTGTTGTCAGGGCACCGGGGCGTGTCGAGCTGCTAGGCAATCACACAGACTACAACGAGGGGTTTGTGCTTCCAGCTGCGATAAGCATGGACGTTCTTGCAGCCGGCAGTCTTCGAGACGACGAAGTGGTAGCCGCATACTCGGCCAATTTCGATACCCTCGTTGCGTTTCCGCTTTCTTCCATTGAAAAAGACCAAGTTAATACGTGGTCGAACTATGTAAGGGGTGTTTTGCATTTCCTCAAGGAATCGGGCGTGCGGCTGCAGGGCGTTAACATGGCAATCAGCGGCAACGTGCCTGTAGGGTCCGGTTTGTCTAGTTCTGCGGCTATTGAAATGGCAGTAGGCTTCTTAATGCAAACGCTTATCGGATTCGAGATGTCCGGACCAGATCTTGCCTTGATCGGCCAGCGGGCGGAAAACGAGTTTGTCGGCGTAAGCACCGGGATAATGGATCAGTTTGTCTCGCGGCTTGGCAGAAAGGATCACGCGCTTTTCCTGGATTGCCGTACACTTGGCTACGAGCAGGTGCCGCTCGAGACGAAAGCCATCAAGATAGTCGTATGCGACACAATGAAGCGTCGCGGGCTTGTCGACAGCGAGTATGACCAGCGGCGCGCCCAGTGCGAGGAAGCTGCGAGGCTGCTTAGCCAATGGATACCAAATGTGCGGGCGCTGCGAGATGTGAGTAAAGAGGATTTTGAGCTATACAAGGACAGATTGCCCGAAGTGATACGCAAGCGTGCGCAGCACGTCATATATGAAAATGAGCGGGTGCTCAAGAGTCGCGAGGTCCTTAATGTTGGCGATTATGACGCATTTGCCCGGCTTTTGGATGAATGCCACGAATCGGCGCGCGACCTCTACGAGGTGAGCTGTGCCGAGCTGGACACTATGGTAGAAGTGTCCCGTCAGGCTCCGGGCGCGATGTGCGCCAGGCTTACCGGTGCAGGGTTCGGCGGCTGCACTGTCAGCCTCGTCCGAGATGAACAGGTAGATGCTTTTGTGGACACCGTAAGGGCTGGCTACGCAGAACGCACGGGCGTTACACCTTCTATTTACGTATGTACTGCCGAAGATGGCGCGAGCGTTGTGCAGCAGTAGGGGCTGGCAGTCATGCTTTGTCCGCAGGGTCAAAATGAGAGGTGAGCGGTCGTGAAATGCAGAAAGTGCGGAGCTGAGCTTCACCCGGAACAGAAGGTCTGTATTCAGTGTGGCGAGGTCACGCCTGCCGGCGGGAAGTTCGATGTCGAAGAGGAGCGCATCTGGCGTCCGAACGCTCGTCAGCTGCAGATAGCCGGAGGGCTGGTTGCGCTTTTGATCCTGGGGTTTGTGCTATACAAAGTGTTCCATGTCGTGCCGCCGGAAGTTGTAGCTAAGAAGTGGTTCGAAACTATGCTATCACGAGCCTACGCCACCGCAGATGATCACATTACTTCAAACTTCGAGCAGGACTTAAGCTCCAGAATGATGGATATGCGCGCACTTGCCGAAACGTGGATCGAAGACATAACAGCCAACAACGCAAACTACAGTTTTAGCGCTCCTGCCTTCGACAACATAAGCAACCCGCAAAAGGCTCGGATCACTATCACCATTCAATCCCCAGAGGGGCAGATTGTTCGGCAGATCCTGCTGGATATGGTCAAGGTCGGTCGCAGGTGGAAGGTAGACAGGGCGTTGTAGGCCGTATCTTTCCTGTTACGCTTTTCGCCATCGATGTGTCGCGATTATCTTGTGGTGTGGAATCACAATGTGTCCTCTGCTACAAGCTTAGTTACCAGGCGAAACCCATTGCAGGACGCTCGGTACGACTTGCCGAATAGTGTTGGCAGTATGAAAGGCGTATACGACTGCAAAGTAGCGGCACACACATATGAGGCGCCTGATGTTTATCGGTTGATCCTTTCGTGTTCCGAGATAGCTTGTCAGGCTCAGCCAGGCCAGTTCGTAAACGTGAGAGTTTCATCCACAACCGACCCTTTGCTGCGAAGACCGTTTTCAATTCAAGCTGCGCATCCGGATGAGGGCACGTTCTCGCTGCTTTATGTAGTCAGGGGAAGAGCTACCAAGTTACTTGCCGGTGTCGGACCCGGTGAAACCTTGAGTGTTGTGGGACCGCTCGGCAGACCATTCAACGTAGATTGCCCAAACGACGCGGTGCACATTCTCGTCGCAGGAGGCTGCGGGGTTGCACCGCTGCATTTCTTGTGCGCGTCGCTTATCAGCAGATTCGGACCTGACAGAGTGATTGTTCTAGCCGGCGCTCAAACGAAGGAATCTGTACTGTGCGAAGGTGACTTTCGATCTCTTGGAGCCAATATCCGCGTGTGTACTGACGACGGCACCTATGGCACTAAAGGTGTCGTAACCGATTTGCTTTGGGACATCTTGTCTGACACACCATCAGATGTGAAATCCTCTAGGGTGCGGGTGTACGCCTGCGGACCACGGGAGATGCTGAGGGAAGTTGCTCGAATCTGCCGGGAAGCACGAGTTGAAAGTTGCCAGGTCTCGCTGGAAAACTTCATGGCCTGTGGGTTGGGGGTGTGCCTCGGCTGTGTACAGAAGTTGAGGCGACAAACTTGCCCTGGCACTGACGATTGGCACTACGAGCGTGTATGTACCGAAGGCCCCGTGTTCGAAGCTAGCGAGGTTATATGGGATTAAACGGACGGAACAATTTGGCTCGGTCCGAACCGGTTTCCGGTTCTTCAACACCGCGTCTAGCAGTGCGCATAGGTCGCATCGAAATGAAGAACCCGGTAACTGTAGCCTCGGGCACGTTCGGCTTCGGCCAAGAGATGGCCGAGTTTTATGACCTTTCTAGGCTTGGCGCTATCACTGTAAAGGGCACTTCGCTTTTTCCATGGCGCGGCAACGAATACCCTCGCACGGTAGAGACGCCTTCAGGTCTTCTCAACGCCATTGGACTCCAAAACGACGGAGTCGATTCCCTGATCAAAGACAAGATTCCCTATCTCAGACAATTCGATGTGCCCATTATTGTCAACGTGGTAGGGCACAGCGTGGAGGAATATGCAGAAGTTGCCGATCGCCTAAATGACGTGGAAGGTGTGCACGGTCTAGAACTAAACATTTCCTGTCCTAACGTTCGGGAGGGTTGCTTGGCATTCGGATCCACACCCCAGGCAACGGCTGAGGTTGTAAGTGCTGTTCGCAAAAGAACTAAGCTGACCCTGATCACAAAACTCTCACCAAACGTCGGCAACATCGTAGAAATTGCCAGGGCTGCAGTAGAGGCTGGCAGCGACGCGCTTTCGCTGATTAACACCCTGCTTGGGACAGCAATAGATCCCTGGAGCAGGACTTTTATACTGGCGAACAAAACCGGCGGACTGTCAGGACCCGCGATAAAGCCGGTGGCGCTCAGAATGGTTTGGGAAGTGGCTCAGAACCTAGATGTCCCGATCATAGGGATGGGCGGGATAATGAGCGCCTTAGATGCTGTTGAGTTCCTGCTTGCAGGCGCTAGGGCAGTGGCGGTTGGAACTGCCAACTTCGTAAATCCGATGGCTGCCATCGGGGTAATTGACGGTATCGCGGAGTATTTGGAAACTATAGGCGTCTCCGACGTAAACGACATAGTCGGAACCGTTTCGTAGAGGTCCCAGTTTCACTGCTTTGTGTTTTGAGAAGAAGCTTTAGAGGGTAACTAAGACTCTGAGCAACGGCACAGCCGTGGCCAGGGCAAAGATAACAATAAAAGGAGGATAAGAAAGGCAATGCCCGCATTTTCAGATCCGTTTTACGGAAATGTGCCGCCTAAGAAACTGAGCCTGGGGGAATTGATTAGAGCTATCAGGTTGAATATCGCTGCTGAAGAGGAAGCGGCGGCGATATATGAGGCTCACGCTGACGCAACTGACAATCCTCTGGCGCGCAAAGTTCTGCTGGATATAGCGAACGAGGAGAGGGTTCACGTAGGCGAGTTCGTTGAACTCCTGGATATCCTTACAAAGCAAGAGGAAAAAGCTTGGATGCAGCAGGGCTACGACGAAGTGAAAGAACTCGCTGAAGAAGTTGCAAGGGGAGACCTGGAGCCCGCAAGCCCTGCGGAAAAGGCTGGCGAGGCAGCCAGCGCTGAATCTGGCGAACAGGTCACAATTGGGTCTCTAAAGGAGGATTAGACATGGCAAGCAAGTTTCTTGGGCGTGAAGACGCCCCATTCGAAGAAAAGACCTGGAAAGCCCTGGACGAGACGATCATAAGCACCGTGAAAGCCCATCTGTCTGGCAGAAGGCTTCTGGATATTGAGGGTCCGTTTGGTCTGCATACGAAAACTATCCCTTTGGAAGATGTTGTTGTGGCTGAGGACAAGGTGGGCTTATACTCAAGCCGGGTTCTTCCGGTCCCTTTGATAGGGACAACGTTTACGCTCTCAGCCCGCGATCTGGCCACCTTTGAGAAGACAGGGTTTTCGCTTTATTGCAAGGAGATAGCAGATGCCGCAGTGTCGATCGCTCAGGCAGAGGACTCTTTAGTATTCGAGGGCAACAAGGACCTCGGCATAGAGGGTTTGCTAACTGCGAAGGGCGCAATTTCGGTTAAGCTCAGCAACTGGCAAGAAGTAGGTGCGGCAGCTCAGGACATTATTAAGGCTTTGACTGCTTTAGACGAAGCTGGCTTCCACGGACCATACGCTCTTGCACTGGCGCCGAGCCTTTACAATATGCTTCAACGGGTTTATCCTAATGGGAACCTTACTGAAGCCCAGCACATACAGAACATGGTAGGCAGCAAGATTGTCAAAGCGCCAAGCATCAAGCAGGGCGGTGTGCTGCTTGCATCGGGCAAGCAGTATGCATCTTTGGTTATAGGCCAGGATTTGATGGTTGGGTTTGTTGGGCCGACAGGTTCCGGCTTCGAGTTCCAGGTATCAGAAAGCTTGGTGCCGAGGATAAAGGTTCCGTCATCCATTTGTGTGCTGAAATCTTAGCCAGTCCCCTGTTTCGCCGGCAGACATAGCTGTATCAACTTACTAGGTGGGGGTGTCTGCCGGCTTTGCGTTTGCCGTAGGTTAGATGGAGCGCCGTGAATAGTTATCCGACACACTCGTCCTTGGCCGTCAAAATACGTCCAGAAGTCCGCCGCGAGGAATATATAGACTACATGACCTTCCAATCCAATCGGCGGCCTCTTTTTACCGAGCTTTTTGGGCCTCTGGTTGGCCTCAAAGAGGAGTGGCAAGCCCAGGGTGCATCTCCTGAAGAGCTCGATCTATCGGCGTTCCGATATCGCGCACCGATGCGCGCAAGAATCTCGGTGAATACTGGGTGGATAGGCGGAGGGGAAGAGGTTGTCCTGGAGGAAACTGAGGACTATATCATCATCCGAGATCGAATGGGCAGACGTGTGAAGCTTGTCAAAGGCTGCGCTACTATCCCACTGCCTTTGGACTACCCTG
This sequence comes from uncultured bacterium, assembly GCA_938074205.1. Taxonomy (GTDB): domain Bacteria; phylum Armatimonadota; class UBA5829; order UBA5829; family UBA5829; genus CALJES01. The sequence continues at coordinate 67,527 of CALJES010000004.1, forward strand.
TGCGAGATTTTAACGACTGGATGAGGATAAAGCATCACTACGAGTACTGCGATGAGCGCTTTCCTGAGGGATGGGAGCAGGCGGCGTCGGCGCTTATTGCTCAGGGATGGGCGTCGGTTGTCAGTATTCCAGGCGGATTTGATGAGATTCGACAACTGATGGGTGAGGAAAATGCTTGCCTCGCCTTCTATGACCAGCCGGAACTGGTGCGGGACATATTAGAGACTATGGCAGAGACCTCACTTCGCGTGTTAGATAGGGTTTCCTGCATTGTTCCAGTAGACGAATTGACCGTACACGAGGATCTCGCGGGCAAGAGCGGTCCACTGATAGGCCCCAAGCAGTTTGACGAGTTCGTGGCGCCTTATTATCGCCGGGTTTGGGATATGGTTTTCCGGCGGGGTACCAGACTTTTCAGCGTGGATTCGGACGGCAACATTGAACCACTGCTACGTTCGTTTGTTGAAGCCGGGGTCAACGTAGTCTATCCAATGGAGCCTGCAGCCGGTATGGACGTAGTCAAGGTAAGACGCGAGTTCGGAACACGGCTGGCATTTATGGGAGGTATAGACAAACACGTTTTGCGGCGCAGTTGCAGGGAGATAGAGCGCGAGCTCGAATACAAGATACCACCGATGGTGCACACCGGGGGCTGTGTGATTTCCTTGGATCACCGCATTCCCAACGGTACTCCTCTAGACAATTACAGATTCTACATAGACAAAGTGTGGGAAATAATCGACCGCGAATCCGTTGCAATACGCAGAAACAACCCGCCAAGCTGAAAGCCAATAGCTCGCCTTGGGATCTTTTTCATCTGCCCCATACCTGGATTCTGAGCTGGTTCGCTTGCTCAACGGTCAAGTTGTCTATGGTTACCTCGTACACTTCTCCAGGGAGCAGGTCGAAATAGTTATCCGACGGTCGAGCTTCCGCAGGCAGGTTGGATAGGGCAACGTTCCTGGCAAAGCCGTTAGCCGCAATTCTCATCCTGTGGCGTCTTTCATCGACTTGCTCGCGCTCCACAAGCAGCCTTGGCCTTGGAAACTGCATTTCGGCGAAGACAAGAGGAAAGTAGAAGCTCCGCGCCACAAGCTGTCCTTTCGATTCCAAAACGGCGACTAAGCACTGCCGAGCAGGATTTGAGAATACCTCCGACAGGTCTTCGCTTTCCCAAAAAGATGCCGATTCGTTCGCAGGCAGTCTTATGCTCAACTCTTGCAGCTTCAGCTCGTTCGTATCGAAGTCAAGAACGCCCACACGCAGTATACCGTTTACATCTTCAGTTCTGTCGTCGGAAGTCACGTAAACCTGAACAGTGCGCTCGAGCTGTTTGAATGATACGCAAACTGGCGCGCAAGCTCTCTTGGCGTAGTAATACGCAGGTTTCGGGCGCAAGTAGTAGTCCACCAGGCTCCAACCTATTGCGGGCCAGCAATCGTTGAACATCCAGTAGATTGCGCCTGATATTGCCCACTTCTCACGCCTAAAATGCTCAATCTCAGACTTTACGAACTCGCCCTGGAGAATGCCGGAGTACGCTGCAAACTCCTCAGCAGATTTGAAATCGCCCATCATTCGACGCGTAAGATCGACAAGTATCTGCTGATGCGTCAGTCCATCCGTGCGGCCCGAATGCGGGTTATCCTTGTTATGAAACTCCCAATACTCACCAGTTGGCGGATACAGCTTATCTTCGGGTATGAACTCCCTGAGCGATTGTATATCGGGCGAACCCTGAGCGTAGAACTCACAGACGAACGGTGCGCGGTCCTGTTCTATATAATGCCTCCAATTTTTATGGTCGCCGAGGTAAATTCTAAACCAGCTGCCGCCGTGCCAGGTGCCTTCCGATGGATCATTACCGATTCTTCCGCCGTAAGGAGTAGATGGGCGGTAGGGACGGTCGTGGTCGAGTTTTTTCAAAGCGTTGGGTATAACTTCGTAAAACAAGCGTTTACCGGACCATACATCATCCGGTGAATAGTTCATCTCACACTCATTGTTGCCGCACCAGACGGCAATGCAGGGGTGGTTGCGCAGTCTTCTCACAACTGATTCGACTTCTTTGGCAACTTGGGCGGCAAATTCGTCTGTGTCAGGATACGTTGCGCACGCAAACATAAAATCCTGCCACACGAGGATGCCCATCTCGTCGCATGCTTTGTAGAACTCAGGGTGTTCGTATATGCCGCCTCCCCAAACTCGAAGCATGTTGAAGCCAGCGTTTTTTGCTAAACCAACCAGCTCGCGATACCGCTCAGGGGTAACTCGCGAAACGAAATGGTCGGATGGCACCCAGTTGGCACCCTTGCAGAAAACTTCCTCGCCGTTAACTATCATAGTGAACCGGTTGGAGCCGTCGATGTCGCGCTCAATGAAGCCGATGTTACGAATACCGAAAGTAGTCTCGGCGACATCCTGAACCTCGCCTTCGTGGCGAACACCAACCAAGCATTTGTATACAGGTTGCTCGCCGAACCCATTGGGCCACCACAACTGAGGCTGATCGATGCATGCCAAGATCTCTACCACCTCGCCTTCTGGTGGAATTGTCTCAGTAAGCTCAATTCGCTCAAGTTCTTCACCGAGCGAGATCACAATGTGCAACTCTGCGTTGATAATGCGGCCGGTGTGGTTTGCAAGCTCCACGCTTACCCAGACGCTTGCCGCGCCTCCTTGCAGCTCAGGCTCAACGTGTACGTCCCTAATGGCAAGCTTGTCCTCCGAGATCAACCTGACGTCACGCCATATGCCTGCTCCCACAAATCGGTGGGTCCAGTCCCAGCCAAAAGCGCACTGCATCTTTCTTGCATTGACACGCGGAGTATCAAAGCAGCCAGAAAGCTTCCCGTGGTCCATTTTTGCAAGAACCCTGACTGCGGGGTCAAACTTGACTGCCAAGAAGTTGATGCCGGCGCGGACGTGTTCCGTAACATCAAATCGGTGAGGGATGAACATGTTATTCGCGCGGCCTATCGCCTGTCCGTTCAGGAAGATTGTTGCGAATGTATCTAACCCTTCGAACTCTAGGAATGTCTTGGAACGCAGGAAATCCCTTTCGACTTCGAAACTTCGGGTGTACCACCACTCTTTTTCCTCGATCCATTGTATGCTGGCTGCGTTGATACCGTAGAAAGGGTCTGGGATTAAGCCCGCGCGATATAATTCAACATGGACCTCGCTGGGAACCTGAGCATCGACGACTATAGCTTCGCATGGCGGAGTTTGGTCTTCAGCGTGTAGCTCCAGACTGCCTGGGTTGCCACCTGTAAGACTCCAATTTCCGTTCAAAGAAAATATCTGCTTCATAGCGATTGCCTCCTCGTGCCAACGCAGTAGTATACCTTGCAACCAATCAGACGGCAATCGCGGCTGGCCTCGTCATAGCGATCGTTCCGATGGTGCTATTCTTTGTCATTTTGCAGAGGCATATTATACGAGGTCTGACAGCAGGCAGTTTGGTAGGTTAGCTTCCCGACGAGATGGCGCCCATAACAAGCACGTTTCTCGCCAGCGCAGCTTTTGCCCAAGCTAATCGGGCCTTATCGGTAGCCAGTCCTCGCCTGTTGCGATCAAGTAAACAGGTCCATGAATACCGCCAGGTCCTAAAGTACTGTTTGCGCGCACGGCGATCGTGTTTTCCTCGCCATATTTGATCCAGGGTTCGCCTGGAGACTCGAACCCAGGAAACCCCAGCAGCGGATGACGATTGTTCTCGTACCTCGTTCTGCCCGTAGCGTCGAAATAAAATGGCCTGCTCTTGAGATCCATTCTGGGCATAGCCGTGGTTCGCACGGATTGTTCCCACACTGGCTTGCCGTTAATATAGATCAGCGCTTCTTCGGACACACCGGAAAACCAAACATAAACGTGCTTGTAGTTCCGCCAGTCCTGAGGCACAACGAAACGCTGCCTATACCAAGCCACCCCTTTATCGGATTTGGAACCGAGAGCCCAAGCCGAATCATCTAAGCCTACAGCATACCACTGTTGCGTGGTGCCCAGATCCGACGGGTCGGCCTTGACACGCCAAGCGCTGTCTTCGAGCCTTATTGTTTGCAGGGCATTCTGAGGAAACGAGAGGGCGTGCTTGAGTTCACTAATCCGTTCAGCGAAATCCGGGCGACCTTCTCGGATGTGTGTCACTTTTTCGATGGTTGCTATGCGTTCGAACTCTTCTACGAGTGCGCGCAGTCTTTCCCGGTCTGAATTCGCGCGCAGCCGGGGTTGGAAGGCGCCGTAGTAGTCTACGAAACCTATCTCTTGGCTAATCTGGGAGTAAAGAACAGGCAATCGGGCAAGATCTACCCTACGTGCGGTCACGGGATCTTTAGCCAGACGCCTTGCTTCCTCCATAAGGCGCAGTGCTTGGTCCAGATACTGCTGTTTCTGGAGGAAAATGATGTCGGGGTAATAGCGTATCCCGCACATAAGCTGGTTTTGATCGGCTGGCTTCTTATGATTTTGCTCCCAGATATCCCAGAGCATCATTTGATACTTCCACATAGGTTCCGCTGCCTCGCGGAAGTAACCGAAGACGAAGTCTCGCATCAGATCCTTGGTTTTAAGCGACGGATCCCACAGCTTCTTTGCCCAAACCCAGCTCCGCATCGCGGCATTTTCTCCGCCAGGACTTTGATATGCACCCTGGAGCATAATGCCCTTGGCTCCGTGCTGGATGAGTATCTCAATGTCGCGGTCTACTACCTGCCAGTTTGGCATCGGAACAGGATAATGGTGGAAATTGACCGTGTAATGCCAAATTGTGGTGTTGGCTCCTATGGCATGCCAACCCTTCATCGCTGATTTGAACTGGTCGGTTTCCAAGACTGTCAGGAACGGGCGCTTCCACGCGTGACGATCGGTGCACAGCTGCACAACCACGCGTTCGCTGGGTCGAATGTTCTTCGGCGGTTTAACCGTGCCCATATACGCCAGCGTAGATACCTTCACATGCGGAAACTCGTCCTTTATCGCTTCGGCGACCTTGTTGCAGAAAAGTATCAAGCTAGCAGCTGGCGTACCCTCCGGCAGGTCTATCTTCTTACAGTTCGCGCACTCACAGTAGCCTGTGCAGTCGTTCTGTGAGATACTTATCAGTTCACAATTCGGGAAGTCGCGAAGCCTAGCCTTTACTTTGTCGATGGTGATTTTGAGAACATCGGGGTTCGTTAGACAAAGCTGGGTGGCTTTGCGTCGGCCGCCTACAAGTGAGAAGTACTCCGGGTGGTCCTTGAAGTACTGATCTTCCGGAACTAGCCAGTCGAATGAGTGTCCAAACCATGCGTAGTCTGTGACTCCGCCCCATTCTTCAGGAATCTTCACCAGCGGGGCGTTGGTTCTGTTTCGAAGTGCCCAGTCCGGGTCGAACGCGTCCCAGTAAAACGGGTCTCGTATGTCGAGGACAGGCTTGTAAGTCCGCGGCACTATTGCAACCCTCAGGTTTCTCACATGCGGAATGTCCGGATCGTACCGGTCGTACCACCTGCAGCCCAGGTCTTCTTCGAGCAGGGCATAGACCGCGTTTATCGGTCCTCGCCGCCTGCCGCCGACCAGAAATAAGTTGACGTTCTCCTGGAGAATGGCGTAGCCTTCGTCGCCCAGGTCAGGCAGGTTCCTAGAGCCGAGCAGTTTCGTGTGACCTATGCTGATGAATGGCGTGCCGGGCCTTAGCTGACTTTCTCGAACTATAGGTAACTCAGCGGAAGTCATTTCGTGAAGCCACTGAGCCAGCTCCTCAGCCGCCTTCGTCTCCTGCGATGAGGGCTGGTTCGGTACGACTATCACATACTCAGTCTGCCCATCATGCGCAAGCGTGATTACAGGTCCCGGCTTGCCCTTGGGTTTGAGAGCATTCCGCCAGCTTGATCCCGCGAGCGCAGAGGCAATAGAGTTCTGCTGGGACAAAGCTAAAGTTACAACAATAAAGTGTACGAATGCGACAGGTCGATTAGCCAAAATTAGGTCACCTCCGCCTCGTGGGTTATTCGTAATTCGGATAAGCAGTCAACGCAGGCTATTCCGTCCGTACGTTCAACGCATTGGGGTATGCGCGACGTACCAGCGCCAGTTGTGCTCTGATCACTCTTTCGGCGCGGGCATTCTCCTCCTCAGGCGAGCAGATGTTCCGCAAGTGCCTTTCCATTTCTCGGAACTTATCAGGATACTTATCAGTCAGGTTGACGAGTTCATTAGGGTCATTCTCTAGGTCGAAGAGTTGATGAGGCGCGTCAATGTAGTAGATAAGTTTCCAATTGTCTTTCCTGATCATATAGTGGCTTGCTCTCTTGCCATGCCCATGATATTCCGCGAAAACTATTCGGTTCGGATCGTCGCGCTTGATTTCCTGGAGCGGCGTACCCTTCCAAGACCGCGGTCTCACGGCATCTAGTCCGAGAACTCGGAACATAGTCGCGTTCAAGTCAAGAAGGTCGACGGGCGTTCGAACCCTGGTTCCGGGCTTGAACCCCGGACCAGCCACTATCAGCGGTACTGACACTGCATCCTCATAGAGCGTGCATTTTCGCCACATCCCGAACTTGCCCAACATTTCGCCATGGTCGGACGTGTAGACCACTAACGTCCTGCTGCTTAGACCGGTCTTATTGAGTGTGGACAGCAGCTTGCCTAGCATTCGGTCGACGAACGTTACCTTGCCGAAGTACCCCCGCCTGTTGCCAGCGATATTTTCTAGAGTCCAGTCCGGGTGATCCTCTTCAAAATGCAGGTGGTGATCCATCACGAACGGGTGTTTAGCCGATTCCTGTTCCCTTGCATATCGGGGCATATCTGTCTTCGGATACAAAGCCCAGTCTTCGAGAAGACACGTATGTGGAAAGTGGGGGCTTCCGACGTTAACTGTCAGAGTCCACGCTGTACCGTGGGCGTTCAGGCGCCGTCCCGTGGTGGTAATCCAGTTTACGGCCTTGTCTATAAGGTGGGCGTCATGGACGCAAGCATCTTCCCGCGGGCCGTATTCGGTTGCCACATAATGCGCCCCTACGCGGATTGCTACAGGCTTGCGTTGGATATTGCAGTCGCCAGGAGGTCGCCTGTTTCCCGGAGAGATTATCTCGCGGAACCCAGACCGATCAGAATGACAATACGTGTCCATCTTACCTATATAAGCCGTGTACACGCCTGCGTCTGCCAGCACCCGACCGTAGGTCGGGAATATCCAGCCTGGATACTCCGGGTTGTTGTAGCGTTCTTGGTATACGCTGCAATTTGAGTACGCCTGGACCTCATGGTTTCTGAGCCCGCTCATAAAGCTCGACCGGCTCGGCATACACAAGGGCGACGGGCAATACGCGTGTTCGAATACTACTCCTCGCCTTGCCATCTCTTGCATGTTAGGTGTATGCAGAAAGTCCGGGTAGCCGGGACAAGGATAAACGGATGAATAGCGCGGGTTGTGCTCGTCCGACATCAGAATCAGCACATTTCTAGGGGGCTCCGCACTTTCTGCAGCAGCCATTGGCTCAGATAGCACATAGGCCGCGGTTCCTATGGCAGTGCCGGCTTTCTTTAGGAACTCTCGTCGTGTAATGCGCATATTGCGATTCACCACTCGCCTTTGCATTGGACGTGCGCACGAGTAAATCCTGCAACCAAGGCCAGTTGGGTGCAGGAACGGGGCGGTCAACCTGCTAACAAAACCTTGGCTAAGATACCTGTGCAGCAGGAAAGGAGTACAACCGTGGCAGGTCAATCTGTAAAGATCGTCTCCATAGGCGCCGCCAGCATATTTGGGCGCGGCATCCTGGCGGACGTATTCGGTTCCCCGGAGTTCAACCAGCTCGATACCACGCTCGTGCTGGTCGACATCAATCCAGAAGCTCTGGACCGAATATACAGACTAGGCCTTCTGATGAAGGAGCATCTCGGTTCCAAGGTAAAACTTGAGGCAACAACCGATCGATTAGAGGCGCTACCTGGAGCAGACTACGTTATAACCTCGGTCGCCATTCTTCGCTACGAGTTATGGGAGCAAGACTTCCGGGTACCGCTTGCATTTGGATTTAAGCACGTCCTTGGCGAAAACGGCGGGCCGGGCGCCATATTCCACGCGCTGCGCAACTACGAGCTAGTGCTTCCTATTGCGCGCGACATGGAGCGGTTGTGCCCCGATGCGCTGCTTCTCAACTTTACTAATCCTGAACCGAGGATAGTCAAGGCGATTTCGGAGCTGACAGACATTAGGTGCGTCGGGTTGTGCCATGGGGTGCAGAGTTCCAGAGAGGGTGTCTCAGAGATCCTAAACAGGCCCATAGACGAGCTCGAGATAATCGCAGGCGGTCATAACCATTTCTTCTGGGTCACCAAAATCACAGACAGGAAAACCGGCGAAGACCTCTATCCTGCTCTTCGCAAACGCATCCTTGAAGATCCGGATTGCCCTCAGGCTCCCCCGCTTGTGAGGAAGATGGTGGAGATCTTCGGACTATACACCTACCCCTCCGATGACCACATCGGCGAATATCTACAATTCGCAAGCGAGTTTACAGGGGTGCTTTGGCACTATGGGTTGGAAACAAAACATGTGCCGCGTGAGGGGCTGAAGCCTGAGCCGTGGCCTTATGAGGACTATATCGCGGGTCGAAGGCCGGTTGATGATGAACTCACTCGTAAGACTGGTGAAATCGCTATACCGATCATTCTCGACATAGAGCTCGATCGCAAACAGTGGGAATGTGCGGTCAACGTCCCCAACGATGGTCTCTACATCGAGAACTTGCCGGACTACATGGTCGTAGAGGTGCCGGCTGTTGTTGACCGTAAAGGTGTCCACCCGGAAAAGATAGGTCCGCTGCCGGACGCTTTGGCTACCTATTGCAGCCGTCAGGGCGTCATACAGAAGCTGTTGGTGGAAGCATACGCAAAGCGCTCCAAGAATCTACTGCTTCAATGTTTGCTCTTGGATCCTGTGGTGGACAGTGTCTCAAGGGCAGAGAAGATGCTTGACTACATGCTTGACCTTCAGCGGGACTTTCTGCCGGAGTTTAAGTAGAGAGCTACGACCAAGAACTGCAGAACGTAGAATTGCCGGGGCTCCGCACGGCCTATGGCTGGAGTGGTTGCTCGGAGCTCCGGTCAACCCCAGTACTTACGGTCTAGGCTGCGATACTGAAGTGCTTCAGCCAAGTGCTCAATGCGAATGCGTTCAGAACCGCTCAGATCAGCAATTGTCCGGCTGAGCTTGAGAATACGATCGAACGCCCTCGCCGAAAGCCTAAGCTGTTCCACGCCCTGTTTAAGCATGGCTTCGGCGTCCGCGTCGAGCTTGCAGAATGTTTTCAGGTGCCGACTGGTCATTTGTGCGTTGCAGTAAATCTTGGTTCCAGCAAATCTTGCCTGCTGTGTCTCCCGCGCCTGGCACACTCTTTGTCTTATCTTGTCGGATGGCTCCCCGGGCGTCTTGCCCATCAATTCATCTTGTCGTAAGCGCGGCACCTCTATGTGTATGTCAATACGATCCAGCAGGGGACCCGAGATCTTTTGTACGTATTTGTGGATCATATTGGGTGTACAGGTGCACGGCTTCAGATGATCGTTGAAAAACCCGCAAGGACAAGGGTTCATCGCAGCGACAAGCATAAAACAAGCCGGGTAGGTGAGCGATGCCTGGGCTCTGGCTATGGTTACCTTTCCGTCCTCTAACGGCTGACGCATAACTTCGAGAACGTCCCTCTTGAACTCCGGTAGCTCATCGAGAAACAGAACGCCGTGATGCGCCAAACTCACCTCCCCAGGTCGTGGATACGTGCCGCCGCCTGTCAGACCGGCGTTGGATATGCTGTGATGAGGAGAGCGAAACGGGCGGCGCGTTATCAAAGCTTCATTCGGGCTCAGCAAGCCACAAACGCTGTAGAGTTTGGTAACTTCCAACGCCTCATCCATACTCAGCGGCGGAAGAATTGTGGGCAGGCGGCGTGCAAGCATCGTCTTACCGCTTCCGGGCGGACCTATCATCAGCAAGTTGTGACCACCTGCCGCCGCCACTTCCAGAGCTCTCTTAGCCGTTTCCTGACCCTTTACGTCGGCAAAGTCAACATCGTAAGCGGGATCGGCCAAGCCTTCCAGCTCGTTAGGGTCAAATACTGCTGGCAACATGTGTTCCGGCTCGTTCAAAAGCTCAACTACCTCAGTCAAGTTCTGCACAGGATATACGTCGATTCCCCCGACAATAGCCGCTTCCTTCACGTTGCACGCTGGCACTATGATCCTTTTGAAATTCTGCTCCTTGGCGCTTAAAGCTATCGGCAGGACCCCGCTCACGCCACGCACCGACCCATCCAGACTAAGTTCGCCTAGTATTATCGTGTCCTCCAGCGAATTTCCGACTATCTGACCTGAGGCGGCTAATATGCCTACTGCAATAGGCAAGTCAAAGGACGGCCCTTCCTTGCGGATATCAGCAGGAGCTAAGTTTATGGTGATCTTTCGCGAGGGGAACTGCAGGCCGCTGTTTTTAATAGCTGTACGGACGCGGTCAATGGATTCGCGAACAGCAGCGTCGGGCAAACCGACAATAGTAAAGCCCGGCAGCGCGGCTGCGAGATCGACCTCTACGTCCACCGGGTATGCATCTATGCCGTTTAAGGCGCTGGAGTTAACGTGTGCAAGCATCGAACCGATCCTTCCCACCTATTTTGGCCATTATAGGAATGGGTGTGTTGGGATGTCAACGAACTAGTACAACAGGGTTTTGTTGCTTGCCCCGATTTGAGCGCGCCGCAATCAAGCCTCGACTCAGCTGCTTGACTCACGCTTAAAGACTAACTTACAATGCTTTGGTTTTAGCAGTAGCGGGAGGTTTGGTGCTATCTTTAGAATAGTCCTTGCTTTGCTTATCTTGGTGCTAATTATCCCCAGTTTTTCGAATGCCGGCGAGGATATCTTTCTTAGAGATCGCCTCGGCAGGCCGCTTGCACCTGCACAGATCGACAGGGTGAGCATTCGACAGACCTGTGGAGACTGCCACGACGTAGACCAGTCAGCGCGATCTCTGCATTTCAATAAATCTGAACCAGCTCCAGATCCAGAAGCTAGCGATTGCCTCTCTTGCCACCTTCCGAAAAAGAACGCTTTCGCACCTAATGGAATGCTCACGAAGACCGTCGCTCTGAAATCGGCCCAGAGCTGCATAGATTGTCACTCCGACGTGGCTGACGAAGTTGCCCAAAGCCCCCACGGACGCCCGGACAAACGCGCAGGTGATCATCCTACGTGTGTCACTTGTCACGGTGGCAACCCTCACGATATCCAGCCGATTTCGGCCCTTAGTCGTAAGTCCAAGGTTGAGCTGTGCAGCTCTTGTCACTCGCGGCTGGAGCTGATGAGCAGATATCAGTTGAGTTCAGATGCAGTTTCCTCATACGAGCAGAGTTTCCACGGCAAAGCTTTCATTCGGTTCGGAAAGCAGAACTCGGCCGTGTGTACAGACTGCCACGAATACCACGGCGTGCTGGATCTGAGAAAACAAGACGCTGGGCGATTAGTTAAGGTGTGTACGCAGTGCCACCCCAGAGCGGGAGAGAGCTTTGCGGTCTCGGGAGCGAGTCATTTGCGCCTTAGGATTGAGAGGTCTCTCTTACTTAGGCTTGAAGACCTCTTTTTCAAGGCGCTTACGCTGGGAGTGATGTTACTTCTTTTGGGAATAGTGGCTTTAGATCTGAGAAGAAAAGCTCTCAGCAGAAACTATATTCCGAAATCTGGACGGGCAATTGCTCTGCTCGTGGCGGCAAGCTTCTGTTGCATGGTCGCCGGGATAGCTATGGCAATCTTTGGTATCAGGGGAGCTGAATGGGCTTGGTTGGCAGCCGTTGGTCTGATAATATCTGCATTCGTTTCTTGGGTTGCTCAGCGGGAACCGACAAAGAAGCAAGAACGGGTCTATCAACGGTTCAACCTTACATTCCGCGCTCAGCACTTCTGCCTGATGATAAGCTTCACGGTGCTCGTTCTGACGGGAATGCCGCTAAAGTTCGCGCACGTGGGATGGTCGCACTATCTTCACATACTCTTCGGCGGATTTGACGGCGCGCGCATTGCTCACAGGGTTGCAGCGGTCATACTAACGTGTACATGGGTATGGCACGGATTTTATCTTCTCTATCTTTGGTGGAAAGCAGGATTTAGCTTTAAGTCTTGGACTATGTGGCCTACTAAACAGGACTTTATCGATTTTTTCCAGACTATCAAGTTCGGCTTTGGTTTATGCCCTGAACCGCCCAAATACGGCCGCTTTAACTGGAAAGAAAAGTTCGACTACTTTGCAGTTTACTGGGGAATGCCGATAATGGTTGTTTCCGGATTGGTACTGTGGTTCCCCGTGTACTTCGGAAACCGTCTAACCGATCTCGGAATCGCCGTGGCCTACATTGCGCACAGCGACGAAGCCCTGTTGGCATTCTTGGCCATCCTAATGTGGCACCTTTATAATACTCACTTTGATCCGGATCACTTCCCGATGAGCTCCGTGTGGTATTCAGGAGTGCTGACCGAATCCGAGATGGAGCGTGAACATCCGCTAGAGAAAGCGCAGATTGACGGAAGTAGCTGACGTTCGAAGCATAGTTATAGTTAGTGTTACGCCCCCGACGTCGAGGAGAACACAAACCGAGCTGGCGGGAGCAATTTCTCCGCCAGCCCGGCACTTATGAGGCCTCGCAAAATATTTCGCCCTATCTGGGCCACCTGAGATGAACGGGAAGCATCTCAGGAAACGCAGTGTGTGGCTCAATTTGGTACCAATATGCCACAGATGCTATGTCGTCCTGAAGCGGCTGAAACTTGCCGTTTGGCCACCATCCGAGTGCTTGTATAGTTACCTTGATATCTTTCTCGAAGCGGATTGGATCGAGGATGTGCCATCTGTAGAGGCCGTGCTTCGGCACCTCGCCCTCGTTCTTTACCCATAGCGGATAGCCTAGGAAAGCTGTGGAATAAGTATCTCCAAAACCCCATGCCCCGCAGAAATAGTCTTCGGTGCCGGTACCGCATATGGTGGGATATTCGTCGTCGCCATCCAGGAAGAACTTGATCTCACCTTCGCCCCACCAGCCGTTAGACAGCTGAGTCCACGCTAGGTAGGTTCCAACATAGTGTCCTCTTCCTTTGACTCCGTCCAAAATAACGTGCTCAGGGCGTTCGATCTTCGTAACAGCTCGGCGCCATTGGGCATGGAAATATGCAAGTCCTTCGGGCACGTCGTCGAGTTCGTAGTCGATCTGGTAGAAGAAACCGTGAATGTCCTGGTGCCACTGATTTTCGATCTCTATGCGTGCGGACTTCAAAAATGGCATGGGCCAATACGAATTGAATCCTCCGGATGGGTTAACTGCTATTGGGATCGAATTTACTTTTGTTCTGAGAGCGTGTCCGCAACAGAAGAAATCGCCAAGAGGAACCTCTACCGAAGGGGCCTTCTCGCCATCCCAATACATTCGTAAAATGCAGTTTCTGTAGGCGACCTCAGCTACAGTGATCCAGATATGCCTAATGGTGCCAGGGCCCTCGATCTCAGCAAGCGTAGTATTGGAATTCGCGGGCAGGGTGATACAGGGTCGTATTTTCCAACCTTTCCCCAGCATAGATCCGGGGTTATGCTCGTCCGGCTCGGCTTGCGCGCCCGCGCCTTTTTCTCCTTTAGGATTCTCCGCTGAAATGCTCCGAGTCTTGCCGCTAGTGACCTTTGCCACGTTTGAAAGAAATCCGGTGTCAAAGAAACCCATTACAAACTACCTCCCAGAATCGCATTACGTTTTTTCGCTGAACGGACGTGGGTTCAATGTACCACTGGCCACGTGCGAAGTCAACGCCTTTTTCGCTGGCAAGTTACTGCGCAAATATTTTTTGCATGTTTGAAATGCTGAATAATATGTGGTATATATATAAGTGTAAGAAACACTTAGGAGCACTGTGGAATTGACCAGGCGATATTGTCACCGGCATGGCTATGGCGGGATCCCGTGCTCATGCAGCATGGGAAAGCTCTCTCGCCTAATTGAGCCGGTTGTGTTGTTGGCAATAAGAGATAACCCGGACATACACGGTTATCAGCTGGCAAGCGAGATAGAAAAACTCGCGATGACGGATTCCGAAATGGAGCCTGGAGCTATATACAGGACTCTGAGACAGCTGGAAGACGCTGGGATGGTTTCTTCTCGTTGGGACACGACCGCTAACGGTCCCGCGCGCAGGTGTTATCGTCTGACTGAGGAAGGCCTGCGGCACCTTGATGATTGGGCTGCGTTGATAGAAAAGCGTCGCTCCGAAATGGAGAGGTTTCTCAGGGCCTATAGGGGCGAGGAATAATAGAGCACCGCAACAGACAGATAGTAAAGTGTTCCAGTACGGGCATTAATTATATGCAACTAGCACTTATCAGTAGAAAACACTAAATGGAGGTGAGCGTATGAGATGCAGAAACATGTGTCACCTTACTGGACTCCCGGGCTGGATGAGGTTTGGCTACAGTCCGGGATGGGTAGGACTGACTCCCAGCGGACTAGGTCCTTGCGCGCAGTATTTGCTGACCGGCCAATGGCCGTTCGCCCAAGGTCAGTTTCTGACTAGCCCGTGGCCAGCTAGCGCCGGCGTGTGGCCCGGTGATGATCCAAAAACTAGGCTGGAATTCTTGAAGAGGCAGGCTGAGTTTCTTAAGCAACAACTGGAAGCTGTCAAGGCTCAGATTGCAAGCCTTGAGGAGAAAGAACAGTGAAGATAGCATTGTGTTCTTCGGGAGCAACATTGGATTCGCCGATGGACCCCGGGCTTGGCGGGTGTCGATACTTTGTGTTGGTTGACACGGATACGCTCGACACTGCTGCTGAGCCGAATCTTTCTGCCCAAGCGGACCGGGGAGCTGGCGTTGTGGCAGCGCAGCATCTAGCTACTAAGGGGGTACAAGCCGTCTTGACCGGCAACATAGGACCTAACGCGTTCCGAGTGCTTGACGCGGCGGGCATTGCAGTGTACACGTGCGCTGCCCAAACAGTGCGTGATGCAGTGGAGCAGTTCAAATCGGGGGAACTTACCCAGATCAACGCTGCCACAGCGGGACCGCATTTCGGAACAACTGTGACCGGATTGGGTCGCGGTATAAGTCTGAGTGGAGGCCGTGGAAGGAGACGTGGCCTCAGGAGGGGCGGCGGATGCCGCGGCGCGGGGAGCTCTGGCGGCTAATAGAGGCCGTTGGGGGTAAAACACACTAGGCATATATATGCGACTGGCCCACTGGACAGTGAGCGATAACACGTCCTCGAATGGACGGCGCAGTTTCCCAGGGATTTCCCAGGATGGATCATCGGACTCGGGTGCTACCGAGAACGACGCAAAACACCGAACAGGCAAGGGCCAGCGCTTCCTCAATAGCTGAACACGCGTGGCGTTAACCTCGTTATTGCCGAGTATTAGACCACGTGTGGCGCAGTAGGAATCCCAACACGTCGAACAGTCCGGCTCCGGATATATTACCCTCAGCCTTGTCTTGACTTACCTGCACGGCATGTATAGGATTATGCTGTTCTGTAATCTGTTCTTCGTTAGGCCCCGTAGTTATGGAAATGGGAGTTAGGCATCGGTCTTCTTGGTCGGCTAATATCGTTCTCCTGTGGGTCTTGGCGTTTTTCACCGGTTGGTTCGTGATGCAGACTGAGCTTGTAGGAGCCAGGGCCCTAACGCCCTATTTTGGGAACTCGATTTTCGTGTGGGGCAGCGTGATTGCGGTATTTCTGCTTGCCCTGGCGCTGGGTTATGGTGCTGGGGGAAGACTAACACGTCGCTACTCATCGCACTGGGTGCCCACCCTAGTTCTTGCTGCGGCGGGAGGTCTGGTAGCAGCAACGGTTGCGTATGAAGGCAAACTAAACACCTTCCTTGCGTCGACTCAAATCGACGTGCGTTGGGGAACGCTGTTAGCTTCCATACTTCTTTACGCGCCGGCAATGGTTCTGTCGGGAATGATAGCACCGTATCTCGTACATCTGGCCACATCGGCGCGTTCTGAAGCGGGCAGTCGAGCCGGAACATTGTATGCGGTGTCGACCGTAGGTAGTTTTGCCGGAAGTCTGGTCACCGCATTTGTGCTCATTCCAGCTTACTCTCTCAGCGGCGTCGCGCTTGGAGGAGGCCTTGTTGCGGCTGCTGCGGGCGTGGTATGCGCCATTGCCTCGTCACTGCAACAAACGAGGGGCGCGTTTGTCAGCATCGCTTTTGCCGCATTGTGTCTTGTGCTCGTGTTACACACGCCTCAAAGATTTGTTTCGAGCC
Organism: uncultured bacterium; assembly: GCA_938074205.1. Lineage (GTDB taxonomy): Bacteria > Armatimonadota > UBA5829 > UBA5829 > UBA5829 > CALJES01. The sequence goes on from CALJES010000004.1 coordinate 83,805, forward strand.
AACAGGATGTCTACCAACAGACTTTGATCGGTAAGCGTTTGAGCAACGATCCTACCTCCACCCTGGCACAGTGTCTGGCTGAGGGTCAGCGGCTGGCAAAATCCGAACTCAAAAAGTACGCGGGCAAGCCCGGAAACCACATTTTGCTTAACATCGAAACGCCCTACCAGCGTGTGCAGGTGGCTCAGGAAGGCGATATTCGCTTGCTTACATTCGGAGAGGCTGGGCACAAGATGCCGCAGACTTCCATGAATCTGCGCGACATCACACATCATTCAACGGAATACACTGGCTTGTTGTTGGCGCCGATTCTATATAAACCCAATGCAAAGCGCATGTTGATAATCGGCCTGGGTGGAGGTGATGTGGCACGCGGTATTGAAACGTGCTATCCTGAAATCAGCATGGATGTTGTAGAAATCGATCCGGCCGTAGTTTCCATCGCGCAGAAGTACTTTTTCTGGAGGCCGAGTCTAAACGTGGTAGTATATACAATGGACGGCAGATCGTTTGTGAATACTCAGATTGCACGCAAACAGCCGCCCTACGATTGGATAATACTGGATGCTTTCGATGATCAATTCGTGCCTTTCTACATGACTAAGCTCGAGTTTTACTCAGTACTTCAGCGCGCACTTACCTCGGACGGCGTGCTTGCGGTGAACACGTGGATAAATCATGATCTTTACAGCTATCAAGCACGCACTCTACAAAAAGTGTTTCCGCACGTCGATGCTTACTTCGGGCACAGGTCGGGCAACGTTATTTTGGTTGCTCAAAACAACACCAAAGCGCCTATGACTCCGGTGCGTGCACTGCAGGCTCGCAAGAGTGTCAAGCTTCCGCCGGGAGCCGCTGTCGACTTGAAATACATCACGTCGTGCCTGCTCAGGAGCCCTAACTGGAATCCCAAGGTAGACATCCTTACGGATACCTGGGCCCCGGTTGAGAGGCTTCTGACCATAAGCTAGCACTTTGTAAAACCCAGGAGACGCAATCGGGTATATGTGGTCACTCAGAAAAGTACACGGTGAGGCGAAAAGACCGTGTAGCACCGTCGTGCTTCTTTATCATAGGATTGGAATGCCGAGGCTATCTTCACTGGTGACGGGTCAGTATGTTCTTCCTCGCTTCTTTCGGGCGCAATTGGACTACCTTGTGTATCGCGGCTGGAATTCAACTACCCTGTCGGCGGTGGTAGAGCAGCTGGCAAAAGCGCACCATTTGGATTGCAATAATTTCGCGGTTACTTTTGACGACGCGTACCTTGGCGTGTACGACCACGCTTGCCCTGCCTTGGCCGATCGAGGTATGACCGCTACTGTGTTCGTTGTGGTGGACCGAATCGGAGGGGTGAACGAGTGGGACAGTGCTGTAGGCGACGTGCGGGAGCCCATAATGAGTGAGGGCCAAATAAAAGAGATCGCCGAGTTGGGCTTTGAGATAGGCTCTCATAGCTTAACCCATCCGCATCTGGTAGCGCTTAGTGACAGCGATCTTCGGCAAGAGGTGTCTGATTCCAAGAAGAAGCTGGAAGACATCATAGGCAAGCAGGTCTCAGCATTTTCGTACCCCTACGGCGAATACGATAGACGAGTGCTGGACGCTGTAGCGGAAGCAGGGTACGAGTATGCCGTTGTAACAAAGCTGGGAACAGTGCGAAACGACACCAGCCCCTTCGAAATTCCTCGAGTCAACATTCGCTGGAACACTGTCGGCAGGCTTCTGATGCGCAAGATACGACGAGCCGAAAGAACACGGCGAATACGCAAATGAGTCCTCCCAAGGTACTGGAAGCGATCACCCCGTCGCGAATCGGCGGCGCAGAAGTGTTAGTTGCAAATCTCTGTGCGCAGTTTGCTAGGCTGGGAGTGCGCGTAGAGCTCTGGTGCCCGAAGGGTCGCCCTTTTGAAGCCTACGCCCGTGCGAGAGGGCTAGCTTGCCGAACATGGAGGACGTTTGGTAAGTTGGACCCGCTCACTGTAGTGCGTTTGGCAAGGCTAGTTAAGCGAGGTAGCTTTAACGTATTGCACACACATCTCTCAACTGCCAGTCTTCTCGGCGCCTTGGCTGCGCGGCTGGCTGCGAAAACATCGGTCTCGCACGTACACGGGCTCAACACCGCTACTTGTTTTAAGTATTCCTCGCGAATTATTGCTGTTTCGGATGCTGTCCGCAGGCACTTGGAGTCTCAAGGCATATCGGCGCAAAAGATACAGGTGGTTCACAACGGAGTGGATGTCACGGAATACCAACCAATCGATTCGGACATAGCTAAGAGCAGCTTCGGATACATGCCTTCTGTGCCTCTTTTTGGAGTTTTCGGACGCCTTGCCCCTGAGAAGGGTCAAAGGGTGGCCATCGAAGCAATGTTCTTGGTGCAGGAGGATTTTCCGGAAGCTCGTCTGGTGATAGCAGGAGACGGTCCTGAGCGCGAGAGCCTGGAGGCGTGCGCCAGGGTGCTAGGCGTGGCTGACCGTGTTGACTTCGCCGGCTTTGTAGCAGATGTTCGCGGGCTCATGTGTGCGTGCGACGTTGTTATCGTGCCCTCTCTGAAAGAGGGCTTTGGTCTTGCAGCCGTCGAAGCTATGGCACTTAAGCGACCGGTGGTGGCAAGCGCCACCGGTGGCTTGCCAGAGGTAGTTGTGCAGGGCGAGACGGGAATCCTAGTTGCGCCTGAGGATCCGAAAGCGCTCGCTCAAGCCCTTCTTGACCTTGCTCGAGACAGCGACATGCGCGCCCGCCTGGGAAATAACGGCCGCCACCGAGTGGAGGAACACTTTAACCTCTCGAGGCAAAGCGAGAGGATTTTGGAGATACTCACTGGAACTCCCATCGGAGGCGGCTAGGTATTTTAAGCCGTTCTATCAGCGCTTTCTTGCTGCTTCGGCGATGAGACCTCGTCCTATTTCGTCGCGCTGAATCTGATTCGTTCCCTCGTAGATTTGGGTAATCTTGGCATCACGCATCATTTTTTCGACTGGGTACTCCTTCATATATCCGTACCCGCCGAACACCTGAACGGCGTCTGTTGTTACCTGCATTGCTACGTCTGAGGCGTAGCATTTAGCCATTGCTGAGTACGCGGTTATCTTTTCGTCGGGATTCGAATCTATCCAACGGGCAACCGAGTAAACTAGTGCGCGCGCCGACTCCACCTTCATCGCCATGTCCGCAAGCATAAATCGCAGGCCCTGATGTGCTGAAATGGGCTGACCGAACTGTACTCTTTCCCTGGAATAGTTCACAGCAAGCTCCAAAGCGCCTGCAGCTATGCCGACGGCTTGTGCAGCCACTCCGGGTCGAGAAAGGTCGAACGTCTTCATAGCAGTGATGAACCCGGTGCCGCGCTTGCCAAGCATGTTTTCTTTGGGTACCCGGCAGTCCTGGAAGATGAGCTCGCGTGTTGCTGAGGCTCGAATGCCCATCTTGTTTTCCTTCTTGCCGAATGTGAAGCCTTCTGTGCCTTTTTCAACCACAAAACAGGAGAATCCGCGCGGACCGCGCTCCGGATCTGTTAACGTAAACACCGTATAGATCTCTGCTTCGCCGCCGTTAGTTATCCATTGCTTAGTGCCATTAATTACGAAGTAGTCGCCGTCTTCCACCGCTCGGGTTTGCACCGCCGCCGCGTCCGAACCGGCGTTCGGCTCAGTTAGGGCAAACGCGGCAAGCGAGGCTCCGTCGGCAATTCGCGGAAGCCAACGTTGTTTTTGTTCCTCCGTACCCGCTATCAAGATCGGGAATGCCCCCAACCCTGTCGCCGCGAATGCCAATGCAATCCCTGCATCGACTTTCGACAACTCCTCGGTGACCACACACATATTCATAATTGGAGTGCCATTGTCCATGCCGCCGTACTGCTCAGGGATGAATACGCGGAAAAGGTCAGCCTCTGCCATGGCTTGCACTTCCGGCCATGGGAACTCACCAGTTTCATCGTAATATGCGCTTACGGGTCGGAAGCGCTTTTCAGCTAGCTCATGTGCGACTTCCTTCATAAACTGCTGTTCTTCGGTAAGGAAGTAATCCATTTACTATGCCTCCTGTTATCAGGTTTGTCTCAATGTACTTGCAAATTCCCTATTATTCCCGTGCGCACTATCTTCCTTCGCATGTCGTGACGCAGATGCTACGCGATGGTATCCTATGTTTCAGGATTCGTGCTGGGGATCACAAGAAGCGGAGGTGAACATTCTGTGAGTCGTCTATGGTTTGTTTCATTTCCACACTGGGAATTTGTAGTCAGAGCGGTTATTGTCTACTGCTGGGTGCTTTTTCTGCTGCGGCTCGGCGGGAAACGGCAGGTTGGGCAAATGGGAGTTGGAGAGTTTGTTGCGATTCTTCTTATCAGCAACGCTGTTCAGAACGCGATGAACGGCGGGGATAATTCCATCACCGGCGGATTGATTCTGGCAACTGTGCTGATTGCCCTGAGCATTGCGGTAGAATATGCCACATACAAATCGAAGAGAGCCGAGGCCATAATACAGGGCCGACCAACCGTGTTAGTTCGGAATGGGCATATACTGCACAGGAATCTGGAAAAGGAGCGTCTAAGCGTCCACGAGTTGAAGGTGCTGCTCAGGAAGCAAGGAATTCACAATCTGGGCGAAGTAGAGGAAGCCGTTCTCGAAAGCGACGGGTTTGTGAGCATAACCAGGAAGGCCGAGGCAACGTCGGCGTAGCAACAAAAAAAACCAACCACAAGGCTCGGATAACCAGTCGAAAAGACCGCGGGGCGAGAGTGTAAGTGGTCTTTCATTCTAGAGAGAAATGTGCTAAAATATGGGGCAAACCCTGCCAGTATGTGGTAGGGTCGTTTTTTACAGAAGGAGCAGATAGGTGGAACTGACAGATGATGCGTTCGTGCTGACTAGACAAGGCTACGAGCAAATACAGCGCGAACTTCAGGAAATACTTACGGTGAAGCGCCCAGAGGTTATCGAGAGCATACGCGAAGCCAGGCAGCTAGGCACGCTCAACGAAAACTCCGATTATGAAGACGCAAAACGTCTGCAGGCTATGCTCGAAGCTCGAATAAAGGAACTGAAGGCGATACTTGCAAATGCCAAAGTGATCGATGCGCCCTCCAACCAGGGCATTGTCGGGATAGGTTCTCGCGTGGTCGTGAAGTGCCTGGAAGACGGTGGGGAAGAGGAGTATGTTATCGTCGGTCCGGCGGAATCAAGTCCTTCCGAAGGCAGAATATCTCACGAGTCGTGCGTCGGCAGAGAGCTGCTCGGTAAGAAAGCCGGGGACGAAGTAAAAGTCGAAGTCCCGAGCGGTATTATAACTTTCAGGATACTATCGGTCAGCTAAAAGGCTACTGCTTGGGTTCCTCGAGCCCGATTTCCCACATCCGTTCCAGATCGCGGCGCGAGTAACTCTTGAAAGCGATCAGCGTGTTGGTGCGGGCAATGCCTTCCATCTTTAGCAGCTTTTTGGTTACTATGTCTGCCAGCTCTTCGTGTTCTTTCACGCGGATTATCGCCACCAAGTCGTATTGTCCCGCAACTGAATAGACTTCGGCGACGCCCGGGACATCGGCCAATGCTTCAGCGGTTTCAGGAAGTTTATCTCGCTCGCCTTCTATCAAGACAATAGCTGTGACCAATTGTGTTTCCTCCAATTTGTTAATCTGAACCAGGCAATGTGCCCTTTACCTTTCAAGTTGCTTCGGTTTTTGCACTTGCAGGCTGCCTTCTGCGGGGTAGGATAAAGGGGATGGTCGGGGTGGGCGGATTTGAACCGCCGACCTCTCAGTCCCGAACCGAGCGCTCTACCAAGCTGAGCCACACCCCGTCGACGCTTCCATTATACCACAAGACGGCACAAACAGCGAGGACGTTTTTCAAGAAAATATAAGTGTTCAGTGTATTAGGAGTCTGGCTTGTCAGCTCATTCATTCCGTCCGAAACGCATGCTCCTTCCCGTCGGTTTTAAACAAGAACACCCAGCCGTACTTGCCATCCTCTTGTGCGAACACCTGGTAGCCGTCTCGCGCCCCTTTCTGCGCGTGGTCGATTAGGGATTTATTTTCTCCATCGATAGAATACAATCGCTGGCAAATATAACCGCTGGTCCCTTCGACTATTATAGGTATCACGTCGAACCCGCCTGCGATTCTAAATTCTGCGACTCCGTTTTCGTCTACTCTGATTCGAGTTGGGAAATCCGATAACTTTGTGCCAACCGTCACCTCGGTCACCCTTGGCGCGTTGGGTCCGTAATCGAATGCTGCCTTCTGAGCGGGTTCCCAATCCTGGGTGCCTCCGCCGTAGGGCATTAGAAAAAGGTCAATCTCCAACCAATCTCCGGCAGATATCTCTGAGGCATTCGTTATCGGCACCAGCATCAGAATGGTGTCTCCGTTTTTCTGACCTATCACCGACACCCCCGGTTCAACGGTCTTACCGCCAATTCTCCCCTCGAAGCGCCGGACGATGAACGCATTTGCACCTCGCTTTTCCGGATATATAGTTGCGAAACCGCCCTCTGAGGGAATCGGGGTGCCTACAAGCGTGAAATCGTCGTTCAACCTGATGGGCACTACAGTCGGTTCGCCTTCGGGACCTCCGTAGGAAACGTGGGTGTAGCGAAGACGCTGGACCCAACTTGCTATGTTGAGGAGCCGCATGTAGCGCGAGAAGTCACCGTCCTTGATCTTAATGGGGCCCAGGAAGTCTATGCGCATGTGAATGAAATTGCGAAGCTCGTCGGTTTGAGGAAGCTCAAATATGTCGAGCGTGACCTTAGCTTTGCCGTCGTCTGATAGGTATGAAAGTGTCACATCAGCCCAGTTGGGGCCTGTCGATCGAAACGTTGTCCCTAGGTATTCAATGAAATGCCATAGGCCGTCTGAGTCGCAGTAGCGCAAGAAGCTATGGCCCGCAACATTATCGTGCTGGGGTTGAGATTTCCACATAGGCTGGCTCATGGGCCGAAGGTCGGCTATGCACACCCCGTCTAGTCCTCCAAATAGAAATGGTACGTAGCAGGTTGTCTCGGTTACCCCAGTCGACATATGGTAGTAGTCCATCCAAGCTCCCAGCGACGAAAACTGCTTCAAAGGATGCGAACCCCAGTTCTGATAAAGGTGAAGGCTTGTAACCTTGCGCTCTTCGTTTGGTTCCAGATACAGCGGGAATATAGTTTCCGAAAATGGGGTATCTTGAGGGTTGTAGAACGGTTCTTCCTTCTCGCCCGAGAAGTTTTTAGATATCTGCACGGTGATCGGCAGCGTGTTACCGGCTTCGTCAAGGATCACCCCGCACTCTACAAAGCCGGGGTTTCGCCTAGTTTTGTGCAAGATGTAGACCTTACGTCTTAGATATCCGTTTCGAATCGTAAACGTGGCTTTTTCGTAGTCGTTTGGATGATGGTAGTGATATGTGAAATCGCCGGGGTTGTCCGTTTCGACAACGTAGCATCCGCGCACAGGATCGTAGCCCAGCCAGCGTCCCTCTGAAGCGGCGGCGTTGACGGACATAATGGGCTGGATTTCACCTTCCATCTCCTCAGTCACTACAGGGCTTTCAAGCGGGAAGAGCTCGAAATATGCCGCTGGTTTGTCGTCTGCTTTCCAAATTGCTACTGTTTGTTCGCGAGCATCTTGGCTGTATACGAGGTTGCAGACCCGCACAAGATTGTCTTCTTTTTCCAGCACGACGTCGTCAACGCCGTTCGGAACCGGATAGATAAGTGCACACGTCGGCTTGTTCTCAGATCTTTTTATCAGCACGAATTGGTTTAGCGGAGGGGTTTGGCCAGACATATGTGTTGCTGGGGTGGAGCAGCCTTCTGCCTGAAACTCGCATACAAACTGCGCGTTTTTAACCTGGATGTCGCCTGTGACGTGCAGAATGACACCTATGTGCAGCTTTTCCGGGTATGCGAAGAATGTGATCTCGCCTTTGATGGGTGCTTGTTCGCCCGAATTGCTAGTGAGGGCTACATCGAGCCAGTGCGTTTCTATGTAGTAGGGCCCTCGGCGGTAGATGTTAATCCGAGATTGTCCTGTGGAATGCAGGGATGTATACTGCGTTCCGTTTGCGTCGACAACGGTTAGGTACGCTCCTCTTCCTGCGGTAACCTCTTCGAATCCGTTACGTCCCTTAATTGCTATGTTTGTTATTCGGTGGCCAGAGTTGGATTTCAAGTTTGCGACCAGGCGGTATCTGTCAGCTTCGATTGTGAACTCGGTGCGCCTTGCAGATGTGTATCTGGTTTCCAGGCGCGGTCTGGCGGAGAGGGTCTGGTTACGAATATCGGTCTGCCACGCCATGGCTCCTGGAGGTATCACAAATGCTAGCGCTACAGCAATTGAGGTTGAGATTTGCAAGTTCTGCAATGGGGCTCCACCTCCGATATTGTCATCACTTCCTTCTATCGCACGGCTATCGATACCTGCCGGCAGTGCCGAAAATAGAGTGTGGCGTTGCCAAGGGGAAACTTGGAACCGTGCAAACTTCAAAGTGCGTATAAAGGTGCAGGCGCAACCATAGCTCGTTCTGTACTTCTTTTGGCGTATCCGCAGAACACGCGGTGCGCCAGAGCCTCCACAGGATGTTCCGAACCTGCATAGGATGCGGGATATTTGACGAAGGTGTGCCTGTTTGGATAACTGCTTGGCCCGAAAGCCGTGGGGAGAATACCATAAGCTGTGGTATAATTCACACGTACGTGAAGAACTAATAAGTGTATTGAAAGATCGATCGCACAGAAACTTAGGCCTATGAGATTCTGGCATTTCGTAAGAGTAGTAAAACAACGGTTCCTGATGATCCTCGGACTGGTGGCTGTTACGCTGCTTGTAATACTGGTGGCTGTGCCAACTCCGAAAGTAGTCTACCCCGCGTCTGCATTCTTGTCTCCGACACCTCAGGTCATGCAGGGAGGCTTACCGACAACCACCACCTCGACAACAGAAACCCTCGCCAGGCCCGATCGCTCGGTCATATTGAGCAACTTAATTATCATGGCCCAGGGCGGCGAGGTATTTCTGCGTGCGCTAGACTTTCTGGCGCAGCCTGTTGAGGTTCAGCGGAAAATCAGGCCGGACCTTCCGAGCTACAGACAAATTACGCGAATAGAGGTTAGCCGCGGCAAGGTACTTTCTCTTCGCGAATGGCCTGACGTTCTCGAAGTTGCCCCCGTTCAGATGCCTGCTATTGGGGAGAAGGGTACGACAACGGACATAATCCGGATCACGGTCAAGCTGCAGGACCCGACTATATCTCCGTACCTTGCTAATGCGGTAGGCCACGCGTTTGCCGAAGTATATCAGGAGAAGAGCCGTGAGGATGCGCGCAAGTACGCAAAGTTCTTAGAGGCCAGTCTTGCCGAGGCTCGCGAGAAACTTAACGACCTTCAGACTCGGATCGCGCAATATAAAGGTAAGCGTCAGATCGTAGCAGTGGATGCGGAATCGCAGAACGCTTTGTCGTCGATCGCTGGCTTGGAGCAGGCGCGCAGTTCAGCGGAAGCGGCTGTGAGAGAAGCGGAGGCGGCCGTCAGAAACGTAGATGCTCAACTTAGGGAGCAGCCAACTGTAGTCCGTGAACGGCTACCGGGCGAGCTCAACCCAACAGTGCAGAAGTTAAACGAGGAGCTGGCCCAAGCTGAGGCGCAGTTGCGGCTGCTATCCCAGAGATACACGCCTGAGCATGAGGCGTACAAAGCTCTCCAGGGCCAAATAGATGCGCTTAAGCTGCGAATCAGAATAGCCAGCGCCAACTACGCGCCGGCAAAAGTTAACGAAATCCGCCAAGAGCTGCTGAAAAAACGCTCCGAGGCGATGTATATGTTGGCCACTGCCAGGGCACGGCTTTCTGCGATCAACGCAAGCCTTGCTCGAGCGCAAGCTAAGGTCACGAACCTAACGAACGCCGAGCCAGAGCTGGCCTCTCTTATTAGAGAACATCAGCAAGCTGAGAACACCTATAAACTCATTTCTGAGAAGCTTGCTCAGGTCAGGATTGCTGAGAAGGAATTCACCAGGACGGGCTCTATAGTTCCCTACGACTGGGCTCGTGCTGCTGGCAAGAAAATGGTGCTCGGGCCTACGAGAGCAGCGGTTTTGGGATATGGGTTAGTTCTCGCGCTCATTGTCGGTGTAGCGGTTGCGATATGGCTGGATTCCATCGACACTCGTATGCGCAACGCTGCAGACGTCGAGGAGCTTCTGCAATTGCCAGTACTTGGGCTTACGCCTCAGCTAACGGGTCGGGACGGCGTGCTGCCTAAGCTCACTCACTTGTATCCACTGTCGGCGATGGCCGAATCTTACCGTATATTGCGCACTAACATTCTGTTTGCGCTGCGGGACCAGCCGTTTAAAACTCTCATGGTGGCAACTGGCAGACCGGGGCAAGGCGCAACAACGACAATCTGCAACTTAGCCATAGCGCTTGCCCAGATTGGCAAACGGGTCATTTTAATTGATGCGGACATGCGCAAGCCCAGCTTGCACAAGTTTTTCGGGGTTTCCAACGACATCGGTCTTTCCACTCTGTTGCAGGGCAAGTGCAAGCTCACAGATGTTCTTCGCAAGACCGATATCGAGAACCTGGTTGTAATCCCAGGTGGTCCTCAGCCGATGAATCCTTCGGAGCTCCTGGGTTCGGAGCGGATGCGCGAGCTTGTGGAGATGCTGGAAGAGCACTGCGATTTGGTTCTCTTTGATACTCCGAGTACCATTGTGTTCAGCGATGGTCCGATGCTTGCGAGTTGGATCGACGCGGTGATCATGGTTGTTTCTGCGAACCAGGCGCCTCGGGGCACAGAAACTCAAACGCGTGATCTGTTGCGCAAGGCGAAGGCGAATATACTCGGGGTTGTCGTGAACAGGATGCAACCCGATGCCGTAGATAGCTGCTACTACTATTCGCATTACTATGCTGAGGCATTGCCGCCGGAAGGTCCGGTGGGGGCTTTGGGCGCAGGCGAGGAAGCGGACAAAGAATCGGAAAAGCCTGCTGGTCCCGAAGAGCCACGAAAAGCCATTCCTGCGCCCGAAACCGCGCCTTCATCTGAATTGGCCGAAGAAGAGAATCCGTTTCCGGACTAGCCTGAACTTTGGGAGTTGCCTTTGTCAGAGCGTGTGACCGAATTTAGCGCTGACCATCATTCCCCTGCACTCACTGAGCCCGAGACTTCCGAGACTGAAAAGCCGCTTGACGTCGGAAAGGCAGCTCGCCAGGGCGGATTCTGGGCGATCGTTTCATACTCCTTTGCCAAGGCAACCGGTTTTGCTTCGTCGATAGTCCTCGCTCGTTTGTTGCTGCCCCGTGACTATGGCCTTAGTGGGATGGTCAATACGGTACTGGGCGCGGCTGCAGTCGTTGGCAACCTCGGCATAGGGGCGGCGCTGGTTCATCAGCGCGAAGACGTCGAAGAGCACGCAAATACTATGTGGTGGCTGGATATGCTCTTCGGAGTCTTTCTATTTGCTCTTGCGAACATACTCAGCCCTCTAGCTTGCATTCATTACCATGAGCCTAAGCTACGCTGGTTAATTCTCGCCGCAAGTGCGAACTTCCTGATTAATCCGATTGGAGGGGCGATGGGAGCTTTGCTGCGGCGGGACCTGCGGTTCAGAACGGTGCAGGGCATTGCTATGATTCAGACCCTTACCTGCAGCCTGATGGCAATTGTCTTCGCAGTTTTGGGTGCAGGCGTGTGGAGCTTCATTTATCCTTATATATTGGGCAATACGCTTCAAGTTGTCTTGCTGTGGAACGTATGCCCATTTCGGCCAAAACTGAAGGTTCGTTGGGATCTTGCACGCAGGCTCATTTCTTTCGGTAAGAATCTTGCTGGCGCCAGCGTGTTTCTGTATGTCAACGAGAACGTGGCTTATATACTTCTTGGCTCACTTATGGGTGGGGTGAAGCTGGGTTTCTACGTGTTCGCGTATCGCTTGGGAGTTTGGGTAGTGGACAACGTGTGGGGTGCTATTTCGGGAATAGTGTTTCCCACCTTTTCGGCAGTTCAGAAGGAGCCTGACAGGGCACGTGCGATGTTCTTGAAAATGCTTACTATGGTCGCCGTGATCGGCCTACCGATCGTATGTGCACAGTGGGCGCTCGCGCCGATATATATTGGATCGATATATGGTAGCAAGTGGTTACCGGTTGTGACCGCTTTTCGGTATATCGCGCTGTATGGTATGGTGAAGGCTATTTGTTCGCCTGCTCTGAGTCTGATTGCGGCAATGGGAAGGCCAGATGTGAATTTCAAATTGAATGCGGCGGCAAGTCCCGTGATAGTAATGGCTGTAGTCTTGGGAAGCAAGTATGGCATCAATGGTGTGGCAGCAGCGACGGCCGCAGCTCACGGCACTTTTGCGCTTCTGTGGCTGGTGATCCCTTTTCGGATACTCAAATGGAGTATTCTCGATGCTGCGGTTTCGGTATTGCCCGCAGCGGTCTGCTCAGTGATGGCTGCCAGCATAGCGTATGCGATATATTTTGCTGCTGGTGATGGAAGCAGTTCGCTGCTGTTGCTGATCCAGCTTGTTATCCTGGGAGCTCTTGTTTACATCGGACTAGGCATAACGCTGTTTCGGCGAACATACTCTGCAGTTTGGAGCACAATAAAAGATGTCTTACGAGATGTGCGGGCATAGGCATGAAAGTGTTGGTCGATTTAACTAAGGGCTTCTGCAAGCTGGGAAGGAGAATTGCACGACGTTTCCTGAGGTTGATTCGAGGAAATCCGTGGAATCAGGGATACCGCCGTGAGCAGCAGCTGTTTGTATATACGCATTGGGATCGTTATTGGCTTGACACGAACAGGCAGCAACGGAAACCTAGTCCGAAAGACGTCGATGTTATCGAGTATGATCTTTTGCGCTTCACACACGCCATTGATAAAGGGCTTCAGCTTCCCAACCGCAGAGCGGGGTTCGGAAGGTTTAAGGTGGAATGCGTTCTCAACATGGTAAAGTTGCTTGAGAATTCTTCTCAAGGGCGGGAACAAGTGATCCGATGGGCTTACACGGTGCTTAACGATTACGCAAAGGTTTTAGCGGACGATCTTGACAACCGAGGGCTTACTTCGGAAGAGAGAACTGACCTTTCGGCTTGGCTAGAAAAGCTGAACCAGGAAATAGCCACACTTCCTAGTTTGTCAGATTCAGGGGAAGCCCCCAGTCCAGTGGAGGGTATTTCACCTGTGTATTTTGAGCGTCGATCTGTCAGACAGTGGGCAGACAAACCTGTTGAAGACGTTACACTGGAGAAACTAGTCAAAGTGGCCCTGTGGGCACCTTCAAGTTGTAACCGTCAGCCTTATAAGTTTCTATTTGTCCGAAGCGAGGAAAGCAAGCGACTAGTCCTAGAAGTTGCTCAAGGGGGCAAGAGCTTTGCAGAAAAGGCGCCGGTGCTACTTGTGCTTCTCGCAGACGTTCGTGCGTATTGTGCTCCGAGTGAGCGTCATCTTGCCTACATCGATGCCGCTCTAGCTTCCCAAAACCTAGCGCTTGCCGCCTGCGAGCTAGGGTTGGGAGCGGTGTGGCTAAACTGCAGTGTTGAGGACTTCTCTGCTGAAGACCAGCTCCGTTTGGCGCTTAAAATCCCTCCTTGGTACGCAATCGTCGGCGCAATGGCTATCGGGTACCAGCGGGATGAGGAACCGCGGAATCCGTCCGCAAGAAGATCTGTGCAGAGCGTAGTAGTGTACGAGAGGTTTGTGTAATGGAGATGTCGGGCGTTCAATACTCTACCCCGTTCCTATTTGTAGGCAACGGCTCATATTGTAACCGCGGTTGCGAAGCGATTTCGAAGTGCACTATTCGGTTAGTCAGGGAACATTATCCGGGTGTGCCGATTATCAATGGCAACCAGATGAGCGATTACGATCAGGTGGACGAGACTGAGCCAAACGTTACACACTTGCCATGCCGATGTATGCCTGGGCAGTTTTCGCGACTGGGCATTAGCGATTGGCTGTACGGGCATGCCAGGATACTGATGGACTTTACCAGCGCGGGTAAGTTTGTTAGGACTTGGGCTCCAAAATGTCGCGCTGTGCTGAGTATGGGCGGGGATCTCTACGGTCTAAGTATGGGTAGGGCAATTCTGATTCAGTACTTGTTTTTGGGAGAGGCTGCACTATCCTGTCGAAAACCTTTTGTGATCTGGTGTGCGACTATAGGTCGGATGGAATCAGTGCCTCATCTTAAGAAACGGGTGATGAATCATTTCCGGCGTTGCTCGCTCATACTTGTAAGGGAATATGCAAGCCTCGAGTATTTAGCTGCGAATGGCGTTCGAGATAACGTGCGTCTTGTCGCCGATCCAGCATTCTTGCTGGAACCAGCTCCTCCGTCTGGACACGTGCCACTTCCAGAACCACTCAACGAGACCATAGGCATAAACATTGCGGGAGCCTACGCTGCCAGCGGACGCCTAGGGACATATAGGGATACAGTGGTCCTTGCCGCGGACTGCGTTCAGCGCGTGATGGAAGAGACAATGAGGCCGGTGTTGTTAGTTCCCCACGTTGTGGCTAGTCCGTCATCATTGAGCGACAACGACACAATATTCCATTGTCTAGTAAGAGAAGCGTTGATTGCCAGAGGAATCGAAGTTCCGGTTTTGCCGTCGTGGTTGAGGTCCTGGGAGATCAAGTGGGTATTGAGTCAACTGAAAGCTTACGTCGGTTCCCGTTTTCATTCGACTATATCGTCGTTGGGTGCCGGGACGCCTACGATTTCGCTGACATTCAGCGAGAAAGGCCCTGCTCTGAACGAGCTGATATTTGGCCATTGTAGATATGCGATGGATTACACGTCTTTAACGCCGGAAAGTCTCATGGCTAAGCTGAACATATTACTATCTGATGAAAGTGCTATCCGCGAGACGTTGAAAAGACGCATCCCTGAGATTCAGCAGCTGGCTCGGTCTGCCGGCACTCATCTCGCTGAAGTCTTAGGTAAGTGAAATGGCATTGCGCGTGTTGATGCAAAACAGGCCGGATTCCTTTGAGTTTCCCGGCGGCGATACCATACAGATGCTCGAGACAAAGAAAGAGCTTGAATGTCTCGGCGTAGAAATCTCGATTGATCTTTCGGAAACCCTCGATGTTTCAGAATACGACCTGGTACACGTGTTTAATACTCTGGCTATGCCCAGTTCGTATTACCAGGTTATGAATGCTAAATCACAGAACAAGCCGGTGGTTCTTTCCACTATCTTCTGGGATGTTGAGGCGATGGATAAGGGCAATATGCCGTTGCTTCGGAAGCTTAAGAATTATATTAATTGTATGCTCCGAGCTATCGTGGGACGCGAGATAGTCGCAAGAGATTGTTTTGAGAGACGGGTTATCTATCGGCAGCAGCAGGAAGCTGCGCTATTGGCGTCGGATTGCCTGCTTCCAAATGCAAAAACCGAACTTGATCAGATTCGTCGAGCATTTCCAAGGGTGAGGAATAAGGCGCATATTGTTCCTAACGGGATCGACCCAAACATTACCCGCGGCGATGCAGAAAGATTCCGTAGCCAATGGGACGTTTGGGAGGACTTCGTCCTGTGCTTGGCCAATGTGAGTCCCCGCAAGAATCAACTAAGGCTAGCAAGAGCGTGTCGAATGTGTGGGTACTTTCTGGTGCTATTGGGCGGCTGCCTGGATTTGAATCGAAACTATCTTGACGCATGCCTCAAAGCAGGGGGTGATAGGGTCAAGTATGTGGGACCAGCATCCCGTGATGTTGTCGCCGACGCGCTCGCTGCTTGCCGAGTGCATGCCCTCCCAAGTTCGGTCGAAACACCGGGTTTGGCTACCCTTGAAGCGGCTGCATGCGCCAAGAACGTAATAGTTTGCGACCGTGGGTCAGTGAGGGAGTATCTCGGAGATGAAGCATTCTATTGCGATTATTATTCCGTTACATCAATAGCCGATGCGCTCACAAGAGCTTGGAACGCAAAGCACCCTGAAGCACTCGCCTCAAGAATTCTACGGGAGTATACCTGGCAGCGTGCTGCTGAAGAGACTCTAAAGGCGTACCAGATAGTCGCTCATTGCTTTTCACGGTAATGTTGTTGAAACTCTGGGAGCTCTATGATCGTGAACGAAGGGAGCAATCGGGTTGACCACTCGCGATAGGTCTGTGGATGTAATTGTGCCTTCGTATAACGGTCGGGTGCATCTAGCGCGTCTAATCTCGAACTTGCGAAAAGCGGGAGTTGACAAGTCGCTGGTAGTTGTAGACGACGGCAGTACAGACGGCAGCGTTGAGTTTGTGCGATCAGAGTTTCCGGATGTAAAGCTAATCGCTAGAAGCGAGAACGGCGGGTTCTCAGCTGCGGTGAACGACGGGATACGAGCCACAGATGCAGATTTCGTATTGGTTCTCAATAACGATGTGGAAGTAACAGAGGGCTTTTTGGAACCCCTCCTGGCGCTTTTCGAGGACCCGAACGTGTTCGCCGTGACTCCTCGGATTCTGCTTGGTGGTTGGGAAGGGATAGACGACGGTGCCAAAACTGCAGTGTGGCATCACGGGATGTTGTATGCTGATCACATCCAGGGCGTTACAGAGCTAAAACCCGTTTTTTTTGCAAGTGGGTGTGCAGTAGTGTATCGGAGATCCAAGCTGGAGGCTCTAGGCGGATTCGACGAAATTTTTGCTCCGTTCTATTGGGAAGACGTCGACCTAAGCTATCGGGCTTGGAAGAGAGGCTGGAAAACCTTATATCAGCCGGCCAGCAAAGTTGCACACCTGCACTCTGCTACTATCTCTAAAATGCCGAAGCGTCGAGTTGACGAGATCAAGGCGCGCAATAGTCTGCTTTTCATCTGGCGAAACCTGGAGGATAATTCTATTTTAAGAGAGCACCGGTTTTGGATGCCTTTGGTTCTAGTTAAGCGTGTCTTTTGCGGAGATCGTGCTTTCGTGAGGGGTTTCTTAAAAGCTTGGCGCAGTAGAAGCCAAGCACTCAGGTTCCGAGAAACCGATTCGCATCATCGTGTGCTTAGCGATAACGAAATATTTCGCATCACGGGGGTCAAGCTGTAGGCGATCTACTCAGATGCTAATTTCGTGCGTTATACCCACCTATAAGCGGGAATCACTGCTTCGGGAAGCTGTGTGGAGTGTGCTGAATCAAGACGCCACAGGTGTAAATGTAGAGGTTATAGTTGTCAATGATGCTGGTGAGCATATCGCCGCTGCGGATTGGCAGCGTGACGGCAGGGTAAAAATTTATGATACCTACAGAACGGAAAGATCGGTCGCTCGTAACACTGGTGCGGCGCTTTCGCGAGGAGAGTATTTACACTTTCTCGACGATGACGACATACTTCTTCCTGGGGCGTATGATGCTTTAGCGTCTGCAGCTAGGGCGAATTCGCAGGCCGTCTTGATAACTGGTCGGTATGAAGCCCTGATTAGCGGCGAAGAGCGAGTTATCACAATTGCGCCTATATTGGACAAGAGGCTTTTCGCGAGGCTGGTTGCCGGAATCGGTATTCCGCTGGGGTGTTGCCTCGTTGAAAGGAGGGCGTTTTTTCGAGTCGGCGGCTTCGATACGACACTTAATGTGATGGAAGACCTGGAGTTGCTACAAAGGCTGGTGCTGGAGGGGCCGGTGGCGGCTGCAGACAGCGTAGTGGCACGGTTTAGAATGGGCAGGCACCAGTTCTCAACAACCGACTGGAAAATATCATCGGACGCTTGTCGATTACAGCGCGAGAAAGCTTTTGGGATGCGGGGGGTTGCCTACGCGCTCAGAAACAGTCTGTGTCATCCTGGCAGTGCGTATACAAGGGGCAGGTTGGTAAGATTTTGCATTGGTTCGGCGCTTCGCAATATTCGTGAACTTGCGCTGGCCACTTCGTGTCAAAGGTTGGCGATGGGTTTGAGTCTTTGCTTTGGTGGCCTTGTGCGAGCCGATTTCTGGCGCGGATTGGCCTCCATTGGTGATACCGAGGCTGATCTTGGAGAGCAACTTGAAAGGAGTTAGAACCTCACAGCGGTCCACATGGACTCCGGAGCGAATAGCAGCACTTACTAGGGATGCAGCGATCGTCATAATCGGCGGCATCATCCTTGGGCTTTTCGCTGCAGCTGCAACCACCTACTACGTTGTTGCCGCGATGGCGGTGGCTGCGATAATCTCCCTGATCGTTTGGCAGTTTGAGATTGTGCTGGTGATATATGCTCTGGTAGCGTTTGTGCCGTGGGGAAGGACGCCGGACATTGCGGTGGGAGGTTCGGGAGTTGGTAAGGGGCTGTACGTTTCGGAAGCGCTTCTGGCCTTCCTGCTTGCGATCTGGTTTGTCAAATACTTGTTCCGCGCGCTGCCCCCAAATCGCATTCGAAGCGGCTTTCATGTGCCTATAGCTTTGTATATTGCCTATGGCGTTTTGAACGTAATTCATTCATTCATTTTTTGGGACCCGCACGTCAACCGAATGTATCAGTATCCGCACGTGAATGTAGTTGAGCTGGGTTTTCGGTTCCTCTCAGCCGGCGCATTCATCATGATCGCCACCACTATCGAACACGAGAAGTGGCTGCGTTGGACAACCCTGATGCTGTGCCTGCCGGGGCTTTATAACCTCGCTAACGCGCTGGCAGGTGGGCTTGTGCCGCTTAGCGCTCCGTGGTGGCCACTTTTAACCCTTTTGCCGGTGTGTTACTGCTATGCAATTTTGTGGGATAGCTCAGCCAGCTTGCCGAAAAAGTTTGGATCGGCCGTGGTAATAGGAGCTGCCTTTTTCCAGATACTGGTGCGAAGTATCAGCTGGGTTTCGGGTTGGTTTGCACTGTTTACAGGTCTCGCCGCTGTGACTTACGGCAAGAGCAGGAAGGCGTTCCTAATTTTGGTCGGGCTGTCGGTGATTACGCTGATCATATTCTGGCCATTCTTCCACGAGCACGTTATCGTGGCTTCCAAACAGGAAGGTGACTACGATCGCTTCGCTCTCATGAAAGGCGCATGGCTTTATGCTGTGCACTTTCCTCTGGGTGTTGGGATGGGCAACTATCGAACATACAACTCCTTCCACTACGGCGTAGAATGGGGCACTACTGCTTACACTTCGGCACACGGAACGTATGCACAACACCTTTCTGAAATGGGGATACCGGGTTTGGCCTTGTTTCTTGCCATATTGGTATCTGGCGGGCGCTGGATACTAAGAAAGTACCGCGAATTGGAACCTGGGCTATCTAAGACGTATCTGCTGGCGGCGTTCGGGCAACTTGTTGGGATATCGTTTGCGGCATTCATTGGAGACTACATAATCCCGACATACCATAATGGCGGACTCGTTACATTCTGCGCAACGGTCTATTCCTGGCTGATTTGGGGCTTGGCGGTAGCGCACGTCAGAATCTCACAGAAGACGTTGCCAGCTGGTACCACCGATGGACCTGTCGATATCAATCGTTAGTTGGAATACGCGAGATGTGTTAAACCAATGTCTGGCGTCGGTCTATGACACCATGGATGGGCTCGATTTTGAGGTGATTGTTGTAGACAATGCCTCTACCGATGGCAGTGCAGATATGGTGCGGGCAAAATATCCACAAGCGAAAGTTATTGCAAACACTAAGAACATTGGCTTTGCCGCAGCAAACAATCAGGCGCTCGAGATAGCTGGGGGTCGGTACTTTCTTCTTTTGAATCCTGATACTATCTGCAATCCTGGGGCTTTAGCAAAGCTGGTCGAGTTTATGGATAACCATCCCAGGTGTGGTGCCGTGGGACCAATGGTTCTTAATGTGGATGGCTCGCTGCAATACTCCTGGGCAAAGTTTCCGACGTTCTGGAACGAAATCCGAGGAAAACTGGATCGGCGGATTGAGGGCGTGCCTGTGGTGCCAGCAAATCCGTCGGAAGTTCGCGCCCTTGGCGCTTTTAGGGTCGATTGGGTAGGTGGTTGCTGTCTGATGGCAAGGCGCGATGCGATTGAGCAGGTTGGCCCCATGGACGAATCGCTTTTTATGTATTGCGAGGAGACGGATTGGTGCAAGCGACTGTCTGATATGGGTTGGGAGGTCTGGGTCGAACCGTCGGCTGAGATAGTTCACCTAGGTGGACAGAGTAGCTGTCAAATTCCGAGCGAAGCCGCCGCGCGATTAAGGATTAGCAAGAGAAGATATTTTGAGAAGCATTGCTGTAAGTATTTGGGCTGGATGTTGTGGGTGGCCCTGGGTGTGCGACGTTCATTGAAGAACATTACGAAGTTGCAAGGGTGAATGTATGCTGATATCTACGATAATTGCTACTTACAAAACGCGAACACTTGGTGGGGAGAGCCGTCGATAGTGCACTTTGCCAGGAGTTCCCTGGGGAAGTCGAGGTTATCGTAGTTAACGATTTTGGAGAGCCTCTGAAACCGGCAGCTTGGCAAGAGGATCCCAGGGTCATGGTGCTCACAACGCAGAGAGTTAACCGTTGTTTTGCGTGGAACACCGCTTTTAGTGTTTGTAGGGGAGATTATATTAACATTATCGGCGATGACGATATGCTGCTGTCGGGTGCCTATGCTGCACTAAGCGAGGCTGCACAGTCGTCAGGTGCGGCCTGGGTGTACGGATGGCACGAGTGCGTAGACGATTACGGCAATCTCCTGTATACAATTGAACCCACCGACAGGGGAGACTTGTTTGCCTTGGCCGTGGCAGGTGGAAATATACCTTTGCAGGCTTCCATCATCAAACGAGAAGCATTCCTTGCGGTGGGCGGCTTGGATCCCCGTTTTATGGCAGCTGAGGATGCTGAACTTTTTCAGCGCATAACAATGTCTTACCGGGTAGAGTATGTGGAGCACTTTGTAGCTCGTATACGTGTAGGTCCACAGGGTGCAACTACAACAAAGTGGCACCTGGCAAAGGAAATGAACCGCCTAGGGCGGGAACTCCGTTTTTGCTATCCGCGGTGTTTGAGGCTGCTTATAAGGAGTCTTCGACAGAACAAGGGGCGCGACGATATACGCGGCAAGCTAGTACGCTACTATGTAGGCTCAGCCTGGCGACACCTTCGGCAGGGCTGTTTGTTGACCTTTCTTAGCAGATTGGGAGCAGCGGGTGTAGTTGGTTCGCTGGGGTTGCCCAGCAAGGCATTCTTGCAAGCGCTTCGCGCTGACGGCAATGAATAGATAATCATCTGTATCACAACCCGAAAGCGTGACTACGGAACTTTTTGCGTGTGTTGCAGTTTGAGAGGCAATGAGCTTGTTGCGCCGATATTTGCGGTGGATTGCTTCGGGTTTTGATAGGCTTTAGCCTAATAAAGAACCACTCGGTAAAAGTCGGCAAGGGTCTGTAGATGTTGGTGGCTATAGATGCGAGAGAACTAACCTC
Source organism: uncultured bacterium (assembly GCA_938074205.1). Classification (GTDB taxonomy): domain Bacteria; phylum Armatimonadota; class UBA5829; order UBA5829; family UBA5829; genus CALJES01. The sequence goes on from CALJES010000004.1 coordinate 105,127, forward strand.
AGGCCGTCCTGGCGGCTACAGGTCGTATGTGGCTGGCCTTCTTTGGGGATTTACCGAGGTCGACAACACGAATCATTACGTCATTTACGTTGACAGCGCACAACTGCCGGAATCCGTGCGCCTGCCGCAAAACTCCCAGGTTAAGATTGTGCCCGGTAATCGCATTATCCAAGATCTTGTTCGTCTTCGGAGGCAGATAAGTGTTGACTCTCCGGATCTCGTGCATTTTCCGTGTAACTACGGACTGCGTGGTCTAGGTGTGCCCACAGTGATCACAGTCCATGACTGTTTTTTTATGGATGAGCCACTTCGAGGAGATCTGAAGAGACAGTTTCTTAACAGGTACACTGCATTCATGTGCAGGTGTTCGCTGCGAACCGCCAAAGCTGTGGTCACCGTTTCAGAGTATTCCCGCGCCGAAATTATTCGAAGGCTACGCCCTACTTCGAACATCGACGTCATATACCCAGCTTGCCCACCTGCGCTCAAAAGCGATGAAGTCGAAGGAAAAAGCGACGCTGGTAAGTATTTCCTTTTTATTGCGTCAACTGAGCCACGCAAAAACTCGTGCTTGGTCGTTAAAGCGTTTGCCAGGTCCCATGCTTCTCGTGACGGGTGCAAGCTCTGTGCGGTATGTTCTGGGCGCGCCGCAGCTAGAAGAGTTGCAAAAACTGCAAAAGAACGAGGAGTAGACGGAGCCGTCAAGATTCTTTTTAATGTTACTGATGCCGAACTTCGGGCGTTGTATAGGAGCGCGGCTGCATTTGTGTTTCCCAGTTTGAAAGAGGGTTTTGGATTACCGCCTCTTGAGGCGATGTCAAATGGTTGTCCTGTGTTAGCTTCTCGGGTTACGGCAATTCCTGAGGTGCTGGGAGATGCGGCTTTGTACTTTGATCCCGCAGACGAAGAGGACTTAGCACGCAAGCTTGATCAAGTATGGCAAAATATTGATGTAAGAGCGCAGCTGATCGATAAAGGCTATCGTCAGGCTGGAAAGTATAGTTGGAAAGAGACCGCCAGTCGGATTTTGGCACTATATGAGCGCACTGTAGAATCTGGTTAGGTAGAACTAGATGCTGGTTGAGGGGTTTTGATTTCTTCCATTCACGTCGAAGGGCAGAATAAACATTACGTAGCACAGTCTGATCACAAGTCAACCTGCACACTAAGTGCTCGAGTTTGGATAATAAGAATGATTTTTCGTAAAGGGACAGCTGCACAAATACCCCAATTGGTTGTGCGCAGTCTGATTGCTTTTCCAATAATTGTGTTAGCGGCCTGTCCACTGCAGTCCGCACCGTCAGTGGGCAGACTAGCGCTTTCCACGGACAGTATAGGCCAATACGAGATAATCGAACTCGGTGCTGATATATCCACCGTAGCCACAAACCTATTCTGGCCTTACGATCCACAGCCGCCACCCTCGATACCTCCGGGAGTTGGAGTTACGGTCGACGGACTATTCTCTGATGATAACTGGCAGTCGACAATCGTTGTGCCAGGTTTCTTCTACCTCGACTATGAGCGCCGGGGGGACGCATTTATACCCATAGGTAAACCGGAGTGGCGTGTGAGATTCGCGCCTCCCAGAATCGGTACGTGGCAGGCCAAACTGCGAGTTACGGATGCGTCTGGCACGACAATGTATCCAGAAGGCGATGGTTTAGTTTTCCAATGTGTTCGTTCACAGAATCACGGGTTTGTGAAAGTAAGTGCTCGAGATCCCAGGTACTTTGAGCTCTCCGATGGAACACCGCTGCTTAGTCCTGGAATAAACGCAAATATTCGCAGCGTTGCTGATGCAGAGGCGAAGTTCGCGACATGGGGTGAAAACGGAGTTCGAATAGTTCGGTGGTGGATGAACTATCGCGGTTGGCAGAATCCCTTTGGGGGTGGAGATGTTGCAACATCGGGAGGCCCGCAGTGGTCTTTCAGCCTCACGATGTCAACGGATGGCGGTTGTAAACCCGGGGACCGATACAGCGCGAAACTCTTACCAGGGCGGGATACTAAGCAGTCGGTGTTCCTATTGGGTGGAAAGACCTATAGGTTTTCAGGTTGGATCAAGACCGATTCAGTGATCGCGGGGCCCGATCAAGGAATAGTGCCGTATGTAGGCAGTCAAAGAGGCACTCCTTTGGCAGGATCGTCGGACTGGACAAAGTTCGATGTATATTACACCGCGCCATCTGACGGATGGGTGTCAGTAGGAGTTAGGCATACAGGTACGGCAGGCACAGGGTACTTTGACGACGTCGAGCTGCGTTATACAACAGACGGTGGGGCTAGCTGGTCGGAAAACTGCCTTCTCAAGGGTGATATAGATTTCCAAAATTACATAGATCTTCAAGAAGCATATAAAGTAGATCTCATTTTTCAGATAGCCAAGCAACATGGAGTTTACCTAAAGACTGTTATAGCCGAAAAGCAAGACAAATCGCTGGGCTGTATTGCAGCTGATGGATCCACCGCCGAGAGATCTGACAACAATTTCTACGCATCAGAAAACCATCCGTCTCGATGGCTTCAGAAGGCTTTTTGGCGTTATATGACCGCAAGGTGGGGATGCTTCACATCTTTGCACTCTTGGGAACTTTGCAACGAAGGAGACCCATTTAATGGCAATCATTGGAATGCGGCAAGCGCCTTAGCGGATTATGTTCATTCTATAGATCCAAACAAGGCGATGTGCACTACTTCATTTTGGCATTCGATACCCATGGATTTCTGGAAGACATCTGCCTGCGACTACATCGATCTCCACGAGTACATCGGCCCCAAGACACCGGATACCGGTAGCCATGGCCCACGGTTCTACGCCTGGTATGATCCGATTGTCAGCGATAACAACACAATGCTCATCCCATACACAGTCCCGGATCGAGGTGAGCTGTCTTTCGATAATATTGTTAAAGTAACCGGAAGTCGCTCCTTGAAACTCATCGCGTATGATGGTGCGACCGACGCTGGCAACACATGGTTGGGAACCAGGGCATATCACGTAGGTATCGATCCCACCCACACTTACCGGGTTCGCTGCTGGGCAAGGGGAAACAATATCTCTAATCCAGGAGGCGAACTTTGGTGGACGAAACCGCGTGTAGATGTCGTGTGGTCCAGGGCCTATCACGAGAACGATTACATTCCCGGCGGAATTACCCTAAGCCTTCCACTCGGTACATACGATTGGACTCTTTTCGAGTCGCAGTCCGTAACGCCCCTGGCGAACGCAAACACAGCTAACATTTACGTTCAATGTACCCGCGGACCCTCAGGCGCGGGAAGCGGGACTCTTTGGGTGGACAAACTAGAGTTTATCGATGAAACTACGGGCAGAAACTTGTTCGTCGACGGGGACTTTGAGAATGATAGAATTGACTTTGATGTAGCATTGGCCGTCGAGAAGTATGGAGTGCTGCTCAATAGCTATGGTCTTCGCGTGAGCAAACCGGGTATGTGGGCAGAGACAGGCATCCGAGAGGAGATACCCAGTGGTGGCAAGGCGCGATTGCTTGAGGACACAGAGGGCATTCATCTGAAAAAAATGATTTGGGCACACGCGGGACCGACTAACCCAAATATGCTATATTGGGATTTGTATGGATATCTTTCCACAAAGAATGTTTGGCATCATTTTCGACATTTCCAGAGTTTCATGTCCGGAATTCCAGTCTCGAATGGGAACTACCGCGACGTTGAAGCTGAGGTCTCAAATGCTGCCATACGTGTAATGGGCCAGAAAGATACCGTCAACAATAGAGCACATTTGTGGATAGATAATAGTAAGTACACTTGGAGAAATATAGTCGACGGTGTCACCGTGGAGCCGGTGAGTGGACAGATTACTATTGGAGGCCTCGCCGACGGTCTATATCAGGTCGAATGGTGGGATACATCAACTGGCACGGTCACAAGCAAACAAGAGGTTCAGTGTGTACAGGGGAAGATTACGCTCACGGTCAATAACTTGGTGAGCGACATTGCGTGCAAAATCGCCCCTGCGCCGCCAGCGATCTCGCTGCGCCTTATGGTAATCGAAGGTAGTATAAAGCCTGGCAGCGAAGTTACCATAGCGGTGGATTATACTAACACTGGTACCACGGAAGCCCTCAACGCGATGGTTACTGCAAGGGTGCCGGCTGAGATGGACTACATCGAAGGAAGCGCCGAAGCAACGGGCGGCACATACGATCCAGTGGAGAACAGTGTTACCTGGATAGTTGACAAGATCGCCCCAGGCGAAACTGGCAGGCGGGTCTTTAAGGCTAGAGTTCGCTAGAGACGGCCAGGGAAGTAAAGCACTTGCAGCGTGCACCAATGCTGTGTGAGCACTTCGACATACGGGCAATCAGCTCTGACCTAGATTAACCATGAATACAACTACGAGAGAGCTTGACAGCTTGAGAAATCGCGAGCGCCTGTGGCTGATTGCGGTCCTAGTAAGCGCGGCCATCTTATACGCTCCTACGATGGTATACCTCGTTCAGCGCTGGCGGGCGGATGTGCAGTATTCCCTGGCGTTCGTTGTGCCGTTTGTGTCAGGGTACTTTGTCTGGAAAAAATGGTCTGAAGTCAAGGCACTCAAGCCGTCTCCATATGTGTTGGGGCTCGTCATTATCCTTTTTGCCCTTGCAATACACGTGGCTGGGGTCCTTCTTGACATATCGGGACCGTCCAGCGTGTCGATGCTCTTGTTCCTCCTGGGTGCATGTTTGTATTTCCACAGCGCAGCGCTAGTAAAAACACTCGCATTTCCCCTTGCATATACCGTTTTCATGATTCCAATTCCCGGCGGAGTGCTTGATCTAGTCGGATTTCCACTGCAGTTGTGGGCAAGCGGAGCAGCGGCTGCGTTGCTGCGTCTGATAGGGCTCGAGGTATATCGCAGCGGCGTCAATATGTCAGTGCCAGGCTTCGATTTCCAGGTGGCGCAGGCGTGCAGCGGATTGAGTTCACTAGTCGCACTTGTAGGGGTAACGGCAGTTTTCGCATACTTGACAAATCTGCCCACCGTTTTCAAATGGATCTTGTTCTTTCTCGCACTGCCTATAGCTCTCACTGCGAATGTGGTGCGCGTGACGATTATCGCGTTCGCCGGTTACCAGTGGGGGCACGACGTTGCTATGAGTATATTTCACGACTGGTCCAGCCCGATTCTGTTCGTCACGGCTGTTGTTCTTATGTTTATCATAAGCCTGGGGCTCGAATGGATAAGCAAGCGCCTAACTACAAACTAGTCTTTGTATTGCTGCTTCTTGGCTGCGTGCTAACATATTGGGCGCGTTTTAAGCCCGTGCGCGTTTTGTTTACGGCGCCGCTTGAGAAGCTTCCTAAAACGATCGGCAAGTGGCAGGGACACGACGAACCAATCGAAAAGTCTATCCGAGATGTAATGAACGCCGACAAGCTTCTCTCGCGCACGTACGTCGGCCCCAATCCGGATTATCCGATCGGCGTGTGGATCGTCTACCGCAAGTTCGGTCGGCGAGACTTCGCGCATCGCCCTGAGATGTGTTATCCGGCAGCCGGCTGGGAGATAACTAAGAAAAGCTACGTCAAGCTACCTTACGATGGGCAGGAAGTAGATGCTGTCGAAGTCGTAGCCACACGAGATTTTGATACCCAGGTCATTGTCTACTGGTTTGCTTCCGGCGAGCGCACCGAGGCTAACTTCGCTAAGCAGCAGATTATGATGGCTCTCGACCGACTGCGCACGCAGAAATATGGCTGGGCGTTCATCAGGCTCCACATACCGGTTATCGACACCGAAGAAAACGCTTTGCGCGAGATCAGGGATTTTCTCAGAGCAGCTTCCACTCCTCTCGCACAAGTGCTTAAGGGTGCTGATGCCGTGTCAGCGTCCGCGCAGTGAGACCGCCACTATAACCAGTCGGACAATCCCCTCCGGGTTCTTACGCGTTATTTGTTATTCAGAGCGTTTTTCTGCAATAATTGGAGCATGCTGTTCTCGTTTCTTTCCCGAACTCTTTGCGAAGCCAAAGTTTCTGCTCCGTATAAACGCGGGCGAAGCCGTTTCAACAAATCTTCCGGAGACGTGCTCGGCAATTGGATCTGGTTTTCTGACAACGTTTCAGACCCCAACTGCTACGCGTACTTCCGCAGAGCACTGAAACTGGATTCACGACCCAAGAGAGCCACCATATGCGTTGCAGCTTGCAGCAAGTACAAGCTCTATATAAACGGTGAGTATATCGGAAGGGGGCCCGCTCGTGCTCCGTTGGGTGTCCACTACTACGACATACATGACATAACGGGTGTTTGTGTTCAAGGCGAAAATCTGATAGCGCTAATAGTGCACTACTTCGGTGTCGATACCTACGCGGGACCTGTAGGCAAGCCTGGCCTGAACTGCAGAATCGAGGTCGAGCTCGAAAGCGGGAATATCCAAATCCCAACTGATGAGAGCTGGCTTGCCTGTCGAGCGGATGAATGGACCGATTGCGGCGAGCGCATTAATGAAAGCCTGGGTTTCCAGGAAGTCTACGACTCTTCGCTCCGAATAGTTGACTGGAATAAGCTGACCTACTCAGATAAAGCGTTGCAGAATGCATCGGTGGTAAAAGTCGATGGTGTTTTGCTACCGAGACCGATCCCGCTTCTGGCAGAGACGGCGGTGCTTCCTGAATCGGTGCTGGGGCTTTTCAATTCGCCTCCCCGAGAAAGCAATATACCGCTCGGTGAACTGCCTCAAGCTATTGCCTGCTCACCATTGACTGAGTTGAAGTACGGCTCTGTCAATAATTGGGAATCGCTGCTGCGCAAGCGAGGTTCGATGTATGTGCGCACTCCGCGGAATAATGCGGGCGTCGCAGTGATCCTGGATTTCGGCCGCGAGGTGTTTGGCAATTTAGAGGTGAGAATTCCACGCTGCTCGCGCGGATACGTAGACATAGCTTATTCCGAAGTGCTCGAAGAGGGTCGTGTGCAGCCAGATCGCGGCAGTGCACGATATGTCGACCGGATTATTCTCAGTAAGGCGCCCATAGAGTGGCAAAGCTTCGAACCCAGAGCTTTTCGATATGTTCAACTTGAGTTCCGCGGGCTCGGCAGAGGGGCGGCTATCGATTACGTTCGGCTCAACAAGCTTTCGTACCCTGTTCGGCGCACCGGGAAATTCGAATGCAGCGACCCATTGCTAAATCGTATCTGGGAGACCGCTGCGTATACTGGTGCACTGTGCATGGAAGATAGCTTTGTCGCTTCTCCTGCATTTGACCGGCGTCTGAACTGGGCTGACGTATACGTTCAGGCGCGAGCAGCCTATTACGCGTTTGGCGACACGGCACTTTTAGCAAAGGCACTTAAAGACGTTGCTCGGACCCAAGATGCCGACGGTCGCATTGCCGGTGTCGGACCTGATGTCAACGGCAAATCACCGGTCGATTTGATGCTTCTGTGGGTTGCTTCACTGTTGGACTACTACGCGTTCTCGGGCGACAAGGATCTGGTGCAAGAACTTTACCCGTGCGTCAATCGACTCATACGGTGGTTTGACCGCTTTGCAGGGAGTGATTCACTGCTGCGGGGCGTACCTGGGTATTTGGCGCTTGACTCGTGCGACATATGCAAAGCCTTGGAGGGCGAATCTGCCTCGCTTAACTCGCTGTATTCTCATGCGCTGCGAATAGCTGGGATTCTTGCGGAGATTTGCGGTTGTCAGGAGGATGCCGAGGACTTCAGTTCCCGGGCGAATGAGCTAAAACTGGCGGTCAACCGATTATTCTACGTGTCGGAACGCGGATTATATGCATCTGGGCGCCTCGGCGGAAATTTGGTCGAGGAGTATGGCTTGTTAGAGAATGTGTTCGCGGTGCTGTTTGATGTGGCAGATCACTATCGCAAGTCCGCGATCTTGCGGCAGGTCGCAAGTGGGGCGTTCGCGGAATACAAGAGCCCGCTATTGGCCAGTTATGTTCTCCAAGCTTTGTATTCGCATGATATGCACAGCGCAGCTCTTGAGATAATTCGCCGGAAATGGGGCGATATGCTTGAGCAAGGTGCGACTGCATTTTGGGAATGCTTCGACGGCAGATCTCCCATGTGCCGGGGCTGGTCTGTTTGCCCTGCAAGCGATCTCATTTCGGAATACGTGGGAATAAAGCCTAGCCTAGGTGCCCACAGGTTCTCAATAGTTCCTCATGTTGCGGATCTAAAATGGGCTCGCGGTTCGGTGGATACCCCTAACGGGCCGCTCGTTGTGGAGTGGCGAGCCAAGATAACCCAGCTGGTAATTCGCGTAGACGTACCCTCGGGTGTGATTGCCGACCTGTTTTCTCCGGGAGGTGTTGGTTCGCGAGTGTGCTTGGATGGCAAACCGCAGCCAAGCCGACTGATGACGCTGGATTGCGGAACGCATGTCATCACGGTCACAAGCGAGCGTAAGTCAAGCCGAAGTAAATCTGACACAGGACCGCAGCCGCAACCTCAGCCTCACGTGGAGGTTCTAGGCGAGGCTTATCGGAGCCGCACCGAAAGGCGACGGTCAGCCAGACTACTTAAGCATGAAACTGTCGGGCACCGCTCTAGACAAAAAAGGACAAAGCGCATCACCTCCGAAGATACCAAGCCTTAGTTTTGCTCGCTTTGAGCTATTCAGGCGCTCGTTGGGTTGCTGTGTGTCCTTTGGTTTACTCTAATTTGATTTACGGTGACACTACTTTTGCCTACTTCGGTGAAAATTTTGCATGCAGGAATCTTGGCCGAGAGCCAATAATTCTAGCATTGGGCGGCGTGCATCGTCGCTGAAATATGCGGGCTGTACTAAAGAGGGAGGTAACAAGGATGGTTAGACACTCAATTCTGCTGCTTGCTTTTGTCATCGCTATAGGCCTTGCTGGCTGTGGCGGTGGAGGGGGTGGCGGAACCGGTGGCGGAGGCGGTGTAGCTCCCGGTGTGACATTGATAGTGGGAGCGGATGCATCGTACAGCACCGGCGGGCCCTCAGCCAAGTTGTTTGCGACTGCCGGTTCTAAAGTATTGAACGCGCCGCTAGACGACGGTGCCCTGGTGTCTGTGTATAACTTTGCCACGGGCGAGCTCATCAAGACCGGCACGATCTCGAACGGTTGGTGCACTCTGGAGAACATTCCATCTGGTTTAAGCCTAGCTATAGTAGTAACGGGAAAACGAGGTGGAAAAAACTACAGGTTGTCTACCCTTGTCCCTGTTGTTTTGGATACGCAGGCGGAGTACGTTGCGAACCCATTAACGTCCATAGCTGCCGAAGCGTTTAGCGCCGAACACTTCGCTAAGAACAAGGTGTTTAGTGAGAGCGATCTGGCGCCGGTGCTTGAGAAAGCCAAGGAGTTTGTGCAGGACAATCTTAGCGCAGATTTCTCGATAGGTGGCGGTGTGTTTACTGATGCCGGCTTCGGTAAGCCGAACAGCCTGAACACTAGTGCGCCTGGCATCAATGAGGTAATCCAGGCAGTAAAACCGGTTAATGATAAATTGGCGCGCGGTAAGAACACCATTACGCTTCTCGAAGAGGCGGGTGTACCAATGCGCGAGATGCTCGACCCTGAGGCCCTTGATTTCCAGAACGTGTTTACCGAGGAGGTTTTGTCCAAGTACCAAGCTCTTGGCGAGACGATGGGTCGGCTTTTGGGTCCAGCGATAGTTACTGAGTTGCGGCTAAATGGCAACGAGGTGAACATAACCGGGCTTACGGTCGGCCGGAAGTATGTGGTTACAAGCGTTGATCCGGACAGCGGCCACCTTATTCTGAGTGATCGCGGCACCGGAACTGCTGGCTACATAACAATTCAGCGCACCGTTCCGGACGAAGGCACCTATACTCTAGTTGCAAAACACGAAGGTTCTAACTGGGTCCTAACGCAGACTTGTTCCGGGGATAGCCAGCAGCAATACAAGTTCACGGTGACGGATAAGATTCTCCAGGATGAGATGCCTGGTGCAAATCCGACCATCAGCGGTACACTCAGCGCTAGGGATAAGAACTTTACAACGCCGGTTACAATGCAGGTTACAGCTGCTGCAACGGGCAGTGATCCAGATTCCTACACTGCAGTTACATTCAACGGTAGTTTCTCGACTCCCGAAGTTTCAGTTACTGGGTCTATGAGCGCCCAGTTCGCAACGTCGAAACCCAGCGGCGCTGCAGAGTGGCAAAACCGATACGAGTTTGTGACCGCGTTCAACATGACAAATGGCCGAATAACCGTCAAGGTTGGGTCTAAGGCCATAACGCTTCAGGGGAACTTGTCCGCAAAGTCGCAGTTTGTAAAGTTGTCTGACATGGTTACCACTGTGCCTAGTGAGATACAGTTTACAGGTGGATACTCGAACACACACACAGGACTGACATTTACAGGCACGATGACTTTCAATGCAACATGGGTGGAGGTCAATGACGGCGCCAAACCTTCGACCGGTAGCGCTACCATCACAGGTACGCTTGGAAAACCCGATCATCCAAAGTATGCCCTTGATCTGAGCCTGAACAAGACTACGCAGAAACTCACCGGTGCAATAGATTTAACCGCTGCCGTGATTAGCTTTAAGGGGTCCGCAACAGGTACTATCGACGGGACCACTGGTGATCTCAAGACTATGTCTGTAGTGCTGAATGCCTCCACCGGCGCGGTGATCACCTATAGTCGCGATGCCACCGGTAAGGAATCAGGGCAGATTAAGGTCGACGACACCAAGGTAGCAGATATCACGTTCCCTCAAAACGCTATTCGCATAAACTTCACGGATGGTACATTCAAGGAGTTCGTGTTCTAAGCGTTGGTGAGATGGGGACCGCCCCGAAGCGGTCCCCCCACATTTTATCCAACCTGCGCAAGGGTAGAAGAGGTTGTATTTGACAAAGAGCTTCACAAGTAGCCGCTCGATGTGGGCGGCGTTTTTGTTTTTTGGAATAGCCATTGTCCCAAACACCCAGGGAGCCAGCTTCCACATTCCGGACGGATACGAAAACCCTGTTTTCCGTATTGCCGACGCAGCAGACAAGCAGGACTATACTACAGAGGCAACTGTCGGCGGCGCTGTGGCTGCGAGTAACAATCTGGATTCACTGTGGCAAGTTACCGACTACGGTCGCTCAGCTTGCTTATTTCGAGGCGATATAGCATTTGCCCAGATAACCACATCGCGCTGGAGTTACGTGCGAACCAGAAACTGGTGGTTGGGGGTGGGTAGAGGCTGGATCGACAGTTACACCGGAAACCAAGATGCGGCGCAGCTGTGGCTCGACTTGCACTCCCGGGTCGCTGCAAAGGCGAATTACTTACCTAGCGCAAGATTTCGAAGAATGAGTCTGGAATGGGTAGGCTTCGGCAAATCGTTTCCACTAAGACTCGGGGGTCGACACGGCATTATCGACATAGGTGTCAGACACCTACAATCGGAAGGCTACGAGGAACTAGCTCTCGAGGGATGGATCTCGGGGGACCAGTTCGCCGGGCCGGTCAGCCGTTTGTACTCAGACTCAGCGAGAGGTTCGGTAGGGCGAGGGTGGTGTGTGGACGCAGCGGCAGAGCTACGGGCAAACACCTGGCGAGCACGAGTGCAGGTGGAAGGGCTTCTGGGTCGGATTTCCTGGGATAGTTTGACGCTGGACTCAGGCTACCTGAGCTCTCCCAGGGTATTCACCGATGCGGAAGGTTTCCTTAGGGATGCCGGCGGTGGCTTCACTGGTGTGACGTCGAGACGAAACCTAGCCGGACCGATAAATCCGAAGGTAAGACTCTCTCTCGCAGGTGCTTCGGGCAGGGCGCCGCTTCTGAGCGCGACATTCCGAAAAGGCGACAAGCCTTCCATATCTCTCGGCGTGATGCATAGCTGCGCAGACGGCCGTTTCCGTTACGTTTCTTATTACCCCGCCACGAAGATGGGTGAGGTCGCATTTGCAAACAGTAGACTCAAGCTCCGTTTGTGCTCGGACTCGTGGCTATTTCAAAATCCCAAGCATGCGCTTGCGGAGTTGTCGCTTAATCTGCCGTGATTAAAAGTCCAACAACAGACTTTACAGCGGTTACGATACACAGATCGAGCGGTTCGCGTTCTTGACGGGCTTCTAGGCATTTAGTTAGCATGGCCACACTAGAGATTCCATCTACGGCTTGCCCAAGCAGGACAAATTAATGTGCAGTGCCCGAGCGCTTCCGCACTATCCTGACCATGTTTGAACCTGACAGAAGGAGGCAAGATGAAACGTAGTTTGACCATTGTGTGCACTATTATGTGTACCGTTGTGGCGTGCAATTTGTTAGGAGTATCCGTAGCAGCGGCGGGACGGACTGGTGCGCACAAACCTCTGGCTTCATACACAGAGAAGATATCGGGGACGCTCGTGACCTTCGATATGGTCGCGGTGCCAGCAGGCGAAATCGAGGTTGCGGATCCCTCAAAGAAAGGTTCAAGGATTAAGGTCAAGGTGGGTCCGTTTTGGATTGGCAAGACTGAGGTAACCTGGGACGAGTATGACGTATTCGTTCTTCGTCTGGACGAACCGGCTGGGATAGCGCGCGGCAGCGACGCTGTAGCCCATCCCAGCAAACCTTACGGCACTGCTGACCGCGGCTTCGGCCATAAGGGTTACCCGGCTATCAACGTCACCTTCTATGCGGCCGAAAACTACTGCAAATGGCTTTCTGCAAAGACAGGTCATAAGTATCGTCTTCCTAACGAGGCTGAGTGGGAGTATGCGTGCCGCGCAGGCAGACCGGCTCCTACAGGTGATGAGCTCCAAAAGTACGCTTGGTTTTGGGAAGAGAAAACTCAGCCCGTGGGCAAGAAACTTCCCAACGCGTGGGGTATTTACGATATGCTAGGCAACGTCGCGGAATGGTGTGTAGGGCTGGATGGCAAACCTGTTGTGTGCGGCGGGTCGTGGGAAGATATGGCAAAAGATGTAACACCCAGTGCTCGTCGTTACCCAGATGAATCCTGGCAGGCAAACGATCCACAGAGCCCGAAAAGTAAATGGTGGTTGTCCGACGGCCCATTTGTTGGATTCAGGGTTCTCAGAGAACCTTGAGGTGGCACTTGAAAGAAGTCTGAACTCATTTGTTTATGAAAGGAGACTGGGACAGATGTCTGGCGAGATAAAAACAGACAGTAGCCTCGAAGTTACGCGTAGGGATTTTTTGAAGGCTTCTGTAGTTTCTGCGGCAGCACTGGTCGGAGCTGGGGCCTTCCCATTTGGCGTTGGTGCATGGGCAGCGGGTTCTGACGAGATACGAGTGGGTGTAATCGGTTGCGGCGGCCGAGGCACAGGTGCAGCCAAGGATTGCGTGAAAAGTGCGGAGGGTGTTCGTATCGTTGCGTTGGGTGACGTGTTCAAGGACAGACTCGAGGGCTGTCTTGCGAACTTGCAAAACGATGATAGTGTGAAAGACAAGATCTCCGTGAAGCCTGAGCATTGCTTTGTGGGATTCGATGCCTACAGGGGCGTGATTGATTCGGGAATCGACCTTGTCATCCTTGCTACCCCGCCAGGGTTCAGGCCTATTCACTTCAAGTATGCTATCGAGGCCGGAAAGCACGTTTTTATGGAGAAGCCTGTTGCTGTTGATGGACCGGGATATAGGGCGGTGGTCGAAGCAGGGAAGCTAGCTGCGCAGAAAAAACTGGGCGTTGTCGCTGGAACGCAGCGTAGGCATTCCTTTAACTATCAGGAGACCATTAAGCGCATTCAGGATGGTGCCATCGGCGAAATACTTGCGGCGCAGTGCTACTGGAACCAAGGCGGTCTGTGGATGAACCCACGAAAGCCCGAGTGGACCGACATGGAGTGGCAGCTTCGCAACTGGCTCTATTTTACTTGGCTTTCCGGAGATCACATTGTGGAGCAGCACGTTCACAATTTGGACGTAATCAATTGGGTGATGGGAACTCATCCAGTCAAGGCGCTCGGCATGGGTGGCAGACAGGCTCGCACGGATCCGGCTTATGGGCACATCTACGACCACTTCTGCGTGGAATATGAGTATCCGAACGGTGCAAGACTCATGAGCATGTGCAGACAGATCGATGGCTGTGCAAACAACGTTTCCGAGCGCGTCGTTGGCACCAAAGGCGTCTCGAATTGCGCTAATATGATACGGGGAGAGGTCGAGTGGAAGTATAATGGGCCCGGCTGCCATCCGTATGTTCAAGAGCACGCCGACTTGATCTCCGGTATTCGAGCAGGGCAACCGTTGAACGAAGCTCAGCAGGTTGCAGACAGCACGCTGACCGCTATAATGGGCAGGATGTCGGCGTATACGGGGCAAGAAGTTACGTGGGAACAAGCTGCAAACTCCCAAGAGAATCTGATGCCTGAAAAGCTAGAGTTTGGACCGCTGCCGGTGCCGCCGGTTGCCATTCCCGGAAAGACACCGCTGATATGAGTGCTTCGAAGTCTTTTGGTTCGAACATCCACGTGGCGAAAGGAGACCAGGAAGGCGATGACTAGACGTGAGTTTCTTATGGCTGGTGGGGTAGTAGGGGCTGCTTTAGCAGTCGGTTTCGATGCTCAGGCAAAGAATCGGACCGATGCCGTGCTGCGCATTTCGAGCCAGGAGGGTATCATCCCCGGTGCCAATCTCCAAGAGAAGTTAGCCAAGATGGAGAAATGGGGCATAGAGGGGCTCGAAGTCGGCGGACGGGGATTAAAGGACAGGGTAAAGGAACTCAAATCAGCACTTGCTGGCACTAACGTGAAGATCAGCGCTATCTGTGCGGGGTTCGACGGAGCGTTGATCAGCGAGGAAGAATCTGAGCGAGCCAAATGCCGCGCGTCTATGAAAGAGATTCTGATTGCAGCCGGTGAGCTTGGTTCGACGGGTCTCATATTTGTGCCAGCGTTCAATCACCAAAAGCCTCTGCCGTTTGTAGAGGCGCGAAAGGTTCTGATTGATCAACTTCACGAGTTAGCTGAATACGCGGTGAGCTGTGGAACCAGACTTCTCATGGAGCCACTTAATCGAAACGAGGCCTGGTTCTTGAGGCTGTTGGCTGATGCGGCGGCGATCTGCCGCGACGTCAATCACCCCGGCGCTTGCATGATGGGAGACTTCTACCATATGTTTATCGAAGAAACCTCAGATATGGGCGCGTTTCTTTCCGCAGGAAAGTATCTGCACCACGTCCATCTGGCGTCGCGCACACGAAAGCTGCCCGGACAGGACGACCGTGACTTCACCGATGGGTTCCGTGGGCTCAAGATGATCGGTTACAAAGACTTCTGCAGCTTCGAGTGTGGAGTAGTTGGGGACAGGGAGGTGGAAATCCCCAAGTCCGTAAAGTTCCTGCGCGACCAGTGGAACAAAGCAACGATATGAGATATGTGGAATCGAGCTAGACGCTCTCGCTATGACATAACCGGACTGGTTTTGAGTCGTTAGGGTGGGAAAGTTGCGAGAAAGCTCGCTCGGTTCCCACCCTTCAGCTTAATTGCTGCACATTGGCTCAAAGATGCGTCCTCTCATCGTTCTGTGTTCTATATTGATTACCTTCACATCCCGGCTCGCGTATTGTGGGGTATCATCTGAGCGGCTGGAGCGGTTCGAATACTCACAAGTGGCTATGGGTGTTCGGGCTCGAATAGTAGTGTATGCTGCTAGTCAGAAATCTGCCGAATTGGCGTGTACACGCGCGTTTGCAAGAATTGCCCAACTTGAAGATGTACTAAGCGACTACAGACCTCACAGCGAACTCATTCGCCTGTGCGCCAAAGCAGGCGGTCCGGCAGTTAAGGTTAGCAGGGACTTGCTAAAAGTTCTACTGAAAGCTCAGCAGGTAGCACGAGTTTCCGACGGGGCTTTCGACATTACGGTTGGACCGTTAGTTAAGCTTTGGAGAGAAGCTCGGAGCACCCGCAGGATGCCCGATGAGTCCCAGCTATGTTCAGCGCGGAGGCTCGTTGGGTGGCGAAATATCGAAATTCATCCAACTAACTCGACTATTCGGCTGAAGAAGCCAGGCATGCTTCTGGATCTCGGCGGTATTGCAAAAGGGTATGCCTGCGACGAAGCCCTCAAAACCCTCAAGCTGTATGGGGTTCGCCGGGCTCTCGTCGAAATGGGAGGCGATATTGCGCTTGGAGATCCTCCGCCGGGCAAGGGCGGTTGGCTTATCGAAATCCCCTGCGCCCCGGTGGAAAAGCGCCGTCAGGAGCTTGCGAATTGCGGCGTCTCGACTTCAGGCGACGCTGAGCAGTTTGTTGAAATAGATGGGCGCAGGTACTCGCACATTGTAGATCCGCGCACTGGTGTAGGGGTGACTCACAGGGCTGAGGTTACTGTAATAGCTTCTGATTGTACCACATCTGACAGTTTGGCTACCGCAGCGTCAGTCCTAGGCCCTGGCAAAGCGGCCGAATGGATACGAAGACACTATCCCCGCGCTCGGATATACGTGCGAGTCGCCGCGGGCGAAGAAGCTAGCTCATTGTCGCCGTCAAAGTAACTGTAGAACGGTATCGCCTGCGCTTAGGGATTATATTCGTTCCACCTTTGGATCGCCGTGTATCGGCGGTAGTGGAGCAGGTCTGACGACTGCACCGTCATTTTCATACGACTCAATAGCGGCCCAAATGTATTCCAATGTCGCTAGCGCATCTCGTCCTGACGCGCGCAGGTGTTCGTGTGGCACACCGTTTGTGACGTCTTCCAAAAAAGCATGAATCCGACTTGGGAACGTAGCCCCGAAATCCTTGATACCAGTATTCATCACCTCCGGCTGCTGATCCTCTCCTATGCCGAGGCTCGTTCCAGGCTTAGGTGCAGGCCAGTAGGTCAGCTTCTCTACGCAGTTTTCGATGCAGAATGTACCCTTGCTGCCCGCCACCTCAACGCTCCACCATCCGCCTAGACCCCATACCGCGTCTCCTCGATGGCTGAGCAGGTAACCGACGGCATCGTTTACAAACCGGACGTGAATGCTGTTGATAGATAACAGCAAATCCCCCTTGTTCTTTCGAAATCCGGGCTTTGTCGCGAATGCCTGAACATCCCTTATGTCACCGCAGAAATACCTCATCACGCTGAACGGATGAGTGAGAAAGGCTTTCATGTGGGCGTAGGGCTGGTTGAATCTTGGCGATTTGTTGAGCGAGTAGGTGTCTTCGCCGCCGTGGAAGCCCATCTTGAACAAGCAATAGATCAGTTCGCCCACCATCCCGTCGTCGATATACTTCTTGGCACGCTCAGCTGTCAATGTAAAGTAGTGATTTAGGTTGCACCCAAGATACAACTTCTTTTCAGCGGCAAAGCGCACCATCTCCCGGGCCTCGTTGATGTCGTTCGACAAGGGCTTTTCGCAGAGAACATGCTTGCCTGCGTCAAGGGCTTCCATGGTCGGCTCGAAATGCCAGCTTCCGTTTTCATAACCGCCGGTCGACACGTCCACAATGTCCAACTCTTCATTGGCCAACATGTCCTTGAGGCTGTAATATGCCTTGACGCCGTGTTTCTCAGCCGCTGCATCTGCCTTTTCTTTTACTACGTCGCATACCGCGACCAGTTCTGCCAAGGGATCCTTCTTGTAGCAATCGGCGTGGGTGTTGCCGATGCCTCCCATGCCCACAACTCCAACTTTGAGCGCCATTTCCACACTCTCCTCGTTAGTTGTTTACCTAAGCGTGTTCCAGAGCAAAAATGCGCAACGAAACGTAGTCTACGACGCACAGAAGTTACAGTCAATACCCCACCGTGCGGAGCTCGTGACCTTCGCACTTTCCTACTTCACGACGAACTCATAATCCAGCGACACTGAGTCGGGCAAGCCCTTTCTTCCGGACTTTACACAGAAGTGGTACTTCCCGGCAGGCAAGTTACTAAGCAGCACCCTATGTTCCGCAACCGGCCTTTCGTCTCTCGGACTGGAAGAACCATACGAAGGGGTTGGCCCATATAGCACTTGACTTGTTGCCGGAGCCGTAGTCTCCCAGATTATCTCTACTTCACCGGGTCCCGTCTGCTTGGCGTTTACATTTAGGATATCTAGGGGTAGATTCTCCGCCAGCGAGATAGTAGACCACAGATCCGACTCTGACGGATAGGGTTCGTCGTTCATATAGTATCGTCCGTTCGGAACTGCATCTGCCTTGGTGCGATATATTGCCGCAGGTTCGTTTAGTACCAGGTGCAGGTAGTAAGTCTTTCCAGCCTCTACTGGCACCTCACCAGCGCTCCAATTTGCCGTGCCTATCTCGTTGAAATAACAGGTCACCCTCTTCGCAGGTCCGACTTGTCTTCCATTCGGACCTCCTTCGTGGATGGAAAACTCAACGCTTCTGTAATTGGGCGGCTCGCTGTTAGCTAAAACGCACGTGGCGCCGACTATGCTTCCCGATTTCGGCACGGTGAATGTTTGGCCATGGGTTCGCGCATTGTTTGCCCAATCCGGCTCGGCATTGGTGTCGTATATGGGCAGTGTTGCGCCTCCTGTGGGTACTCCTGGATGACGATCGTTGTTCTGCGATTCGGCGCCGTCCTTTACAGCCCTGACCGTGTAGTAGTAGGTCTGGAAGTCTATAAGGTGCTCGTCGTAGAATGGGGAAGCCTGCACGTTGTCCGCCACGCACTCTCCCAAGGATGTTGGACTTGCCGATCTGTATACGCGGAAGCTTTCTGCTCCAGTTTCAGGGGGATCCCAGCTGATCTTCACCACTCCGCTAACGCCGACGGAGTGCACTTCAACGTTCACAGGTGCTTGGGGCAACGTTGGTTCCAAATGTAGTCCCGCTATCGAGGTCCTTCCCGGCGCAACCACTACCTTGGATACCGTTTTCTTCGAGTATCCTTCCGCCGTTGCAGTTAAATCATAAACCCCAGGGGCCAAGTTGGTTACTTCGAATCTTCCGGTTTCGTCCGTCTTCGCGGTTACTCCAGCAGGCGAGGTGACGACTGTCGCACCGGCTATTGCGGTGTTGTCTGGTTTTAGTACGTAGCCTTCTAAGGCGCCTGTGCCGACTACAGGTCCGACAGACACACTGCAGTCGTCAAACCAAGCCATGCCGCTAACTCCTCGCAAGTTACATTCTATTCGCATGCTTTCCGCGCCTGGCGGCGCAATCGCGCTGACCGTCAACTGCGTCCAGTTTTGGGTGGAATCCAATGCTTTGGACCAAGCTCCAGACCCCACAAAGGTGCCGTTTGCGTCCAAGAACCTGATCCTTAGTCTGGCACCTTGGAGTTTTCCTCGCACAACATCCTGCGTCTTAACCCAAGCGGCGAATGTGTAGGTTTGGTTGGGTTTCACGGAGCCTGTGACGGTATTCTGCGTTATAGATACTTCGTTTACGCCGTCTGCGAGCGACAATCGCTGCGACCGCAGACCTGCTTTTCTGATACTTGCGTCGACACCATAACACGAAACCGGCGTTTCGGGTTTCATCTGCCACCAAGAAGCTACTCCCTGGGACTGACCCGGATTAGCATACTCGAACCCACAGTTGGACACAGTCAACTGATCACCCGGGAACAGCAATAGGAGGTCATCCTTGGGATTTCCCCAGAAGTCTATGAGACCGCCGTTGTAAAAGTGCGAATAATCAAATCCCCAGTTGTCGCTTAAAGTGAAGAACAAAACCCCATATACCCACTCGGGGTTATAGTTCTCCCGCGGAGTGCAAATGTTTTTCCAGCCGTTTACGAGGAATTGGCGCATGAGCTCGATCTCGGCAACACTCGGTGGAACATAAGGCGAGATGCGTGGTACAGTGCGTAGTTCCCTTTTCGGTCCCCATCCCTCTCCAAGAAAGATGGGCTTATCTGCGTCGCCATACTTTTTCATTATGTCTCGCAGTGTGCCCACAGCCCATATGTTGATCCCGGTATCCGGCTCATCTGAATAACAGTGGAAACCCACCAGCTGACACGATTCCCTGAACCCACACTTCTGGTAGAGAGTTTCGTAAGGTCCGTGAGTAAAACAGTTACCGCCGATGAGTTTGGCCTCCGGCGTAGATGATTTAGCATAGTTGGCGATGCGCTGCAAGGTTCTGCCGTAAGGTTCTGGGTCGCCATCCGGTTCGTTGCCCACGACGAAAAGTCTAACTCCCTTACGATAGTAGTAATCGAGTTCCTTCTCCTCAGCGTGGACGTAACCCGCTATCTCGCGCCCGGAAGCGAGCAACACGTCTATCGCCGCTTCTCTGGGGACATTGCAGTAACCGAGTTGCGCTGCCGAGTGTTTCAGCGCCAACGCTTGAACCTGAGCTGGTGCGCCGTGGTCCGAATGGCCGAAGCCCGGCACCGCTCGGCCTATCACTGTTACAAAGCCGGGTTTAGGTGCTCCTATGGCTGTGCCCACTGTTATTACTCCTGAAATGAAGGTCAAACCAAGGATCCTCGCTTGCAAGGTGCGTCATCCCCCTCCTCAAGAAAGCTTTCCCCTGTGTCGTGCAGAGTCTACAGCACACGCCGCCGCCATGTAACCAACCCCAATTCCCTGAGACGGCGCCGCATTGCCCAACGGGATACTCCGAACCGCCCCGCCATTATTGCAACGCGCTTTCCGGGGTTGGACTCCAACTCGTTAAAATAAGACCTAACAATTTCCTCAGGCATCAGAAGTACAGCGGCAAACCGATCACAGGCGCGCTCCAACAAGGTACGCCGCCTGCTTTCCGTGTCCAGAAAGAACAAGCGCTCAGTGCTAGATATTCTGCCGGCAAGCAGGTGATGTCCGATCTCGTGAGCGAGGGTGAACCTACGGCGTTCCAATGGTTTTAGATAGCTTGAGTTTATCGCGATTACCGGCGGAGCACCCGGCAGGCGAAGGTATAATCCATCTATCTGGGGAACAAACTCGCGGTATTCAACGATCAAGTTGAGCTTGGCTGCTACCCTATCCAAATCTACAGGTGGTTCGAGCGCAAGAGTGCGCCAGGCCTTATAAGCAAGAAGCTCAGATTCGCTTTCGAAGTGGAGTTTGCTCAACTGTGACTAGCCCTTCTTTCGCGCGTATCGATTCTGCACTTCCTTGACGAAGTCAAGAATCTGACGCTTTCCTTCCTCGGGGATATCGCTCTGGCCTCTGAGGGCGAATTCTACGGCTTTCACGACGTCCATGTCCTGCATTTTAGGCGCGTAACCAGCGCTGAGTCGGAGTTCGTTCTCGTCCAGTTCCGGAAACGCAGCGCAGATTCGAGCAATGATGTCCTCAGATGGCACACGTCCGTCGGACATGTCCTTCCAATACGCTGCGCTGACGCCAGTTTCCAATGCGGCACTTCGATACGTCAGCTGCTTCCGCTGCATAAACTCCTTGATTATGCGTCCGAATTCGGATGAAACTCTGCTCATAGTAGTCCCTCCGTTCGCTACAAGTTATCGTAGCACCGGACTTAACGTCGGTCAATAGCGGTTGCTGACCTGATGCCGGATGTCTAGCGACCCGCGGAGAAGCATAATTTAGATGTCACACAACAAGACCAGTGAGCATCCTCATTCGATGTATTCTACTGTCGCACGTCCCACGAAGTCTTGCGCCAGTCTTTCTGCTAAAGCTACTACCGCCGGTTTTTCCGTTTCAAAATGACCTGCGTCAATTATTGAAAGACCCATCACCAGTGAGTTTTGGACGTCGTGATATCTCCAATCTCCCGTTACATACACATCCGCTCCGGCTGATAATGCCTCTTTGTAAAGCGAGGAACCATTGCCTCCGCATACCGCCACTCTTTTGACGAGTTTCTCTGGGTCACCGAAAAGCCTAGGGAATCCGACCTCCAGCTCGCGCTGTACAAATTCGGCATATTCTCTCAACGTCATTTCGCAATCGAGATCTCCCACTCTACCCAGACCCACCCTCGGCGCCTCATTGGCCAATGGGTAGATATCATACGCGACTTCCTCGTACGGGTGATTCTCGCGCATAGCACTCAGCACTTCTGCAAGCACCGAGCGCGTGCACAGCATTTCCAACCGCCATTCCTCAACTTCTTCAAGCCTGCCCGCAGAGCCGACATAAGGCCGCGCCCCTTCTTCCGGCACAAATGAGCCTACGCCCTTAGTTCGAAAACTGCAACATGAGTACTCGCCGATGCGACCAGCGCCTGCTTGCGCCATTGCATTTCTTACCGTGACCAACGCTTCATCTGGTACAAACACAACAACCTTGTAGTACTCGTCGCTGCGAGCTTTACAAAGCGGCTGGACGTTCGTCAGCTTCAGCTTACTAGCGAGAATGTCACTCACGCCACCAGGAACACAATCATAGTTCGTATGCATCACGTAGAGAGCAGTGTGCGATTGAGCAATTTTAATCGCCCTTTCGGCGATTGGATCTCCCTTAGTAAGAGACTTAAGCGGATTCCTGATAAGAGGATGGTGAGTCACGATCAACTCCGCCCCGCGAGATATGCTCTTGTCGACCACACTCTCCGACGGGTCTACTGCCACACAGATGCGCTCGACGGATGTCGAGGGATCCCCTATCTGCAGACCTATGGCGTCATTGGGTTCGGCCATCCAACTGGGCGCTATTCGCTCCAAGTGTCTGATAACATCGCTGACAGTAACCATCATTGCCCCCGATATACTCAACTCGAATGATGAGTACTCTATCTAACGCGAACCGAAAAGTTATTGCAAGTTATTCTACAACAAAGGCCCCAAGATGCGAAAAAAGAACCTTCGGTCATGATAACCGAAGGCAACTAGCTTTCTGAAATGAAATTGCCGGTGTGCTACTTCTTCCCTCGAGCGAGGCTGAGCAAGCCGATCAGCTAGCACAGCGCTGGGTACACAGGGTGATCGATTAGTAGCCGCGTGAGAAAAAGCCGCCGATCTCGCCGACCGGCGGCTTCATTCAGATTACCTGTTGTCTAAGCGCATTCTCTACGCGCGTCTGCGCCGCATTCCTACAAGAGCGATCAGGCCTGTGCCAAGTGCTACCAAGCTTGTCGGCTCGGGAACGATTTCTACCTTGATGTCATCGTACCAAGCACCGGCATTGTTGTTCGTCAGGCCCGAACCCACTCTGATTCGGGTAATGCCGTACACTGCCGTAGTGGTCGCAGTCGCTCCCAGTTGGTCGTCAATCCAGAATTTGATAGTCCCGTCTAGGAACTGCTCAACCTTCATGGAGTGCCACACGTTGGCGACGCGGGCAATGGTGGTATTACCCCAGTTAACACTTCCAATTGCAACTCGGAAGTTGTACTTGGTGGTGTCGGCTGGAGGTGCATTGTACACTCCCAGGCTTATTAACTGCTGGAGCGATCCGCTGCCGCCACCGCCGCTGTAGCTGTGGATCTGCAGATATTCGCGTGTGGTCGCTGACTTGTGCATAAAGTTCCAGCTCACCACCCACAGCTTCGGGCTCTCAGTCGCCCAGTTGTAGTCCTTGGCGTTTGTGTAGTTTGTGGTTGCGTTGTCCGCAGTCTTGAGCGACCACTGACCGCCGGGAGTGGTATTCTGGGTGTTGTCCAGAGTCGCGAACGGACCCGAACCGTAGTCCACCCAGCCGTCGGTTCCGGTCTCCCAGTCCTCAAAAAGAATAACCTGGGCACCGGCAGGGGCTAATGCTACGGCCATTACGGCGAGCAAAGCCAAAATCATTCTCATCTTTCTTCCCTCCTTTCAAAATGATTAAAAAGAACTTCCTCCCCCCGCCTCGATGTTTCGGTGCACGGGATAGAGCTATCGGTTAGCGCCTTGCGTCTGGGTTGTCAGACGCGAAACGCGCTCTCCTACCGGTATATTATCCTCAAGGGACGGCTTAGTCAAGTGAGTGGCGGAAAATCAGGTATTTTTACCAGCGCTGTACAGCTTCCTCACGTATGAGCCACGCATCAATACCTGTTTTCGATTCAAACCGGCAATTATACCGGCGAACAAAAGCCCGGAAGGCATCACTTATGCAGATATCATCAGTGTAGTGTGTAGTCGGAGGAGGGGCGCCACTATGATAAGGGCAGCTGTTCTGGCTATGTCTGTTCTCTTCGGATGCAGCGGTGCATATTCCTCGCAGACGTCCAGCATAGCATACCAGCGAATCCGACACGAGCATCTTGTTGCGCACGTCGTAACCGTCAATCTGCAGGATCCGGATGTCAAAGTGTCCGTGGCGTTGGCCTCTGGCGGAACTGGAAATGCTGAGACCTTCAAGTCTATAGTGAGCCGCACACGTCCCTATCTGGCGATCACCGGCACATTCTTTGACACAAAGAGCTTGAAACCCACGGGCGATATCGCACTGTTCGGCACGCTTGTTTATTCAGGTGTCATTGGCTCAGCGCTTACAGTAGACCAAAACAACAACGCGCGTATAATACCTCTCGAAACCGGTCGTCAGAACGGGTGGCAAGGCTGCGAAACAGTCCTGTGTGCCGGTCCAACTTTGGTTGCAAATGGCAAGGTCGCGATCGCGCTTAAACACGAGGGCTTTCGGTCAACGCTGCTGTCCTCGACGAGGCGCACCGGCGTGGGCATAACCGAAAACGGCAAGCTACTGCTAGTTTGCGTCAACCGCCGAGCCTCGCTTTATGATCTGGCAAAGCTCTTCATTCACCTCAAAGCCAGGGATGCCGTGCTTTTAGATGGGGGGTCATCAACGGCTCTGTATTACAATGGACGATATCTTGCGATGCCGGGTCGGACACTTACTAACTGTTTGGTTGTGTATTCGAGCCTCAGCGATTACAATGCCGCGAAGAACCTTCTTGCTCCCCCGGATATGTTGGCAAAAGCGCAGACACGCTGACCAGCTTTCCGTAAAAAATCTCCAAAAACCGATTGACATCGTAGTTTCCTGCTGATACACTGTAACAAAACTGAATACTGTTCGCTTGTAGGGCTCTAGGGAAGACGGTGAAAGTCCGTCACGGGCCCGCCGCTGTAACCGGGGACGAACCGGCCGTATCCACTGTCCGTAGGTAGCAACGGATGGGAAGGGGTCGGGGTAGGATGATCCGGAAGTCAGAAGACCTGCCCTACGAGCTTTCGAACGGTTCATCTTCGGAGGCAAAGATGACGGTCGAGCAGCGCAGTGCAAGTCGGGCTCTTGGCCAAAGTTGTATCCGGGATGGGCTAAGAGCCCGTTTCGGTTTTAGTCTAGTCGAGCTCCTCGTGGTTGTTGCCATCATCGCCGCAATCGTCGCGGTGATGGTTCCTATTGTAACGGCAGCGAAGGAAGGTGCTCGCCAAACCAAGTGCGCTTCTAATCTGAAGCAGCTTATCTCAGCGTGGGCCCTTTACGCCGATGACAACTCAGGCCGCGCCTGCCCATCCTACTACTTTGACTGGAACACGAATACTGAGTACGCCTGGGATTTCGTGCTGCGCTGGTCGTCGTTTCCGCCGGATTACAAGTTTGGGCTCCTCGCGCGCTACACAAAAAACCATCAGATAAATAACTGCCCCTCTTTTGTCGGTAACGGGTGGGGAAGACCGTATACGGGATATGCCTACAACGCGACGTACATTGGAGGCGATCCAGCAATGGGCATAAGCCCGTGCGCCGTTGGGCAAATAGCCCAACCCTCGCGAAAGGTTGTGTTCGCAGACGGAGGGTTCGGTAACCCTGTGAACGCTCAGAACTTCCTGCGTGCACCCAGCGATCCACTGTTTTCGGCAGGAAAGATTCACTTCAGACACAACGGCTTCGCCAACGCCGCTTATGCAGACGGTCATGTGGCACGGTCAAACAAGAAATTCAAATACGACCCCAAAGAACCTGAGTGTGGTGCTCTATCTGAGGACGACTCTGCCTATTGCCTGAGGTGATTCACGTGATATTGGAAACGCAAACGAGCAGAAAGCGAAGGATTACCGCAGTCATAGTCATGTGCGCGCTGTCTGTTATAGTTTCATCATCTGGGGCAGCTGACTTTGCGGTGAGGGTGATCAGCTACTCCAATCTAGGCCAGGGCATATATGGCGTTCCTGAATCGGTGCTCGGCGCGCCGACCAAATGGATTAAAGAACCCGGCGGGCCTGGCGTACCGAGCGGAACCTACGCTTGCTCTATGGTTTACGGCGCCTGGAATACTGATCCTGAGGGTTCCCCGTTGATAGTCACCGTCGGAAACTTGAGCACTCCCGGGCAAATAACTGTGGAGTTCGACCCGCCAATATATGACGATCCCGCCAATTGGTACGGTCTCGATTTCATCGTCTTTGGGAATTCTGCCTTTATTGGTACGGGTTACGTCAGATACGACACGGATATGACTACCTATCGCATCAACAATAACGCTTCCATCACCGGTGAGAGCGTAATTGTCGCTGTCAGCCCGGACGGTACGAACTGGTACGAATATCCAACTCCGATCGCCGACAATTATTGGCCTACAAACGCTTTTGCTTGGGACAGCCAGGCACGCACTTGGGATGGACAGCTTGATCCCACCAAGCCCGTCGATCCAGCGCTCAACCCGAGTGATTTTGCCGGCATATATGTGGCGGATGCGATAGGGCTTTATAAGGGTTCCGCAGGTGGCACTGCGTATGACCTGGCACAGTCCGGGTTTTCGTTGGTGCGATACATACGACTTTCAAGCAAGGGAGGTGAAGTCGATGCATTGGCACGGGTGAGAAAACCATTTACAATCGGTGAAGCAAAGTGTCTGCCCGATGGTGCCGTGGTGTCTCTTGGACCCAACTATGTTACTGCGGGAGCTGCCGAATTTGCCGATTGCTGTTACATCCAGTCAACCGACCGAACGTCGGCGATCAAGGTAACCGGCAGAACTGCCGAGGCTGGGTCCGTCGTGCTTGTCACAGGCACCATCGATACAGAAGCAGGTGAACGCGTGATTCGAGCATCTTGGCTTGGAGTTCAGCAGAGGTAGAAAAATAGAGAGGAGGCAAGTACATTGAAACTGCTTACGATTAAAATTCTGACACCCATTGTCTTGTTACTCTTCGCTCCGATTGCCCAGGCTCTGACTTTCGATCAGGTTCTGGTCGAGAACTGGGTTGGACTCGGCAACAGCACTGCGATGCTAGTGGTCGATTTTGGGCCCAAGTCGTTTGCTTTCGGCTATCGTTTCGACATCGACAACCAGCCAACCGGCTGGGACATGTTAAGTGCAGTTGCTGATGCGACCGATCTGGACATCACGGTAGATATGAGCTGGGGTAGTCCTTTCATCACAGGTATCAGTTACCAGGGCTACTCCGGTTACTACGACTCGCAAAACTGGCAGACAAGCTCTTGGTGGGAGTACTGGACGAGCACCGACGGTGAAACTTGGGAGTCATCTTTGTTAGGTGCTGGATATCGTACTCTCGGTGATGGTGCTTGGGACGGTTGGACTTTCTCTCCTCCTTGGCCGGCACAAGGAACGCCGCCAGTGGTACCGCTCGTGCCCGAACCTTCAACCATTGGCGGCGTGTTCCCCATAATCGGCCTTGCGGTCATTCGGCTCCTCCGCCGCAAGTAACCGACCACCGCGGGGCTCGTTTATTACCCGCTCGCGAGCCCCGCAACTCTTATTGTCCTATTTATTATACCTCAACGCAATAAGCAGACTACCGAATTCCTATATAAGCCACCCTTCATTCCAGCCGAGTTTCCTGATACGTATCTTGCTGAGATCGCTGTTGCCCAATTTGTATTCTTTGTCGGCTGCCGCAACGCATATAGGAGGCGGAGACAAAGGCCAAGGCTCACCCTTTATTTCGTCCCGCTTTGCCTGAATTATTCTAAGGCCTATGGTTTCAGCAGCCACAGGGTCAGTTGAGGCGATAATCCCCCCATAGACCCATTGATAGCGCGGGTCTACCTGTGGGCCCTTGTCGCATGTCGGCCGCAAAGCGTCGATAAGGACTAGCCTCGTTTTGCCCTTTATGAAATCAAGATGCCAGATCTCGCCTAGCTTGCTGCTGTTTTCGTTGTGGTAGTCCGAAGGCTTCCCGCTGAACATAATGTAGAGCTTGAGCACTGTTCCTATACCAGTCAGCCAGTGCGCCTTCAGCGCTGGTAGCGCGATTAGTGCCGAGCACTGCCTAACTAGGTCCGTTTCTCGCTGGATAAACTTGACGTTGTGCTCGGGTATCCCAATGGACATCAGCTCTTCCTTTACCAGATTAGCAAGCTCCATATGGGTTGGATTTACGGCTTTACTGGTTACGATGCCGACAACATCTGCAGGCTTAAAGAGTTTTCTCCAAGCCTTGCTGGCGTTGGCAGTCTCTGTAGCCTGTGTCACCGCGCGTCGAATTAAATCTCGGCAAACCGTGAGATTAACCCGCATATCTTGTGTAAGTGCTTCTGAAGAACGCACCACTGCCACAACGCTCTGCGATCCCTTGGCTGAGCTTTCGGCGCCGGCTACTGACAAACCCTCGCCCAACGCCAACCCGGCAACGCCAGTAACAGTACCTTTCAGAAAGTCGCGCCTCGTAATTCCATCGCCTTTCATCTCCGGTTTCCTCCTTTTGCACCGTTACAGACGAGTATACGCTCGATTAGTTTCAGGCAATCCTCGCGAGTTGGGGATTCCAGGACGAGAAAAATTTTCTTACCCTCCTGTGCACCCGCTGTCCACCTCCCGTTTTCGAGCTTCGCTAATGAATACGGTGCGGAAAGTTTAAGACCTGCTAGGTATAACTTGCGAAACTGTTCCCAGGCGCGGCGAGCATCGTCGGCTGTCGGATATCCAACCACTAATGCAACCGACTTGCCTTGCTTGTCGACATATGTTCCCAGCACCGCTTCGGTTTTGCCGGAGAGATTTAGAATGTTTTTAGTTGCCACGAAGTGAAAGTAGTTCAGACAGGCGTGGGTGTGGAAGTAGCGGACTGTGTGCACTTCCAGGTTCTCTTTGGGAAGCCACTGCAGCGCTGCTGGAAGCTTACCAGGCGCGCCGCAAAGCTTGAGCACTTGTTTTGCAAGCTCGACTGCGCATCGCTTCGATTCCGGCGTTTCACGCTCTGCCAGAATGCGCAAAAAGTACCTTCCTTGCCAAGCAAGCAGCAGGCCTGAGGCATAGACCGCACCTTGGCCTATGTTGAGTGGTTCGCCAGTTCGGTCGTAAGAAAAGAGCCCGAATGCGTCTGCTGAACTGGGTAACTCGTACAGCTCACAGGTGATAACCGGCTCACCTGCCCTTCGGTATTCCCGAACGTAGAGCTTTTTGAAGCCGTAGCCGAGGTAAAGCTCACCCGCTCCGTCCATGTAGTCGAAAATGCCTGACGGCAAAATAACCCTTTGTGCTCCGGCCTTCCAACCCGCGCACGGAGTAGTAGGAAGTTCAATCCTGGCAGGGACACTCAGTATCAGCAATGCGCCGATCACACAATACATTTCTAACCTCACCTTCTCCCTTCTCCGCTTGCTTCCTTAAACCTCCACAAAACGCGACTTGAGCTGCCTTGGCTGTAATAGTGCCGCACGTGGTTGTTAGTTTCGAACATGCCCTTGTTTTGCGTGCAGGACAATCTTCTTGGCACAGGGAAATAATCGCTTGTACGGCATTGTGCACAGGGTATCCCACGGCCACTTCCAAAGCCGAATGTGAGCGAAGGGATAAGGGAGGGCACCATGATGTTCGGTAGACTCATAATAACTACCGCTTTAATAATCCAACTGGTAGCATTCGCGGGCGCCGCTTACGCGGCCGAAGCCGGGGTCAAATTACAAATGACGGCTGCCGTTGAAGCCGTCCGCCCGGCTTTGATAAGAATACACGTAGTTTCTGCTGACTACCAACAGGGTCGGCAGGTAAAAACGGAATCTTTCGGCAGCGGCGTCATCATTTCTCCGGAAGGCTATGCCGTAACAAACCACCATGTGGCTATGGATGCGGAGCGCATTCGGTGTACCCTAGCGGATAAGCGCGAGGTGGAAGCAAAGTTGGTGGGCACCGATCCACTAGCCGATATCGCCGTTATCAAGCTTTCCTCTCCTGATGGCAAGCCATTTCCTTTTGCTGAGTTTGGTGACTCTAGCAAGCTCGAAGTTGGTGACAGGGTTTTTGCTATGGGATGCCCTTACGCGCTCTCGCAGTCTGTAACTATGGGAATGATCAGTAATACGGAGATGATCCTTCCCAAGGAGATGTTTACTGATGAGTTTACCCTTGAAGGCGAACCGGTGGGTTCTATGGTACGCTGGATAGGTCACGATGCGCTGATACGTGCGGGCAATTCCGGAGGACCCCTAGTCGACGCCGACGGAAAAATCGTAGGCATAAACGAAATCAGCTTCGGGCTTTCCGGGGCGATACCCAGCAACTTGGCAAAGGAAGTTGCAGAGCAGCTCATAAAGAACGGTCGTGTTATTAGGGGTTGGTTGGGGATCGAGGTTCAGCCCGTGCTTGAGTCGTCTAATTTGGATAGGGGTATCTTGGTAAGCAACGTGTTGGAAGGCACACCCGCGCACAGTGCCGGGCTCAAACCAGGAGACGTTATACTAGCTCTTGCCGGACAAGAAGTTACAGCGCGGTTCCGCGAAGACATACCCATTTTCAACCAGTTCGTGGCAGATTTGGAGCCGAATAAGCCTGTTGAGGCAAAGATACTGCGAGACGGGAAGGAATTAACCTTGACGATAACCCCAGCCGAAAGACCCAAGGCGAGCGAGAAACAGCACGAGATCAAAGCGTGGGGAATATGTGCATCCAATATCACGTATCTAATGCAGAAAGAGATGCGGCTCGACTCGCAGGATGGAGTTCTGGTGCAAAGTGTGCTGCCCAGTGGTCCTGCTGGCACGGCGAAACCGCCTTTGCAAGAAGAAGATGTTATTATCAAGGTGGGTGACGAGCCGATAAGGGACATAACCAGCCTGCGCGAGGTGACCAAGAAGTTGACCGAGGGCAAGGATGAGCCCACACCTGTGCTCGTTGAATTCCTGAGGAACCAGAAAAGGTTGGCAACGGTAGTTAAAGTGGGCAAGCAAGAACCTCCGCAGCCCGGCGCAGAAATAAGCAAGGCCTGGATCGCGGTAGATACGCAGGTGCTGACTCGCGATCTGGCGCGCGAACTTGGAGTTTCGAAGCTCACTGGCGTTCGGATAACGCGGGTGCACGAGGGCACTGAAGCAGAGAAAGCGGGCTTGAAGGTTGGCGACCTGATTGTGAAACTGGATGGCGAAGATATCCCTGCTGAGCACGAGTCCGACGAAGACGTGTTTCCTGAAATGATTCGGCAATACGACATCGGCACAAAGGTAAAACTCGGTGTCATCCGCGACGGGAAAGAGTTAACAGTGGAGGTTGCCCTCGAAGAGTCGCCGAAGCCCGCTGAGGACTACGAAAAATACAAGGATGACCATTTCGAGTTTGTCGCGCGCGACATTGCATTCTCAGACCGAGCCGAAGGCGGCGTCGGAAAGGACGTGATGGGGGCCTATGTTGAGAGCGTGTCCGAGGGGAGCTGGGCTTCGCTTGGCGGTTTGCGAGAGGGTGACGTCATCACGGCAATCGACGGCACACCAATTCTAGGACTCGACGGTCTCAAACAGGCATTGGCAAAAATAGAAAAGGATAAGCCAAAGACCGTTGTCTTCCAGGTTCGAAGAGGCATTCACGCTCTCTTTGTGGAAATCCAGCCTGTATGGTTTGAATAGAGCTTGGCGTTTCCTAAAAGTCTCGCTCCGGATTGGAATTGGCCACCACAGAAAGGAGAAAAACTATGAAAACAAGAGTGTGGGTGTGGGCGGTAGTTTTGCTAGCTGTGCCAGGTTTGCACCCAGCGTGCCGCTGTGCTGCGCTGGAAGACGCCAGAAAAATCATCGAAGCGAACAAACAGGCCGTCGTGACCGTGCAGTTCGTAGTGGAGACAAGCTTCCCGGGCGAGAGCGAAAAAGAGGAGAGCAAGGGTTCGGCGACCGGCACCGTAATCGATCCTTCCGGACTCGTCGTGGCCTCGCTTTCGGAGTTGGATCCAGCTCGAGGTTATGCAGATTTCATGTTCGTGTTCGAAGGCTCCGGGCGAAAGCCTCAAAGCAATATAACCGACGCAAAGATCAGAACCGATGACGGCACGGAGATACCTGTTGATGTGGTACTCCGCGATCAAGACTTAGACCTCGTATTCCTGCGCCCCAAGAATCCGGTGGCAAAGGCTCTTCCGTTTATAGACCTTTCGCAGGAGTCGGCTCCCCAGGTGCTTGACGAGGTAGTTGTACTGTGGCGGCTAGGTCAGGTAGCCAACAGAGCGTTAGCTGCAGACATTGCTCGCATCCAGGCGGTGGTAACGCGGCCACGGTTGAGTTACGCGATCGACGTGCAGGCGCTGGGCTGTCCTGCCTTTACATTGGACGGCAAGGTTGTGGGTATCAGCGTGTTGCGGCGGTCGCCGCAGGGAGCAAGCAGAGACGAGATGTTCTCATTCTCCAACAATTGGCTCACAATGATACTACCGTGCTCCACAGTGGCCAAGGCTGCCCAGCAGGCCAAGCAAGCTAAGCCTGAGAAGGCACCTCAGACAGCCCCTGCTAAACCGAGTGCTCAGCCGTCGTCGGCAAAACCTCCCGCGAAGGCTAAGTAAGCTTTGTAGTAACGGTCGATAGACCGAGCGGGCTACTTCTCTGTGTGAGTCTTGGCGTTCACGAGCGCGAACGCACGCTCTGTAGCAATTCGCGAATCTTTGGCGCCGCGTTCTTGACAAGCACGTTCACGCCGTCGCGTCCCTTCTTTGCGGACGCATTGGTTCGCGGGTCCAGGCCATGGACGCCCTCGACCTTATTATCCAATTCGCCCTCCTGCGGCAAGCAGCTTAGATCGACTAGTTCCGGTCTGAACCACATCATATATGAAGTTTCAAAGCATGCCCCGTGCTCACCAGGGAACCCCTCATCCGCGGTGGGTTCATAGTCGGGAAACGCCCAGGCGACACACTCGGAATGCCTGGCGTTGAAATCTGCAACGACTTCTTTTATCGCTTCCTGGTGCAGATGTCCGTAGTGTCCCATCAGAATGATGATTACCTTGAAACCTTCGTCGGCGAGCTGTTCCAAGTATTCCTTTGCCAGAAGCTGGACGCACTCTTTACTGAATTCGAGCGTGCAGTCGAAACCGGCATGCGGTTTCATCGTTTGAAAGCCGCAGTATACGTGCGGGAATACGACCCCTCCCGTCTCTGCACACAAAGCCAGGCATTGGCCATGCGCCTTCAGCGTGTCTAACCCCAGAGGATTGTGCTTGCCGTGCCATTCGTGAGCACCCCAAGGAATATAGGCAATCGGAGCTGCTTGCTTGGCTCGCCTGTAATCTTCTGGTTTCATCTCTTCGTATCGCATTTAGAACCTCCGTAGTTGGATAGAGACTGCCTACGTGAGATTAATTCTTCCGAGACCTGTTATAATCCTCAAGGAATTTGGCTTCACCCAATAGAAGTATCTGAATCGGTCACGTTATATGGAGAGTAAATTTGCCTGAAAGGTGCGGTTCAAACAATGAAGCTGAGCAAATTCGAAGTCCTTTCTAGGGAAGATATATCCTTAATACATGAGGCGACTCTTGACATACTTTCCGACTGCGGTGTCAAGGTTCTCAGCAGGCGAATGCTGGAATTTCTGGCATCCAGAGGGTTAAATGTCGACTCAGAGCGCCAGATTGTGCGATTCAGCAGGTCGTGTATCGAAGATGCCCTTTCGAAGGTTCCGAGGAGTTTCGATGTTTACGATCGCGAGGGCAGGTTTGCATTTACTTTGGGAGATGGAACCCCCAGAATAGCAGCGGGGCACAATGCAGTTTTCTGGGTAGATTCTGAAACAGGCGAGACTAGGCCTTCTAAGGTGTCAGATGTAGAAGCGTTCGCGCGCATATGCGACAAGCTGGCAAACATCGATGTTCTAGGAATACCCGTTATGCCGCAAGATGTGCCCAATCCGCGTGCCACGCTGATTTATGCGGTGAAGGCTTGTATCGAGAACTCTACCAAGCCAATCTACTTCTCCACGGACAAGCCCGACGTCAACCGCACGTGTATAGATCTGCTGCGCGTTGCTTTCAAAGGGGATATGGAATCACAGGTCTACGGTATGAGCCAGCTTTCTCCCACTAGTCCCCTGTTCTGGGAAGAAAGCGTTTGCGAGGCGCTGGAAGATACGGTCAGAATGGGTGTGCCACTTGCGATTTTGCCAGAGCCGAACGCCGGGGTATCCGCACCCTATACACTTGCCGGGCTTCTCACAGTGAACAATGCTGAGTGTCTTTCAGGACTTGTGATCAGCCAGCTCATTCAGCCAGGTGCTAAGGTGCTTTACGCCAATTCCTGGACCACAACCGACATGCGCACCGGCGCAGCGCTTGTAGGCTCGATCGAAACCAGTATTTGTAGAATAGCCGGTGCTCAGCTTGCAAAGTTCTATCAGGTTCCTTGTCACACAACTGCTCCCAATTCAGACAATCACGCTCACGATGAGCAAAATTCCTGGGAGAAGACTTTCAGCCAGTTGTGCTCGATTGCAGCCGGAAACGACCTGATCGTAAACTGCGGTATGTTCGCGACAGGTATGACCTGCAGCAACGAACAGCTTATTATGGACGACGAGATTACCGCTATGTGTCGGCGTTTGGTTGATGGCATTAGCGTCACCCAGGACACCATCGCAGTCGACCTCATAAAACAAATCGGTCCCCAAGGGGAGGGATACCTTACAGCCGATCACACGTTTAATCATCTACGAAGCGGCGAGCATTTTGTGCCTAGGCTCGCGGTGAGGGGACCGTATGCCTCGTGGAAATCGGCCGGGGCAAAAGATACTTACGAGCTTGCGAAGGACTGGGCGCGCAAACTAAGCGCCGACGTGACCACTCCTTTGGATTCAGACCGTAAGGCAAAACTCGAAGAAATACTCCAATCATTCGGCGGCTAAAGCCGCAGTTGTGCTTCGCACATAATCCCCTTACGGTTCAGGTTCTCCGCGAAGTCGGGAGTATATAACGTTTCGGTCGTAAGTTCTGCCTATCCCGTCGTAGGGACAGTGCAGGTAGCCTGCTGACAGCCAATATGTAGGTGGCCTGCTCGGGAGGTCAAGAATTGCAGCGTGCAGGTGTAGCAGCGCCAGCGACAGAGGGTCGTTGAAGCTCGCGTTAATGTGGTTTTTGCTCTGCACAAAGAAACCATTTGTGACTCGCGATTCAAGGGCGTTATCCGCAATTTTCTGGGCAAGGTCCAAATAAACCTGCGACTTCGTGCCTTCCCAAAGCTCAAGCAATCCAAATATGAGAAGCGGATCGTTAGCACCGGTGGACATGTTCACGGCGGCGTTTTTGCCGGCTTCTTCCCCTAGATCTCCCAAGCCCAAACCCCTGCCGATCTTTCGGACCATATCCCACATAAGCTTATCTTTGCTGAGTTTGTATGCGAGCGCGTATGGGAAGAAATACTGACTGCCCGCTGGCCTCTTTTCGAGCCACTTGGCTTCGACGTAACCGTCGTGCTTTCTATCTTCGGGTGTAAGTTTCGTGCCGTCGATGAGCATGGCCCAGAAGCTGTTAGTTTCCTCGTCGTAGCCGTACTTCGCGCGGGCGGTGAGTTCTTCCAATCCCCATTGCAGAAACTTTCGGCCTTTAGAACCCAGTGTTTCCCCCAGCCGAAGCAGGCAGGCAGCGCAGTATGTATAGCGTGCACCGTAGAGGTCTACCACCGTTGCTTCCGTAAAGCGCCCGCCGAATTCAGGGAACTGCTTCTCAACTCGTCGGCTTTCGGGATCGGAGAAGTTTTCAGCTCCGAGCTTCGTTACGGGATGCCTTGCGTCCATGTATCTCTGGGCTAGGCGCTCAGCCCACACAAGAGGCTTCGGATCGCCGGAGAAATGGCTCAGCATTGCAGCAGCATACACGAGATCTGTCCCGGAGATCATAAACGTTAAACCCTTGCCTATAAAAGGCACCTTACCTCCCTTGTAGGTGTGGTCCCAGACGCCCGTCGGGTCGACGCCATAGTTGCCGTGACGATTGAAGTCCAAGTTCTCCCAATTCAGCACGTGAGCCGCCCAAGCAGCCTCGATGAGTTTACGGGTGGCGTCTGGGTCGATTCTCCACATAAATTCATAGTACGGGTAGTGACGCTTGAATTCGTGTACCTTGTTCTCGCCGACGGTCCTATCGCCCAATGCATCGTAACACCAATGGCCGCCCCAATACAGCAGACCGCTCGGATCGCGCAAGTTTTCAAAGGCGTACTTGGTGGCAGCTATCGCGGCGTTTCGATACTTCGGATCACCAGTGGCGGATGACAAACCGTCGAGCACGCGTATGAGAATCTGCTGACTTGCGAGGTTGCTGAGTATCCACTTCTCGCCGTTCTTTTTCCAGACAGGCGGCTCAAGAGTATCTACATTTATCCCATCCACGAAAAGAGGTGTCTGTTTGGGGCCGTATACATCGCGTCCATGTGCCAGCACGTTGTCCGCGAAAGTTTTGACTGCATTCAAGTATTGTTCCGCTTTCATCTCCCTCTGCCTATCATTGGATGCACGGCAGGTCGACAATGCTACCAGTCCTAACAGTACCAACAGCCACCGAAAAACCATTCCTCGCATATCCTCTTCTCTCAGCCGATTGAACTTACGACTCTCATATCTTGAATCAACAACATGAACATCCCGACTGCGCCGACATTGTGAGTTGCCGCATTCGCTTGAGAGATTCCATTTGATCCCCGGCAGGCCAGTACTCCAGACCGAAAAGCCCTTTGTAACCGGTTTCGTCGATGGCCTTGATAATGTTGATGTAGTTGAGTTCTCCGATATCCAGATCGTGCCTTCCGGGAACACCCGCGGAGTGGAAGTGACCGATAACGTCGATAAGTTCGCGGATTCGCTCTATTATGTTACCGCCCATTATCTGCATATGGTAGATATCAAAAAGAAGTTTCACTTTGGGACTTCCGACCTGGCGAACGATATCTGCACCCTCCTCAGCCGACCACAAGAAGTATCCGTGGTGATCAACACGCGTATTCAGAGCTTCCAAGAAAAGCTGGAAATTCTCCGCCTCAGCCACTTCAGCAGCTGCCTTGAGGGTGTCTATCACGCTCCTTTTTTGCGCATACAGCGAAACGCCCGGTAAGCAGTTGCCGGTGCAAGTGATTGCTGCGTGGCAGTTGATGTCTTTGCAGATTTTGATCGTTTCCTTGAGGCGTGCGAGGTACTTTGGGCGATCTTCTGGGTCTACCAGTGAACCGCCGATGCTTGCGTCGGGGGCATTTACCACTGCGTTGTTGATGAGTATCCCGTTGTCGGCACAGAACTTTCCAAGGGCAGGAATGCCGCGGTCTGTGCCACCCATGTCATAAAACCAAAACTCGATAGCGTCGAAACCGGCATCGTGTACGCGCTTCGCTCGCTCTACTAAGGGCAGATCTTCGAATACAGCCTCGATACACACATCAACTCTCGGCATTATTAACCTCCTAATGCTGACCGTATTGGCTTTTTCTTGTATAATTGCTTTACTTGGCGCTATGAAATCTCAGCATCAATGCCCCGCAGGAATTCCAACGCCTTCCGGCACTCGCTTTCGAAGTCGTTCCAGCGGCACTCCACGGACATCCTATCGTTGTAACCTACGGCGCGCAGGTTTCGGAAGAACTCACGATGAGGATAAGAACCGCTGCCAGGATAAAAGCGTCCCGTATCGGCCGTGTGCGTGTGCACGATGTAATCACCCGATTCCAGAATGTGCTCCAGCGGCTCCTTTTCCTCATCTATGTGGTAAAGGTCCGCAAGTACTCTGACGAACGGATGATCCGCAGCTTTGGCGAGTTCGACTGCCTCCGCAACTGAGTTTATGATGTTGCTTTCCTTCGAATTCAACGGCTCGATCGCGATAGTTATTCCGTGTGTTCCCGCAACCTGCCCTGCCAGGCTTACAAATTCTACGAGCTGCTGCCAAGCTTCTTCCCGAGGGAAGCCTTCAGGCACAGTCCTTGCTCCGCCACTGCCAAATACTACGATCTCCCCGCCGAGTTCTTCAATGCGCTCGAAGGCGGTGCGCAGATATCGTTCCACCCGATACTTGTCCACCTCAGGTCCCGTTACTTTCATATCGCCGGGCAGTAGGCAGTTCCAAGCTTCCGGAACGATCTCGAGCAAGTGAACTTGTTCCAGAATAGGCTCAAACTCTGAATCCGGGGACTCCGCCTTCACCGTCGAAACGGGAAGTTCTATGTAGTCGTAACCCGCTTCCTGAACGATCTCGGCCTTGTCCAGGCCAACACAGCAACCGAATCTCATTACCTCAACTTTGACCTCCCTTAGACTGTTTCCCGGCAGCGACCTTGCTCAGACTTGCGCCCTGGTCAAGAAGCTCGCGTTGGAGCCGTTTGACGTCTAGGTCACGCGGAGAAACCTTCCACCTGGCGCATAGAGCCGCTGCCGTACCGGCAGCCTGGCCGACCGCAAAAGCTATAGGCATCACTCGGAGCGAGGAATGTGCTTCGTGTGTTGCCGAGATGGGTCTGCCGGCAACCAGTAGATTAGAAATGTTCAAAGGTACAAGGCAACGGTAGGGGATATCGTAGCTTTCTCCGGGCGGCAAATGCTTGATAACAGTGCCGCCGCCGGCCGGATCGTGTATGTCAATCGAGTAAGAACCGCGTGCTATGCCGTCATGAAACTTTGCGGCGGAAAGAACATCTTCCGCTGTGAGCACGTATTGTCCCACAATCCGCCGCGTTTCGCGTACGCCTATCTGCGTTCCGGTAGTCATAAGATATGAGTTTTCAAAACCCGGAACATCGGCTCGCAAGAAGTCGCAAATCTGTTTTGCCTGCCGCCGCCCTTCGATTTCTGCAGCGGTAAGCTCGCGTGCAGATGTGCCATCTAGTTTTATAACCCTTGTGGTGTTGAAGTGAACCTCGCCCCTGCGGGTTGTGAAGAAAAACAGAACGTTATCTCGTGGGCAGTTTATCCGACCTTCGCTGCGTGCTACCAAGTAGAGCCTGTTAATCTCATCTCGAGAAGGCATGCGGTCTATGTCTACGCCTGCCACACGAAAGTTAAGCGTCATTGGTTGCGTCAGACCATCACCCGAGCGGCCCTTTTCGCAGGGGACCCACGCTGTATAAGCAAGGTCGGCGTCGCCTGTTGCATCCACGAAGACCTTCGCCTTAATCTTTCGCTCTGCTGGCTTGGCAAAAACTCTTATTGATGCTATCCGCGATCTTTGAACGTCCGCACCGCACACAAACGCGTGCAACAGCATCTTGACCCCGGATTCGAGGCATATTTCGTCGGCTACCACCTTGAGAAGTTCAGGGTCAAAAGCCCATTTCTCTTGCGGACCTCCCCAACCGCCCTTTGCGGACAACCTGTCGATAATCTCTTGGAAGATGCCCTTTATGATCTGCTCGGAGCCGGCATAAAAGGTCATGAAAGGGTTTACGAGACCTGCGGTTGCCATCCCGCCCAGGAAGCCGTAACGCTCGATCAGAAGAACTTCAGCTCCAGTCCGCGCGGCCGCAACGCTCGCCGCAATACCTGCCGGTCCTCCGCCGCAAACCACGACGTCGTATGTACGATCACCTTCTGACATACTCAATCACAAACAACAGTCTTGACTACAAATGTCAGCAAAACAGCCCAATTGCCAGCAAGACGGAATTAACCAGCTTCCTGTATACCATTTCACTGTCTAGAGAAAGGATTCTCACTCGGATAAGCGGCTCCTGCTGGCAGCGGCACGCCGATGTCTTCGATCCCCAGCAGCCGTAATGCATCAAAAAGAACCTTTCCAGCGCGTTCGAACGCAACTGCCCCGTGGTGCGGGAAGCGTTTTTCAAGCAACACGTGCCTATAAAAACGGGCGAAGCCCGGAATAGCAAAGATGCCTATTCCGCCGTGACTTCTTGGATCTATATCCAGAATCTCCCCTTCTGCAATGTAGCTCATCAGCTCGTTGTCGACGTTGGCCTGCAATCGGAACCACGTGGCAGGTCCTGGCCGCAATTGACCGTCCAGCGTTCCGCGGGTTATGCTTGGTGGCGAGCCGGGTTCCTCCATAAGGCGCTTCATTATGAGCTGATACTTAAGCGACAGGGTTTTCATGCAGCAGGCAGGCGTATTGCCACAATGGAATCCCATAAACAGGTCCCGCGGCTCAGCCCCCTTGAGATCTTGCCCGATGACCATGTCAGCCGGCACCGTGTTATTGATGTCGAGCAATGTTGCTGGAACACCGCTGGCCAGGTATGCTATGTATTCGCTAATGGCGCCATATATGTCGACCTCACAAGCCACCGGCATCCCTTTTGCGGAAAGTCTGCCATTCACGTAACAGGGGACAAATCCGAAAGCCCTCTCAAATGCAGGCCAGCACTTGTTGGCAAAAACCGCATACTGCCGCGAACCCAAGTTTTCCCGTGCGAATCGGCTTAGCGCTACCTCGAACCTCGCTAGAGAAGGCAAGAGCTCAGGGTATGTATTGCCCTCTCCGAGTTCCCGAGACATATCGTCGACAACCTCCGCCACCTCCGGATCCTTCTCGTCAACTGCATTGAAGATGGTCAACAGGTCGAGCTCGCTGTTTTCCATGAGTTCGATCCCAAGATGGTAGATCGGCTTCATCGGGGCGTTGCATGCGTAGAAGTCTTGTGGACGGGGGCCGAATGTTATGACTTTCAAGCCCATAAGCCCCAGAATCGCTCGCGCCACCGACTCAAAGTGCTTAATTTCGGGAGCAACTTCCTCAGGCAGCCCCACGGGCACCTCTGGTATATATATCTGCACGTCGCGGAGTGCGAAGTTGTAGCACGCGCTGAGCATGCCGCAAAATGCGTCGCCTCGGCCATCGATTAAGTCCGAGCTGTCTTCCTCAGCCGCTCCGCATACCATCACAGGGCCCGCAAACTTCTCAGCGAATATCGAAAGAGGACCCTCCGGACCGAAGTTGCCCAGATATATAACTGCGGCGTTCGCGCCAACACGGTTGCATTCGTCCAGAGCAGCAAGAACCGATTTCTCGTTCTCGATAATAGTCTCGCATGGGTGGAAGTTTACGCCGATTCGGCTGCACTCTTGCGCAAGTCTGTTAAGTCTTCGTCGACTGAGTTCTATTGGGAAGCAGTCTCTGCTGACTGCGACGATCCCGATCTTTACTTCCGGTGCATTAGGCAGTGACATCTTGATCTCTCCTCTTATGCTGCGAGGTATGTGGCCTCCGCCTGGCACATTGCGTTATCAACTTGACTAATAATCCACAAGCGCACAGGTTAGTTCCCCTTCGCAGACAATCTCATCATCAACCTTCGACTCGCAGCGTATTCTCCAAATACCTCTTCGGTTAAAGACAAGCTCGACCGTCGTAACAATCTTGTCTCCGGGAACGACCGCGCGGCGAAAGCGCACGCCGTCTATCGCGGCAAAATACGCCAACTTCCCTTTTGACTCCGGGTGAAGCATAAGCAAGTAGCAGCCAACTTGTGCCATGTGCTCCACGAGAAGCACACCCGGGAAAATCGCTCGGTCTGGAAAATGCCCTTGGAAGACCTTTTCGTTGGCCGAGACGTTCTTAATGCCCACGCAGCGTGTGCATTCGCTGTTTACCTCTATTATTCGGTCGACTAGCAGGAACGGATACCTGTGTGGGATGATCTTTCTTATCTGTTCGATATCGATCACGTCACATCACCGGTTGCAGCCCATTCGCATCCCCTCACGAGCGCTTTTTGAAAGCCTTCATTTTCCAAAGCTCGCATGTCGCCGCCTTCCCAAACGTGTCCCAGCACGTGATGATACACCCGACCTTCGCCGTATTGGGTTACTACCATCACCGGCTCGTCTCTGCCGGTTCCGCCTTTTTCGGGGTTAGACCAGGCTGTAGCCAAAACTCGATACGGCACACCGTGCATGTGCACAAGCCTGTGGTAAAGCTCGTCCCAAGTGCGAAAGTCCGCAAGTCCACAAGTTATGGGATGCTCCGAGTCAACAATTTTGACTTCGATCTCCTGAAACTGCCCGTGACCCGTTCCCTCGCGCCAAAGCAAACCAACCATCTTTTCGTACTCTATCCACCCCGGAAAGGCGTTGTCAGCTGCGTGCATTACTACGAGTCCGGTGCCGCTTGCGATCGCCGATTCGAAGTTGTGTTTGGCAAGATCGCTCCACGCGGGACCGTTATAGTCGGAGAATATCAGATCAAAATCAGCCAGGGCTTTGGCGTCTTCCAGGGCGGCTGAGGGGTTCTCCGTTATCGTCACGCTGAATTTGCCTGAGTCCTCCAGCAGGCGTTTCAAAAAAGGCGATGAGCGCTTCCAATCGTGGTTGTTAGCCCCCGAAAGCAAGAGGCACTTTATGAGCGGCATCAGCTACCTCACTTCTGGCCGTATTTCTCCTGGTAACGCTTATACGCGCGTTTGATTTCTTCCTCCGGAATCGGAATCGGGGTGCCTTTCAGCATAGCCAAATGCACCGTTTTAGCAACATCTTCGCACATCACTGCTGCTTTCAGAGCTTCCTTCGGGTCGGGTCCTACTGCGAATACGCCGTGATTCTGGAGCAGTATCGCGCGGCACGTCCCAATATACTTCACCACCGCTTCGCCGATCTGTTCCTCGCCTATCTGGGCGTACGGCGCGCAAGGTATTTGCTGACCGAATTCGTCGGCTATTGCGGTAAGAACCACCGGTATGGGCTTGCCGAGCGCGGCGAAACTGGTTGCGTAGTTCGAGTGAGTGTGTATGATGCCGTTGATATCGGGCCTGTGGCGGTAGATATATACGTGAGTGCGCGCATCGACAGAGGGCTTCAGGTCGCCTTCAATAACGTTGCATTGGAGATCGACAACTACCATCTTCTCCGGTGTAAGCTCTTCAAATGGAACGCCGCTGGGCTTGATGACTACGTAATTCGTCTCCGGATCACGGCCGCTGGCGTTTCCGCTAGTCATGGTAACAAGTCGTTCCCGCGGAAGTGCTTGGTTTATTTCGCAAATCAGCTTTCGCAGTTCGGGCAAAAGCATGCTATTTGTTACCTCCGGAAGTTGTAAGATAGGCTATTCCTCGTTTGCAGACTCTATTTTTCGACACTGTTGGCGGCGTGCTATGATTCCAGTTTTTCGCGGAGGAGCTTATTGACTGTCGCAGGGTTTGCCTTGCCCTTCGTTTCTCTCATCACCTGGCCCACAAACCAGCTCAGCAGTTTGATCTCTCCTGCGCGGTAGCGCTTTACCTCGTTCGGATTTGCATCCAGCACACGGTTGACAACAGACTCGATGGCGGCTTCATCACTCACCTGTTCAAGGCCTTTTTGCCGCACAATTTCCGGCGCGGTCTTTCCAGTGGTGAACATCTCCTCGAATACAGCCTTTGCCGTGTTTCGGTTTATCGTGCCCCCGTCCACAAGTTCCAGCAATCCGCACAAATGTGTGGGCGTCAGCTTAGTCTCATTCAGCTTTTTTCCAGTGGCGTTAAGCAGCCTCAGAAGCTCAGTAGTAATCCAGTTGGCAACGGCTTTGGGATCCTTGTATCCAACAGCGCATGCGTCGTAAAACTCCGCAAGGTCTGGCGAGTCAATAAGCACCTCTGCATCCGCTTGCGCCAACCCATAGTCCGACATAAACCTTTTAAGCTTTGCCAACGGCAGTTCCGGAAGCTCCGATCGAAGCTTTTCAATCCATTCCTCTGTGAAACGCAAAGGCACAAGATCCGGATCGGGAAAGTAGCGATATTCTTGCTCAAATTCCTTGGAGCGCATCGGCACGGTGACGCCGCGTTCATCATCCCACCGCCGCGTTTCCTGAACGACCTTGCCACCCTGCTCTAGCACTCTTATCTGTCGTTTGATCTCATAGTCTACACCCAGGTACACTGCCCGGAATGAGTTAAGGTTCTTTATTTCGGTCTTGACTCCGAACTCACTCTGGCCCTTCGGCCGCACCGAAACATTCGGTTCGCAGCGCATACTGCCCTCTTCCATCTTTACGTCGGACACGCCCAAGTAGAGCAGTATTTGTCTGAGCCTCTGCAGGTATTCGCGCGCCTCCTCGGCAGATTCGATTTGGTCCAGCCCTTCCGGAGGCGGATTTTGGGTGACAATCTCCATCAGCGGCACTCCGCTGCGGTTATAATCGACGTAGCTGCGGTTTCCGGAAACGTGCAGGAGCTTGCCGGTGTCTTCCTCCATGTGCACGCGCCTGATTGCAATTTTCTTGCTTCTGCCGCCGGCCAGAATCTCTACCCAGCCGTTAACCCCCAGCGGATAATCGTATTGTGAGATCTGATAGTTCTTGGGCAAATCGGGGTAGTAGTAGTTCTTGCGGTGAAAGATGCACTGGGGGAGTATGGTGCAATTGAGAGCAAGGGCGGCGCGAGCCATATACTCCACTGCCTTCTCGTTAATTACTGGCAGACTACCCGGCAGCCCCAGACATACCGGACAGCAACGAGTGTTCGGCTCCCCTCCGAACGCTACTTCGCAGCTGCAGAACATCTTTGAACGAGTCTGCAGCTCAACGTGTACTTCCATCCCTATGATTGGTTCGTACTCAGCCATAATACGCGTCTCTTAGATCGTCAGCGGAGTCCGTTTGCCGCAGTCGGCCTAGAGTGGCGGCCTCTTGCGGTGGTGTTCAGTGTGCTGT
Source organism: uncultured bacterium (assembly GCA_938074205.1). Taxonomy (GTDB): domain Bacteria; phylum Armatimonadota; class UBA5829; order UBA5829; family UBA5829; genus CALJES01. Next base: position 149,591 of record CALJES010000004.1, read on the forward strand.
TCGTAGGTAAAAGCTACCCGTATCAATGTCTCCTCGTCGAGCCCTCTCGCCATTATTTGCAGACCTATCGGCAGCTCTTCTTTGAAACCGCACGGAACGGATATGCCCGGTATACCAGCGAGATTAGCCGGGATTGTGCATATGTCGGCAAGCTTCATAGCGTACGGATCGTCTGCTCTCTCACCTATTCCGAACGCCACTGTGGGTGATGTCGGTGTGATGAGGACGTCGAACTTCTCGAAAGCCTTGTCGAAATCGCGCCTCAGCAGAGTTCTCACCTTCTGCGCTTTTAAGTAGTACGCATCGTAGTAACCGGCGGACAGCGCATACGTGCCAATCATGATGCGCTGCTTGACTTCAGCCCCGAACCCTTGCTCCCGCGTTTTCTCGAACATCGAGACGATACTGCTCTTTGCTTCGCGTGTTTGTCGGGTCACTGTGCCGCTGTCGGGAGCCACTCGCAATCCGTAGCGAACCCCGTCGTAGCGTGCCAGATTGGAGCTGCACTCTGCCGGCGCGATTATGTAGTATACTGCCAGCCCGTATTCCACACTTGGCATCGATGTCTCCTCAGCGTGCGCCCCAAGCTCCACGAGAAGGTCTACGGCGCTGCGCACCGCATCCTCAACTTCCGGATCTGTCCCGAAACCGAAAAACTCCTTTGGAACCCCAATCTTGAGCCCCTTGACATCAGCCCTGAGCGACTGCGTGAAATCCGGGACAGGCACGTCAAGCGACGTGGAGTCGCGTGGGTCTTTGCCGCATATGGCGTTAAGTACTATGGCACAGTCGGTGACGTCTTTGGTGATCGGGCCGATCTGGTCTAATGAGCTTGCGAAGGCTACCAGTCCGTAGCGGGAGACTCGGCCGTAGGTCGGCTTCATCCCTACAACTCCGCAGAACGATGCCGGCTGTCTGATAGATCCTCCAGTGTCTGATCCCAGCGCAAAGGCGCACTCGTTCGCCGCAACTGCAGCAGCCGAACCGCCGCTGGAGCCGCCTGGAACGGTATCCAGGTTCCAGGGGTTGCGCGTGACAAAGAAGCCTGAGTTTTCAGTCGATGAGCCCATGGCGAACTCATCTAGGTTTGTTTTTCCAACGAGTATCGCTCGCGACTCATTCAGCCTTTCGACCACAGTCGCGTCATATATGGGCTTATAGTTATAGAGGATTTTAGACGCGCACGTGGTCAATATGCCGCGCGTGCACATGTTGTCTTTGATCGCCACGGGTATTCCGACCAGGGGGTTAGCCAGCAGATCTCCCCGAGAAAGCACCTCATCGACAGCTTCAGCCTGCTTGAGCGCATGTTCTGGTGTAGTAGTTATGAATGCCCGCACGCGCGAATCAACTTCTTCTATACGTCTTATGAAACTTTCGGCAACCTCCCGCGCGCTGACTTGCTTGCTGCGAAGTAAGTCGTGAATCTCGTGTATAGTTAGCTCATACAGCGCGTCTGTCATACTGTGTTCGGTCCTCTGCGTTACCCTCCGAAAAACTTCGGTCTTAGCGCTTACGTTTCTACCACCCTGGGAACGACAAAGCAGTCGTCAGCAACGTCGGGAGCGTTGGCAAGAACATCGTTCACCGGAAGCGATTCCCCCGGCTCATCCTTACGAAAGACGTTGAACACGGGGATCACATGGGACGTAGGCTCCACAGCTTCTGTATCCAACTGCTGCAGCTTTTCGAAGTGTTCAAGGAGGCGGTTTATGTGGCCGGCTAGGGTTTCCTTTTCTTCTTCTGTCAGCTCCAAACGGGACAAGCGAGCTACGTCTGCAATGTCCTGGGCAGTTAGTTTCATACACCCACCTTGCGGATACGCTCCAACGAGCGTATCAAATGCGGTTCGTTGGTTTTCGGAAGCTGCCCAATTATAACACTGAGCATGTTCGATCATCAAGGCTCCGAATTGCCCGTGATTGCCTGTTGCCGAGACAGCTCATTTGACACTAAGCTTGGGCAAGCCTAGAATTACTGTGCACCCATAAGGAGTAGGTCGTGATACTAACGGTTACACTAAACGCTTCCATAGACAAAACATACACCATCGAGTCGTTCACGGTGGACCGGATCAACCGGCCGAGCCAGTGTCGAACCGTGCCGGGCGGCAAAGGTATAAATGTAGCGCGCGTTTTAAAAGAGCTCGGACGCGATGCGCTAACCACCGGGTTCCTGGGCGGTTCGATAGGCAACGCAATCGCGCAAGGCCTCGACAGGGAAGGGATAAAGCACGATTTTGTAAGGGTGGAAGACGAGTCGAGGCTGTGCATAAAGATCGTCGATCCCCAAAACGGCACGCAAACCGAGATAAACGAACCCGGACCAACGGTTACCGACCTCGAATTGGAGGCGTTGATCTCAAAGGTGGACAACCTGGTTCGCGGCTGTGATTTTCTAGTTCTCTCCGGTAACTGCCCTCCAGGAGTGCCTGCCAACTTCTACGCGGAACTTATAGGTCTGGCGAGTCAACTAGATGTCAAAACGGTCCTCGATGCCAGCGGCGCGCACATGGCAGAGGGTGTGAAAGCAGCTCCCTATATGATAAAGCCGAACGTCTCAGAACTGTCTGAGCTGACCGGCCAAGAGCTGTGCACGCTTGAAGAGATATTGGCTGCTGCGAATAGTCTAAGGGATAGCGGTATTGAAATAGTTGCGGTAACTATGGGTCGTAGCGGCGCAGTTGTAACCGACGGCAGTCAGGCTTGGCAAGCAATCCCGCCTGAGATTAAGTTTGCAAGTTCTGTGGGCTCGGGGGATTCTTTTGTGGCGGCGTTTTTGGACAGTCTGCTCAGGGGCGATTCGCTTAGCGAAGCGCTTGCTTGGGGAACTGCAGCCGGAGCTGCAAATGCCACGACATATGGTGCCGGTTTTTGTTCCAAAAGTAGTATAATAGATATCAGACAGGGCGTGACCCTGAACCGCATAGCCTGAAAGAAGGGTTGTCCTATGTTCCATATGGGAACTCAGGAAATTATAATCATTCTCGTGCTGGCGCTAATCATTTTCGGTCCGAAGAAGCTCCCCGAAATCGGTCGTTCAATAGGCCAGGGGCTTCGCGAACTCAGGCGCGCCTCACGCGAGGTCATGGAAACCATAGAACAAGTAGATGAACCGGAGCCCACACCCAGCTGGGCGTCGGAGAGTTCAAAGGAGAGCATAGTCAATGCTGCCGATAGCGATCGGGACTAATGAAGCCATCATAATTGTTGGCATTATCGTACTCCTCTTCGGGGTCAAGAAGCTGCCGGAGCTAGGAAGGTCGCTTGCGGAAGGGATCCACGAGTTTAAGAAGGCCTCCAGGAAAGCTCAAGAGGAGTCAGGATCCGAAGACGCTGAGCGAACGAAGACGACGGAATCGCAAGGCTAACGTCTGAAGCTCCGATTTTCCTCTACCTTATCCCTAGGCCGCGACAGACGCATTGCCAGAGCATTCTGTCGCGCTACATTTCATGGGGGTTGAACACAGCTAACTCATCCATCCAAGCAGCGGCGCAAATGGGATTCTCAAATTCTTTGAATACCCCGCCCTCGACTGTGAACTTTGCCGCTTCTAGCGCGCAGGACGCGTTAAACGGATAGCTCTTGTTATCCAGTCGGTTTAGTTCGTAAGTGCAAATAATTCGGCAAGAGTTTTCGGTCAGGCCGAAAGCCTCTATTTCGAGAGCATCTTCCCTGACAATTCCTATGAACCCGCAATCCTCGCTGATCACGCCTGCGATGCGCGGCGTATTGTACTCGTCCCTCTCGTATCCCATCTCACTGAGCACTCTTTGGACGGCGAGATCGGGAGACATACCCTTTTGGATCTGATCAAAGATGGCGTCGGTATGGGAACCGTTGGATACCACCACTGCATCTTCGCCCACACGAATGCAGTTGTATGCGATATATGGGTTCCTTTTCATATCCTCCGGATCAAGCGGTTGTATAGCCACGGCATTGTCGACAATTCTTGCCACTCGGTTCGGGAATGATCTCGACGAGACCCGATAAGCCACAAATGGCCGGTTTGTCTTGCCAACTACAACTATGCGTCCTACGTACACCTCGTCCCCTCCTGGCATTTCTGAGAACGGACAGAGTTTACAACCGGGCTTTTGGATTGTCAATAATAAGTCTTTCAATTAGATGGCCAGTTAGCATTGTCATGGGGACCACTTAACACGGTTTACTCGTGAGCCAGGAGTAGCTCGGAAGACTATGTTTATGTGTATACGCAAGCTGTTCATCATTATGCGGTAAACTTTGAACATAATTGTCCGTATTGAACAAACTGAGGTTTCAGTTAGAATCTATTATACTGCGAACAAATGTGAGTTGTGTGTGAATCAACACGATAATTCAACCACAAATACTATACTAAAACGGTCGCACAATGTTATGTTATTAATCTTTAACTTGTCTATAGTGGACATTAGATTCTTGAAAACAAGGGCGTATGTGAATTGTGGGTCTTAGTTATGGAATGGATTATTAGGTCGACATTAGTGACCTTCATCGGGTAAGTGGACTAAAATTTTAACGAAATTGGAGGTCATTAACCGTATGAAAAGGTCGGGCCGGTCTTCAAAAAGGTGTCGTAGAAGGTCGTTGCGGCTGGGATCACGACTCCTTGAGAGCGCCTATACACAGGACGGCACTCTTCTACTCCGCGCCGGTGCCAGGATTGATACCCTTTCTGAACTAGAAAGACTAAATCAACCCGACGTCAGATTCGGTGATAAACGCACTGCCGAAATTCCGCTTGACATAGATAACGAAAAGTCGCTCGATGCAGCTGCGTTAGAGCCCGACCATCAGGTTACCGAATTCTTGCAGAAGTTAGAGCGAGCTCGAGAAATTAAGCTCGGAGCCGTTGCTGAAGTAGAGGCTATATTTGGCAGCGTCTACGGTGGAGAAGCCATAAATCTCGAAGCCGCCCGACGCACAGTTGCCCAACTGCTAGAGCAGCTTTTAGATGATCCTAGGGCTTTAGTTTCGCTCACCCAACTCAAGGACGTGGATTCATACACTTACACGCACTCGGTTCACGTGAGCATTTTGGCTATGCATCTAGCTTTGCATACCGACTTCCGTGATCAAGTTGAGGCGATCGGACTGGGTGCGCTGTTGCATGACATAGGTAAGGTACAAATCCCGGTGAGTATCCTAAATAAGCAAGGTCCGCTAGATGCTGATGAGATGAATCAAGTAAAGCGACATCCTGTTCTGGGGGTAGAGCAGTTAAAAAAGTCCGGCGAAAAGCGCGCCGCGGTTCTTGATTGCGTTTTATATCATCACGAGAGAATCAGCGGACGCGGATACCCAGAGGGCAAACGAGGACATCACATTTCCCCTTATGCCATGATAACTGCCATAGCGGACGTCTATGACGCACTTACTACCGATCGACCCTACAGACCGGCAATGAATCCCAAAGAAGCAATATTGCTGATGGCTCGACAAATGTCCGAGGATCTACACGAGAGGCTACTAGAATGCTTTGTTTCTCTGATAGGCTATTATCCCACTGGAAGCGAGGTGCAGCTCAGCAACGGGTTCAAAGCGCGTGTACTCAGGCATTATGCCTCTCGGCCCAACCAGCCGACATTAATCTTGACTGCTGATGCTGAAGGGCAACCCATACCCGATATGCCGATAATCGATATGTCCAGGGAGCACAGCGTATCAATAGTGGGATTCGTGCGAGGTGAGGGAGGCTTTAAAGTTGCGCGGGACTTCGTGGACGACTTAAGAAAGGCTGCCTGAGGTGGTATTGGTCTGAGGCCAAAAAACCTCGCCATCGCTTCAGAGGATGGAACCTGCGTCAGCTCGCTGGCGTAATAAAAAGTGGGATAAAGTAAAGGACGCCGCCAGCAGAAAGCCTCTTGACAGCCTCCTCTGGAAGCCCCGCGGAAAGGATGCCGCGGGGTTTCCTGCGTACTTCCAACACTTTCAGTCGTCACTATCAAACTGCTCGAAAGAACCTGCCCAGTGATTTCACGGTGACTTAGGCAGCGTACAACCTGAAGGCGCAGCTTATCACTGCCGCATTAGCCGCTATCAGCACAATGCAGCCGGCAAGCAATCCGTATAACTTCGCTTTCTTGCTCCGCAGAATTCCGTCAAGCCCTATTACCCAAACGACTCCTGCAACTGTTGCAGTCGAGAGGAACAGCCTGCCTTGCAGGTTAGCCATTTGGTCGACGGTGAGTATGTACTGCAGCCATAGGATGTACATAACCACAGGTGCCAACAGGAGAAATACTAAAGATGGCAGGTCGAACGAATTGCCGCGCCGGAAACGCAATACAGCTCCTGCGAGGACAGCGATATTTGCCAAGGCGATTGGGTATACAACTTGTCTCAAGCTGCCAACAAAGGGCCACACGAGCCAGAACGGCATCCAGAAGTAGCCATATAGGGCCATCGTTAGCCTGTATAGCAATTCGGCACCGAGCGCAGGGGCAGCTGCTAAAGCTAAAATTCCGCCAGGAATAACGGGGTTGTAGAGAGAATGCGGTGTCGGAGTTCCGTATGTTGCGATGTTGCGCGCAAACCACCAGCCGCTTACCAATAACACTATACCAAGGCTTGCAGCCGTTCTTAAAATGACTTTACTTGTGCCCAAACTACCGCGCACTATTGCTGCAGCGGCCGCAACAAGTAACAGAAAGACAAGCACAAAAGACTGCGCCTTCGTAAGTAACCCCAAACCTATCAATAATCCAGTCACGAGCGAATCCCGCATCGACATCACGCCAGTCTTGAAATAGCGCAGCAAAGGGATCATAGCCCACGTGAAGAGAAGTGTTATGAGGTTTTCGTTGTTAATTACACCGGCCATGTAACTTGCTGTCGGGATGCCTGCTACGAATCCCGCGCAAGCGAGCGCGTAGGCTTCCTTTTTGAAATACTCCCTGGCAAGCAAATACGCAGCCCAGATTCCTGCAGCACCGATGGGTATGTTTGCCAATCGCAAAATCCGCCACAGTGTGTCATCCTCAACCCCCACAAGCCGTGCTATGGCAAACGGGATTGCCATAAGCAGGTAATACAGGGGAGGCTGGTGACCTTCGTGGGTGGCTTTCGAGTGCTCGTTTGGCGTTTCTTTGTGTGCTATAGTGGGCAACGCGAGTTCTGTTGCAATCGAGCGGATGTATATGAAGTGGGCAGGTTCGTCAGGACCATACTTGAGCTTCGTTGCGAATGAGTAACAAAGCGCCAACGCGCAGTACACCGCGATTATACCGGCGAGGATCTTGTTGGCGGGCGTTTTCACACCGCGGAGTATAGCACATGACGCGGGGAAAAGCTATCTCTCCCCGCGTCATGTTATATCAAGAGATCGGCTGGCCTGCGAATACTCAGCAGCCTAACCCTAATAACGAACACCCCGATGGGATCTGTCTATGTTTGCATCCGTGTAGCCTACTGGTGCCCAGCCGCAGCCTGTAATAGCGTGCTTGGCGTGACCGTCGAGATAGATATAGATCGTGCCGTCTTTATGCGGATATAACGGCGGCTCCATGATGCCGCTTCCCGCGCGAGTTTCGGTTCTGCAAGCCACGTCCGGACCCAAGGCATAGTCGAATGCGAAAATCTTCTTCGAAGGCGGCTTGTAGCGGCGCCACACCTTCATATCCAGAGCTTGCACTTCCGCGATAGTGCGGCCAATGCCGCTAATACTAACATCCGCATGATTGCACATATGCTACTTTAAAGGCGGGGACTGCTCTTTCGGCAGCTTCTTGAAGCACATGAACCAGTCCAGGCAATAGTAATCGTCGCCTGCCTGCTCCACTCGCTCTTTGGCGGCACCGCAGGATCCTGGCGGCGGAATAATTACGTCATCCCCTGGCTGCCAGTCGGCAGGAGTCGCGCAGTTGTGGGCGTCAGATGTCTGCATAGCCTTCAGCAGACGCAGGATTTCGTCGAAGTTTCTACCATTCGACAGAGGATAGTATATAATCGCCCTGATCTTGGAGTGCGGATCGATGAAGAACACAGCCCTTACGGCTTTGGTATCGTCCGCGGATGGCTGAATCATGCCGTACTTGCGGGCAACTTCCATCTTGATGTCGCTGATCACGGGGTAGGTGATCTCGACATTTTCCATATCCTTGTATTTGATCTTTTCCTTGATCGTCCTCAGCCAGGCGATGTGGCTGTAGGTGCTGTCTATGGAAAGGCCGATGAGCTCGCAGTTGAGCTTCTTGAGCTCCGGCTCGATCTTGGCAAATGTCATAAACTCGGTGGTACACACAGGTGTGAAGTCCGCTGGGTGGCTGAATAGGATAACCCACTTGCCCTTGTAATCGTCCGGAAACTTGATTCTGCCTTGTGTTGTCTCAGCTTCGAATTCCGGCGCATCCTCGCCGATCAACGGCACGCGCGATGTTTCCGGGGCACATTCGTACACTTCCTCGTATACTTCCATAGTCTTTTTCCTCCTTTGATGTTTTTGTTCAGCTTCCCATCCTTTTGTCCGCCGCAAACTGGCACTACGGATTGGGGGATGCTGGTTCATTTTGAATTACCCATTAACCATAACCTGTAAACTCCGGCGCGGTTGCTGGGGTTGTTTTGAGTAGGCCTCTGATCACATCAAACTGGTACGCCATTGTAGTGTTTAGACCCTATTGATTGGCTCTGGTCTGACAATAATGTTAGTGGATATGGACTCTTGAGAGGACTTCTCATCGGGGGGACTTTGGCACGTGTTGGGTCTTTTTTTTGCTAAGGAGTCGGTTGTCGGAGTCGATATAGGTTCATCAACTCTGAAGGTTGTCGAGGCGGTCTCCACCAACACCGGATGGGAACTGCTGGCGGCTGCCGTCGACCGGTGTCCGCCGGACGCAATCAAAGACGGGGTCGTGCGCGACGTCCAGGAGGTAGGCGCAGCGATCCGCAGAATGTTGCGCGAGGCCGGAATAAAGGCCACCGGCGCTGTGTGTGGTATTTCTGGGTCGCAGGTCATAGTGCGCCAAGTGCAGTTCCCGAAGATGTCAGAAGCCCTACTGCGAAAGTCGATCAAATACGAAGCGGGCAAGTTCATATCCAGCTCAATTGAAGACAGTGTTGTGGAGTTTGAAATCATCGGCGACGCTGAGGAGCCGGGGCAAATGAACGTGTGGTTGGTTGCCGCGCCCAGGGAGATGGTGGATAGCAGAGTTGCAGTCCTGGAAGCGGCAGGGCTTGAACCCCTTGCCGTGGATGTTGAGGCGTTCGCTCTAATACGTTCTATCGTAGAGTTGAGCTCCACCGATAGATTCCTGAATGAGACCGTCGCTCTTGTAGACATGGGTGCCAGCCATACGGATGTGAACATCGTCAGCCGCGGAGAGTTTGCCCTCACTCGAAATATCCCAATTGCCGGGGACAGCTTCACGAACGCAATAAAGAACCTTACGGGATGCTCTTTTGAGGAAGCCGAACAGGCTAAGCTAGAAATGGCGCGGGCGTGCCCGTGGGATGATCAGGATGTGGCGCAGCGCGAAAACCGCAACTGGCGAGCCGTTCAGCCCTTGATCGACGAGCTCATTCGCGAGATTAAGCGTTCCATCAATTTTTATCACTCCCAGTTTCCCGAAGGCGACACAGGCTCTTTCGTTAATCGCGTCCTGCTCACTGGCGGCAGTTCGCAGATGGTCGGTATAGACAAGTATGTGGCGGACAAGCTTGGCACTCAAACTGAGATGGCCCGACTTTTTTCTGATACTGCCGTCTCCGCCAAGGACTTGTCGGCGGAATTAAAGGCGCAACACGAATCTGTGTTAGCTGTAGGTACCGGACTCGCGTTGAAAGAGCTTATTGCTGATTCAAAGCAGAAGGCGGCTTAGCGGCATAGTCGTGCTGACGACACGCTCAACCGGTTGGGAAAGCGCTTGGGTGAATTAAGCAGTGTCTGTAGGAAAGGAGTGCTCCGATGCCTTCCATTAATATGATTGCCCCGCGCAGAGCCGAGAAGCAAAAGCTTGAGCGCGATATGCGCAGGGTCGTGGCGGTGATACTGGTTGAATTTATATGTGCTATCGCGCTTGGAGGTTGGCTGACTGCGCGTCTGGTGGCGACAAGGGGGCGGATTGCCGATTTGGATGTCCAGCTTGCCAGGATGAGACCCACAGTGAAACAGATCGAAGACTACGAACGTGCCACAAGACGGCTCCAGCCCAAGATCGATCTGCTAAACGAGGCCAAACAGCGAACTATGCGCTGGCACAGAATACTCGACGCACTGACATTAAGCCTTCCGAAGCCCAGCTATCTGACGCGAATCGCAACAAACCAATCAGCCGGGCGCCAAGAGTCTTCACCCACTGTGGCCCTTACAGGCATTACCATATCGCAAGCCATCATCGGTGAAACGATGCTCCGGCTTTCGTCGGTGCCCGACTTGGCTCAAGTGGATCTGAACTACAGCCAGCCGACCTCCGTCAATGGTGCACCTGCAATCGAGTTCGAGCTTGGTGCGAAGATGAAAGACGACAAAGATCGGAAAGGAGCGCAAGCTAATGGCCGCGTTCAATCTTAAAGCCAGCGCAAGGGCGGTGACAGTGCTCATCGTTATAGCTGTGCTGGTTTTTTTTGCGACGGTGCTCATGTATTTGGGGATGGCTGGCAAGCTCAAAAGCGCGGTTTCCGAGATGCAAGCCAAGACGAAGCAGGTAGCCGAAAGCCGCAGTGTGGTTGAGAAACTGGAGGCCACCAAACTTGCATACCTCGATGCCCGCAGCCAAGTGCGCTACCTAGAGACCTCTGTTTCTACCCAGGAGTTCATACCCACGCTGCTCAAGCAGATTGAACACCTTGGCAAATCCGTCAACCTAAAAGTGTTAGGCGTTCGCCCGTCGCTTGAGGTTCAAAAGAGAGTTGCCAAGAGAAGCATCTCCAGCAGCAAGGAGGCGTCCGAGGGCAATTTGGAAGAAGCCTCAAAAACCGCAAACGGCAACGAACAAGGTTCGGCTCGCAAATCGCAACCTTACGACGAGCTGCAGATCAGCTTACAGGTAGAGGGCTACTACATGGACCTTCTAGACTTCCTGTATCGGTTGACAAGTTTTCCGAAAATAGTGGCGGTGGACGCCGTTGAGATAACGCCGCTTGTCAATCGATTTCAGGCTGCAGGTTCGCCTAGGCTAAATATGAAGCTGACACTAACGGCTTTCATACTGAAAGACGAAAATAAGTCTGAAAGCAGCGAATCACGCACCGGCTCTAGCACTAGATTCGAAACTCCTGAAAAAGCTTCGCTCAGGCAGGCAACGGGGGTGGCTGGATAATGACGCTTGAACAAAAAAGGGCTATCGGGCTGGCTGTTTTGGGTGTTGTGGTGGTCGCTAGTGTTGCCTATATTTCGTTTTCTGTTGCATTGCCCAAAACGACAGCCGCGAAAACGGCCAACCAAACCAGCAAGGACCAAGCCCAATCTGATAAGCCAACAGAAGATACAGCGGTTGCTTCGGCGGCAGAACTTTCCACAGAGCATCCGCCGCTTCCGCGACGGGATCCCTTCGCGTTCCAACCGCTTCCTGGTGCACAGTTAGAAACCGCTGAAGCAAGCCAGCCGCGGCGTGTGACCAAGCGCCTTAAATTGGACTTTTCAAATATGTCAAGCCGATTGCCGGCTATTAATGTTAAGCCTATAAACCCGTTCGTTGCCAATAACCAGAGTTCGCCTTCGGATACGCAGGCTCTGAATCCTGAACCGGAAGAGGAACTTGTGGTCACGGGAGTTGTGAGGGGCGAAAGCAACGTGGCCATAGTCAGAATCGGCGCGACAGGGCGGCATGTTGTTCGCGAAGGTCAGGTAATCGACGGACGCTACAGGGTTGCATCCATAAACACCGATCACGTGGTGTTCATATATAACAACCGGCCCATAGCCATAAAAGTGGGAGGAAATAGGAATGCTGCTAGGTAGAACTCGGGGCAAGTCCTCATTTATTATGTGGTGGGTGCTATGCACGGCTTGTGCATTAATTGTTGCGCCGACGCTCTCATGGTCAGATGCCAACGTCATAACGAGCGTTAAGGTCGTTAATACACCGGATAAAGTCGTAATCACCGTGCGAGGCGAATCACCGCTCAGGTTCACGCCTCTCATTTCTGCCGCGGGCAAATACTTAGGTTTTCAGTTTCCCTGCGCGCTTGCAGCAAAAGGCGGCGCAGTTCCCATTAGAAGCGGTGGGATCTACAGCGTAAGGTATTCGAACTTCCAGGCGCGCCCGCCCATTTCGCGCGTGGTAGTGAATACAACCAAGCATCTAAAATACTCCGCTCGGCGTTCAGATGACGGCAAGGAGATAGAAATCGAGGTTTACAAGTCCACCTCAGGCACAACATCCTTGCGCTCGGCGGCTGCGGCGGGGCCCTCGTCGGCTAGTAATGTCAATACTCAACCTGCAGTTGCGACGCAGAGGCCGGCTACTTCGACAAGCTCAGATTCCGAGCCAATAGAGGCTCAGCCGACTGATGCCACGCAGTCGCCCGCAGATCGGCTCTGGGCTTACAAAGCTATAGCTGAGCGATCGAGAATGGCGGCACGAACCGCAAACGCAGCCGGCACAACGATTCAGGTCGCCTCTGCCAGTCTAAGCTTGCCTTCATCTTCGGAAATCGCAGCTCAGCCGCAAACAAGGGTGTTGGGAACTGTTCAATCCACCGGCGATCCAAAACCGATTGAGCCGTCGCAGCAGACGGACTCCGCGGCGCCTACAGATAGGCAAGCTCCCAAGAGGTTTGCTTTTGCGAATTCCGGCAGCTTGCGAGCCGGCGCGTCGGAGCGGAAGGTTTCTGTCAACTTCCTTGGAGCCGATATAAACGACGTTCTCAAAGCACTATCGGTGCAAAGCGGCAAGAACATCGTATCCAGCAAGGACGTCACCGGCAACGTCACGGTCAGCCTGTCGAATGTGAGCCTTGAGGAGGCCCTGGACTACGTAACCAAACTGAGCGGATATACCTACACCAAGGACGGTGACACATACCTGGTCTCTACAAAGGAATCACTTCGGTCTCTCGCGGGGGAATCGAGCCCGGATGCAAAGACCGAACTGGTTAAGCTCAGTTACGCTAAGGCAGACGACGTCGTCTCGCTGCTCAAATCGCGTTTTCCCGATATAGTGGTAAGCAAAATCGGAGTGGAGCCGGCGCCCAAGGGTGCTGCTGAACAACCCGGTGCCCAGGGTCCCATAGGACAGAAGCATAACTTGCTAGTCTTATCGGGTCCGACGGACTCCGTCACGGAAGCCAAAAAGCTCGCTGAGCAGTTCGAGCAGACGCTTAGAGTTCAAGCGATACAGTCGACGCGAGCAACCTACCGCGTTAAGTTTGCGAGCCCTTCGCAGCTTGCCCAAGCGCTTATGGCGCTAGTTCCCGGCGTCGAGGTCGTCTTTGCGCCGACCAGCGATTTCGAGCTGGTTAAGTTTAAATCGGCAAAGACATCTCCCGGACAGGCTCCGCAGGTTGAGCGCGAATTCGACACCGCCGGTGGCAAGGGCTCTGGCGATCAAGCTCGAGGAACGATCCCCGGGGGCGGTGCGGACCCAACAGGGAAGGGCAGCGGACCGGCCGGACCTGTGACCAATGCTCGCACGATCGTCATAGTAGGCGACGAGCAGTCCGTGGCGAAGGCACTTGAAATTGCCCAGCAGTTGGACGTCAAAGCGCCGCAGATAAAGATAGACGCCAAGATAAGCAGCATAAATAAGTCCGGGGAGAAAAAGCTTGGTTTGGAATGGCAGTGGGGAGACTTGGTAGTTCTAGAAGGGTTCACGGACTACGACAAGACCACCGACATGCTCCCAGACGGAACCAACAAACAGAACGTCCGGATCTCCCACAAGAAGATGTATCGGCAGCCTTGGGACTTTGCTGCGACGCTTGACGCGCTTGTTACCAGCGGGGACGCTCAGGTATTGGCCTCTCCGAGCATTGTTTGTCTGGAACGAAACCCCGGCGTATTCTTCGTGGGCGACGAGGTTACCTACGTGCAGAGGGTGGAGACGACACCGACCGGCCAAAACATCCTCACGGACACAAAGCGCGTTGGCGTGCAGATGGTTGTCGCAGGCGAGATAAATGACGACGGTTACATCACGCTCTATCTGCATCCGGAGGTAAGCACGCTCAAGCTCTCCGTCGAGCAGGGTGTTGCGCTGCCGATAGTGTCGAGCCGATTTACCGACCACGTAGTGCGCGTCAAGAGCGGCCAAACCATTGTTATAGGCGGCTTAATCCGAAGCGACGAAGTAGAGGAAATGCGCAAGGTGCCGTTCCTAGGCGATCTGCCCCTCTTTGGTCAGTTGTTTAGGCACACGCAGAAGACTAAGGACGAGACCGAGGTAGTGATGTTCATAACGGCCACGATCCTTCAGGACTAGGACGAACCGGTCTAGCTTCCTGGTTCTCCTGGGACTGAAGGGCTGCGGTCCCGAGCGAGCGTTAAAAGCTTACGCTCGGTGTTGCCCCGCCGCGAAAGCGGCGGGGCAACTGGAAGGTTAGCCTGAGAAGCTCAGAGCCATGCCGAATGAACGAACCGGCCTTCGAGGGAAGTGATGCAACAAACCGAACCGATCGGTGAGATATTCGTAAGAAAAGGACTCATAACGCGGGACCAACTCAGACAAGCTCTTGAAAGGCAGAAGCTGCTCAAGAGACAGGAGAGTCTGGGGGATGTTTTGGTGAGCATGGGATTAATTACCGAGAGAGACCGCGTTATGTGCCTGGGAGAACAGTGGGGAGTGCCATTTGTCGAGCTCGGAGACATCGAGGTCGATAGCTCTGTTGTGAAGCTCGTTCCTCAGAGCACTGCCAGAAAGCTCAAAGTTGTCCCCATCGGCAGGAAGAACGGCAAGCTTACGCTTGCCATGAAAAATCCCCTCGATATATTTGCCATCGATGAAGTCAGGATGGTCTCAGGCTCTGACATCGAGCCAACAATCGCACTAGAGGAAGACATACTCAATGCTATCAGCCGAATCTATCGTGCAGAAGCCAACGTCTCCGAACAAGTCTCCGAGGTCATCAAGGAGTTTGATACCGAACAGATCGATATCACCAGCGTCGAGGGCTACGCTGAGGACGAAGACAATATCTCGATCGAGCACCTGCGCGAGCTCTCCGAGGAAGCGCCTGTTATCAAGCTGGCAAACCTGATTATCGGACGAGCCGTGTCTGATGGGGCAAGCGACATACACATCGAACCTGCTCGGGATTGTGTGCGCGTTCGGCTCAGAATCGACGGAATCATGCACGAGGTTATGCAAATACCCAAGAAGGTGCAACCCTCCCTCATCTCCCGATTCAAAATCATGGCCGAAATGGACATCGCCACCAAGCGCTCGCCCCAGGACGGTCGAATAAGCGCTGTGATAGACGGAAAGCCTTACGACTTCCGCGTTTCCACTCTGCCTTCGGTATTTGGAGAAAAGGTGGTTCTGAGAATCCTGGATAAAAGCGCAATATGCATCGGGCTTAACAAACTGGGGCTTCTGCCTGAAACCCTGGAGAAGTTCGAAAGCCTTATAGCTCGCACCTACGGAATAATACTTGTCACCGGACCGACCGGCAGTGGCAAGTCCACAACTCTTTATTCGGTTCTTTCGAAGCTCAACTCCGGCGAGAAGAACATACTCACGATAGAGGACCCTGTCGAGTATGAGCTTCCCGGACTAACGCAAGTTCAGATCAACCCGCGAGCAGGGCTCACCTTTGCCACTGGGCTTAGGACTATGCTTCGTCAGGACCCGGACATCATAATGGTTGGCGAGATTCGCGATGCAGAGACGGCTACGATCGCTACCGAGGCTGCGCTAACGGGCCACCTAGTGCTCTCGACACTGCATACCAACGATGCTCCCGGTGCGCTCACCAGAATGATCGACATGGGCATCGAGCCGTTCCTGATCGCCTCCAGCGTGATAGGCGTCATGGCTCAGAGACTTGTAAGAGTGGTCTGTCCCAAGTGCAGAGAACAGTATCAACCTCCGCGCGATGCTGTTAAGCGACTCGGGATTGAAATTGATAGCGATAGTAGGGTCACCTTTTTCCGTGGTCGGGGTTGCGACCATTGTCGCGGCACCGGCTACAAGGGCCGCGTCGGAGTATACGAACTTATGATAATGAACGATCAAATACGCGACCTGGTGCTTCGCAAGGCGTCGGCGCACGTGATAAAGGAAGCCGCGGTGGAGTCGGGAATGAAAACGCTTCGTGACGACGCTATTGCGAAAATACTTCTCGGTCAGACAACCCTTGAAGAATGCTTGCGAGTGATCTACGCGGGTTAAGGAGGGAATATGCGAGGCGAACTGGCAGTTGATGATTTCAGCGATTTCTTGGCGGAATCGAACGCGCCCTCAGTGGAGGAAGTGCACTTGGACGATCTACTGCGCGAGGCTACGGAGCGTGGAGCCTCGGACCTTCATCTTACCGTCGGCCTGCCGCCTGTAATCCGCGTCGATGGTTCCCTAACCCATCTGAGATATCAGCCGCTTTCTCCCAGTGATACTCAGAGGTTGGTCTACGACATACTCACCACCGATCAAGTCCAGCACTTCGAAACCGTTCACGAACTGGACTTCTCATACGGAGTGCGCGGAGTAGGCAGGTTTAGGGTGAACGTCTACAAGCAGCGTGGAAGCGTCGGAGCAGCGCTTCGGAGCATACCGGACCGCATTCCAACTTTCGAACAACTCAATCTGCCGCCTGTTCTGCGCGAGTTGAGCCGCAGGACCAGCGGCCTGATACTCGTAACAGGACCCACCGGTAGCGGCAAGTCTACCACAATCGCCTGCATGATAGATACGATCAATTCCGAAAGACCCGTGCACATAATGACGATGGAAGACCCCATAGAATATCTCCACCGGCACAAGAGGGGCATGGTGAATCAGCGCGAATTGGGCACGGACACCGATTCCTTCGCCAACGCGTTGAGGGCTGTCTTAAGGGAAGACCCGGACGTCATACTCATTGGCGAGATGCGCGACCTTGAGACCATCCAGGCAGCATTGACTCTCGCCGAAACGGGGCACTTGGTGTTTGGCACACTCCACACCCGCAATGCTCCCCAGACTATAGACCGAGTAATCGACGTATTTCCTCCGCATCAGCAGGAGCAGATCAGGGTACAGCTTTCTAACACGCTCGAGGCAGTGATAGCCCAGCAGCTTATGCCACGAATAGGTGGCGGACGAATAGCGGCTTTAGAGATATTGGTTGCCACCTCTGCCGTGCGCAACTTGATCCGAGAAGGCAAATCTCACCAAATCTATAGCGCTATCGAGACCGGCGCCCAGTACGGCATGCAGACGATGGATAAGTCTCTTGCAGACCTTTATCGAAACGGCATCATCACGCTAGAAGAAGCGGAAGCTCGCTCGATAGATAGGGAAAATCTCAAACGCTTCCTACAGGGAGGCT
The DNA here is from genome assembly GCA_938074205.1 of uncultured bacterium. Taxonomy (GTDB): domain Bacteria; phylum Armatimonadota; class UBA5829; order UBA5829; family UBA5829; genus CALJES01. The sequence continues at coordinate 167,000 of CALJES010000004.1, forward strand.
GATATTTTGTCTACCAGTTGCTAACTCGAAATGCCGAAGGGAGGTAGCAAGACGTGCCAACGTTTGCCTATACAGCAATAGATACCAACGGTAAGACTGTAAAAGGTCGCACGGATGCGGAAAGCGAAAATATCCTGATTTCCAAGCTTCACGCACAGAACCTTCACGTGCTTTCGATCAATGAAGAGAAAAGCGAAGTCGCGAAAGCCGGAGGCAGAGTGACTGCGCCGGGAAGGAAGGTCAAGCTTAAGAACCTGGTTATCTTCAGTCGGCAGTTCGCAACAATGATAGATGCCGGCGTCGCAATCGTCCGATGTCTGGACATACTCGAAAACCAGACCAAGGACCCGGTGCTCAAGAACGTCATCGCACAGTGCAAGAAGGACGTCAAGGGCGGAATGAGCCTTACAGATGCATTCGCCAAACACCCCAACGTGTTCTCGCGCCTCTATGTGAACATGGTAAAGGCGGCGGAGACGGGCGGAATTCTCGATAAGATAATGGATCGTCTGGCCACATTCCTCGAAACCGAACAGGAAGTTCGCTCCAAGATCAAGTCGGCAATGATATACCCGGTACTTGTTTTGATCTTTGCGTTGTGTATGGTGGTTGCGCTTTTCATGTTCGTATTGCCGAAGTTTAAGGAGCTCTTCGATTCGTTGGATGTGGAGCTACCTGCAGCTACGCGTGCACTGTTCGGCATGAGCGAGATGATGCGCTCCTATTGGTATGTGGGACTTGTCGGGATTGTAGCGGGTGCGATCGGCTACAAGTGGTATAGGAACACCGAGCAGGGCGCTTGGCAAATCGACATGCTCAAGCTCAAGTTTCCTGTTATAGGGGAGCTGGTGCAGAAGATGGCGATCTCGCGCTTTGCTAGGACATTCGCCACACTGATACATAGCGGCGTGCCCATGATGAGATCGCTGGAAATTGTCGGCGAGACGGCAGGCAACCGAGTGATAGCGCACGCTGTCGAGAACGCTCGCAACGCTATAAGGGAGGGGCAGAAAATCAGCGCTCCGCTGGCTCAGAGCGGACTGTTTCCCGGCATGGTCACGCACATGATCGACGTGGGCGAGGAAACGGGTAGGCTTTCTGATATGCTTGCAAAGGTCTCGGATTTCTACGATCAGGAAGTCGAGAATGCCGTAAAGGCGCTAACGTCGCTGATAGAGCCGTGTTTGATAGTCGTAATGGGCGGCATTGTCGGGTTTATAGCTGTTTCGATTATGGCGCCGATATTCAAGCTCATCAGCGCAGTAGGCTAGCCTCTTGTAAGGTAGATGCAAGGCTGAGGGCTTTCGAAGTCGGTTCACCGATAGATTGTGTAGTATCTAAGACGGAGAGGCGAGTGATGCGACTTATAAAGGGCAGAAAACTGACAGAAGAAGAAATCCAAAACCTCATCTCTGAGTACGCGGCCACGAAGGATCCTGCGATTCGTGACCAAATCGTTATGCAATACACTAACCTTGTAGAAAGCGTTGCGCGCCGATTTATGGGGGCTTGCGAATCTGCTGAGGACCTAGTGCAAGAAGGATTCGTCGGTCTGATTAGGTCTGTGGATAAGTACGATCCCGATATGGGCGTCAAGTTCTCCACGTATGCAACGCACTTCATAATCGGGGAAATCAAGCACTACTTGCGCGACAAGGGCAAGATGATAAAGGAGCCGGCTTGGCTCCAAGAGCTCAACCAGAGGATGACCCGGGTTATGGAGGCGCTGAGCCAGGCTCTTGGACGCGCCCCTACCGAAAAAGAAATCGCTCAAGTTATGCAAATGTCGGAACGCAGCGTCAGGGAAATTCTGATGACCAGGGAAGTCTTCAAGGTTGCATCCCTTGACGGAGAACGCGAGGACGCTTCCGGCCCTAAGGAATCAGAGAAAATAAAAGATGAAAAGCTGATCGCCTTCCAATTGCCTGTTGAGGACAAGATCGTGTTGGAAACAGCATTGCAGAGGCTTAAGGATATAGAACAGCGGGTTATACACATGCACTTTTATAAAGGCCTCAACCAAACTGAGATCGCCAAGCGACTGAGCATAAGCTGCAACTACGTCTCCCATATAATTCGCAACGGAACGAAGAAGCTGAGAAAGATACTGATCACCGATGAGGTGCGGGACGTGCAAATACAGCGAGCCCTTGTATCCAAACGTGCAAGGGGTCGCCTGACAGCTGAGCCTGAGAGTGTTTTGGATCCTACTACGCGCGTTTACAGCCGTGAGTACTTCCTTCAACGACTGGACGAGGAGCTTAGCCGGGCTTTTCGTGAACGATATCTGGTTGCATTGCTGCTGATAGACGTGCACCTGCCGGAGAATATGGATCGATATCTGCGTTTGATGCGCAAGGACGACGTGCTGGCTGAAGTTGGGCAGACGATCCGCAGAAATGTAAGGAAAATGGATTTACTTGGCCGAGTTGGGGATCACTGCTTCGCGCTGATGTTGCCTCATACGTTCGAACACGCATCTAGGGTTGCTGCGCGAGTTGGCAACCTAGTGGGCTCCGTTGCGGTCGATCCGGGCAGGGGAGCCTCGCAGTTAACTTGCTCCGCGCGGATCGGGATAGCAAGGTACCCTGAAGATGCAATGGACAGACGAGGACTCTTGGAAAAAGCTGCATCGCAGATCGAGATAGAGCTGGATGCGCTGATGGCAGAGCCGCTGCAGCAGTTCGGCCAGGCTGCGTAGCGCACGCGGGCTTGACTTGGAAGTCCGAAAAGTCGTAGTTGTCCAACAGGGGCAATCCTGAAACGCCATTTCCGTGCCTGGCAGTATTATCTGAGAGGCAGATTTGGGCATAGCGCCCAACTTTCGGCAAAGCGGATAGTCTCCCGCGCGATACATTTGGTTGACATCCGCATTGCGCGTCAATATGCTATAGTTACTGCCAGGCACAAGACACCGTGCAAGATTTAGTATTCCCCGCGACGACTTGCTGCCTGCGCCAATTTGTATTCGGATGGGAAGTGAAATCATAACAGACAACTGCACAGGCGGGAATTTCACGGCCAAGTCGGCGGCAATAAGCGCTGAGGTTTCACCTATTTGCCTCGGCGATACTTCAATTTCCACGCCTTCTCTACGTGCCAACCTGTCGTGGACCTTGTTGGGAAACTTGGTATATGCCGGCTGTCAGTGGTCTATGCTGATGGTAATTGCAAAGCTGGGCACTCCCCAAATGGTTGGGCGTTTTTCGCTCGGTCTAGCTATCACAGCGCCCGTGATAACTTTGGCTTCCTGTCAGCTCAGAATTGTACAAGCGACCGATGCAAGGCGCGATTACAGCTTCTCAGACTACTTCACGGCTCGCCTGCTTTGCCTTGCCGCTGCGATTTTTGTGATACTGGCGGTGACTCTGTTAACTCAGCGCGATCCCGCGGTTATTGCTGTAGTGATGGCCGTGGCAGCTGCTAAGGCTTTCGAATCCGTCAGCGACATTTACTATGGTTCAATGCAACAATATGAGCGCATGGATCTCATATCCAAGTCGAAGATAATCAAGGGCTTGTTTTCTTTAGGTGCGTTGGCAGCTGCTGTTTATCTTACCCGTGATATATTTTTGGGGTCGCTGTTACTTGCCGCAACATGGGCCGCGGTATTGATCGGCTATGACGCTCTGAATAGAACGCGGATTGTGAAGCAGTTCGCGCAAGAAGAGTCTCACCTGATGCTGTTTCGAAACTTACGGGCGGCGGTGGCGCTGATATGGCTCGCTTTGCCGCTAGGAATATCGGGCTTACTTAATTCGCTGCGCACTAACATTCCTAGGTACTACGTGGTCGCCAGCCAGGGGGAAGCTCAGCTTGGGATATTTTCTGCCGTTACCTACGTTATGGTAGCTATTTTAACGGTAATATACGGGATCGGAGAATGCAGTGCGCCCCGGCTTGGAAAATACTACGTGCAGAACAAGCACAGGGCTTTTCTATGGCTGCTCGTCAAGCTTGCTGCGTTGGCTGTAGCTGTAGGATTGATTGGAATACTGGTAAGTTTGCTTTGGGGAGGTCGACTACTCTCGATCTTGTTTACGCCGGAGTATGCGAAAGCTGCCGACGTGTTGGTGTTGGTGATGATCGCCTCAGCAGCTACTAGTGTAGCAGCAATCACGAACTATGCGATGACGGCTACTCGAGAGATTGCCGTCCAACTACCGATACTCGCTTCGGTATGTGCAGCAACGGCGTTAGTTTGTAGCATTGCAGTGCCTCGCCTGGGATTAAGCGGCGCGGCGGTGGGGCTAGTCGCCGGTGCAGTCGTGCACATGGTGTTGGGGTCGGCAGTAGTGGCTAGAGGACTATGGCGGTCAATGCGAAGCCGCTAGATTCAGGCAAGAAGGTGTGGGAAGGGAATCTGATTTGGCAGACCAACTGACCGAATCGCAGACCTGGGACGATGTATGGCGAACGTTCCGGGGGGTGGATTCCCGCCGGTTGGCTGTGCGCGAGCTGGACAGGTATCTTGCTCGCGTATTGGCCCTGGTACCGCCGTCCGGTAGTGTGATAGAGTTAGGAGGCGCGCCGGGACGCATAATACAGCGTATGCACAGATTGCGGCCAGATCTAAAATACGACTGCCTAGATTTCAGCCCCGAAGGATTGAGTAAGGCTAGCCAGCTCTTCGCCGCATACGGAATAGAGGGCGAATTGATCGATGGTGACGTGATGACCTGCGACCGCAAGCTGGGGTGTTACGATCTGGCCTGTTCGCATGGACTTGTTGAGCATTTTCAGGATATAGGCGCCGTCGTCGCCCGACATTTTGAATTCGTTAGGCCAGGTGGGTTAGTTTCTATATTGTTGCCGAACTATGCCGTGTTTCCGGTGGCAGGGTTAGTGAGACTATTTTGTAAGCGCACAATGCAAACACACAACCTTGAGTGCATGAATCCGCGGGTAATCGAAAGCGCTGTTTCGTCCTGCGGCGGTATTGTTCTGTCAGCCGGGTTTACAGGGGCTGCAATACTGCCCTGCTCAGGGACTAACAAAAGCTTGGGCGGACGAGTTTATGGCTTGGCGGCAAGGTCGTGGAACCTGCTTAATTCACTCGTAGGGCTCGTGAGCAAGGACAGGCTGGTTGCGCGTTTCTGGCGCCACCAAATCTACGTAATTGCCCGAAAACAAGGTGACTGAAATGGGCTCCACTGCCATATTCACTTTGCACCCACGGGCCAAAGCTTACCAGGTTTTTCTGTTTGGGCAGGGTGTAATTCTTATCGTCCTGCTTGCGCTAGAATTCGCTTTTCAGGTGGACGCCCTCGATTATGAGGGGCTAGTCCGACCAATGTGCTTGGTGTTCTCAGTCATTAGCCTATGGTGCATGTGGGCTTGGTACTGTGTAAGGGGCTCGTTTTTCGACGTATACAGTCTGTTTTTCCTGTCAGCAGTCGCGTTCAACGGTGGCCAGCTTTTCTTGGAAGTGCTCGGAATAAATGAAGGTGGCTTGCTGAACAATCGCTTTCCTGCGCAGGTGTTGGTGTCCACGATCCACCTGGTTTTGACTTGCCTCGCAGCCATGCACCTGGGCGCGCTGTTAGGCGCAAAACCGGCCGCGCAGTCTAGATCGACTGAGCTCAGTCCAGACCAGGCTCTGTTGAACGCCAAAGCCGTGCGGTGGGTAGGGTGGGCCCTTATGGCTATATCTGCACTGCCTACTGTTATTTATTTGCGGCAGAACTTGTCGACAGTGCTAGCCAAGGGCTATGCCGCCCTTTACTTCCAGGGTATACCGGTTGGGATTGAGTCGGTGTGGCGCGTGCTGTCGGTATTCTTCGTGCCGGGAGTGCTCTTTCTGCTTGCAGGCAGCAAGGGGATACGCCTGAATACAGCTATTGCTGCTGCAGCCATGATTTTATATGCTCTAGCAAACCTTCTTATTGGCGACCGCGGAGGTGCAGGATACGCGCTCGTCGCATTTGTATGGTTGTGGCACAGGCATATAAAACGTTTTTCGCCGGTCGGAATAATCGCTGTCTTCCTTGCGATAGCTGTTATCCTGCCCATAGTGGGAATAACGCGGTCGCTGAGCGGCGACCAGCGGTTGTCGTCAGACGTTGTGAGCATGCTTTTCTCTGTGGAAAACCCTATCATTGCCCTGGTAAGAGAACTTGGCACCACAATGCGCACAGTCGCCTATACACTTACCTTTGTTCCCAGTGAGCGAGGCTTCGATTATGGCCTAGGCTACCTTAGGGCAACGATGACTATGGTGCCCTCGCTCTACTGGCTGACCAGCGAAACCTATTCGAGCTGGCTTGTCTGGACGGTGGCGCCGGGATTCGCGAGAATGGGTGGCGGATTGGGGTTTTCGTTTATTGCGGAAGCTTACGCCAATTTCGACTGGCTCGGAAGTGTGGTTTTTACGTTGCTTTTGGGATACGCGCTGTCGCGCCTTGTCGCTTGGGTAGATTATTGCAAAGACCCAGCACGCTTGGCCCTTGCGGCGACATTCGTGGCTTTCACATTGCAATATGCTAGGGGCGAATCTGCCGGGGAGATAGGAAGGCTTTTCTGGGCAGTCCTCGTACCGTATTTGGTAGCGAAGCGCATAGTAATCTTGGCGCGGTGTTCTGTAAATGACAGTCGTGTGTGTGACGGAAAAACGATACTACCGAACGCCTGACGGCTGCATCTGGACTTCAACAGGCAGAGGTTATACCTACTGGTGCATATACCTTGGTGCTTTCGAGCACGTAAAGGTAGTGGCCCGTGTGCTGGATGTGGAAACATGTGATGGAAACTGGCTGCGAGCTGACGGAGAATCAGTGTCTTTTTGTCCGGTGCCTTATTATCTGGGGCCTCAGCAGCTCGTATCGAGTCTAGGAAGGATCAAATGGGCATTGGCTAACGCAATACAGCCGGGAGATGCGGTGGTCTTGTATGCGGGCGGACCCATGTCTTCTCTTGCGGCGCCGCTGTTGTGGCGTTTGAACTACCCCTATGGCGTGTACGTGGGCGGAGATCCGTATGATACGTTCGCACCCCGCGCGTTCAAACATCCGCTTAGGCCTTTCTTACGGTGGCATTTCACCCTTCAGCTTAAGAAGCAGTGCCGCAGGGCTTGTGCTGCGCAGTATGTGACGGAGTACACCTTGCAACGCAGATATCCTTGCCCAGGCTTAAGCGTTTCCGCAAGCGGGGTGGAACTCCCCGATGATGCGCTGGCTGAAAAACCAAGGCAATACAGCGCCGTCCAGGGACCGACGAAGATAGTTACCGTGGGCACTTTCGATGTTATGTATAAGGCTCCGGACATTCTGATAGGTGCCGTCGCAGCTTGCGTAAAGAACGGGTTAGATCTGGAGCTGACATTCATAGGAGACGGTGTGCACCGGCCCGCTATGGAGGCGCTTGCCGACGAGCAGGGAATCGCAGATCGAACCAGGTTTCTAGGAAGGCTGCCTTCTGGGCAGGCTGTATTCGCTGAGCTGGATAAAGCAGACCTGTTTGTGTTGCCTTCCTACTGCGAGGGACTGCCGCGGGCGATGATCGAGGCGATGGCACGGGCTCTGCCTTGCATCGGCACGGGCGTGGGTGGCATTCCAGAGCTCCTGCCACCGGAAGATATTGTTCCGCCGGGGAACCTGCAGGCCCTGGCTGACAAAATCGCAGAGGTCGCGGGCTCCGAGCAGCGTATGAATGCAATGTCCGCAAGAAACCTGGAGAAGGCGAGAAATTACACCGACAGCGTCATCAGCAAGCGGCGGCTGCAGTTCTACACCTACCTCAAGGATAAAACCCAGGAATGGATTGCCAGCGCCCACGGCTAAGCATAATCTATGGAGAGAGGAGTCTTGGAGCATTATTTCGTTGCGTCGCCGACAGTCTTAGGGATTAATACGAATATACCGGATTTCAAATGGTCGTTCGGCATACATATGCCGCCGTGTTCTGCGGAGGAATTCGGCGCGTGCGCTCTTCGGCTAAAGCTGGAAGTGGTCTCAAGCCGTGAGTTTACCCGAAATGGGTCCTTGCCAGACGCTGAATCAGTTGGCAAATATCATTACTTCCGGGCAGTCCCCGGCAAGGACAGCATCGCGTACGAGCGTCCTTTTTTATTTTCATCCCAATTACTTCTAGAGGTCAGCGGGCTTATCTCCGGCGAACCGCATATCCGAACCAACCGCAGCTATTATAAATACGTCTGCCATCGGTTTATGAACCTCCACTCTGTTTCCTACATAATGACCGATATAACCACACTTTCACTTCTGCGAAAAGGATACGTTGCTTTGCACTGCTCAGCGTTCAAGCTCGGCGAACGAACTGTGGCAGTCTTTGCGCCTCCGAATACTGGCAAAACGCTTACCGCAATGATGTCGTGTATGAAGCACGGTGCGGATTTCTTGGCAGAAGATCTGGCGATAAGCGATGGGTCAGTGCTTTATCCTGTGCCTTGGACCAGCACTTTTCGCTACTACTCAACGGTTGAGAGAGGGACGGCTGCGCGGATCAGCAACGCGCTGACCAAATTGCTCCCTATAATAGAGCTTCTGCCTGCGGGCAAACGCAATCCAGTGACTAATTACATAGACGCATCGAAAATAGCTCCGCCATCAAGAATAACCGATGTGGTCATCCTGGAGCGAGGTGAAGAAGAAATTGTCCGTTTTTCACCTCAAGATGCACTGGGCAAACTTATCAATCTGAACCGTTTCGAGTTTTGGTATCAAAAGTCCCCGCTTATAACGGCCTACGAGTATTTCAACCCTGGTTTGGACGTAGCGGGTGCGGTGGAGATTGAAAGGAGGCTTTTGCTGAGTTTGGCAGAGAATGCGCAGCAAGTGGTCATTGTTCGTGCGCCAGATGCCAACCGTTTCGCTCCGCTTGCGTTGAGGGCGTTAGAGTTCGACTAATCGCAGTGATATCGCTCAGAGATTGAGGATAACAATTGGCGCAGATAGGGCGAGAAAAATCGGCGTTAGTCCTTCATGTGGTTACGGTTCCAGAAACGTTTACGTTTTTACTGCCCCTGATTGACTACACGAAGTCAATGGGTTGGCAGGTGCACGCGGTTTCGTCTCCAGGAGATCAGTTAGCAGCATTTTCAGATAGATTGGGGGCTGACGTGCACACCGTCGAAATGAGCCGACAAATATCGCCGGCAGCTGATCTGAGAGCACTTTGGCGATTAGTTCGTATTATGAAAAACCTGCGGCCGGACCTGGTTCACGCACACACACCAAAGGGCGGACTGCTCGGAACCATGGCTGCCCGAATTGCGCGTGTGCCGGCGGTCGTCTATCACATTCACGGGCTTGCTTCTCTGACAGCAAACGGCTTCAAGCGTTTTGTGCTTCGGGCGAGTGAGAAGATCTCTTGTCGTTTGGCGGATGCGGTCATGTGTGTCAGCCAGTCATGCAGGGAGGCAGCCGCTGAAGCGGGCGTGTGCTCATCCGAAAAGATTCGCGTTCCCGCAAACGGAAGCATCTGCGGTGTGGATGCCCAGAATAGGTTCAACACTGAGAAGCTGCCCCGCGAAGTGCGCTCCGGCGTTAGAAGCAGGCTTAATATCCCCCAGGAAGCGCTGGTTGTGGGATACGTCGGGCGGATTGTTAGGGACAAGGGCATAGTAGAGCTGACGAGAGCGTGGGAAATACTTAGGGGGTATAACCCTCACCTTCACCTGATGCTCGTGGGACCGTTTGAGCCGCAGGATCCTGTGCCGCATGCAGTGGAAGAACAGCTTCGCAGCGATCCGCGGGTGCACCTTGTTGGTTTGGACTGGGACACACCCCAGTACTATGCAGCTATGGACATATTCGTCCTGCCAAGCCACCGAGAAGGATTTGGTTTAGCGGCGCTGGAGGCTGCGGCGATGGAACTACCTGTAGTAGCAACGGACATACCGGGCTGCAGGGATGCCGTCAAGGATGGGGTTACGGGAATACTCGTGGAACCTAGGAATGCTGATCAACTGGTTGAGGCACTGCGGGCGTATATAGAAGATCCCCAGCTGCGACATGCCCACGGTCAAGCCGGCAGAGCTAGGGCATTGAGCGACTTCCGTCCGGAGTCTATTTGCGAGGCAACATTCCAAGAATACGAAAAGCTTTTGGCACGTCGTTCCCTGGCTACGACAGGGTGCGTCTAGAATACACCAATGGCTAAGCGGATTCTGGATTTTTTAGGTTCGGCAATTCTTATCCTTGTGTTGTCCCCACTGCTTTTGATGGTGGCGGCAGCAGTGTGGCTGACGATGGGCAGGCCTGTGTTGTTTCGTCAGCTGCGAACCGGCCTTGGGGGCAGAACCTTCACACTGTACAAGTTCCGAACCATGACCGACGCCGTAGACGAAAACGGCAAACCCCTGCCGGACGAGAAGCGGCTAACTCGCCTAGGAAAGCTCTTGCGCGCGACAAGCATAGACGAACTGCCGGAGCTCATTAACGTGTTGAAAGGCGATATGAGCCTGGTGGGGCCGAGGCCACTCCTGCCAGAGTACTTACCGCGGTATAACGCCTTTCAAGCCCGCAGGCACGAGGTCAAGCCCGGAATAACGGGCTGGGCGCAAGTTAATGGCAGGAATTTGCTTTCCTGGGAAAAGAAGTTTGAATACGATGTGTGGTATGTGGATCACCGATCGTTTTGGCTCGATGTGTGGATACTGCTTCTGACGGTGGCAAAGGTGATCAAGCGAGAAGGAATATCCCAGAACGGCCAGGCAACTGCCACACCTTTTCTGGGCAGCGATTCGCTTAGTGAACAGGCTGCCGGCCGCAAGGAGTGAAACCCTTGAAGGGCATTTATATATACGGAGCTGGAGGCCACGGATCCGTTGTTGCGGAAATTGCGGAAGCTTTGGGATACGATATCCTGGGGTTCGTGGATGACAATCCTGGCCTATCTGGTACTGAACTTCTTAGGTGGAAAGTTCTCGGCGCTTCGGATCTAATACCTGAGGGTGCCACGGTCGCGTTGGGGATAGGCGACAACGCTGTTCGCGCCGGTTTACTGCAGCGCGCTAGAGAACGTGGATGGTCTCTGCCGGTGCTTGTGCATCCGAGTGCAGTTATATCGCCGAGCGCGGTTCTGGGCGAAGGGACGGTGGTGATGGCGCAGGTTGCTGTGAATGCCCTCGCTCGAATCGGGGAAGCCTGTATCCTGAACACTTCTTGTTCTGTTGACCACCACTGCTCAATAGGCACTGCGGTGCACATAGCGCCCGGCGTTCATCTGGCGGGGTCGGTGAGCGTGGGCGATCGAACGCTGGTCGGTATTGGCAGTTGTGCTCGGCCTGGGGTTCGCATCGGTTGTGACTGTGTAGTCGGCGCCGGCTCTGTGGTCATATCCGACATACCAGATAGCTGCGTCGCCTACGGCAATCCTGCAAGGCTTCGCGCTTAACACACTCAAACGAAGGGAGAATAGCCCAGTGTCTTCGGGACAAACATATATGCAAAGGCAAACAATGAAGTCTTATCCTCTAATCCGGCCTACCTTGCCGCAACCTGAAGAAATCCTAGATCAAGTCCGCGAGGCAATGGAAAGCGGGCGCGTAACTTGCGGTGGCAACGTTGAAGCCCTCGAAAAAGAGGTAAGCGAGCTTATCGGTGTGAAGCACGTGGTAGCCGTATCGTCGGCGACAAGTGGGCTTGTGTTGCTGTTTCGCGCACTTGGGTTGCCGGCGGGGTCAGAGGTTATTACCCCGTCATTTACCTTTGCCGCCACTGCGCACGCGCTGCTTTGGAACGGCCTCAAGCCCGTCTTTTGCGACTGCGAGCCACACTCATTCACCATGGACGCATCCGCCATCGAAGGTCTGATAACCCCTCGCACTCGCGCGATCTACCCTGTATGCGTCTTCGGCGTTACCGGCGATCTCGAAAGTTACGCCGCCTTGGCCGAAAAACACGGCCTTTTGCTGATTTATGACAGTGCGCAGGGGCTCGGAAGCAAATACAAAGGGCAGTGGCTGGGCGGCTTCGGTATCGCTGAGGTATTCAGTATGAGCCCCACAAAGGTTGTGACGGCGATTGAGGGCGGGTTGGTGACGACCAACGACGACATACTGGCGGAGCGCATACGTTCTATGCGGGACTACGGCAAAGGTCCTGACGGACAGGACATGATGCACCTGGGTTTGTCCGCTCGCATGTCCGAGATCAACGCCATTGTAGCCCGTTGGTCTTTGGCTCGAGTAGAACAATGGATCTCCTCTAGGGAGGCCCTAATAGAGCACTATCAGGAACGACTCGCTGTTCTGCCGGGAATCAGGTTCCAATTTGTGCCTGAGTGGTGCAGGTCCTCGCGAAATTACTTCGTGATTCTCATCGATTCGGTGCACTCACCGGTTACCCGAGACGAACTTCACGACGCACTTGCCGAAGCCGGTATTCAAACCAAGAGATACTTCTATCCGCCGCTTCACCATCAGACTCTTTACAAGGAAAACGGGCTGGCGGAGGGCGTCAAGCTTCCGGTCACCGAGCAGATATCTGCGTCGAGTCTAGCTCTGCCGCTTTATTCCCATATGAGAGTTGACGACGTGGATTGGATATGCGATCGGATAGTCTCCATTTTTAGGTAGCCATGAGGGCTTTCATTCTAGTTCGCCTCAGCGGCAAATAGCATCAGGCCAAAGTAGATTCCTCACAGCCATCATATACGGCGTGCCTAAAGTGCGGGGGCGAGAGGTGCGCGGACGGAAGGAAAGAGCCTTCAAACAGGCTAACATTGCCTCGTGATGACATTGCCTGAGCACCTCAAAGACCTCAGCCTGCAGATCCACTCGCCGGTGCCTTTCTGGTTCATCAATGGGCATGTCGAACGCTGGCAGATCGGCCGCGAGTTCGAGCTCATGGAGCGCAAGGGCATACGGGAGGTCATCGTTCATCCCAGGTACGGCCTGGCCGTTGAATATCTCTCGGAGGAATGGTTTACTATCTTCTCGTGGTGCCTTGAAGAAGCCAAGCGCCGAGGGATGTTCATCTGGATTTACGATGAGTTCAACTGGCCCAGCGGTACCGCGGGCATGACAGTTCAGAAAATTAACCCTGAATACCGAAGCAAATACCTGGCAGTCGAACATCAACCCCTGCGAGATATCGATCTGAACCGCTTCGAGCCAGGAGTGTGTATGGTGGCGGCAAACATCGAGGCAGGAATAGTTACAAAGACCAAACTCCTCCAGACTATTAACGAACTCGTATCCCTAACGGGCAATTGGACGATATTCAACTGTAAGCTCAAGTATGACCCGTACTACGTGGATACGCTCTCGAAAGAAGCTGTCGACTGCTTTAAACGCTTGACATACGACGAATACTACAAACGCTTCGCCAGCGAATTCGGCAAAACTATACGCGCCGTGTTCACCGATGAGGCTTCCATATACTGGGTCTCGGTCGGATACGACGATTGGAACCTTCCCTACACAGACGACTACTTCGCCACATTTCGAGAACGCTTCGGCTATGACTGTAGGACTAAGATACCTTATCTTTTCTACCCTGGAAGGGAAAGCGCCTCTGTTCGCGCAGATTATTGGGACCACGCAGGATACCTATTCAACGAGCGCTACCACCGCAGTCTCGCAGCATGGTGCCGCGAACACGGTGTCATATACACAGGTCACAACAACCACGAAGAGCCCCTGAGATACCAAATACGCTACCAGGGCGACATGTTCGGCACGATGCGAGCTATGGACGTCCCAGGCGTAGATCACCTGGGCAAACAAACGCTCGGCAACCCTTGGATCTCTATAATAGGCCACAAAATTTGTTCTTCTGAGGCACACTTCGACGGCAAACCCCGAGCAATGAGCGAAAGCTTCGGCGTGATGGACTGGGATACCACCTTCACCCACCTCAAGCGCGTGACCGACTGGCAGTATGCTCAGGGAATAAACCTGCTGGTGCCCCACGCGTTCTTTCACACTGTCTCGGGTATGACCAAGCGCGAATCCCCACCCAGTTTCTTTTATCAATCCCCGAATTGGGAAGACTTCGACTACTTTACGGACTATGTTCGGCGGCTTGAGGAGATGCTCTGCGGCGGAAGACACGTGTGCAAGGCCGCGGTGTTTTACCCTCTAAGCGGCTTGTGGTCTAGTTACCAGCCGGATCGAAAAACCAGCGAATTCGAGCACACGGATAACTCCCTCAACTCGCTCTGCCTGGAACTAATACGCAATCATATAGATTTCGATATCCTGGACTTCCACGCGCTTAATGAGGCTATCGTTGAAGGCGGCAAGATCAAACTAGGGGATGAGGAGTATGAGCTGCTTCTGGTGCCCTCCGAACCATACATGCGCCCGGCGGAAGTGGCGCGCTTGCAAGAACTAGCGTTGTTAGGTGTTCGAATGGCGCTGTTTCACAGAGCTATGGAGCCGATTAAGCACAACTTGCCGGACGGTCTCCGGGGTGCCACGTTTGTTCCCACTGAACAGATGCCCTCGTTTATCGAACTACTGGGCAGACAGCTTGAACAAGACCTGCAAATAATCGGAGCGGGCGCTGAGGACATAATGGTTTATCGGCGCGAGAAGGACGATAGAAGGATCGCGTTTCTGGTAAACCGCTCCGAAAAGCATCGGAAGGTGGTTGTCCTCCTTCGGGATTATACTGATGCCGCGATATTCGATCCCGAGACTGGGAGTTATACGCGCCTGGAGGGTCGACTTATCGGAACACGCATTCAGGCGCAGCTGCGCTTCGAACCGAACCAGGCGTATTTCATAGTAAGCGGCATGCCCAATGCGCCTAGCCCGATTCGGCTTTCTCAACAGGGGACAAGCGTGGAGCTTGAGGACTTCAGTGTCGAGGTTCCCTTCAACGTGGCATCGCTATACCGCTTCCAATACACCCCTAGCGGCCGGTCCGACGAACCTACTGAGGTAGACGTTCGCACCAATCCGCGGTATATCTCCTGCAATTGGGATCCCAACCCCCCAGATTTCACCCAATTTGCCGGCATCTATGAAACGCATGTGAACATAGAGTGCGATACGCAGGGTGTCGCGTTGGTTCTGGATAGGGACTTTGCCGAATGCGGTGTCTGGGTCAACGACGTGCAAATCGCTCTGCATCCCTGCGTGCCGAACGAAGATGCATCCAAACAAGAAAGACCGCTGTGGCTGATGGACTGGCAAGACGTGCGGGCGGACATCGGTCATCTGCTCAGGCGGGGTATTAACCATTTCCGAATCGAATCGCCAACTAAGCTGAGCGAACCGGTTCGTCTGGTCGGAGATTTCCACGTCAGGCTGGCCGACGCGTATATAACGCTCGTTTCGCCCGGCGAGTTCGATCCATTCAAGCTGGAAAGTGCCTATCCTGGCTACTCCGGCACCGTGAGGTATCGAGCCCGCTTCGAGCTCAATCACACCTACCGGTCGTTGATCCTCGACCTGGGTGACGTGCGCGATTCAGCCGCGGTCTATTTGAACGGAACGCTGGTGGGCAAGAGGCTTTGGGCACCTTACAAGTTTGAGTTGGCAAGACATGCGCAACTGGGTCTCAATGAGCTCGTCATAGAGGTCCGAAACAACTTGGCAAACCTGATCTCAGGACAACCCAGACCATACGGTTTGCGTCAGGCGCCCACACTCACGGCGTATGCCGAGAGCACTGTTGAGGACATCAAGTAACTGAACGAAGAAAGGGGACCGCAGCACCGCTTCTCGGTCCCCCAAACTCAGTGATGGTTCGCCTTGTCTACTTTCTTCGGCGCAGCAAGACCAGCGGCAGCCCAACTATCAGCGCAGCCATCGAGCTCGGCTCGGGAATTGTGAACCAGGACTCGGTGGTGAAGCTGTTTGGACCTGCCGGCGACCATATTCGGACCCACTCGGTAATGTTGTCTATGGTGACGATGTTCCCTGCTGCATCGAACGCGATGTCGCGGAGTCGGCTGCCGGCGTCGAAACCGCCAACATAACTGCCGTCTGACATACTGAAGATGCGCACGAAGCCATCGTAGTAGTTACCGTATGCAACCCACCCATAAGGTTCGTATATATCGATTCCGTAGGCACCATTAAACGGCGCTTGCTTGGGTGTTTCCCATACTGCCGTGTTTATTGGCAGCTCGTAGGGCGGGACATCCGCAAACTTGGATATTGCAGGAGCCTGTGTTGGGTCGTATCTGTATTGGCAGAGGTACCAATCGCCTGCGGAGTCTCGAGCGACGTCCATGGGATAGAACGTGAAATAGGTGGGGCCGATGTATTGGGTACCCTTGTCGCCGGGCGTAGCCGCCGCATTTGCGCCGAGGTCATACATGATCAGACCTTTCCTGGCTGTGTCATTATAGTTGGAGTTGACCAGGTAGATCTTGCGATTCCCGGCGGCTTGTGTGCCTTCGACGTGTATGCTCGCCGCATACTGATTCGTTGTCTTGTTGGAAGCGTCTATTAGTTGAGTTACCGCTGAAAGGTCGTCGTTGAATTCCCACGCCAGGTCGTTGCTATAGTCTATGACGTAGAGGTGTCCATCTGGGCCTATCGTGCTCTTGAACGGCGCACTGTTGCCTGCCGCCACCCAGTCCTTTCCGCCGGTAGCGAATCCCGCTTCCGAAGCATCGGCATTGAGAATGTATATGCCGTCTTGGCAGGCTCGACCGAATACCGTGGTTCCTGCTTGAGCGTTGGATATGTAGATCTTGCCGAAGTTGGGGCTGGACTGCATCTTGTTCACGGCGACGCCCAGCGGCAGGTAGAAAGATGTAGAGGTCTGATCTGTGCTGATCTGCTTCCAATCGCTGTAGCCGGTGTGCGCTGCCGTTATGCGGATTTTGTATTGGTTACCCGGCACGTAGCCGGATCCGTTCCATGACCACGTGTGCTGCCCTTTGTTCTTTGCCCCTAGGCTTTCAGAGTAGACCATACCCCCGCCTACTTGCCATACCTCAACTATCACGCCCGCGTCGGCATTGTCGTTGAGGATGTAGCTGATGGAGCTAGGTCCGGTGAGAGCCAAGCCGGAGGCATATACGTTCGCCCATGCTGCGGTGGTAGACAGGGCGAAAAGCAGTGTGACGGCCGCTGTTGATAGGCGGCCTATAGTTGGACTCATCATTCCTTTCCTCCTTTCCTCTCGCGGTTCCGTGGCCGCTTCTGTTTGGTGCTTTTGCGACGCAGATTTGCCGTTTGGTGGCAGCCCACCACCCGCAAATTATCCGCAGTTGGATACTTTGTCAAGGGGTGAACACAAAAACAGGTATTTTAGGGGCTAAACGCTAAACTACGAGATCTTCGCTTGACTTGCGTATGCTAATTTCACCGGCTTCGTCGAGCTGTCTGGCGACGGCTACAATGCGGTTTTGTGCTGCCTCCACATCCTTCAACTTGACAGGGCCCATCGCCTCTAGATCTTCTCTCAAGGTTTCGGCAGCACGCTGCGACATGTTGCGGAAGAAAACTTCTTTGACATTCTCAGGCGTGCCCTTGAGCGCAAGCCTTAGGTCTTCTTGGGGCACCTCTCGCAGGATTATCTGGATCGAGCGATCGTCCAGACTGAGGATGTCGTCGAAGACAAACATCTTGTTCCTGATCTGTTCTGCGATTTTCTCGTCGACTTTCCTGAGGTATTCCAGAATTCGATTTTCCGTGCTGCGTCCTACATTGCTAAGTATCCGAACTACAGAATCTTCACCGCCAACCTCCGCAAGCCCCATGCTCTCCGATTCCGCCGCTTTGTCGGAGATTACTTGGGCGACAGTGTTAACTACGTCAGGATCAGTTGGTCGCATCGTCGTAAGACGGAGCGCCACTTCTCCCTGAAGCTGCTCAGGTAGGGCCGATAGCACTTGTGCCGCGTGATCCGAAGGCAGATGCGCAAGCACGAGGGCAATGACTTGGGGTCGTTCAATTTGTAGTAGCGCGGCCAACTGCCTTGGCGGGATCGTTTTCAGGCTTCTCCCAATACCCGATACGCTGACGCCAACAGATACCCGGCTCAGCAGCTCTTTCGCCTTGTTCTCGCCGAATACCCCGGAGAGGACCTCTTGCGCATACTCCTGGCCCCCCTGAGCGCTGCGATCCGTTAACGCGAGTTTGCACTCCTCGAGAACCTTTTCCCGAAGTTCCGGGCGAATTTTCTTTTGCCGCACAATCTCGGCCGCGATGCGTTCAACCTCTTCGGGCGAAAGCTGTTGCAATACGCTGGACGAGAGTTTCGTCCCCAGCGCTATCAGCAGGATAGCGGCCTTCGCGGCTCCCGATAACGAGCCAGCATGGTCGGTTGGCACATTTCTTTCTTGAGCGGCAGACATCGCTTCCACAATCGGAATGTTCGGATGAAATGCCCCAGAGTTTTAGGGTTGGTTTGGTGCCGGACTTTGCTTAGTTGCAGGCTCAGCGTCGCGATGGGCAGAAAAGCTCGCCGCACGCGCGAGGGATACGGCAGGAAGTGCGACCCATCGACGCTAAATAAAGACTTGTTACGTCTGCTTTATACAAGGACTCCGGGTCAGACCTATGTTTGCAAGGCCCGGAGTCTGATTATTAACCGTATCTAGCGGAGGTTCCGATGCATTTTCATTGGCTGGATGTCTTGGTGTTGTGCCTGTATTTCATCGCGATGCTCGCGGTTGGGCTATACCAGACGCGAAAGGTGAAAAGCACCGGCGATTTCTTCGCGGGCGGGCGCACTTTTAATAAGTTTCTGATGATGATGCATGCGCTCGGAACCGGCACACACGCTGACGATCCGGTTGTTGTGGTGGGTGCATCTTTCAAATACGGATTAGCAGGTATTTGGTATACGTTCGTATACCTATTTGTCACCCCCTTTTATTGGCTGATCGCTCCATTTTTCAGGCGCTCCCGATATCTCACTACCGCAGATTTCTTTGAGGCTCGATTTGGCACTGCACTGGGCACGCTCTATGCGGTATGGGGTACCCTTATATTCGCAGTCAACATGGGAACCCTGCTTATCGGGACTGGCAAGATAGTCAGCGCGGCAAGCATGGGCAGCATTTCGCCAACTTGGGGCATCATCGGAATGACAATCGCTTTCCTTATATACGGCACCGCCGGCGGCTTATTTGCGACCGTCTTTACAGAGGCCATTCAGGGGCTGCTGATAGTTGTAATGTCGCTGATGCTGGTTCCGTTCGGTTTGGCGATGGTCGGGTGGTTTTCGGGGCTGCACGGGTCAGTTGACCCTTCAATGTTCCGCTTGACTGGCTTGGAGGAACTCTCAATTTGGTGGATACTTGCGGGTTCGATTATGAACCTCATCAACATAGTTGCCCAGCCGCACACAATGGAAGTCTGTGCAAGTGGCAAAACGGAGTTCGAAGGCAGAATCGGATTTACATACGGCAACTTCGTCAAGCGTTTCTGCGCGCTCGGCTGGGCGATGACTGGCGTGATCGTGGCCGCGTTGGTGTCGAAGGGAATTGTCGGTCAGATAGCCAGGGAAGATGCGTTTGGAACCGCAATCCGGGTTCTGCTGCCTGCCGGATTCGGATTGATAGGGCTGATGTTTGCGGCAATTCTCGCTGCTCAGATGTCCTCGCTTTCGGCATTTATGGTGGCAGCCTCTGCTCTGATTTCGCGCAACGTCTACAAGAAACACATCAATCCGGCTGCCGATGACGCTCATATGCTGCGAGTGGCGCGGTTTGCCGGGCTTATCATTGTCATATTGGGAGTGGTATTTGCTTTGGGGGTGGGGCATGTCGCCGACGCATTAATGTGGTTCTGGACGCTCGCCACATTTACCGGGCTGTTTATGTGGGCTGGCGTTCTGTGGCGGAGGACAAACTCAACCGGCGCGTGGGCTTCGTTTGCTGTGATGCTTGCCATATGGCTTTATGTGGGCGAACCTGGCCAAGCTTGGAGCCAGCATGCTGCCCGATGGATGGACGGCACTGCGCGGGCAATTGCATCCTATAACAATGCCCAGCCGAAGTTCTCTAGGCTGCTGCTGGATGTCGTGACTAACGCGCCAGCCAAGCCCGAACGAAAGCAAGTTCTGGTGCTTTTTTCCAAGGAAAACCCCAAGGGGCTGGGCATACAGGTGCGCGAGATAGCCAGATTTGAAAGTCTGCAACTAAGCCGAGCACTCGGGCGAGCTAGCCGAGGCGAGGGCTCAGTCCGTTCGAAGGCGATTTTGGGGGTGGTCGTAACTTCGGTGGACGATGGCGGATTTGCCAAGTCAGCAGGGATAAAGCCGGGGGACGTTATAATTCGCTTTGCACGGCTCGGCACGCCGGGCGTATTTGCCGACAAAAGGCTCCTGCATTACAGGCTCCTTGCGTTCCTGCCTGCCGGCATCTTGGCGCTTATCTTTGGGAGCTTGTTGGGCAGGCCACTTCCGAAGGAAAGGCTGGATAAGTTTTATGCCTTGATAACCACACCAGTCGGGCGAGAGAAAGAACTCATCGAGCAGGGCGTGGATATGGTATACGCCGGCGCCAGCGAAGGCCATCCGTGGGAGCTCGAACACCAAACCGCGGTCAACGTTGTCGGATTCCTGGTGGCGCTGGCGTTTTCGGGCTTCTTCTTCCTGCTTTTGTGGGTTCTCTCGTGGGTCGGAGCTTGAGGGTCCGCAGGCTTGCAGGCGTTAGCGGCGGGCGATTATGTCCTCGAACCACTTGCCGTCCTTGAGCCAGATGCCGTCCCAGGCAGGTGGGTCGACCTCAGCCGGGTCCGGATTTGCGGCGTCCTCGATTTGCATCAGCTTTTCGCGCACGCGCGCCATCTGTTCTTCGAAGGGTGGTATCTCGCTCGGCGGATTCCAACCGTAATCTGCGGCACAGGCAAAGTCCGGCAGCCAGTCGTCGAGCATATTGCCCGACCACTGCACCGCTAAAAGACCGATGAAGTTGGGCTTATCCTTGCCCCACATAGCCCACTCCGCCAAGTTGAGGAAAGCGTGCTCGTAGTCGGTCTTGGAATAGGGTGTGTGACCAGAACCGCTGCCGGCAGCCATAAAGACTTTTTCCGTGCAACCGGCCTCTGAAAGCTCGCGGAGCCCCTGTTTGATGAGATAAGGATTCTGATATCCCACGCGCATCTTGTCATCGCCGTAAGCCCACAGGCATCTTATCACCCGATCGCGCCACTTGACAGGCGTTTTGGGGGCGTCGGCCCAGACTATCGGGGTTATCTGTTTATTGTGCCGAGTGGCAACGCGGTCGACAAGCTCCAGCAAGCCCTCCAGGTGCTCGGCCTGTTGTTCGACGGGAAGTCGGACCTCGTCCAATCCCAGATGGACAAGCGGGCTTCTTATTATTTGGAACCACTCCTCGTAGATCGATTCTAGCAGTTCGTATGACCTGGGATCTGCTGGCGCAAGGTGTGATTTGCGAACGTGGACGCCAATGCCTTCGTAAGGGTGTTCGAATCCTCCACTGACGATATCTGGGTAGTATCTACCTTTAGCGGTAGAGTGACCGAGCGACTCGATTTCCGGAACCACCTTCACGCCATATGAATCTGCGTAATCGACAAATTCCTCTACCTGGTCCATCGTGAGCGCATAAGGGTCTTCTGAACCCAGGCGGTTTGTGCGGTAGCGAACGGCGCAAAGCTCGTCGTCGCCTTCGCGGAAGACGCAGAAGTTCAATCCAAGCTGCGAGCAGATGCGCACTATTCGCTTCATTTTCGACAAGCTGTTTGGCGAACGCCCGGAATCGATCATGAACCCGCGCCAAGGGTATCTAGGCTGCTGTGGTTGAGAGGATGTTCCGGCATAATAGGCAACTTCAACTATATGCAATTGGGAATGTTTTCCGTCGGTGACACATTCGAGGCGTCTGTGTTCAGTAACTTTACTACTGCTGGCTGGGTGTCATGGCCTTCATCCGGAACACCAAGCTCGCGGCAGAGCAAGGTTGCATGGATTACGACGAAGCGGCGTATTTCATTTTCATCCGTCTGAATGCCTGCGCCAGGACCTCTACCATGTCCTCCACTTCCGAAAGGATCCTGGGTGAGGACGGGTTTATCACCAACCGCTCAGCCTCCCAATAATGTCGCGGATACTGCTTAGAAAGCTCCTTACGGATGTCCAGATCCAGACGCACTCCCGGTCCAAAGTTGATTCGGATCTGGTTCTTAAACGGGCTTATCGATTCGATCCCCAGCTGGTGGCACCTGATTCGCAGCCGAATGATCGCAAGCATGCTCCAGACGGCACGCGGAGGGTCGCCATATCTGTCCTCCATCTCATCCTGCACCGATTGCAGCTCATCAACGCTCTTCACGGCCGCCAGCTTTTTGTAGAATAGGATCCGATGAGCCTCGTTGGGCATATAATCCTGGGGAATATAAGCATCCACCGGCAAATCCACCGGCGGCAGCTCCACTTCCTCGACCTCCTCGCCCTTCACCTCAGCCACAGCTCTAGCAAGCAGCTGACAGTAAAGATCAAAGCCCACCGCCGCCATCTGGCCGCTCTGCTCCGGGCCCAATAGGTTACCTGCTCCTCTGATCTCCAAATCGCGCAGTGCAATGCGGAACCCACTCCCAAGCTCGGTAAACTCCCGAATAGCATCCAGCCTCTTTTCTGCCACCTCAGATATGACCTTGTCTGGCTTATAAAGCAAATATGCATACGCCTGGCGGTCTGAGCGGCCGACTCTGCCCCTCAACTGATAAAGCTGAGCCAAACCTAGCTTGTCGGCCTCGTTTATTATGATCGTATTGGCATTCGGTATATCTAGGCCGCTTTCGATAATGGTAGTGCACACGAGCACGTCAAACCTGTGCTCGTAGAAATCCATCATCACTTTTTCGAGCTGGGCTTCTGGCATCTGTCCGTGGGCTATGTCCACCCGCGCATACGGAACCAACTTCTGCACCTGGTCTGCGACCTGCTCGATGTTTTCCACTCGGTTATGCACGAAGAATACCTGTCCGCCGCGGTCGATTTCTCGCACGATCGCCTGGCGGATGGTCTCCGAATCGGCCTCTTTTACAAACGTCTTTATTGGCATCCTGCCTTCCGGAGGGTCGTTGATGACGCTCATATCGCGGATTCCGGAAAGCGACATATGAAGCGTGCGCGGGATTGGGGTGGCGGTCATCGTCAGCGTATCCACGGTTTTCTTCAGCATTTTGAGCTTCTCTTTGTGCCGCACCCCGAAACGCTGCTCCTCGTCGATTACCAGTAGCCCCAAGTCCTTGAATTGCACATCCTTAGAAAGCAACCTGTGGGTGCCAATTACGATATCCACAGTCCCATACTTGAGCCCTTCAATAACCTCCTTTTGCTCCGATCTGGACCGGAACCGCGAGAGCATCTCGATTTTAATCGGAAACGCCGCCAGCCGCTCGCTGAATGTGTTGAAGTGCTGCTGGGCGAGAACGGTCGTCGGGCAAAGCACTGCCACTTGCCTGCCGTCGCAGACCACCTTAAATGCGGCTCTGATCGCAACTTCCGTCTTGCCGTAGCCGACGTCCCCGCAGATTAGCCTATCCATAGCTCGAGGGCTTTCCAGGTCGCGCTTGACGTCTCGGATCGCCTGCAACTGATCCGGGGTTTCCTCGTAGGGGAATGAAGACTCCAATTCCTGCTGCCAAGGGGTGTCCGGGCTGAACGCATGCCCTTCCAAAGCCTGCCGCCAAGCATACAACTCAACCAGCTCCTTCGCCAGCTCCTCGACAGCCTTCGACACTCGCTTGGTAGTCCTCGCCCATTCGCTGCCGCCGAGCCGATGGATGACCGGAGGAGTCCCTTCGCCGCCTATATACTTCTGCACGCGGTCTATCTGGTCGGTCGGCACGTATAGCTTGTCGCCGTGGGCATACTCCAACAATAGGTACTCCCGCTCAACCCCTTGCGTTTTCATCTTGTGGATGCCGCGGTAGTAGCCGATGCCGTGGTTGACATGTACCACCCAGTCCCCTTCCTTGAGATCCAATACGCTTGATATCGGTATCGCCTCGTGCGAGCGCTTGCGAATCCGAGCCATTCGCGGCGCACCAAAGATCTCTGAATCCGTAAGCACAACGATGCCGATATCGTCCAACCGGTAACCAGATCTAATCGGCGCACGCGCCACAAATATCCGCTGCGAGGGCTGAACTTGGCCTGAATCAGCAAATAACAAGCCCGATTCCTCGTCTTCCAGCCTTGCCGCGCCTGTGCCGTGCTCCTGAAGGATTTCAATCATTCTCGCGTCCTGGGCGGTGGCGATTATAACCTTGAGCCCGTTTTCAGCCCAAGTCCTCACCTGACCGACGGCTGCTTCCACGTGTCCTGCAAACGAATCCGTGGGTGCTGAGGATATCTGCAAGGCGCGGTCTGGCTTCGCCCAGCCGATTTGCCTGGGAAGCAGGGTGAAAATCAGCGTCTGATGCCGAGTGAGCGCGCGCTTGATGGTAGGCTCCAACGGCACATGCTGGCGCTCCTGGCTTGCAAGAATAGCGCCCCTGCCCGCACGATTGATAAGGGTTTCGACGATCTGCTCTTCATGCTGCTCCCAGTGGGACTTGATCTGCATCGGCTCATCGAGCACGAGGATAGTATCGGACGGCAGGTAATCGAATGCCGAGCACTCATCAGGGTGCAGATATGGCAGGTAAAACTCTATCTCGTCGAAGTATGCGCCGGATTCGATGCGCAGGATATCGTCCTCCACATTTTCTCGCAATCGCTGCGCGGCTTCGTGATCCCCTTGATCCTCAAGGTTTTTTGCCTGTGATTCAAGCTCTCGTCTTATGCGCTCTGCCGCGCGGGCACAGTTTTCTGAGTCCAAAAGCACTTCACGTGCCGGAAGGATCTCAGCCTGTGGGATTTTGTCGATCGACCTTTGCGAGGCCGCATCGAAGTGCCTGATAGACTCAACCTCGTCGCCGAAAAGCTCTATGCGCAGCGGGTCTTGTTCGTTTGAGGCGTATACATCCACCAATCCGCCGCGCTTTGCAAATTCGCCGTGGCGGTCAACGACATCCGTGTGCTCGTAGCCCATAGCCGCCAGAAGGGCAGCGAACTTGTCTATGTCCATCAAGTCGCCAACTTTCACGGAAGCATACGACCTGAGCAAGCTCTCTCTCGGCATAGTGCGCCTGAGTGCCGCGTTTATTGGGGCGATGGCTATTACGGCTTTGCCGGAGGCCAGGTCGTGGAGAACGCTCAACCGTTCGCCGATAACGCTGTAGTCTGGCGGGCCTTCTTCGTAGATCAGCGAATCGCTGGGGGGCAGATAGGCGATTTTGTCTTTGGGGATGCCGTAGTGGGAGAGGTCGTCGGCGATGCGCTCTGCCTGTTCTTGGGTATAGGTTATAACAAACAGGGTGCGTTGCATCTGTCTGAAGAGTGCGGCCAGGAGCAAAGGTTTGGCGGATGCGGTAAGCCCCTCCAGCTGTAGAGCCCGTTCGCCCTGGGCTGCCCAATCCAGCAGCTCGGTAAACGGCTTATGTTTACACGCAAACCCTACGACTTGCTCTAAGCTCATGGCATTGACCCCACGGAAAGGCCGGGCGCAATTTGGCAGCTTGTACAGCACGACACGGGCTTTGGCTTCGAAGGGACGGGCTCCCTCGCCAAAACCCTGAGATATTGCCGTTTAGTTGTGTCGGCTTTAGGTTGTCAACCCAATTCTATCTCCCGAAGAGGTGGGTGTCAAGTGGACTAAACAATTAGACCATACCCCTTGCGCCAGCGCACATGTTGTGGTATTATTCGTAAGACCGGTCAGCACGACGTCGGCAGTTGCCGGCGTGAAGGGAGGCCAATGCCATGCGCACTAGAAGAATCGTCAGTTTACGCGGTTTCACACTGATCGAGCTTCTCGTCGTCATCGCGATTATTGCGATACTTGCGGCGATCCTTTTCCCGCTCATCCTGAAAGCCAAAGAAAAGGGTCGCGAAACCACCTGCAATAACCAGCTCCGGCAAATCGCAATGGCGTTTCAGA
The DNA here is from genome assembly GCA_938074205.1 of uncultured bacterium. Classification (GTDB taxonomy): domain Bacteria; phylum Armatimonadota; class UBA5829; order UBA5829; family UBA5829; genus CALJES01. The sequence goes on from CALJES010000004.1 coordinate 192,833, forward strand.
TGTATACGGACGCCTGGTATGGCGCGTTTCCTGACCAGACATCAGTCGGCATACCCTACACCGGCGGACACGCAAACGCGCATATCGGGGCTATGTGGATCAAGGAATTCGCGCACAGATACAAGACCGACGACGGGTTGCATCCGGCAGGCATTGGGCTGGTCCTGAGGTATTGGGATCTGGCAGCCGGAGCACGCGACTTGCCATAGCAGGCTCAACTGCCGCCGCGGCGGTTAGGCCCTGCAGGAGACGTTTTCGATAGCGACGGCAAACGCGCCCATCAAGCCCACCAGATCCCCGTTCTTGGCAGGCACCACTTCCACATCCGCTGCCAGTGCCGGCATAGCGCGTTCGCGAACCACTCGGCGCACAGGCTCAAACAGCATACTTCCCGCCTTTGTCACTCCGCCTCCCAAAATTACAAGGCGCGGATTCAGGATATTGACAACATTCGCAATGCCGATCCCCAGGTGGTACATACACTCATGCCACACGCCCGAGGCAAACTCATCCCCTTCGCTTGCCGCACGCGCTACCAGCTGCGCAGTGACCTCTTCCGGCGAGCTTATCCACTGCCAAAGCACGCTCTCCGGCTTCGCGGCCAACCGCTCTCGCGCGATTCGAGCGATCGAGGTTCCAGACGCCAGCGCCTCCAGGCAACCCCGATCCCCACAAGGACATGGCGGGCCGTCTGGCATTATCTTGTGGTGGCCGATCTCACCCGCATTCTCGCCGAAACCTCGGTAGATGCGTCCGTTTGCTATGATTCCGCCGCCAATTCCGGTGCCCACAATCATAAAAACGAAGTCGTCTACGCCTTTGCCGGCGCCGAAGAGGTGTTCGCCCATTGCGGCAGCGTTGGCGTCGTTTTCCAAGTACGCCGGCACCCCGAATTCGTTGCCCAGCTCGGCCGTCAGGCAGATGCCTTCCCAGCCGGGAAGGTTGGGCACTGTGTAAAGCGTTCCGGATTTGCGATCCAGCGGGCCTCCGCAGCCGATTCCGATTGCGTCAACGCTAACGCCTACCTCCCTCACCACCTGGCGCGCCGCTTCCTTCATCCTATCGAGGGCCTGTTTGGGTCCTAGCTGCCCTCTAGTTTCAAACCGGCGCATGGCAAGCACCGTGCCAGATTCGTCGGCCACTCCTACCATCGTCTTCGTGCCGCCGATATCGAAACCGAGTGTATACAAAGCCTAACCCTCCGTGAATCTCTTAGTCGTCAGTTGGGTTCCTGAGATCACTAGTAGTTGCCTTCTTTTGCCCATACGTCCAGCATAAGCTCGTAGCGCTCAAGACGCATTCCGGTGTATATGCAGTTTGACGTCGAGAATATGTAACCGCCTCCCGGCATGCCATGTTTGAGGGCGTAGCGAGCGGATTCGATGACCTCCTCGTCGGTGCCCGTGTCCAAAAGCCCGCAGTTGACGTTTCCGATTAGGCAGACTCTGTCTCCATATAGACGCTTCACCTCGGCTATGTCAACGCCACCCTGCGGGTCCAGCGAATGCAGCGCGTGCGGATTCGCCTGCACCAGCTGATCCAGGATAGGCATTATGTTGCCGTCGGTGTGTTTGATTGTGTAGAAGCCCATCTCTCGGTAGCCCTGGATGAGACGCGCAAGATAAGGGGTCACGAACTCGCTAAACTGCGAAGGACTCATAAAAGGCCCCGTGTTGAAGCAGTAATCCGCGCACAGGGCGAATCCGTCAAGCCCGCCATGCTCGGCAAACTTTTGGGCTCGTGCCAGCGCAGCGTCGACATTCGCGGCAGCCTCGCGCTTCATCCCCTCTGGATCGTCAGCCATTCGATAGCTAAACTGGAGCATGTGCTCGCCGTCCGGAATGCCAAATGTCGCATCGCCGTGCAGCATCAGAAAATATTTGTCGCCGCACTTTTCGCGCACTATATCTATCAGCCGAATCGTCTCCTCAAAACTGGCGGGGTTCGGGTGCAGGAATATGGCGCTGTGCTCGTAGCGCTCGGCGGTCAGGATATATGTCTCAGCCATGTCTAACCTGTGAAGTTGGCGCTCAGTCTCCTGCATCTGGTCCCACTGGCCATACCAGCGATGCGACGGATGCACCTTTCCGAATGCCTCCATGGTGAGGTAAAAAACCAGTTCAAAGTGGGGCACACGCCCGCTAATCGGTTTGTGCTCCAGCGCAGCTATGAACTTTTCTCTGGGTGTCACGCTATTCAACCTCTACTATCTCATATTCCTGACTGCCCAGGCCAGCCTTTGCGGCTTCTTCGCATTGCAAGTAGGGATCCTTGCCGTGGATTTTCTGGAAGAGATGTCCCGGCACGTCGCGCACTTCGTAAGGGTGAGGTAGCGACCCGGGGATGTAGTTTTCGGTTTTGATCGAGTCTATCGAGGCCTGCTCTACAGCGACTATGTCGTCACTTGCGAATATGCCCACATCAGGCACAATCGGCGGCGACGAAAAGCCCCAGCAGTCACAAAACGGCGTTACGTTGCACACGTGATTGATGAAAAGCACCCTGTTCGGTTCGAACGTATCGAGGCAGGCTTTGGTGGTAAGCGCCATGCCCGTCTGGAACTGCCTCATACCCTCTTCGTTGATCTTGATCGCGCCCTGCGGGCACGAGGTCACACAGTGCATACAGTATCGGCAGTGGTGCAAGTTGATCTGCAGCCTATCATTCTTGTCGAACGATATCGCCTCTGCTGGGCAATTATCGCGGCAAAGATAGCAGTGGATACACGCCTCTGCGTTCCATTCGAATTCGGTGTCGATAAGCGCGTGGATATCTCCTCGGCTGCGGCAGGTCACACAGCCCATCGCGATATTCTTGATGGCGCCGCCCCAGCCGCAGTGACCGTGACCCTTACCGTGGCTTAGCACTATCATCGCATCCGCGTTTGCAATCTCGCCGCAGATTTGCACGCTCTCGAGGGAAAGGTAGTTTATCGGCGCCGTGATGTAGTAGCGTTCATTGTGCCCCGCAGCCTCCAGGATTTGGCATGTGAGCGTCTCCTCGGTGTAGCCGCGAGCCTTGGCGCCACGAAGCGAGCCTCTGCCGTCGGTAACGAAAGGATGGCCACCGGCGTTTCTGACCTCCTCTGCCAGTATCCGCACGAAAAGCGGCGGAATAGTAGTGTAGCCCAGGTTAGCGCCAAGGTGCATTTTGATAGCAACCGTCTTACCATCGAACATGCCCTTCATCGGGAACTGCGCAAGAAGCCTTCGAAACTTCGCCGGCAGGCTTGCATCAGCTCTGAGGGCTTTCATCTTCGCGGAAGCAAAAAATACCTTGCTCACTTCTCGAACCTCCTAACCACAGGGCGGATTAAGTATCGTCTGAGTCGCATTGCCTGTGTGATTATACCCGTTCGATCAGGGTTGCTCAAAAAGCCCCGTCGGAAGCTAGAAAATACGGGGCTAAGTGCGAATTGCCACGAACGGCAGCAAGCTAGGCGGCGGGCATGGTATTCTAGAGCTTACCAGAGATTACAGACTGCAGCACGTCGGATGTATCTGGCCAGCCTTTCATCGCCAAGACCAACTTGTTTAAAATTCTGGCTTGGCGCATATGCACCGCCCAAGCACTTTTTCGAAGGCTCGTTCAACGGGGCGCTCATTTGAAAATAGAGCGCCATTCCCACTAGCAGCGCAACCACCAACACAATTATCGCCGCAATCCACGGCGCGGAGACCCTAATTTCGTTCTCAGGGTATTCCACGGTATCGTCTCCCCCTGCCTATCTGATTGACAGTTTACAAGTCGGCCCTGATGGTGTCAACAGAAAGTCGAAATCTAACCCTGCCTATAGCGCGCTAACCCAAGCGCTTGTCCGTCACTAGTGAACAACATTTACCCGAAATATCCCCCCATCTTAAGGACAAAACACCCTTTTCGCCAGCTTGTAATTATGGGAGACAAAAATCGATATCACCCCCGCTTGTATGCCATATCACCTGCGAAAGGAGAAACCCAATGAATGTATACCGTCCCGCTGCCGCAGCGCCAGGCTCACCAGCAACCCAAGGTCCATTCGCGGACCCCAAAAGTTCATCCGTGAGTCCATCCGCGGACCCCAAAAGTCCATCCGCAAGCTCCGAAAAGACCACTAGCGGTCTGAGTAATAGACCACCAGCG
>CALJES010000005.1 GCA_938074205.1 uncultured bacterium
GAGGGGTCAGACGCGGCAAGGGCGTAAAGCTAACCAACATATTTTGAAACGGAGCAAGAGTGTGATGTGTTGCGCGAGCGCGTGCGTGCTTTAACGGAACGCCTTGCAACGAATGAAGAAGCCCATAAGGCTGCAATGAGATGGTGGATGTACTAGGTGACTTGGAGTGCCTGCGACGCTCCGTGGCTGTGGGTTCCTCGCGAGCCCAATGCGACCTGCGTTTTCAGATCTGCCCCTGTCGCTCCGAATACGCCACCAATGTAGCGAGCATCTGCGATGACGTAATCGGGGCGACAGGATTTGAACCTGCGACCCCCTGAACCCCATTCAGGTGCGCTACCAAGCTGCGCCACGCCCCGAGCTCTGCGTCAGCTTAATTTGTACTATACTAGCAACAGTGCCCCTTGTCAACAACTCCGGAACTGATCACCCAGCGTGCAGCTCAACAAGTATCACCCAGAAAGCAACTCGCTTCAAAAGAGCCGATCCTAGCAAACACCTGCTTAAGTGCAAACTGTCCTACCAGCGCACTGAAATAAGGTGTTCTCCAGGAGGACATTGATCTATAGTTACACTGCAAAACTCGCCCATTGATTCGCAGGTTATTTGTGAGGGCTGTCCGTCCACCAGGACTGTATCCGGCTGGTCTCGTAAAATCAGCTTCGTATGCCTGCCAGCCAACAGCTTGATATCGGCCCTTCCTGAGCCGTCGGTTATGCCATATACCGCAGTAGCGCCAATCACGTCTAGCAGCTTCGATCTTCGCCCAAAAACTCTGCAAAGAACAAACCCATGCGCCGGCACTTCCAGCTCCAAAGTATCCTCCGGAAGGATGGCGCGGTTTTCACAATGCCAAACGCGTGCTCTGCCGACGTTCAGTCTTGCGAATCCGGGTTTATCTGACACATTGCCAACTATAACATAACCTAAATTGTTCGTATTCCAGAGGATTCCCTCAGCACAGGGCTCAACAAGCAGCGGGAACGCATGGGCTTCCTTAGTCGCAAAAAGCACAGCCTTAGCCGCCGCATCAGCAGTGCCCCGAGACAACCCGAAACCGCAGAAGATAGTTGTCATATTGCGATTCCGGAATTCCACCACAATCGGCACGCGCGATTCGTCAATACAAGCCTCGTAGAGGACTTCGGCGCGCAACGCGGGCAGCCTTCTGACGTTCGCCACAGCATCTGTATCGATCAACGGAGAATCGCCCAGAAACGTCCTTTTGCGCAGTCGCGATACGTAAGTCAGTGCCAGAGGCTTTCTGACAGGCAACTGCGGTGCTTGCTCTACCTGCTTAAGGCCCATAAATTCCAATAGCCCAGGGTGTGCCAGCGCAGACGGCACAAGGCCAGCAGTATCTGTATCAGCAGCAAATCCCAATCCAGATGCAAACACCACCGCCGCGCGCTTTTCGTAAGGCTTCCACCAGCCGCGCAAGGCCGACATTTGTTCTTTAGTTAGAGGAAAGAGTTCATCGAATATGAGCACCTTTACTTCGGGATGCGCTGCCAGATCTTCGGCAAGCGTATCGGCATGAAAAGTAAGCATGGGAACGCTATATCGAAACACAAGTTCTCTCGCCAACGCCCAATAATGCGAGAAAACTGTTTCGTAGGTCCACGGCTCAGCGTGGCGGGTGGCGGCGTAGGAAAACACAAACGCAACCGGTGATCTGGGATTGCCCAGTCTGTTGGCGCACTGCGCTGCGCGACTCAGAACATCCATGTGCTCCGCATCTTTACCGTAATTTTGCCCGTACCAGTGTCTTGTCAGCCCGTTCGGCGCAGCGGCGACGGAAGCAACAGTTGCATCCCTGTAGAACTCGAACGGGATCAACGGCAGCGACGGATAGTCGGTGTGTTCGTCCGAAGGGTTGCTAACAGCGATTACTGGCTTGCCGACCGCGTGAGCCATTACCTCGATGTAGTAAAGCAACGGCGATCTTGCCATCTCATCGCCCGTGCGCATCGTTCCGCAGAAAATGTTATCCGGCTGCATTCGCACAACCAGAAAATCAAGCCCCTCAATTTTGCTTATTGCCCTGATGTCGCACGAGGGATTAAGGGTGTCTGGCGGGGTATTTTCGATGGTCGGAATGAAGAACCAAGGCATCACACCAACCGCCTTAGCTCCCACAGATTTAGCGTGCGCCACCAATTCGCTGCAGAACCTGGTGACTGATTCGGCCTTGGCCTGCTGAACTTTCAGATACGCTGGCGATTCGGCTCTGGCGGTCGGATAGGTAACATCAGGATATCTCTGGACGAACTTTTGGTAGAATCTGTCCTTGGTTCCGGGTATGTCTACGCGATACATAGGTTCTTCGAAGACTACCCAGTTGTAGCCGTATTCGCTCACAAAAAGCCCAGTTATTTCCTTCAGGTAAGCAAGCCAGGCGTCTGAGCTGAAGGAAGCGAAGAACCCTTTTTCTCCCCAGCGCTCAGGTTCATTTGCCTCGTTGTACTGTGCCTCTTCTATGGGAACGCGATCTCCGGCACAGACAGTCATCTGTATCTGAATGCAAGCGGGGTAGCCTCGTCTACGCGCCTCAGCAGCAAAATCGACATAGGAACTGCGCAGTTTGCCGACCACATCATCATACGGATGGGCGTAGAAGGCGTTGTAGGCTATGTCGAACCCCCAGCGCTCGAGGTCTTCAAAGTAGCGGGCACGCCTTTCGGACGAGGAAACATACTCCGGACCAACAGGCAAGGCATTCATCACACACCCCCGCAACCGTTTCTAACGAACCGAAGCGAGACCTTCAGAAGCCAAATTATTATATCCGACAACGAATATCAGTATCCGTTATAAGTTTGCCCAACTACTAATGAAAAATCTTTCGCAGCGACCCGTGTGCTTAAGAACCTTGCCATCGCCGTTTACGACGTCCGGTTATCTAAAATGAACATTATCATAGTAAGGCGATTAATGCAAGTAGTTATTATACTAAAAACCGAAATAAATATTAATCCCAACCACGACTTCGCTGACACCAGTATTATTTGGAGTGCCTTCGCAGACCTAAAACGTCCCGGCTAGCGTAAGAGCTTGCTGGCTCGATAAAGGAGGTGTCCTAGTTCTGGCCACATGCTGCCAGCGCTTGCTCAAACAACTGGACATCTTCCCTGAGCATACCGCTCTTGTGCTCATCGTATATGCCTACACAGACGGCGTCACACGGCCTCAGATGCTTTACAGCAAAGGCAAAAGCCTCAGCCGGATCGTTCCGGCCAGCACCGAGGATCTTATAATGGATCGCCGGTGAGGAAAGGGTTTGTATCGTTTCGACCATGGCGTCGCGATCGCTGTCTTGAAATTTTTCTATCGTGCCTGGTCTTATCTCCGCCGATTCCTTGCGGGAGGCTGGATTATAGTAAGAGCACATATGGAAATCGATACCTAGCTCACGGTCCGCCCACCTGTGTACTTCAGGATTATGACCCGCCACACCGGCCGGCATCCCGGCTTCTCGAATCATCTCTATCGCCTTTGGCACTTCATCGAGCCTGTCGGTCTCAAAAAGCTGGTCCATCACACCGCCGTGAATATAGCAAGCTTTGGCTCCGCCTTTGATTGCATTCTCGATGCCTCGTTGGATCGAAAGCATCTCTGGAGCAGTCTGTGCAATCCACTGTATCTTGCCGCCCTCATCCCAATATTCAATCAAGACGCGAATAATGTGATTGTCAGCGCGGGCCACTAGGGTATTTATGCCTAACGACTCAGCCTCTCGCAAAACTCTCTTGATCCTATCAACCGTAAAATAGTGAATCATAGCCCGATCTAGCTCGGGTGATTGATGAGAAAACCCGCTGAATGGGTTGCCGCCGAGTATGAATCTTGTGACTTCCAAGCTGCCTATCTTGACGGTCTGCAAATCTACCACCTCCGCGTAACTAGGTTACCACACCCAACAAGGAATTGCACTCTCTTTCGGATAACAACCACTCTAGTAGCGCACGTGAACTATGGTTGATTCGTTCAGCAAAGGGGGCTTGGAACATGGCTAATTGTCTGTACAGATGCGTATCGCGCCGAAGGTTCCTGCAAATCGCAGGTGGCACGGCGGGTGCTTTGATGTTGCTGCCTCTCAACGAGGTCATAGCAGGCAGCGCTCCAGCTTCTAGAACTCCTATATTTCCAAAGGGCAAAGCGCGGGTCGGCCTTATATTCTCGCACTATGCTCCCGGCCAGCCGACGTGGCCAACCAAAGATTACGACTACAATTCCGCCGCCGACAAACTCAGCCGCAAGCTTGCTAACGAGTGCCCTAATATTGACTTTACTATTCGGCACGCAACAAATGCAGACGCCGCAAAAACGGCACTTGAGGAACTTGGCGATGTAGACGGTTTTGTGGTCTACAACATAGGCATATGGTCCGGCGCACCCGCTGTGTTCGCTCGCAGCGGCAAACCAGTGGTGATGGTGGATGACTTGTATGCCGGGTCGGGCGAGACGCTTATCACCAACATCGGTGTGCGCAATGAGAAACTGTCGGTTGTGACTATATCCTCGTCCGACTTTCGCGACGTCGTCTCGGCGGTGAGGCTTTTCGAAGTCATCCGCGCAATGAAGGAGACAACAATTCTGGATGTGGCCGATTACGACATATCCGCTATATCGAACCAGGTTAAGACGATCTTCGGGGCGAACGTTGTCGGGATGGGTTCAAAGGAGTTGGCTTCGTACTACCAACACGCCAATGCGCGGGAAGCTGTGGATTGGACTGATTACTGGATTTCCAACGCGCGGGCAGTGCGCGAGCCAACTCGAGACGAGATTATCAACTCTGCGCGAATGTATTTGGCACTATGCCAGGCTATGCGAGACAAGAAGGCCGACGCGGTAACTGTTGACTGCCTTGGAATGTTTTACACTGGTCGGATTACCGCTTATCCGTGCCTTTCCCATTTTCAGATGAACAACGACGGCTCCACCGGCGTATGCGAGGGAGACATAAATTCCACCTGCACCCAGCTTATGATGCGGTATATGACCGGACGGCCTGGATATGTATCTGACCCTGTTATCGACACGGCAAAGAATGAGATCATCTACGCCCACTGCGTATCTCACAACCGTCCGTATGGTCCGCGGGGAAAGTCTAATCCGTATATAATCAGGTCACATGCAGAAGACAACAAGGGTGCGTCGGTGCAGTCGCTGCTGCCCATCGGAGAAGACGTAACCACGCTCCAGTTTGATATATGGAGCAAGCGCGCTGTGGTGCACACCGGCAAGACGACGCGAAACGTAGATGAGCCAAAAGCTTGCCGCACCAAACTGGCAGCCAGGACAAATGCGCAAGCAATACTCGATAACTGGGATATGGGCTGGCACAGGGTAACAGTTTTCGGTGACTGGCGCAAACAGGTAAAACAACTCGCACGGCTGTATGGGTTCGCGATCTACGAAGAGGATAAGGCTTGAGGATGAGACTTCGACGAGATGAAAACACCAAGAACAAACCGCTGGTTGAGGACGGCGACAAAATTGTATTCCTGGGAGACAGCATAACAGCCGCGCCCCAGGGCTACGTCAAGCTTGTCGAGAGCATGATCGGCGCTCTGGCGCCGGATATGCGCGTAACCTGTATCAATTCGGGTGTCTCAGGAAACAAAGTGGGCGACCTCCTCAACCGGATAGGCGAAGATGCGATAGCCCACGATCCGGACTGGATTACCGTCTCAATCGGTATCAACGACGTGTGGCACGGGATAAACGGTACGCCCATCGATCTGTTTAAGGAACTATACGACGAGCTGGTTCGGCGACTGACTGATCAAACTGTCGCAAGGTTGGCATTGTTCACAACAACAGTTATCGGTGAGGACCTAGAAAACGAGACAAACAAGAAGCTGATTCCTTACAACGATTTCATTCGCGAAACTGCCGCCCGAAGAAATGCGCTTCTTGTGCCGATGAACGAGGAGTTTCATAAAGCCATTGCCGCGCGACGGAAAACTGGCGACACCGATTTGTACTTCACTACCGACGGCGTGCACATGAGTCCAGTGGGAGACTGCCTGATGGCTGTAACGCTTCTAAGGGCGTGGGGATTCTTGTGATCGGATCAAACAAGCGCTCAGTCCAGATTGGCAAGGAAGTTTTCGAGTGCTCGTCGGGCTCGGTCTATCTTGATAGTCTTATTGAGCTTTTTCGGGTGGGGCTGGGGGATTGGCGGGAGAATCCCGAAATTTGAGTTCATCGGCTGGAAGTCCTTAAGCGAGCAGTTTGCCACATAATCCAGTAGAGCACCGAGTAATGTCTCCTTGGGCAGAACTAAGGGCGGTTGGCCTTGGGCCACTCGGGCAGCGTTTATGCCCGCGACGATTCCCGATGCTGCGGATTCCATGTAACCCTCTACGCCCACCAGTTGGCCAGCAAAAAACAGCGCTTTGTCCGTTTTAGTATGCAAGGCGCAAGTAACGACCTTCGGCGATTCGAGATACGTATTCCGGTGGACCTGACCATACCTGACAAAGATTGCCCTCTCAAGCCCTGGGATCATCCGAAACACCCTCTGCTGCTCCGCGATCTTTAGCTGAGTTTGAAACCCAACAAGGCCATACACCGTGGCATCTGCATTCTCCTGACGTAGCTGAACGACCGCAAAGGGTCTTCTGCCCGTGCGCGGATCAACCAAGCCAACAGGCTTCATCGGACCGTAGGCTAGAGCATACCTTCCCCTTCGTGCAATCACCTCAATGGGCAAGCAACCCTCAAAATACGCAGGGTCTCTCTCTTCCTCTAAATGAAGATCGACAATCTCAGCTGAAAGCAGTGCATCCACGAAGGCCTCATACTCATGCCTCGTCATCGGGCAATTTAGGTAAGCTGCTTCGCCCTTGCCATAGCGAGATTGGCGGAACACCTTGGTCATATCGATCGAATCAGCCTCGACAGAGGGAGCAATGGCATCGAAAAAATGGAGATTGCGTGCACCTGTCACTTCTTTGATGGACTCGCACAGTGCGGGCGAGGTCAGCGGTCCTGTGGCTATAACACAGGGCCTTTCATCTGGTATACTCGTGACCTCTTGCCGTACGACGCTTATATTCGGCTGAGCTTCAATTGAGGCGGTAACGAGATCTGCGAAAGCCTCGCGGTCGACACACAAAGCATCCCCGCCTGGTACAGCGGCTTTGGAAGCACAATCCAGAATCAGCGATCCCAGCTTCCGCATTTCCTCCTTTAGGAGCCCGTGGGCAGTGGTTGGCGAATCTGATTTGAACGAGTTGGAGCACACCAGTTCTGCCAGCTTGTCTGTACGATGGGCTGGCGTCATCACGAGCGGCCGCATCTCGTAGAGCCTAACGCTCACTCCACGGCGAGCTGCTTGAAACGCAGCCTCTACGCCTGCCAAACCTCCACCGACAACAATAACCCCGCTTTTCATAGGTATTTATCACAAAAAGTGTTCGCTGAGAGCTTGCTAACGGCTGCAGTGTGGAGCAGCAGAAGCCGTTTAGGAAGGAATTGTCCGAAATGGTTCTCGGTCGGCCTTGATCGCTGCCGACATATCAAGTACGTAGTAAAGCGGATAATCGCCAGACGGATTTGATACGTAGACGAACGCCGCAAGATACTGGCTATTCGGCGACCATATAAGCCTTGCAACATAGCGGTTGTCTTTTTCATCGTTTGGATCGCCGAATCGCGCGACCACAGTACGCCCAAGGGTGCGCGGATTGAGCACGATAACCTCCTTGCCGTAGGCGTAAGCTACAGTTCGGCCGTCAGGCGACCATGCGACTGCATTGATCTTGCCTCGAGCGATTTCGCGACCTCGGCTGTTCTTTCCGTTAGCCAACTGCAGGCTCACCGGCCTAGTGTAGCGTTCACGCACCATTATTGCGCACTGTCGAGAAGTAGGATCGAAGCTGTAATCGACGATTCCCTCACCCAACCTTGATGCGACGGATCCTACGAAGTTCCCATCAAGGTCGTACTCATCGGGGCCTGGAGTGCGAAACCGCGTGTACTCGATCATGCGAACCTGAAGAGTTCCGCGCTTCGGATCGTAGTCAAACCCCGTTATATCGCCGAAAAAGTCGTTCTTTCGTAAAGCCCTTGCAATCTCGCCCTCGACTCCTGTTCTGAGATTCCGACGAAAGACCCCAATCGCTTTTCCGGATGGCGCCTTCTTTAGGTATATGATTTCGTCGTTCGAAATAAAGCTGGGGGACACACCTGATGCGACATACTCAAGCTTTTTTTCGCCAAGCTTCCACCTGAATATCTTGTATTCGTGTGATTGAAGCCCGTAGACGCCGAATATTACAGACCGTGAATCCGGCGACCACGACAGGAACGGGTCTGTCACTCCCATCGCTCGGTAACTTTCTTTGGGAAGCAACGACCACGCGCGCACGATCCGCGTATGAGCCGCAGGCTGCCCCGAAAAATATACTAAAGCAGCCGCGACTATCGCTATCACCAGCAACGCGAAAGCTGCTATGCGAACTCTCACACACAACCTCCGCACTTAGAAATACTCAGGAACTTCACTTGTCGGCCGTTCTTCGGCGGCAGGCGGCGCAGTTTCGGAAATGGTAACGGGCAATGTTGCTCGCGGCTCTATCTTGCCAAAGATCAACTCTGCTGCCGCCTCAATCATCCCGCCTCGATAACCGTACGTGCAAATATACGTGTTGACCTCAGGGAAGTTCCGTATGTCATACGGCTCGCGGACAGCCACAACAATAACCTTGCGGCCCGCAGCTATCAAAGCCCTCACCAAGCGGTTTTGAAGGTCCAGATCGATAGGCTGGCGCCACGGTTCCCTCGGGCAAGTCGGCACCACAACAACACTGCCAGTTGATGTGCGGTCAATCACCTGACGAATTGCAGCTTCCCCCTGTGCGCTATCCAGCAGGAGCACGTCGGTATTTTGGTGATGTTGTTTGATGGCCTCCGCAAGCGGGCTAACAGTCGGGTGCAATCCACTGACAACTATCTTCTCATTTTGGCTGAGGCTTAGAGGAACAAGCCCTTCCTCATCCTTAACCAGCGTGACAGCCCTTTCAGCTATCTCTTGCTGCAGCTCAAGGTGCTCTCGGTTTCTGAGAATCCGGTCGATCCCGTTTGGATCAACTCGCCTGCGCGAAGTAAGGGAGAACTTGTGTTTCAGGGCCTTTATTCGCTCTACCGACTCGTCGATGCGCCACTCGCTGATTCTGCCGTCCTTAACAGCTTTCAAGATTGCTTCTCGCGTCTCACGCTGCGTAGACAACGTGTGGCACACCAACACAATATCAACTCCCGCCTCAATCGCCATTACCGCGGCCTGCGGTGTGCCGAAGTTGTCAGCTATTGCCTTCATCTCCATGCAGTCGGTAACCACAACGCCATCGTAACCCAATTCTCCCCTCAGCAACCCTCCAACGATTTTGGGTGACAGTGTGGAGGGCAGCGAGCGATCTAGCGCAGGGAACAGGATGTGCGCAGTCATGATCGAGGCGACGTCCGCTTCAATTGCGGCTTTGAAGGGTTTCAGTTCCACCGCTTCCAGCCTTTCACGGGGGTAGAAAACAGAAGGCAGAGCCAGGTGAGAATCTACGGCTGTGTCTCCGTGCCCTGGAAAATGTTTCGCGCACGCGATCATCCCAGACTCCTGATAACCCCTAATCGCGCTGGCGGCAAACTCCGACACCTTGTCCGGAGACTCACCATAGGAACGAGTGCCGATAATAGGATTATCAGGGTTGTTGTTGACATCCACACACGGCGCAAAATTGAAATTGACTCCAATAGCACAAAGCTCCCGAGCTGTCACGGAAGCAGCTTTATAAGCGAGATTAGGATCACCTGTCGCACCGAGAGCCATATTGGACGGAAACACAGTAACGCCCTCGACAAAACGCGCCACCATCCCTCCCTCCTGGTCGGCTATAACAAAAAGCGGCTCAGAAGACATCGACTGCAGCTCATTTATGGTTTCGGCAGTCTGGTGCAAATCCGGCGACACGTTTCGCCCCAAAAGCACGACCGAGCCAACTTGCATCTCCTCTATGAGCTCGCGCGCGTGATCGTTGACTGACGTCGGCTCCTCGCCCGCCCATCCAAAAGCGAGCATCGCGCCGATCTTTTGTTCGATGGTCATATCAGACACTTGCCCCTCTCCACTAGTTGTTTGCTTTGGACTTTGGTCTTCCTTCGGCACGTAAGCTCCCGGAGGAAGCCGTTACAAGCCTATCGCGCGCAGCCGGATCCCAAGCTATGCTAGTTTCGAACACGCCTCTCGCATCGGTGAGGCCAGTTTGCTTAGCGGGCTTACCTCCGTTAACCGTAAGCGATACCAGACATGACGGCACTGGATTGTCATTCGTGTCGTAAGCTGTCACACGAACAAGCGAGCCCGCAGTGCCGGCATCTTTTGCCTCAACATCGACCGCAAGTCTCACCGGTGCACCGTTAATGACCGACACAGGCGCCTCGAGGATACGTCGTCCGATTATCGCATTAACCGCACCCTTACGAGACTTGATAGGCGTGAAGTAACCCTTCTGGTTCACAAATCCTACTCCGCCTTTGGTACCCCATATTACCTTGTTCAGTAGGTCTTCAGACGGCGGTGACGCATCCGAACTTGACAGGCCCAACAACATACCATATCCCGATACCACCTCAGAAGGCAAACCACTTATGCTAAGCGGCGAAGTAGGTTCGAAATCCGGAATAGGGGCAAACACCAGGAGCGCGTTAGCCACCTCCCTCTCAATGCCTCCAGATGGAGAGTTGATCACCACCCCGCGGATTGAAAGGGCAGTCGAACCTCCGCCGTCCAGATTAATTGCAGTTACAGCACCCAGGCGCTTCATCAGGTCGGCAAGATCAGGCAGGCTAATCCCCGCACTTATGCTCTGCCTGCCGTCAACCGTTACCAGTAGGAGTTTGTTATCTGCGGTAACGCCAACAGCAGTTCGAGGGTGTCTTGCTTTCTCAAATCCCGATACAGAGAAACCCTCAGCTATCGTATCGATCCAAGTCTTTCCATTGCGCAGTAGCCAAGGACCTCCGCCGACTGCCTGCGAAACGTTTGTCCAGTCGAACCCATTGGGGCTGATTATATCGAAGCGCAGCGTAATCGCATCGCCCACCGCAACACTGCTCTCAAGAAACGCCGCCGCCTCGCCACCGGCCGATAAGATCACACCGTCGCTGGAATTGGGGGCATTAATAGGGCCGCGCTTTATCTCTCTGACGACAAGCTTTAGCGGCGTATTGATACGAACTGGCGGATTCTCCAAAGCGCAAACAAGATTGATTCCACCGTTAGAGCTGATTGCAACGGGGCCAAACGCGTTGGTGTAGATTACTATCTCGCCCGACGACCTCGAACGGTTTATCCCGGCCACGGCTCGCTCAGCACCCGAGGCTGTAGTTAGCACGGCTTTCATCTTGGGGGTATCAAAGAAGACGCTTCGATCACTAGTTATTGCTACTGCGGCACGGTTTCCGGCAGGTTCACTTATCAGCTCCCCGTCAATTATGCAGATACCCAGCGGATCACCGGTAAAAGGAAAGAAATCAGCGTTTATCCCGACAACTGCGCCTGTTCGTGCGGTGAGGCTGCTGACCGTCTCGCGTCCCCTTACAGGATCATTTGCCAAAATGGCGTCTTTACCGAGGGCAGCTTTTATTTGTACATTGGTGTCCGTCAGATCAATGCTGACGCAGTTAATGACAAGCGGGCAACTAGGGTTGGTTTGAACCTCTTGAATAAGCGTTATGCCCGGCGCTATGTCCTTGACCACGGGCTGCGCGTGTACCGACACGCAAAACAGCGCAAGCAGCACCGTCAGCGCAAGAATTGATCTACTACTCCGCATCTTGCCTCCTACGCAAACAAGTAATCGTCTAATAGCTTTGCGCTTCAATGCGACCGATCGCCCACAGGGCGTGTTCCGCCAACACAGGATTGGCTTCTTCCGCAAGCTTTTCCAACGCCGGAAGGGTTTCCTTGCTCCGGAGATTTCCGGCAGCTACCGCAGCGTTGCGACGGATGGTGTCGCGCCCGATCCATCCTATGGAACTGCCACGAACGCGCGCCTGGAAATCCTTCTCGTTGAGCGATATCAATTCTATCAGGTCCGGGTATGCTCCTGGAAATAAAGGCTGCGCAAATTCGGGAGTTGCCGGCATGATACCTTGGTTCAATGGACAAACTTCTTGGCAGACGTCGCATCCGTACACCCTGTTATCAAGCTTAGCTCTCAGTTCGAGGGCTATGATCCCTCTGTGCTGTGTAACGCCAGACAGGCACAGATTGCGATCTACCTGATACGGACGGATTATCGCACGCGTGGGACACTGCCTGATGCACTCTCCACATTCGTAACAAGTGTCCAATACGCGCGTTGCGCCGGGGGACAACCTAAGATCAGTTATTATTTCCCCGAGCACAACCCAGGAACCGCTGCCGTCGACATAGATGTTTGCATTCCAACCTCTGAAACCGACCCCCGATAGCACCGCCAGTTTGCGTTCGGGTATCGGAGTCGTATCGACACAGATTTCCAAGACGCTATTCGGACACTCCTGGCGAATTGCCTCGCACAGGCCCGAGAGCTTTTCTTTCAGCACCAAGTGATAATCCAAGCTGCGAGCGAATCGAGCAACGACGCCGCGCGGTCGATCATCAGACGGACACTCCTGCGGCGGCAGATACGAAAGCGCCACACAAATCACCGACTGAGCCCACGGAAATCTCCGGCGCACCTCATCTATGGCAGGAGCGACCCCGAATGCGCTAAAGCCTATACCCCGGGCACAATCCTGTAGTGTCTGCAGAATCACGGTCTAATCATAGCATGAGAGGACGAAACCAGCAGTAAAAACAGTCTTGCACCGCTAAAAATGGTAGTAGAAACCTCGGAGGTAGGCAAATGAGCCTCAGAATACCGATAAGAGTTGCTAACACAAGCACCGCTACTGGACAAAGACCAGTCACAGGTGGGGTTCCTATAGGCCAAGGAGAAGCCCCTGCAAACCCGATATTCGTTATGCTTGATCAGAATGGTCAGCCGATTCCAACTCAAACTCAGGTTACGGCAAAGTGGCCTGATGGCAGCGCTCGCTGGGTTCTGATAGACTTTCTCGCTGATCCGCCTGCCGGAGAGACGCAGTCTTTTACCTTGTGTCTCGCTGACGAGAATATCCACCCAGCCAGCGCTCCCGATTTTGGCGCCGCCATTCAGCCCTGTGGCGACTGCGTAGCCCGGATTGATCGGCATCTGCACTTAACGCTTCGTGCAGTCGACGCCGCTGAGCAAGTTTATCGCGGTATAGTTTCAAGCTTCGACATGCTCGTGGATGGCGCCATAAGGAAAACCTTTGCCGTTTCTGGCTCTATGCTTGACGAGAACGACCGCCGCTGGTTCGGCTTCCGGACATGGATTCACGTTTTCGCAGGCACGCGAAAGATTCTAATCGAACCCCTGCTTGTAATGGACGCTGAAGAAGGCCTCATCCAAAAGATAAAAGAGCTTGCGTTGGACCTGACGCCACACGGTGGCCTGAGGAAGGTCATTCTCGGCGGCACGCCGGGGTTTGTCGGTCAACCCTCAGAAGGCCTACGGCTCTTCCAGATTGATGACCAGCAGTACACAATAGACACCGCCGAATCCCGTGGAACGAGAGCTCCGGGATGGATGGAAGGCGAGACTGATTTCGGAAGAATCGCGGTCGCGATGCGCGATTTCTGGCAGCAATGGCCGAAAAGCCTTGAGGCGAACGCTGAGCGGCTTACTATCGGCCTACTGCCGCGGTTTCAAAACGGCGCGTTTGACCATATGCAGCCGTGGTACAAGTACGACTACCTCTTTGAAGGGGATTGCTACAGGATCCGAACTGGCCAGGCGCGCAGATGGCAAGTCTGGCTGGAAATCGAAGGCGAAGGCACAAATCTGGCTGCCCACGCAAACTCGCCTCTCGTGCCATTTGCCGACCCCGGCTACGCAATCTCGACGGGCGTATGGGGCCAAATTGCACCAGCTGGCGCGTGCGGGCAAGAGACTTATGACGAGTGGAGTGCAAAGTCCCTCGAATCTCACCTGGACGCAATCGAGCATTCGAGAGACTACGGCGCGATGAACTGGGGCGATTGGTTCGGCGAGCGAAAATGCAATTGGGCAAACAACGAATACGATACGGCACGACAGCTATACGTCCACTTCGCCCGAACGGGCGATCCCAGGGCATTTCACCGCGCGTTCGTGACAGCGCGACACACCTCCGAAGTCGACATAATCCATCACGTTAATAAAGATCTAAAGGCATACTTCCTGGATGAAGTCTGCCGACTCTACACGAACCGTGGAATCAGAGATAATTATCCTATACGACCCGGCATGGTTCACGCTCACTGCGTTGGACATGTTGGAGGCTTCCATCCAGTAGAAAAAATCCACGAACTCTACTGCGAACTGAACCCAGTCCCCAGCGGAAATCCATACCTATGCCTGGATCCCTACAACATAAGCCACCTTTTCACACACGGAATGGTCTACCACTACTTACTTACCGCAGATCCCTGGGTTCGAAGCACCTTGGACAAGATCGGTGATAACCTGGCCAAGCTTGTTGAATACGGCAAGTTCCCCTTCGCTGGACGTGGCTGTGAGGCAAGGGAATACGGATGGCCTATTATCGCGCTGTGTGCATTGTACGAGCTAGAATGGGATGCGCGTTATATTCGCGCGGCTCGAACATTGGTAGATCAGGTTTTAGCGCTACAGGATCCCGGACAAGGAGGCTGGCTGCGAAGAATCGGATACGGAACCTGCGCCTGCGAGGGCGAAAAGCACGAGGGAGAAGCGACTTTCCTGAGCGCCATCCGAATCAACGCGCTGTGCCGCTACTACAAGCTCTCCGGCGACGAAAGGGTGCTCCCGCCCATCAAGCGCGCAGTCGACCAGCTAATCGAAGACCGCTGGAATGAAGAGAAGTGCGCTTGGCGGCATACGGCATGCCCGAAAGCTGACACGTACGGTCACGTCGGAGTAGTAACTATGGCTATTGCCAATGCCGTCGACCTCTTCGGAGATGCGAATTACAGGCGCATTCTGCAAAAATCAATGCACAAGATCCTGGAAAATCCCAGTCTGGGCAAGGGCTACGGTCCTCACGCGTACGGCACAGCCGAAGCGGCAGCTGTTCTTGGGAAGTCCGGCTAGGCGGTCTGCAAATTTGCGGACATCGTGCCGCGCCTAGCCGTTTGCGACCTCGTTGGCAATCCTGACCCATTCTTTCAGTCGCCACGGCTGGTGTTCGACCGTCTGCACATCCTTGAGCGTGATATCTACGAAGCACCCCTTTGAGTCTTCGAGGGCCCTTTTGAGAACGCGGCGGATGTGATCTGGGTCAAACCCGCAGCACACCATTTCGGCCGGGTTGGGTCTGTATGAGAAAATGTAGTCCGTGCCTATTTGCTCAGCACAGCGCTTGACATCGGCGACCGGCGTCACCGCGATTCTTCGCAGGTTTGGAATTCGCCTGAGCATGTCGATCTTGTTCGTCAGATCCTCGCAGCAGCCGTAAGCCGAAAGCCCAAACTTGGATATGATCGGCAGCTGATACTGAAGCATAAACTCCCAATGCATTTCGGGCGATATCAGCGTATACTCCTGTGCTGCCATGAAAACCCAAAGCTTGTCGCGGGTCACAGGAGCGCTGTTCGCCTTAGGATCTGGCAGCTCGCGCGCGTACGGCACAGCCTGATTATAGCTATTGGAGAGCTGCCAGTCTCCCGCTTTTTCGGCTTCCTCTTGCGCTTTGAGTATGCCATCACGCATAAATGCGAGAACCTCATGCAGCCATTCAGGGTTATCGACCATGTCCCACATCAGTTGGTCGAGACCGCGCAGATACGATAGGTACGTGGATATATCTGCTCCCCAGATGCTCCACGCAGGGGACCTATCCACGTTTACCTCTAGGATATCGCCGACGGCGTCCTGCAGCTGGGCAACGCTGCGGGCAGTGGCGTCTTCGTCGATAACGTGCTTCGGCACGACCATCTTCTTGGCGTCGTCGAGAGTCTTTATCGCCGGATCGAACTTCCACGATCCGCCAGGCAGGTCTGATGGAATGCGCCCTATCGGAAGTCCCCACAACCCCTCAGGCGCAATCACCGCTGCCCGCTGGGTAATCCACGGCTCAAATACCCAATCATCCCCGCACGACGCATGGAAAAGCTTCAACCGAAGCTGCTGTTCGTGCGCTCTGTAGAACGGATCTTCACACTCTAGGTTGACCACATCCGGAATCTCGTGCGCGCACGGCCAATCGAGTATCAAGATGGGCACTCTGGTTCGGACGAAACTGTTGTGATCTCGCCAGAGCTTCCTTCTGGCTTCCTGTATAGGGTCAGCAGCGACCTCCGCGTATTGCTTGGCAAGATCGCGAAGTATGATTACGTCTTTATTGCATTGCATTGTTGATTACCTGGTCGTTGGGCTGAAAGCAGCGCTTCCAGCCCCAGTAGTTCGAATAGTCCACCGTTGGAGGCAGCTATCTTCTGATTTCTCGCAGCAGCTCCTCTACCTTCTCCTGCATCAGTTCTTTCGTCTTTGCCTCAAGATTTAGGCGGATCAACGGCTCAGTGTTTGAGGGACGAACGTTGAACCACCAGTCTTCAAACTCAGCCTTATAGCCATCCAGCCACGTGGTACGTTTTGCTGAGCCGTCGTATCGCGCCGCCAATCGCTTGAGAACAGCTTGCACGTCCTGCACTTTGGAGTTTATCTCTCCCGAATGGAAGTAACGGCGCAGCGGAGCAACGATCTCTGATGCCGGTTTACCCTCGCGCAGAAGGAGTTTGATCATGTTAAGCATCGCCAGGTCGCCGTTATCCGTGGTGTAGAAATCGCTGAAATAGTAGTGGCTTGAAAGCTCGCCGGCAAAGTATCCGCCTTCCTCCCGCATCTGTTTCTTTATAAGCCCATGCCCGACACGGCACTCAACAGCTTCTCCTCCTGCCTTTGTGATCTCCTCGGGAACTACCCAACTGGAACGCAGATCGTACAATATTCGAGCGCCTGGTTTTTTATTGAGCATTTCCCTTGCGATTAGGGCCGTGACGAGGTCGCCAGGTATTATATTTCCTTTCTCGTCTACAAAGGCTACCCTGTCGCCATCGCCATCGAAAGCTACACCCAGGTCAGCCCCTTCGTCGACCACTCGGTCCCTCAGCGTAAGTAGGGTTTCAGTCTTCAGCGGGTTAGCCTCGTGGTTGGGGAAAGAACCGTCCAGCCGCCAATATAGACGTATCGGCTGGTTTCCGACTCGCTCAAATATTCCGGGCAGCACGTAGCCGCCCATGCCATTGCCGCAGTCCACGACCAGCTTCAACCCGCCGAAGTCTCGAATCTCTGCATTATTCAGAACAGCCTCAGCGTACGCGTCGCGCACATCTTGCTGGGGCAGAAGTTTGCCTTTTTCGGCAGGCTCGGGAAAATCGCCCGCACACGCCATTTTCCACAAATCCTCGTTGGAGACGAAAGCTATACTCGGCACAGCGCCGGGGCCTGTCATCTTATAGCCGTTATATTCGGCGGGGTTGTGAGAAGCACTGCACTGTACGCCGGCATCAGCATTCAGGTAGTTCACAGCGAAATAATACATCGGGGTTGAGGAAAGCCCAATGGGTATGACATCAGCACCTTGGTCAACCAAACCCCTAATAGTGGCGGGCACGAATGTTTCTGCCGAATCCCGCATATCGTGGCCTACGACGACGCGCTTGCATTTCATAGCAACAACGAACGCACGCGCAATGCGGTAGGCGACGTCATCATCTATTTCCTGCGGGTATAACCCCCGAATATCGTAAGCTTTGAATATGTCTTTTTTGATCTCTCGGTGTCCTAAAGCCATATCTCGACCTCCTGTCAGCGTAGATTATAGCACGAAGCGAGAGTTTGCATCTGGCACGGCTAATCCGTAGAAAGGAAAAATGCCCAGCCCAACTGCTAATTGGAATGTTTGGCAAAACTGCTGCGGTTCAGTATAGCAGAAGATTTCTCGGCGAATTAATTATTACCCACACACTATACATTACATACCTAGTCCTATTGCTCCCCCGACGAACTCGTGGTAGCATTCTTGCCGGAGGTGGCAAGCGTGTACGCAGAGGTTTACAAGAAAGGGCTCCTTGAGGATACTATCCCGTTTTGGACCCGACACAGCGTCGACTGGGAGCACGGCGGATTTCTGACTTTCCTGGATCGAGATGGCTCTGTCTACGGTGGTGACAAGCCCGTCTGGCTACAGGGGAGGATAACTTGGGTCTTTGCAAGGCTTTATAACGAAGTCGAGAAACGGCAGGACTGGCTCCAGCTTGCGCGACACGGAGCAGATTTCCTCGAAAAGCACTGCTTCGATACGGATGGCCGCATGTTCTTCTTGACCACCCGCGACGGAACACCGCTGCGCAAGAGGCGATACGTGTTCTCCGAGGTCTTCGCGGTTATGGGTTTCGCAGAACTTGCAAGGGCAACCGGTGAAGACCGATATCGAGCAAAAGCGGCCGAAACGTTCGACACGTTGATGCGTTACCACACTACGCCTGGCCTCCTCGAGCCCAAGGAAATACCGGGCGCCCGCCCATCAAAAAGTCACGCAATGCCGATGATACTGATTCCCACCTGCCAAATCGCTCGGACGGTAGACAACCGGCCGGTATACAACGAAACCATTGATCGCTCCCTGTTCGAGATCTTCAACCACTTCTGCAAACCCCAACTGCGCGCGCTACTGGAAAGGGTAGGTCCTAATGGAGAGATTATCCCCGACTGCCCTGAAGGACGCCTGATATTGCCAGGGCACGCCATCGAATCCGCATGGTTCATTATGCAGGAAGCTCAAATCCGCGGAGACCATCAGCTAGCGCTAAACGCAATCCCCATACTCGAGTGGTCGCTTGAGCGCGGCTGGGATTCGGAATACGGCGGACTGCTGTACTACACGGATCTAGAAGGCAAGCCCTGCGTGCAATATGAGTGGGACATGAAGCTGTGGTGGCCTCATACAGAGGCACTGGTTGCCACCCTCATGGCATACACCATAACTCGCGACGAGAAATGGCTGCGTTGGCACAACAGAGTTCACAAATATACCTACTCCCACTTCCCAGATCCCAACTACGGCGAGTGGTTCGGTTATCTACACCGCGACGGCACTGTGTCTCACCGCCTGAAGGGCAATCTGTGGAAAGGCCCGTACCACCTAGCCCGCATGCAGCTTATGTGTTGGAAGATGGCGGAGAAACTAGGTTTGTAGACAACCCCCACGTCAGCCTTCGCTGCCGGAACCGGAGGTGAACACTTCGCTAGATACCGGCGCCAACTCAGGTTCTTTTTCCCTCGCTCTTGCTGGAGGGTAGAACCGACGCGCGATGCCCTGCCAGAGGTCATCGATAATCGTGTACATAACCGGTATAACGATCAAAGTCAGCAGTGTTGAAAGTGCCAATCCGCCGATAACCGCAATTGCCATCGGCGAACGCAGTTCGGCTCCTCGAGACAATGCGAGAGCTGTAGGAAGCATGCCCCCTATCATTGCCAATGTCGTCATGAGAATCGGTCTCAACCTAGTGGGGCCGGCTTCAAGTATCGCCTCATCGCGGCTTTTGCCCCGGGATCTCAGGGTATTAGTATAGTCAACCAAGAGAATTGCGTTCTTTGCAACAAGACCCATAAGCATAATAATCCCGATCATCGCCACAATGGAGAAGGATTTGCCTGTCAGAAGCAGCGCCAGTAGAGCGCCGACCATCGCCTGTGGCAAGCTGAACATGATCACAAAAGGCGTCAGGAACGATTCAAAGAGGGCGCCCATCAAAATATACACCAGCGCTATCGCCAAGAACAGGGCCGAGAACATATAGCCGAAGCTCTCATACATTATCTGCTCGAAGCCGCCGGTGCCAATCGAGGTGCCGGGAACGTGTTCAATCTTCTGCAGCGCGCTGTCGACCTGCCTACTGACATTGCCCATTTGCGCACCGGATGCGATGTTAGCAGTTACATACACCACACGCTGACGGTTCTTTCGGTCGATCTTAGTCGGGGCAAGACCGTATTTGACCTCCGCAACGTCCTTCAAGTAAACGGGCGCACCATCCACTGAGCCCACTATAACGTTTTCTATATCGGACGACTTATCACGATAAGGACGCGCAAATTGCACTCGGATAGGATACTCCGTGCCTTCTTCGCGCAGCTTCGCGCTATCGTCCCCGTCTATTGCAGTGCGAACCGCTGATGCAATCTGAGCAACTGTTAGATTGAATTGCGCCGCCCGCAGCTTATCCACGATTATCTTACGCTCCGGTTTGCTTTCCTTGTATGAAATTTCAACGTCAACGGCACCCGGCAGACGGCGCATCACAGCGGCTACTCTGTTCGCCTCCTCAATGATGTCGCTCATTTTCTGACCCTGCACCTCTTTTTGAATACCTTGGCGGGCACCGCCGCCCATTCCGCCAGATACCGAGGTGCTTATGAGCGCAGCTCCGGGGATCGAAGCCATCTGAGCAGCCACCCAGTCCGCTATCTCTTGTATGCTGCGCTTGCGCAGGGATTTGTCGACGCACTGCGCTTCGATGGAAGCATATTCGGAACCAGTGTCGCCGCCGAAAATCGAAGTGCCCGACGCGCCAACAACGCTAGAATAGAAGCCCCCCTTAAGTTCCGGCACCCGATCCAACACCCGCTCAATCTTTCTGACAACCTCATCCGTTGCCTTAAGCGACGTCCCAGGCGGCGTGCGAACAGATATCTGGAACACTCCTCGGTCTACATCAGGGAACATGCTGAAGCCGAACGGCAAATACACCGTTAACGCAACGATTGCTGTCACGATTCCAAAACCGAGCGCTATTCCCTTGCTCTTCGCATCGATCCTCATTGCCGCGACGCTAAGCGCCAGAGCCAACAGCGCAATCACTACGCGAGGCATCATCATCTTGGCAGCAGCCGGACCTGCCCCCGCACTCGGCAGCGGCATTGTCATAGCCACAACGACCAAAAGCGACACAAACCCGATAACAACCGTAAGGAACCGATTATGCAAAGCCCACTGCAGAACACCGCGGTAATGCCTGTCCAGACTAGTGAGAAAGCCTGCCACTACCCCAAAGACGCGACCAAAAAATCCATCCACCCTGTCCCTCAGTGTTGCCGTTCCGTTCGCCAGCCTTTCCCTCAACGCTTCGCGATCGCGCTCCTCTTCATCGGCGCTTTTCATCCACCTAGAAGCAAGCATCGGGGTAAGTGTAAAGGACATCAAAAGCGAAAACGCCGTGGCAGTGGCAACTGTTATACCAAACTGACGGAAGAACTGCCCGACGATTCCGCCCATAAACGCAATCGGCACGAAAACAACTATATCAACAAACGTGATGGTAATCGCCGCAAGGCCGATTTCAGAACGTCCATCCAGGGCAGCTTGCCTGGGGTGCTTGCGCATTCTGAGGTGGCGCTCGATGTTTTCGAGAACCACAATCGAGTCATCAACAAGGATCCCCACCACCAGCGAAAGCGCTAATAAGGTCATGTTGTTAAGGGTGAAACCCAAAGCGTTTATCGGGATGTAGGTGGCCATGATCGAGGTCGGAATAGCTATGGCAACTATGAAAGTCGCCCTCACAGTGTGCAGGAACAAAAACACAATTGCAACAACCAGCAGGATGCCTTCGGTAAGGCTCTTGTTAACGTCGTGCAGGGAGTCTTGAACGAACTGGGAGTCATCGCGCGCGATAACCAGTTTGACCCCTTGCGGTAGTAAGTCTTTTAGCGCGCGCAGTTCTCTTTTTATTCCTTTGGCGACCTCAACTGTATTAGCGCCGGTCTGTTTTTGAACGCTGATGGTAACGCTGGGTTTGCCGTTCAGTCTGCTTATCTGCTTCGGTTCAGCGACCGTATCTCTTACTGTTGCAATGTCTCCGAGGCGAACGGTCGTCCCCGGCGCACCACCCTTGCCCGGTATATAAAGGCGCAGATTGGCGATCTCCTCAGCAGTCTGAAACTCGCCAACAGTCCTGACCGAGTAATCCCTTGCTCCCTCCTTTATGGACCCGGCAGGGATGTTCAAGTTGGCAGCCCTGATCGCCTGAACCACCGCCGTTATGGGTATACCGTATGCCTGAAGGCGATCCTTATCCACCGCAACGTTGATCTCGCGCTGTTCGCCGCCGATAACGTTTACCGCCGCTACACCGCGAACCTTCGCAAGGCGGTCAGTTATGACATCGTCGGCAAGGATGCGCATTTCCCTAGGGGAAATCGAACCGTACATGCCGATCAGCATAATCGGCTGGGAGCCGATATCGAGTTTGAGTACCCGCGGGTCCTCGGCGTCTTCAGGAAGTTCACCCTGCACCGAACCCACCTTATCGCGCACGTCTGCTGCGGCAGCGTCGGGGTCTGTCCCAAGCTCGAACTCGATCAATACGGTAGACAGACCCTCCTGTGAGGAAGAGGTAACATTGCGAACCCCTCCGATAGACATGACCGCCTTCTCGATAGGCTCGGTAACGGTGGTTTCGATTTCGTTTGGCCCTGCTCCGGGATAGACTGTTACGACCGTCACGTAGGGCATCTCGATGTTCGGGATCAATTCAGCCGGCATCTTCGACCGCGATTGCCACCCAAGCACCACCAATGCCAGCACAAACATAACTATGAATATCGGTCGGCGTATAGATACGTCGGTGAGCCACATAGTGCTTACTCCGAATCAATGATTCGATTTGATCTTGAATTGTTGCTCATTTTCAGAGCTACTTTACTATAAGCGACTTCGCAGAAGCTGCGGAACGATGATTGATTACTTTCACCAAGGAGCCGTCCTGCAGGTTCTGGCGTCCTCGCGTTACTACAATATCGCCCGGCTTCAGCCCAGAGCCTTCAGCTACCTCCACGAATTCGCGATTTTCCCTGACGACAACCACATCCACACGCCGAACAGTATTGTCCGGCTTGAGCACAAACACCATTTTGCCGCCGCGCCGATCCTCTATTGCATCCTTTGGAACTAGTGTAACGTTGCGGTCGACTCCAATTACTATGCTGCCCCGGGCGAACATCCCAGGCTTGATGAGCTGGTTCGTTTTATCTATCCTAATCCGCACCGGGAAGTTTCGACTTTGCGGCGAGGCAGCGGGGAATATCTCGTCCACGGTACCTTTGAAAACGCTGCCCGGCAGCGCGTCGACTCGCACCTCTACAGGCTGCCCCTTTCGAATGCCGGCAAGCTCCATCTCCGAAATGCTGCCCTTAAAATAGACAGAAGCCAGATTGACGACCTCCGCAATCGGCTGGCCAGCGCCTACCACCTGTCCCGGATCTGCCAACCGCGATGAAAGCTCGCCGTCTATTGGTGACTTAATATACGTGTAACTAAGCTGCTGCTTGGCAAGTGCAACCGCCGCCTCTGCCTGCCGCACAGCGGCTTTGGCCTGCCTTACGTCTTCCTCACGAACCAGGTTCTGAGCTGCGTTCGCCTTAGCGGCTCGGAGCTGCTCGCGCGCTGTAGCCACTTGGGCTTCTGCTTGCCTGATGTCTTCCTTCCTGCCCCCTTCTTGAACTAGCGAAAGCTGCTCGCGAGCCGACTTGTATTGGGCTTGGGCAACGAGATACTGTGCCTTGGCGACATCGTAAGCCGACTGAGGAATCGCACCCTCCTTGAGCAGCTTCTCGTGGCGTTCGAAGTTGGCTTTGGCATTATCGAGATTTGCCTCAGCTTGCGCGACATTGTTCATCGCCACGAGCTCTTCCTGCGACCTAGCAGGCTTTTTCACAACGGCAAGTCTCGCCTCAGCAGCATCCAGAGCGGCTTTCGCCTGCTCTATGGCCGCATCAGTTTGGATTTTGGTTACCTTTGCGTTCGTGATAGCTTGGGAAAGCCTGGTGCGAGCCGCATCGAGCGCAGCTTCTGCCTGTCTCAGGTTCGCGAGGGCGTCCTGCTGATCAAGTACGGCAACCACCATCCCCGCATGTACGCGGTCGCCTTCGCGCACATATACCTGAGCTATTCTTCCCGGGATCTTCGCCGAAAGGACGGCTTTCGTAAGAGCGTTGATATCCCCGGTGACTTCAACCACCTTCTCCATGTCGCCGAGGATAACGCGGGCAGTTTCAACGGGTACCCCTTGCTTCTTCCATACCTGCTGAGTGGTTGGCGGTGGAGCCTTCGGCCTCCTGATAACACTCGCACCCCAAAGTCCCCCTAGTACCAGCACAACCAGCAAGATAACTAAAATCTTCTGTCTCAACGCCAGACCTCCTCGAGGAGATGTCAGTTCATCTTCTTTTGATCAACTAATCGGCAGCCCACTCATTCGAGCAGCCGCAACTTAGCAAGCTCAGGCTGGTTTGCCGTAGCCTTTTCAAACGCGGCTAGCGCTGCGGCATAGTCATATCTAGCGTTTACGTGCTCCGTACGCGCCTGCGTTAATGCCAGCTCTGCATCGCTTAACTCCACCATTGTGGACACTCCGGCATTATATCTGACGTTTGCCAAACGCAGCGCTTCCTCCGCCAGTTTCACGTTCTGTTCCGCAGTAGCCATTCTCTTCAAGGCGTCCTTCAAAGCGAGAGTCGCATTTTTTACATCCAGCGCTACCGCGAGTTTTATGTTTTGAAGCGTCTGCGCGGATTTCTCGACATCAGCATTCGCTTGGTCAACCTTGGCTTTCGTAACTCCGCCATCCCAAATAGGCATCGACAAATGCAACAGCGCAACCCAGGATTCATTCGACGTGCTAAAGCCGGAAACGCGGAAATCGTAGTTGTAGTTCGCGGTCGCTGCGAGCGTAGGAAGAATACCCGTGCGCTGGAGCTTGACGTTCTTCCGGGCAAGTTCGAAAGCCGTCTCACCGGTTTTTATTTCAGGGCGCCTCGAATACGCTTCCTGAAGCGCCCAATCAAACTCCGGCTCTGGTTTCGATGTGTCCACAGTCACGTCTATCGGCGCCACTTTAGTCTGGGAGTTGACGTCGATCCCGAGCACTTTATTTAGCGAAGCCCGCGCCATTGCCACCCTCGACTGCGCCCGGATTAACTGTTGATTGAGATTCGCCACGTCAACCTCGGCTCGCATCACATCAAACTTCGGCGCCGTGCCAGCGGCGTAACGCGCATTGGCATCTTTCAGTCGGGTTTTTGCGACTTCCACCGCCGCGAGGGCTACCTCTTCTTGTGCCTGCGCACGCAAGAGCTCGTAGTACGCACTTTTCACATCGTATATGAGTTTTTGAGAGGTAGTAAGCACAGATAAGTAATCCACTTGGAACTGGTACTTGGCTATGTCCGAAAGGTAGCTGAGTTTCTTTGAAACGTCAATTGGCAAAAGGAAGTTCAATACCGCAGTTGTATCGTGCTCCCGAACTATGTCTACTCGAGGCCCTCCCGGAACCTCAAAGCTCACCTGGGGCCCCTGGCGAAGATGTTTTATCTCAGCACTGAACTTGGGGTTGAAATTTGCACGTGCTTCTTTCAGACCGCCCCTTGACTTGCCGAGCTGGGCAACGGCCGACTGCAGCTCAGGATTCCGTTCGAATGCTATTTCCAATGCTCGATCGAGAGTAAGCGTCTGCTCTGTAACCGGCGGCACATCTTCAGCGCAAACACAAGCAGCGCACCAAGCTATCGCTATAAAAAGGATCCCAAGGAACCTCAAATTTGCCACCTCCGCGGTCATTTTGACCCAGACCTAAGCGCAAGATAGCTAACCTACCGATCCTCCCCGTCAGAGCCGGCCTGGTCACCTGCGCTATCGATCTTTTTCAGTGTTTCCGAGAGAAGAGTGAAGAAATCGCGCACTTTGTCGATTTTACACAGTACTATTCCCAAACCGGCAGGATGTCCCAACACCAGAAGCTTATCTCCCGGGTTTATTCCGAGCCTCTTTCTTGCTTCCGCCGGTATAACGACCTGGCCTCGATCGCCTACAGTTGCAGCCCCGAAGAAGTTGCTTTCAAGCGCCAATTGCTCATCCATGCCCAACATCTCCCTGCAAGCTTTGTGTGACACATCATGCAAATCACACAAATATTATCAGCATGAATGCTCTGAATGTCAAGCCGATTTGCCACCTGAAAACACAGTTCCCGCGAAGTTACGCCTAGCCCTGAATTGCAAAGGTAATAGCGAAGATGACAGCTATCGCCGCCATAATGGGGTGTATTTGTCGGGCTTTGCCGCGCAGAAGCTTTATCAGCGTGTAGGCGATGAAGCCGTAGCCAATACCGTGTGAGATTGAAAGAGTCAAGGGCATAACTATCATTATGAGAAATGCGGGAAACGCCTCTTCGAAGTCGTCAAACGATATCTCCCTCACAAGGGACATCAGTAGAAACCCGACTATTATCAAAACCGGCGCCGTCGCGACGGCCGGAACCATTCCCACAACCGGCGAAAAGAACAAAGCGAATAGAAAGAGAATTGCAACCACCAGGCTAGTAAGTCCGGTTCTGCCGCCCTCGCCGACGCCCGCTGCGCTCTCTATGTATGTGGTGGTCGAACTGGCGCCGCAAAACGCTCCCCACGCCGCTGCCAAGGAATCGATAAGTAGCACGCGCCGCAGCCGCGGCATACGGCCGTCCGGCCCGACAAACCCGGCCTGCTCGCCGACCCCGATTACCGTGCCCATCGTATCGAAGAAGTCGACCATCATAAACGAGAATATGGCAGCTGCGAATGCCAGCGACGCGGCACCAAGTATATCAGCCCTACCAAACGTCGAGAAATCTGGCAGCGCGAGCCAGCGGCTTGGAGCTTTTGCCTGCCCAAAAATGAATGCTATGGCAGTAGTCGCAAATATGCCCAGAAGCAGAGCCCCGCGCACGCGCCACGCCATCAACACCGCCGATATCGCAACTCCCGCAGTAGCTATCAGCGTCTTAGTGCTGTGTAGCGAGCCGTAAGTGAGTATAGGTCCTTTCTCGGGATGTATTATCCAACCTGCACTCTGCATTCCCAGCAGAGCAATGAGTAGTCCGATACCGACGCCTATAGCGCGCTTTAGGTTCATCGGAATAGCCCGCATTACGGCCTCTCTCAAGCCAACCAATACGAGCAGGAAGATCAGAAGCCCTTCGAGTACGACCACCCCCATCGCCACCTGCCAAGATACGCCGCGCGAAAGCGCGAAACTAACGACCGCACTGTTCATTCCCATACCAGCGGCAAGCGCGAAGGGATAGTTCGTATAAAGCCCCATCGCCAGCGTAGGCACCGCGGCTCCTATGCATGTACCGGCAACAGTTGCTTCGAACGGTATTCCGAGCGCAGAAAGAACCGTGGGGTTCACGAAAATGATATAGGCCATTGTCATGAAGGTAGTCAGACCCGCAACTACCTCCGTCTTGACGCTCGTTCCGCGTTCCTCAAGTCTGAAGATGCGATTTAGCATGTGATATTCGCTATGACATGGTCGCTGCGTGCAGCGGCTAGTATGTCACGATGGTGCACACATCATAGCCTTCGAGCTGTTTACGGCCGTTTAGGGCGCTGAGTTCGATCAGGAATATGATACCGGCAACGACCCCGCCAACCTCCTCCACAAGCTGCGCCGCTGCGCGTGCCGTGCCGCCTGTGGCAAGCAGGTCATCTATTATCACGGCTCGCATTCCCGGTTCGATAGCATCTCTGTGCATCTCGACCGCGCTCGTGCCGTATTCCAGAGCATACTCCGCCCTCACCGTCTCCGCAGGCAACTTACCCGCTTTTCGAACAGGCACAAATCCGACCCCTAATTCGAATGCCGTAGGCGCACCCAATATGAAACCCCGTGATTCTATACCCACGATCACGGCCGGCTTCATCGGACGAGCACAGTCCACAAGCGAGCAAACAACTTCGCGAAACGCTTGAGGGTCTTGAAGAATGGGGGTTATGTCTCTGAAAAGGATACCCGGGGTAGGAAAATCTGGAACATCACGAATAAGCTGCTTCAGTGTGGCCTCACTTATCATTCGCTCCTCCGTTAACACTGCATACACACACCGCAGGTCTTACAGCTACAAGCAACCTTAATCAAAACCCGCGCCCACCCGTACGCAAGTACCTCACGCTCTCAAGCTTTGCTTGTACGGGGGATAAGCTATGCCCTTCTCAGTTATGATCGCCGTAACAAGAGCGGCAGGGGTTACATCGAAGCTGGGGTTGATCACGTTGGCGCCCATGGGGCATATGCGCTTGCCCTCAATATGGGTGACCTCCTCATACGGCCGCTCCTCGATAGGGATTTCATCGCCAGACGCAAGCGAAAAATCGATGGTAGATGTAGGTGCCGCGACGTAGAAAGGTATGCCGTGATGATGTGCCAGCACAGCCACAGAATAAGTGCCAATCTTGTTAGCTACGTCACCGTTGGCTGCTATGCGGTCAGCGCCAACGACAACGCAGTCAATGCGCCCTGCACGCATAAGAGAGCCAGCCATGTTGTCAGTGATAACCGTGACAGGAATGCCGTCTTGTACAAGCTCAAACGCAGTAAGTTTCATTCCCTGCAGCCGAGGACGCGTCTCATCAGCATACACATGCACCCGTTTGCCTGCTTCAACGGCAGCCCTGATCACGCCGAGCGCAGTTCCGTACGCCACGCACGCCAACGCTCCGGCATTACAATGCGTCAGCACGTGCCCGTAATCGGGCATCAGTTTCGCCCCGTATTCCCCGATCTTTCGGCACACTTGTTCGTCTTCTTCGAGCATGGCGCGCGCCGTCTGCTCTAACACGTCTTTGAGCCTGGCGCTATCGTATTTTTTCCGCACGCACTCGCGCGCAGCTTTCAGCATCCGCTCTATTCCCCAAAACAGGTTCACCGCAGTAGGACGGGTGTTCCTTAGTATGTGAGCGGCATGCTCCAACCGGCGGAGTAACTCTTCCGGTTCTTCTGCTTCACCCGAACCAGCGGCCGCATCGTGCTGCTTAGCATTCCTTGCGGCCAACGCGATTCCCAAGGCTGCAGTCACTCCTATAGCGGGCGCACCGCGCACCTTCATGGTCTTGATGGCGTCTGCTACTTCTTCGGGAGTATCAAGCTCCAGGATAACCAGCTCGTGCGGCAGGCGATTTTGGTCGATCAGCAGCACCTTGCCCTGGACGTAATCTACAGTTCGATGCATTAGGCTTACACTTACCCCAATCTGGCGTACTTCAGCGCAGTTGCACACGGACAATCGCGGGTATCAGGCATGCGCCTTATCATCTCCAGGATGAGCTTCTTGACGCGTTCGTTGTTGGCATTGAGAACGTTGATTATTTCCGCAGCGGATACGGGTTCGGCCCCGCCCTCGGCCACGATCCCAACGTCGTAATCCGTAACCAGCGCAATGTTCACATAGCATATTTCTTGTTCGAGCGCCAAGACACACTCCGGATACTGCGTCATGTTTACGACGCTCCAACCCATTTTCGTAAACCACAAACTCTCAGCGCGCGTGGAAAACCTCGGCCCCTGGATAACCACGCAGGTACCGCCGTCGTGCATCGTCACCCCCTGCTCCCGGCCTATTTCCACAGCCAGCCTGCGCAAAGTTGGACAGTAGGGTTCGGCAGCGGAGATATGCGTGGTAATGGGACCGTCATAGAATGTATCCTTGCGTCCGGATGTGCGGTCGACAAACTGATCGCACACCACAAAGTCCCCCGGCTTAATATGAGCCTGCAGACTGCCTACAGCATTTGGCCCGATAATTCGGGTGACGCCCAAATGTTTCATAGCATAGATGTTCGCGCGATACGGAATCGCATGGGGCGGATACTGGTGCGACTTGCCATGCCTAGGCAGAAACGCAACCCTTCTGCCGGCAACAGTGCCCACCGCCACTTTATCGCTAGGCGGCCCATACGGCGTCTCGACTTTGATTTCTTCGAACTCGTCCAACAAAGAGTAAAAACCAGAACCCCCAAACACGCCGATTTCCGCTTTGTAATCCGTCATAATCTCCCCCTATGGAAACTCCCACGTGCTGCTCCTTGGAGCACTCGTAAAATTTACAGTTTTACACTACACCGCGGGCTTTATGTTACCCCCTCAGACGGCTCCCATGTCCGTTGAAGACCATTTGTCAACCGCCTCAAGCGCCTCAAGCGCCGCTGCTTGCTCTGCCTGCTTTTTGCTCTTACCCCTGCCGCGACCTAATACGCGGTCGCCCAGGCGAGCCTCGACGGTGAAAGTCTTGTCGTGATCGGCACCAGACTCTTCGATCACCACATACCGGGGTGCCCTCTTATAGATACCTTGAGTGTGCTCCTGAAGCAAAGTTTTGTAGTCTCTTATGTGCTCCTTGCGTTCTATGTCGATAAGGATAGACTCCAACGCTTTCAGGATAAACTCTCGGGCTGCGTCCAAGCCAACATCCAGAAATATCACCGCGATGACTGCCTCGAAGGTATCAGCCAGAATGGAGGGTCTAGCCCTGCCCCCACTAGCCTCTTCTCCGGCGCTCATCAATATGAATTCCGGCAGACCCAGTTGCCTAGCGCTCTCGGCAAGCACAGGCTCGCTGACAGCTACTGCTTTTGCCTTGGCCAATTCGCCCTCAGGTCTATCGGGAAACTGCTTGAACAGGTACTCCGACACCACCAGCCCGAGCACGGCATCGCCGAGAAACTCCAGCCGCTCATTTGACTCGGATACGCTTGACTCGCCCAAGTACGACTTGTGAGTCAGCGCTTGCTCCAACAGGCGAACGTCGCGAATCTCGATTCCCAGCTTCCCGCAAACCTTCTTGACAGTCTGTGCATCAAGAGCCATACCGTCGAAATAGCCGCTACTCCAGGCTGCGCACAGCCCTTTCCAACCTATCCATGCCCTTTTCTATGGCCTCCATAGAAGTGGCGTAGGAAAAGCGCATGTAATCGTCTGCACCGAACCCGAAACCGGCAACCGCCGCCACCTGCGCCGCTTCTAGAGCAAAAGCTTCGAAATCAGCCGATCCCTGGATAACTTTACCGTTATACTTCCGGCCGTAAAGACCAGAAACGTTTGGGAAAGCATAAAAAGCCCCACCCGGCATCAAGCATGATATACCCTCTATGGAGTTCAGGCGCTCGACGATGTAGCGGCGCCGGCGGTCGAATTCCGCCACCATTGCATCTACCACGTCCTGAGGCCCCTCGAGCGCCGCCACCGCTGCCGGTTGCGTAAACGAGACCATATTGGACGCACTGTGGCTCTGGATAGCCTCCATCGCCGCCACAATCTCCTTTTCGGCCGCCGCATAGCCCAGCCGCCAACCAGTCATAGAGTAAGCCTTGGAAAACCCGTTGACGGTTATTGTGAGTTTCTTTATCTCAGGCCCAAGCGAGGCAATCGACACGTGTTCCCGGCCATCGTAGATAATTTTCTCATAGATTTCGTCTGAAAGCACGTAAAAGCCCCTTTCGACGGCCAGCTCAGCTATCTGCTCAATCTGTTTTCGGTCGTAAACCCCGCCCGTGGGATTCGAAGGACTATTCAAGATCAGCATGCGAGTTCTTGGAGTAATGGCCTCGCGAAGCTGTTCGACCGTGACGGTGAAACCTGTAGATTCGTCCGTGTGCAAGTAAACAGGCTTGGCGTCTGCAAGCCCCACTATCTCAGGGTAACTCACCCAATAAGGCGCGGGTATGATCACCTCGTCGCCCGGATTAACGGTGGCTAGGACAGCGTTATAGATAGAGTGCTTGGCGCCCAAAGAAACGATTATGTTTGAGGGCTCATACTTCAGGCCATTCTCGCGCTCGAGCTTGGCGCATATGGCCTTTCGAAGTTCAAGAGTGCCGGCAGTAGGGGTATACTTGGTAAACCCGGAAAGCAGCGACTTTATTGCGGCGTCTTTTATGTGCTGCGGTGTATCGAAGTCGGGTTCGCCGGCGCCAAAGTTCACAATATCGATCCCTTCGGCTTGCATCTGCTTGGCTTTCGCTGAAGCGGCGAGCGTAGGAGAAGGAGCTATTCTTCTGGCGCGGTCTGAGATAAACAATTCCAACTACCTCCTGTAAGCTTAAGAATGAACAGCAGCAGGGGGAATCGCCATCCAAAGCACGTATTCCGCCTGCTGCCGCCCACGGCTTACCCAGCGAAGCGCTTGAATATAATCGTAGCGTTCTGACCGCCGAACCCGAAAGAATTGTTCATCGCGTAATCGACTTTCGCCTCTCGTGCAGTGTGAGGGACGTAGTCGAGGTCGCATTCGGGATCAGGTTCGAAGAGGTTTCTTGTAGGCGGAATCACCCCGTCCGTAATTGCTTTCACGCACGCTATGCTCTCGACAGCTCCCGCCGCACCAAGCAGATGTCCAATCATAGACTTAGTAGAGCTGATCGCAACTTTGTAGGCGTGCTCGCCGAGCACTTGCTTGATAGCCTTGGTTTCCTCCGGATCTCCTATCGGCGTAGAAGTGCCATGCGCATTGATGTAATCTATCTTTTCCGGTTCAATCCCCGCGCTCTTTAGCGCGTTTTGCATGCTTCTAGCTGCACCATCGCGATGGATAGCAACCATATCGTAAGCGTCGGCCGACAGCCCATAACCGGCGATTTCGGCATAGATTTTGGCTCCTCGCTTCTTCGCCCTCTCCAATTCTTCTAACACCAGCACTCCGGCGCCCTCGCCCATTACGAAGCCGTCGCGATCCTTATCAAAGGGTCGGCTTGCGTGCTCTGGGTCATCGTTGCGCGTCGAAACCGCTTTCATAGTGCAGAAACCCGCGTAAGAAAGCGGCCTTATGGCAGCCTCAGAGCCTCCCGCCAGCATTACGTCGGCGTCGCCCCGGCGAATTATATGCCACGCTTCGCCGATACAGTGGCTCGCCGTAGCACAAGCCGTCACTACCGCCATATTGGGCCCCTTGGCACCAGTCTGAATCGCAATAACCCCGCTTGCCATGTTGGCTATGAGCATCGGCACGAAAAACGGGCTCACCCGCCGCGGACCGTACTCAATGAGGTTACGGTCGTTTATTTCCCAGGTTTCAACTCCGCCGATGCCGGAACCAACCAGCACGCCCACTCGGCACGCATTCTCGTCGGTGATCGTGAGCCCGCTGTCTGCCAGCGCCATCTTCGCAGCAACAACCGCAAACTGCGTGAACCTGTCCATCCGCCGCGCCTCTTTGGGATCAATAAACTGCGACGGATCGAAGCCCTTCACCTCACCTGCGATTCTTGTCGAGTGGTTGGAAGCATCGAAATGGGTTATTGGGCCTATGCCGTTCTTGCCTGCTTTGATGGCTTCCCAGTACTCGTCGACGGTATTGCCGACAGGCGTAATCGCGGCAAGGCCCGTAATAACAACTCTTCTATCCTGCATCTACCCTTGCTCAGCCAATTTTTTGTCTATGTACTCTACTGCTTGCTTAACCGTCTGAATCCGCTCGGCCTCTTCGTCCGGTATTTCGATCTCGAATTCATCTTCGAAGCCCATAACCAGATCAACTACGTCCAGAGAATCTGCGCCCAGATCGTCAACGAACGAGGCCTCCTCGGTGACTTCCTCTGGGCTGACCTTTAGCTTGTCCACGACAACTTTTCTGACTCTCTCAAGAGTGGTTGACAATTTGGTTCCCTCCGTGATTTGTAAAGCTTAGTGTGTAGTTATAGTCTACATCGCCAGTCCGCCATCGACTGCGATGACTTGGCCGGTTATGTAGCTCGATGCGTCTGAGCAGAGGAAAAGCACTACCTCTGCGACATCCTCCGGAGTACCAAGTCGCCGTAAGGGGATCCTATCCTCGATACCCTTCCTGGCGTCCTCGGGCATTTCTTCTGTCATAGCGGTCTGAATGAACCCAGGCGCTACGGCATTTACGTTGATACCCCTCGAGCCGAGCTCCTTGGCAACTGACTTGGTAAATGCTATGACCCCTCCTTTGGAAGCCGAGTAGTTCGCCTGCCCCACGTTGCCTACTATGCCCATAACGCTGGACATGTTCACAATCTTGCCTGTGCGCTGCCGCATCATAAGCTTGGCAACAGCCTTGGTGCAGTTGAATACGCCTTTCAGGTTAGTATCCAAAACCGCGTCCCACTCAGCCTCGCTCATCCGCACCAGTAAGTTGTCGCGGGTTATCCCGGCGTTGTTGATTAGTATATCGATCTTGGAAAACCTGTCAACTGCGGCTTGAACCATTCGCTCGACGTCAGAAGCGTCCGCAACATTTGCCTGCAGCGCAAGCGCTTCGCCCCCCATCTGCTCAACTTCTTTTGCAACAGCCTCCGCAGCTTCGGCAACGTAGTCAACAATGACAATCTTTGCCCCTTCGCCAGCCAATCTCAGAGCGATCGCTCGCCCGATGCCCTTTCCGGCTCGACCCGCGCCTGTTATAAGTGCCACTTGTCCTTCCAGCTTCATATCCACTAACCCTGCAAACTCAAAAGCGCATCGACCGATGCCTTATCGCCTATAGAGTGTACCTCAGCGGCAGGTGCGATGCGCTTGATAAGTCCTGCCAACACATTGCCTGCCCCTAATTCTATAAATGCTTCGACCCCTGCGTCAAGCATGCGCTGCACCGATTCAACCCATCGCACACTACCCGTAATCTGCTTCGAGAGGTTCTCTCGAATTTCAGATGCAGACGTTTCCCGCTCAGCACTAAAGTTCGCTACCACCGGCACAACCGCGTCTCGGATCTCCGCCGACTCAAGAAATCGCGCCAGTTCTTGGGCCGCGGATTCCATCAGTGGCGAATGGAAAGCGCCCGCAACGTTCAGCGCAACTACGCGCTTTGCACCCATTTCCTTCGCAATTTCAGATGCTCGCTCAACTGCGCTGTGTTCCCCTGATACAACCGTCTGTATTGGGCTGTTGAAGTTGGCGGCAACGATTGTGCCTGCGCTGGATGCTTTGCGCACCACCTCCTCAACTTGCTCCGGAGACAATCCCAACACAGCAGCCATAGTGCCCGGATGTTCCTCGGCTGCCTTCTGCATCAGCTCAGCGCGCTTGCGCACCAGTTTTAGGCCCGTCTCGAAAGAAAAAGCACCCGCCGCAAAAAGCGCCGCATATTCCCCTACGCTGTGGCCAGCGGTGAACAGCACGTTTCCTCGAGTCTCCTCTTTCAAAAGCGGCGATTCGATCTCCCCGCAGCAGCCTTCGGAGCCGTACAAAGCCACAAGGGCGGCGCAAGATGTCACATAGAGCGCCGGCTGCGTATTGATCGTCTGCCTGAGCTCATCCTCCGGCCCCTGCCAACACAGTTTCGATATCGCGCAGCCGAGCATGTCATCGGCACGGGCGAACACGGCTTGCGCAGACGGAAAGTTCTCCGCCAGATCTCTTCCCATGCCTACCTCTTGCGACCCCTGCCCAGGAAAGACCAGAGCAATCTTTCTCAATCCTAAAACACCCATTTCATCACCCCCGCAGCCCAGGTAAGTCCAGCTCCAAAGCCCACCGTAACCACAATATCGCCCTTCTTTATCCTGCCCTCCGCAACCGCTTCATCAAGCGCAATCGGGATCGACGCGGCGGACGTGTTGCCGTATCTCTGCAGGTTTACGTAGAACTTTTCCATCGGCAGTCCCAGCCTGTTGACGGCGGATTCTATGATTCTAGTATTCGCCTGATGCGGAACGATGAGATCGATGTCTTCAATGCTAAGACCGCACTTAGACACAACGCGCTCAGTAGCCTCCGCCTGGATTTTGACGGCAAACTTGAATACTTCCCTGCCCTCCATGTAAATCTTGTCGCGGTTTGCGGCTAGGTCTTCCGGCGTATAAGGGCTCCGACTACCGCCTGCCGGTATACACAACACTCCCGCACCCGACCCTTCCGATCCCAGCTCAAAAGCCATGAAGCCTTCGTCCTCGCCCACCGGCGCCACCACCGCTGCGCCAGCCCCATCACCAAAGAGCACGCACGTACTGCGATCAGTCCAGTTAGTCACCCGAGACAATAAATCCGCACCTATCACTAGAACGTGTTGGTAGTGTCCGCTTCGAACAAACGCGTCCGCGGCCGCAAGCCCATACACGAAACCCGAACACCCGGCCGCCAGATCGAAAGCCGGTGTCCCCTTACAACCAAGCGCATTCTGCACGATGCACGCCGTTGCAGGCAGCGGCGTATCTCCGGTAAACGTCGCAACAATGATCAAGTCTATGTCTTCGGGACCCAACCCCGCGCATTCGATTGCCTTCATCCCCGCCTTGATCGCGTAGTCGGAGGTGCCTTCTCCCTCCTCAGCGATGCGCCTCTCCACAATTCCAGTCATCGTGCGGATCCACTCGTCTGACGTATCGACTATCTTCTCCAGATCGTGGTTCGTCAAAACGCGATCCGGCACCGCAGAACCGACTCCTATTATCCCTGCTCTCTTTTGCACACTCATAAGTGTCCCTCAGCACTCAATATAAATTGCCTGCGCCCTATTAAGGCACACAAAAAACCGGCGGCTTTAGCGCCGGCATTTCGCCACTAATAGTTTCAATTAGGGCCAACTTCAGACATTAGCCAGTGCATTTCTTATCGCATCAACGACGCCCTGACTCACCGCTTCCTTAGCCACACGAATGGCGTTCGCGACCGCGTTTGCGTTCGACCGCCCGTGGCCTATTATACATACACCGTTCACCCCCAGAAGCGGAGCGCCACCGTATTCGCTGTAATCCAATCTGCGCTTCAAGCGTTTTATGAAGGGCAAAAGGAACGCTACGGGGATCCAGTTCAGAGGGCGGCGCCTCAGCTCCTCTCGCACGAGATAGACAATGTGCTCAGCCAATCCCTCTGCCGACTTCAGGGCCACATTTCCCGTGAAACCATCCGTCACCACAACATCCGCCGCGCCCACAAACAAATGCCGCCCCTCTACATTGCCCACAAAATTGATAGGAGCATTGGCAAAAGCTTGATGTGCGGCGCGCGTTAGCTCGTTCCCCTTGCACGGCTCCTCACCGATCGACAGCAACGCTACCCGCGGCTTTGTAATCCCCAGCGCCTTCTCAGCGTATATGCTGCCCATCACTGCAAACTGCACGAGATTCTCGACGGTGCAATCAGAAACCGCCCCCGCATCTATCAGGATGGTAGGACCATGCCTACCTAGCCAGACAGTCGCTATTGCCGGTCGATCGATACCCTGAATCCGGCCAAGTTTGAGCGTGGCCACCGCCATTGCAGCGGCCGTATTGCCCATGCTGACCAGGGCATCAGCTTCCCCACTGGCTACCATAGATGCGGCAACCACCACCGACGCATCCCTCTTGGTTCGGACGGCATCCACTTCCTCGTCCATGCCAATGACTTCGGATGCGTGGCGGATTGCGACAGAAGCCGAATCCAGTTCGCCTGGCGATACGAACTGTCTTACCTGCGCCTCATCCCCGACCAGAACAACATCTACGCCACAGAGCCTGGCGCCGCGGATGGCTCCCTTTACTATCTCAGCCGGGGCGTGGTCGCCGCCCATAGCGTCGACGGCTATTACCATGGGCGAGTCCTATTCCGCCTTCTTCTGCTTCTCCTTGATCGACAAAACCATGCGTCCGTTGTAGAACCCGCAGGCGAGACACGCGTGGTGAGGCATCTTGGGTTCGTGGCATCTTGGACACGTGGCCAACGTCGGCGGCGACAACTTGTAGTGAGTTCGCCTGAGGCGAGTCCTGTGATTTGAATGTCGTCTTTTCGGTAATGCCATTTTATTCTACAGACTCCTCATCTTCGAATATCTTCGCCAACGCCGCAAACGGATTGGCGTCGGCTTCCGGCGGGCAACCGCAAGGCCCGTCGTTCAGATTCGCCCCGCAACGAGGGCACAGCCCTTTGCACTCGTCTGAGCACAAAGGTTTAATCGGTAAGGCGAGCAATATGCTCTGCCGAAGAAGCTCAGTCAGGTCGAATATGCTATCGACGAACAGGGGCTCCCGCTCTTCTTCGGGAATCTCGTCCTCCTCTGCCGCTTCAAGCATTTCTATGGTATGTCCTGCTATCTGCAGCTCCTCTTCTATGGGCAGACGAAGCTCTATCGTATGAGCACGCAGACACCGCGAACACTCCAATTCAACCGTAGTGGAGAAACTCCCCCTTGCCACGATGTGCCGGCCGGTATTGGTGAATGTGACTTGACCCAAAATCGGCGCCACGCACCACACGTCCCCGCCGAAGTCCTCTATGGGCGGCTCGTTTATTTCGTAGCTGATCTGCTTGCCCAGATGGGTGACTATCTCTGTCAGATCTAGTCTCATTGTCTTCCTTGCCCCGCTACAAAACGGGGAAATCGACGGTTATTCACGTAACTTACCGTCTCGCTATCGAACACCGGCTCCGGTCTTGCGTGACTGCAAAACCCCCACGGTCTCGCGGGCTATCATTCGTTCCTCGTTTGTAGGTATCACGAATATCCGCACTCTGCTCGCTGAAGAGCAAATCTCTGCCAGACCGCGAGCAGACCTGTTCTTCTCCTCGTCAAGCTGTATGCCAAGGAACTCCAGCCCTTTACAAACGCGAGATCGCACCTCGCTGGAGTTCTCTCCTATGCCGCCGGTGAACACAACTGCATCCAATCCGCCCATCGCGGCTGCGTATGCACCTATGTACTTTTTAACCCTGTAACAAAAGATGCTCAGCGCAAGCTCGGCACGCCTATTTCCTTCAGCAGCGGCCTTCGCGATATCGCGCATATCGCTCGAGATACCCGAGATCCCAAGCAAGCCGCTGCGCTTGTTTATCAAGTCATCTATCTCGTCCGGGGTTGCCTGTTGTTCTCGCGCCAGGTAAAGCAGAACCGCCGGATCTATATCGCCGCTTCGGGTGCCCATCACAAGCCCCTCTGCCGGGGTCATGCCCATACTCGTGTCGACAACCCTGCCGCCGACAATTGCCGTCATCGAGCACCCATTGCCCAAGTGGCAAGTGATAATCTTGGACGTTTCACGAGACACTCCTTGCTCTTCGAGAAGCTTGAGGGCCTGCCCAGCAACGTACCTGTGGGATGTCCCGTGAAATCCATACCGGCGCACGCCGTAGTCTGTATAATAATTGTAAGGCAAAGCGTATATATAAGCATAGTCCGGCATGGTTGCGTGAAAGGCAGTGTCAAATACGGCAACCTGCGGAACCCCCGGCATCAAACGAATGCACGCTTTGATACCCTTCAGGTTCGCCGGGTTATGCAGCGGTGCCAACACGCTCATTTTGTCGATCTCAGCTAGAATTTCATCGTTAATAACCACCGGC
Source organism: uncultured bacterium (assembly GCA_938074205.1). GTDB lineage: Bacteria > Armatimonadota > UBA5829 > UBA5829 > UBA5829 > CALJES01. Next base: position 39,187 of record CALJES010000005.1, read on the forward strand.
TCGACAAATCTCTCGCCACCATGCACCACGCGATGCCCCACAGCGGATATGTCATCTACGCTCGCTATCGCTCCGTGCTGAGGATCCGTGAGCAGTTTAAACACACGATCCATGGCCTGATCATGGTCAGCCATGTCCACATCCACTTCAACCTTGCCGTTCTTGGCGGTTTCGTGTTTGATCTTTCCGCCTCCGCCCTTCACGCCTATTCGCTCGGCAATTCCCTTCGCAAGCACCTCTTCCGAATCAGAGTCGATAAGCTGGTACTTTAGCGAGGAACTCCCGCTGTTTAGAACTAGCACTTTCATATTCGGTCCCCAATTCTATCGCCTCTCGGTCGGCTCTCAGTGCACTCAGAATCTCGTCCCAACCGCACTGACAGACGACAAATCGGCGTAGTGATATCTAACTTTTCACCTGCGTAGCTTGGACGGCTGTTATTGCCACTACGTTCAGTATATCCTCGGCGTCACATCCGCGAGAAAGGTCATTGACCGGCTTTCGAAGCCCCTGCAGAACAGGCCCATACGCTTCAGCCTTGGCCAGCCGCTGAGTCAATTTGTAGGCAATATTTCCGGCGTTCAAGTCGGGAAAGATGAGGGTGTTGGCTCTGCCAGCGACTGGACTTCCCGGCGCCTTTTTCTTCGCCACCCATTCGTCAAGCGCGGCATCCACTTGTAGCTCTCCGTCTATGAGCAGATCCGGCCTCCTGCTTTTGGCAATATTTGTAGCCTCAATAACCTTGTCCGCTATGGGATCTTTTCCGCTTCCCTTAGTCGAGAATGAAAGCATTGCCACACGCGGCTCGAACCCCAGAAGTGTTCGCATCGTCTCCGCGCTTTGAATTGCTATCTCCGCGAGCTCTTCCGCATTCGGGTTTATCACTAAACCGCAGTCTGCAAAGATGAAAACGCCTTGCTCGCCGTATGCACAATCAGGCACTATCATCACAAAAAAACTCGAGGCCAGTTTACATCCTGGCGCGGTCTTCAGAATCTGAAGCGCGGGCCTGATGGTATCTGCAGTCGAGTGGGTAGCACCGGAAACCTGCCCATCCGCTTGACCGGCGTATACCATCATGCAACCGAAATATAGCGGATCCCCAACTGCTTCGTAAGCTTGCTCGAGTGTGATTCCCTTGTGTTTCCGAAGTTCGTAAAACTGCTTTGCGTAATCCTCTCTCAGCTGGGAGGTTGCAGGGTCTTCGATTCGACACCCTGAGATATCTGCTCCGGCTTCCATCGCCGCCGCCTCGATCTTTTCCCGCGAGTTTACAAGTATGATCTCGGCCAGGCCCTGTTCCACGATTTTCTGAGCCGCTGTAACGGTTCTCACATCGTCGGCTTCGGGCAGCGTTATGCGTTTTTTTGCTTCCCGAGCCTTAGCATAAATTGTTTCCATCACGTTCGGCATTTTCCAGCACCATAACAGTTATTCAATTTCCAATTTGCGACAACAACGCCCCCTCACATCCACGAACTGCAGATACAGCGGCCGCCTTCCTTAAATCGGACACCAGCCGCACCTTGAGCGGCATCAAATACTACCCGACGACTACCTTCTAATAACGCCGCGGTCCATGGGGATTATCGGTTCGGGCTCGCCTTTTTCAGCATAAATTCGGCTCTCCAGCTTCTCCCTGCCTTTCTGGAGAGTGCTCATAACCTTTGCCAGGTGATTCTCTATTGCAGCCAAAACCTCTCGAGCGTATTCATCGGCTCCCCGGCGAGTCTCTCTGGCCGTCTTTTCAGCGTTCGCCAGTATCTCCTGCGCCTGAGCTTTTGCCAACTGGTTGATTTCGCTCGTATCGATTAGCTTTGCTGCCATCTGTCGAGCTTCGTCTAGGATGCGCTTAGCTTCTTTGTTAGCATTCTGGATTATAGCTTCGGCCTCTTCCCTAGCCGAGGCTACGATCTTGTCGCTCTCGGTTGCCATTCGGCTAGCACGCCTGACTTGGTCAGGCAAGGAAGCCCTGATTTTGTTAACCAGCATATGAAACTCTTCAAGGTCCAGGCCCCAAGCCTTACCGAAGAGGGAATAGCTTCTCTCAGCCAGCTCCTCTAGTGAATCCAGTAGCTTAAGGATATCTTCCTGTGAGCCCAGCGCCCTATAGTAATTGACGGGACGTGTAGTTTGTTGCTCTTGATTCATCTCTTCTCAGCCTCCTGCGCTCTACGTCCTAGTTTAGCCAGCAGCTTCTCTTCAACGCACTTCGGTACCAAGCCATTGATAGACGTTCCGAGATGTGCCAGTTCTTTTACCAAACTGGAACTCAAGAACGAATACTCCGCGCTTGTCATCATAAAAAGCGTCTCCACTTCCGGATTGAGACGCTTGTTCATAAGAGCCATCTGCAACTCATATTCGAAGTCCGAAACGGCCCTCAATGACCTGATGAGCACTTTTGCCCCTTTCTGGCGGGCGTAGTCGACGGTCAGTCCCTCAAAACAGTCTACACTAACGTTTTCCAGGTGTCCACACGCCTGCCGAAGCAGCTCCATCCTCTCTTCTACACTAAAAAGCGGCTGCTTCTCCAAATTCACCGCTACGGCAACGATGACTTGGTCAAACACGCTTGTCGCCCGCTCGATTATATCTAAGTGCCCGCAAGTCACCGGGTCAAAACTGCCTGGATAAATTGCCTTCATCAGCTCACCGTGACCAACTGCAACCCTTCATATTTTTTGAGCAAATCTTCCTTGAGCAACCGATGCTCAGGCTCCGAAAGCTGAGGATCTTTTTCCACCAGTTGGAATGCTTCCTTTCGCGCAAGCTCCAACACGGGAACATCGCGGAATATATCCGCAATTTTCATCCCTATCATACCGCTTTGCTTAGTTCCGTAGAATTCCCCCGGTCCTCGAAGCTTGAGATCCTCCTCTGCTATTACAAAGCCATCCGTCGTAGAGGCCATAATCTGCATTCGCCTAACGGACTCCTCAGAGGTGCCCTCGCAAATCAGCACGCAGAAAGACTGCTCCGGCCCCCTGCCGACTCTGCCCCTGAGCTGATGCAGTTGCGCAAGGCCGAATCTATCGGCGTCCTCTATAACCATCACAGTAGCATTCGGCACGTCCACGCCGACCTCGATCACCGTTGTAGAAACCAAAATGTCAATCTCGCCTCTGCGGAATGCGCTCATTATGGCATCCTTTTCTTCTGTTTTCATCTGCCCGTGCAAGAGACCCACCCGCAGATCGGGAAACATCTCATTTGCCAGGAACTCCGCCAAGTCGTTTGCCGCCTGCACCTGCAGTTTCTCGCTTTCCTCTATAAGCGGGCAGACAACATAGGCCTGCCGTCCCTGATCGATTATCTTTCGCAGTGCCTCGTATACTTTTTTGCGATCGCTCTTTTGCTTCCAGTGAGTTTTCACGGGCTTGCGTCCCGGAGGAAGCTCGTCGATGATTGAAACGTCCAGGTCGCCGTATACGGTGAGAGTGAGCGTCCTCGGTATTGGCGTTGCCGTCATAACTAGCATATCCGGAGTCAGACCTTTCTCCAAGAGCGCCGCCCGCTGAAGCACACCAAACCGGTGCTGCTCGTCTATGATCACAAGCCCCAGCTTGTGAAACTGCACACCCTCTTGAATAAGAGCATGGGTGCCTATGACAATCTGAGTCTGGCCGGAAGCAATCCGATCTCTCACGATCTGCCGCTGCTTGGCGCTCAAACTACCCGTCAGCAGGTCGACGTGTATGCCAATGACATCTAGCTTGCCGATATATTCTGAAATCCCCAGGTAGTGCTGCTCAGCCAGTATCTCTGTCGGCGCCATCAGCGCAGACTGATACCCGTTGCGCGCCGCTATCAACATCGCCGCGAGCGCTACCACCGTTTTTCCGGAGCCAACGTCGCCCTGCAGCAGCCTATTCATACACACCGGACGTGCCATGTCCGAGGCGATCTCTCGTATAACGCGCTTCTGCGCATCAGTTAGTTCAAAAGGAAGTATCTGTCGCAACTGCTCCAGCAGATCTTCGGGTATCCTGAACTCGATTCCCCGCCCCGGGGCTTCGGCTCCGCGCTTTCGCATCGCTAAAGCAAGCTGCAGCAGGAAAAGTTCGTCGAATACCAGCCGTTTCCGCGCAGCCTCAAGCGCTTTCTCATCTGTCGGAAAGTGTATATTTGATATCGCCTCCTGTATTCCGACCAAATCTAGCCGTCCGCGCATATCTGCCGGAAGGGTTTCTTCCAGCATCGACGCGTAAGTGTCGATAGCATTTCGAACAATCCTGCGAAGCAGAGTCTGATACATACCCTCAGTCAGAGGGTATATCGGAACAACCCGTCCGCTGGAGAGCGGATCCGCCTCGTCGGAATATACTTCCCACTCAGGATTAGCGATCTCTACTCCCCACCGCCCGCACTGCACTGTCCCGTAGGCGACTATCCGCTTACCCCTCAGCTTTTGAAACTGCTCTCGGCGGAACTTCTGGTTAAACCACGTCAACACAACAACGCCGGAGCCGTCGTCAACTATGACCTTAGTCAATACCAGCGGACCGCGCGTGCGCACGTTGTCCGCCGCAACCACAGTCCCAGCTATAGTTACCGCCTGGCCGTGTCGAAGCTGCGACACGCGGGCAAAGTGAGTGCGGTCCTCGTGCCGACGCGGAAAATAGAACAACAAATCCCTTACGGTAAAGATACCAAGCTTGTTGAGAACTCCTGCCAGCCGCGGACCGACGCCTTTAACATATTGAACCGAAGTGTCCAACGTCCCAGGAAGGTCCGTCGATCGGGGTTTCTTTGCGGGCTGTACGTCAGCAGCTTTCGCCAGTGCCATAGGTGGGGATCCCCGTGCGACCGCGCTATTATAGCTCCTGGCCAGGTTCGGTGTCAAACAAAGAAGCCGGTCTGCAGACAAATTAGGCTCGGCGAGGAATAGCCGAGCCTAATCAATTTTCGAGGTATATACCTGGCGGAGAGGCCGGGATTCGAACCCGGGGTACGGCTTTATCACCGTACAATCGCTTAGCAGGCGACCGCTTTCGACCACTCAGCCACCTCTCCCCAAGCAAAGTTATTGTACCACGCTTTGTCCGGATTATCAACCGGTTTTTTCGGCAACATCCAGAAGGAAAGATCGCCTCTTCGATATAAAATTTGGTTAACCACAAATTAACACAGAGAGGAGGATACAACAATGCGTTTCCTCATTGTGGCAGTGGCCCTACTTTGCGTCTGCGCGAGTAGCTTCGCGGACGACATAGTCACTATGCCCACTGCCAACCAACTCAAAGCTGGCGAAGTAGATGCCGCCGTGTACTACATCAGCTTGGACTTCCCCGATCCCCAGCCTCAGTTCGTCCAGTATCAAACCCTCTACGTAGGACTGACGGACAATATTGAGCTGGATGTGCACCGGGCAAACGTGGACAAAGACAAATCGTCCGTGGTGCTTGTAGCATCCTATAAGCTGATGTCTGAAACCGCCACTGCACCTGATCTGGTCTTCGGGCTGCGCAACTTCAATCGCGCCACAACTACCAACAACCCCGCCGCAAAGGATAAAAGCGAGGACATGTCCGCGTTTTTATCCGCTGCGAAAACGTTCTTCTTCCGGCCGTCGATGCCTGGGCCACCGCTGGTGAGAGCACATCTCAGCCTCGGCACCAAGGACTGGACACTCTTCGGCGAGGAGCGGCACAAGGGATTGTTTGGCGGGCTGCAGTTTCTCTTCACGCCATATTTGGGTGCTGTGATTCAGAACGATGGCACAGATACCATTACGGGTGTCACGATTATGCCCCAAGGCACTGGTTTTACCATCAAAGCCGGCACTTTCGGAGATCACACCTGGGTTGGGCTCTCGTGGCGCAAGGATTTGTTCTAGCGCTCACCAACTAAGAACCCAAACAAATATGGCTCGGGCTGTGCCCGAGCCATATTTGCTAACTCCCCATTGTGCGCAAAATAGGAAACTAGGAAATCTCTATTTCCAATTCCTCGCCAGCCTTTACCCTCACCGGCGAAGCAAGGGTCACAATTGCCCTATCGTCTTCCCTGACAATCGAACACCCAATCCGACTGCCACCGACGCTTGCGCTTACGGAGCTTCCAGGAAGATCCGACGGAACATCAATTTCAATCCTCTGAAGCTCCAACTCACCCCAACTCACACCAATCTTCGCAACCAAGCTTTTTCGCAACAGCTTCTGAGTGTAGATGCCCCATCCGGACCCTGTCGAGTAGAAGCACCTAAAATCGGCAGCGTTTACCTTCGGAGCAAAGGAGATTGCTTTCTCGGGCGCATTGTAGTGATACCCCGAAAGCGCCAGGATTAGTGACCAGCTTGCCATAGCCCTTGCGTAATGATGACCGCATTCAAACTCGTTCCATGGGTTGCGAGCTATTCCGTCGTGCCGATCGCGAACACCCTTGACTATGGCAAGACCTTCGTCCAGCATTCCCTCATAAATCAAATGAGCCGCCACCTGATACTCTATGCCTGTCCATACCTCGTCAGCATAGGTAAACGGGAACCTCGGTCTGCCGCCGTGAGGCCAGGTGCAAAGTAGTAGACCGGCCTCGGTGTTTAGCGCGTATGTCCGTTGGACGCTTTCATGTCTAGAAAGATCCTGCTTCCAGTTATACTTGAAAATGGACTCCAACGCCTTCTGCACCTGATCCTGCGGCAGAACATGACCTAGGTTGACCACCTCGCAGAACCACTGACCTAAGAGCTGGTCCGACAAGCAGCCTTGACCAAACTGATACCTGGGAGCCGTTTCGACGTCGCAATCCTGCACGAAGAACTCACCGTTGAAGAGCATCCTCGAGTGTTTTTCAAACCCGCTCTGGAAAAGCTCCGCACATACCGCCGAGAACTCCTGATCACCAAGCACCGCAGCCATCTTTTCCATAGCCTTAAGCGCGCCCAAATAGAGCGTGCCCATCATAGTGTTGGCACCAACAAACTCGATGTCGTAGGTATTATGTTGGACGCCCTCCATGACGCCATCCTGGTCCTTATCCCACTCAGCCCACGCGTACTGCAGACTCTTCTTTGCGCCCGGGTAAACGAGTTTCAGGAAATCCAGATCGCCGGACATCAAATATTCACGATAAAGCTTCAATATACACCCCATCTGACCGTCGGCAGCAGCATAGAACTTGTGGAGAGTGCGGCCGAGCGGAACGTGGGTGCGGAAAGCCATCTTCCCGTTTTCCTCAACGTTGTTGGTAAAGTCGGTAAGCCGCATCGTGCGCTCTAGCCTGGGAAATAGAAACGCCAACGCCTGTTCATAGTTGTATACGTGTGTGCAGTTCATTGGGCAGCAGCCCCCATAATCGCTGCAGCCCTCAAAGCCGTAGAAGCGATCGTCGTCAAGCCAGAGGCCGGTGTTGGTGCGCATTATGGACATGTTAGCCCCGACCGCATCTAGAACAATTCGAGGCAGCGTGCTGCTATATAGGGCATCCTTGAACTTACCCGTCTCAGCCTCTAGCCGCTCTAGATTTCCAATCACATAACGAGCGACATCCCAAGCGTCAGACCAGAAGTCAGCATAGCGGTTCCTAAGCTTCGCTCCCCTCACTTCTGGCTCGCCATTCCAGTAATTCTCGCGGTTCGGGAAGTACCACGTGAACACAAAAGGCAGTTCGGCTGACTCTCCCGGACCAATAGAAACCTTTAAACCTAAACTCGCGATATCTGCGGTGTCATCGGGACTGGGATCGTGAACGCCGTTGTCCCGAAATTCCCCGTCATCACGAAAGTCGTCCCAAAACGCCTGTGCATCGTCCCACCAACCGCCGCGCGTCCAAGCCTCGATATGCGTCGTCAGCTCATGTGTGGTCACCAACGCACACGAGCCGAAACGCAGATCATCAGCAGGATATTTTGACTGCGTCATCCGAATGCCCCGGAAGGATCCCTCGTCGATAAAATCGTTTTTCTGCTGGCCGAAACCGCCCCCTCTTCTGCCCGGCTGATACGTGCCGTCGTAGCCACAAGGATTCATCATCGACCAACATACCGTCACATCCACCCGCTCACTAGACTTGTTAGTAACGCGGTAGCGCAGGATAGCGGTCGGAATCGCCGAATCCTTCTCATTAAGCGGGATGAAAGGGTTGAACGCCACCAGCTCTACATCCACCGGCAGATCCGAATCCACAAACCTAACATAGGCAAACGGGTATTCACCTTTGAAAACAGCGTCCTCAAGCCGCGGCAGCCCACAAACCTCCTGCGGCGGCAAACCACCGCCGCTTATGAAAGGCGGCAAGAGCCTCGATTCCAAAACGCGCGCCAGTGTTTGGCCAGATGCCTTTCTGACAAAAATCGCGGGGAATGTATACGGCAATACCCTGCCTTTGCCTGGCCTGTTGAATATCTCCCAGTCCCGCAAATTCCCGCGGCCACCAAGGGATACCGTGCCAGTGCCGATGCCTCCCAGAGGAAACGCAATTTCTTTGAGCGAGGGTCCGGTAAATGCTCTCTGCTCTCCTCGGGCAAATAATTTATCTTCTGTGTAAGCCATATTCCACCCCTTGTATGCAATCTGATATGCCACTCAAATCTGCCGCAGAAAAATATCCTTCAATATACCAGCCCGAAAGCTAGACGTCGAAAATCACCCTAGCCCGCCACTCTCCATTTTGCTCCTCAATAGACATCTGGTGATAGGTGACAGCTTTGATTTGAGGCCCTAGCCATTCTATTGTGTTGTCGATTTTCTTTGCGTCCACCCACGCACTCAGACGGCCGCAAGAAAGGTCGGTAATCTCGATGTCTATAGGCAGCAACCTATCAGCGTCGAACATCACAAGAAGCTCAGTGAGAAACTTTTGAAGCAGCTCCTCACTATCCGCACCCACCACCACAACCTGCTTGTGAACTTCGGGATTGTACTTTTCGAGCTCAGCCATTTGCGAAAACATGCCGTAAGCGCAGTTTTCGAACGCCTCAGCCAGGTTGCGGCCTATTCCAACCACTCCCACATCAGCCGTGTGCTCAACAACCTCAAACCTTCGTTCCCTTGTCATAGCCTAGTTAACCCTGCGCAATTCGCACAACAAACCAACTTAGCGCGCCGGCACAAGCTTCACCGCATCCGCGAGCACGTTTCCATCCGCATCGTTGGACATAGTAATGGATCCCTTCCGGCCCTTTTCGAACCGAAAAGTGCCCAGTTTGACCCATCCTCCCTTTTGGTTTCTCAAATCGACCCGAACTGTTTTGCTCCCATCCGCCGATTTCACAATCACCGGCGCGTTGGAAGCGTGATCTTTCATTGGATCCGGACCGAACCACGCATACACCGTGTAAAGACCCGTCTTCGGAACCTTGGGCGTGAATATGGCGCGGGCATCCCCAGAACCTTTGTATGCCCAGTGCGTGCCCAGATAGTAGCCGATACCGGCGTGGACGTCATTTGTCGCGAGAAGCCAGCGACCCTCGAACGAAACGTTCGGCGGGTCGTCCATGTCGTCAACCACCACAGCTTGCTGCTCTTCCTTGGGTCTTTGAGGAGGCTTTTTGTAAACGTTGAGCCCCACCTGCAAGTCAGCACCACAATGGTTTTCCACCGATAGCGGCCCAGCGATTCTGTTTGCGCTAAAAATCGCCGATTCGGTTTTTTTGTTAAGAGCCAACTGTTTGCGAGGAACCATAAAGTTGCAGGCGTTGACAATCAAGTTGCCGCCGAAGGTCTCAATTGCGGGAACGCCTTTCCGGAAGTGATCCCAGTAGACGAAATTGCAGGCATTGAACGTGACGGTACCGCTGCCGGCTATTCGGGCAATTTGATGCGCCGGCCCCCAAAATGAACAATTGGAAAACTGGACTACGCCGGAGTGCGTTTCCTTGACTACAACCTCTGTGGGATTCTCGCCCTGAAAACTTACGAACTCGCCATTTGTAATCAGAAGCCCTGGCGGCTGTGTCTGCTCGATAAGAATAGCTACGTTCGTTGCATCCGCACCAATGCCCAGAAAGTTGCCGTTGGCTGCCCCATCCTTGGACTGGATAAACCTATAACCAACGCGGTAGCCAAAACAAAACGTGTTAAAAACGTATTCCCAATCTGTCCGAGCAAAGATGAAGGCCTCGCCATTCTCAGCCAACCACTCCCGTATTCCCGTTTTTTCGTCCCAAGTCCAAAAAGGCCAAAAGTGCACATTCTCGATGCGCCCTATGTCGTAGCACTTATCCACGAATATTCCGCGCCTCAGCGGTTGACCGTAAAGGTTGCGGATGTAGTGGCGACCTGAGGGCCTGCTGCCGAAGTCTACGGCATTATAGGGGTTCACCAAGAGACAATCGATTATCGAAGGATTATCGCCGCCCGCACATGCAATACACCAAGGATAGGGCTTGATGTTGTCGGGCTTTTGGTTGGGATAGAACACCGTGATGCCCTTTATCGTGGAGTTTATGCCAAGGGTTATGAATGCGGGACCGTCTTCCTGGCCTTCGCCCTCAACAGCCAGGAGCGTGCTGCCGGACCCCCATCGCCAGCAGACCGGTATCTTCCACACTCCCTCTAGCGTCACGCTATTCGGCACATATATGTGGGATTTTATCAAGTACGTGCCGATGGGCACAAACACGGTGCCACCGGTCTCCTTTACCGAATCCAACGCGGCCTGAAAAGCAGCCGTGTCGTCGGTTTTCCCATCGCCTTTTGCACCAAAATCCTTGACGTTCACCTGCACCGGCTTGTCAGCCAGGGATGGTGAGGTAAAAACAACCAACAGCGCGAACACAATAGCCCCAACCATAGATTTGAGCTCCTTTTACAATTACGTATCTGAACCTGAGCTTTATACGGCGAAACGGCGAGTTCCTGCCTCGCGATTCAATCTTGCCAAGCTACAGTCACGGCAAATTTCGGTGAGTTGCAAAAGCGCAGTCACTTCACCTCTCCCACCGTATAAAACGAGCCGGTTACCAAGACCAGGTCATCCTCCGAAGCCACATCCACAGCGCGCGAGACCGCCAGGGGAACCGGTTTTTGTATCTCCACATCATCGCAGAACCTGCGCGCCTCTTCTGCAAGTTTTTCAGCAGGCAGCGCCAGGTGCCACTGGGATTGCGTGGCTATTATCTTCGAGGCCATCGGCGCAATTTGCTCGAGAAAAGGCCTAGCAGGGTGCGTGGAGAGCATTCCAACCACCAATATCATCCTCCGGTGGTCAAAAAGCTCATTAATCGAACTTGCCAATGCCCTTGCGGCGTCAGGATTGTGCGCGCCGTCCAGGACTACCGTCGGCCGGTCCTGTATAACCTCGAGCCTGCCAGGGATATAAGCGTTGGCCACCCCTGCAGCAATCGCCTTTTCGGGTATTCTAATCTCGTATCTTTTGAGCGCTATTATGGCTGCAACTGCTGTAGCAGCGTTGACTATCTGAAAAGATCCGGGAAGTCCGGGTTTCAAACCGGTTATGTGATGGTCAGCACCGTGGATAGAAAAGCTGTTTCCTCGGGGAACATAGCGCAAGTGCACGTCAGCCGATGGCGAGCCGGGCTTGCCATATCGATGTTTCATCACCCGCCATACTTCAGCCCCTTCTTCCCTGCAGCGCGATAGTACCACCCGCCAAGCAGGCTCATCTTCAACCGCAGTGACCAGGGGCACGCCGGTCTTTATGATTCCGGCCTTCTCAAAAGCGATCTTTTCTGTGGTATCCCCCAGCCGATCCATGTGGTCCAGCCCAACGTTGGTGATAATCGCCACCATGGGGTGAACTATGTTAGTGGCGTCAAACCGCCCGCCCATTCCTACTTCCATCACCGCAAAGTCGACCATCTGCCGCGCAAAGTAGATAAACGCAGCCATAGTCTTAACTTCGAACTCAGTCACCGGGCCCAAATTCGTCTCAGCAAGGTCGTCGGCTATCGGCTGTATTTCGCTTATCAGTTCAGCGAAATCGGCCTTGGGGATCAGCGCGCCGTTAATCTGAATGCGCTCCCGAAGGTCGTAGACGTAGGGCGACAAATATAGTCCAGCACGGTAACCGGCTTCGCGGAGTATAGATGCTATGAAAGTGGCAGTGGAACCCTTGCCGTTCGTCCCACCAACGTGAATTACTCGCAAACTTCGGTGGGGATTGCCGAATGCGTGCGCAAGGGCTGTTATGCGTTCGAGCCCAAACTTTATCCCGAACTTGGTCAGCCCGCCCAGGTATTCAACTGCCTGTTCGTAGGTCATTGCAGTTCCCAAGACCTTCCAGTAATACGGCTTCAACGATGACCTGAGTCAATCCTGCCGCTTCGGAATCCGAACGTAGCGTCAGGCCAAAACGTCGGCTCAATCAAAACAAGTCGAGCAATCTGCACCGGTGAGGATCGCTTACGGAAGGAGCGGTTTCATTCAGTGGTGGATAGTCGAAGCAAAGGCATTACAATGGCTCAATGAAGTCTGCCGTCATCGGTTTGCCTACACCAGTGTTGAAGCCTATAACTCGCACCTGGGCATCGGCATTTATTGTCTGCGGCAGAGGAGACTTTAGGTATATTGTCTTGCGACGAGGCGGATCTAACGCGATGTAGCCCGTATTCGGCATTCTGATACGATCAACAAAAACGGTCAAGGTTTTGCCCGAGGCATCAATTTGCTCAACACGGCCTATAAGCTCTATATCGCCCTTCTTGAGCGTTCGCCTGGCCTCGCCGGATACTACCTGAGGTGCTTTGCTCGTGGGGGCAGCAGCCGCGGTTGAAAGCGGCTTTGGCGCGGCCCTTGAAAACTTGTATACAAAGAACCGCGCGAGGTCGTCGATTTCCTGCGCTCGGCTTGCAGGTCCTACCACAGAGAGCTCTACTACAGGTGCGAATCTATCTCCCAACGGAGCCATAGCCATACAGCAGTAAGCTTTTCTTCCTGCCAGGGCTGGCTTCAATACCTGCGCTACCGGCTGATCTTTGTCCACTGCGTAACTGCCCGCAAGCCCTTTGAAAAGCAGATCGCCGACCTCTATTTCCCAACGCTTGGCTCCTGCCAGCCATCCATCAGCGGCAGCAAGCGATTGAAGCGCCTTTTCGATTGCGGTGGCAGGGAGCATCTCCTCAGGAACCGCGGTAACCTTCACCAGATACACCAGGTTACCGTATCGGAAGGCCTCACACAGTTTGATCGGCTCCTGGACAGCTATGGCCTGCTTTACAGAAGTTTGGGGCACGTTCACCGCGAAGCCAAAGACCTCATACCAGACAACCCTGCTCTTCGGCTGCTGCGTTGCCGCACACACAAAGCTTCCCACGGCAAACACCAACAACCCAATGACAATTATCCTTAGCTCACTGGCGCGGTTCACGTGGGTGAAACTGGCTCTTGAAGAGTTCTCAGCGATTACTACAGAGCCTCCAGAAAGTTCTGGACCTCGTGAAAGAGATAGTCGTACGCAGCATCTATGTGCGGCTCAACGCTTGAGATATCTGTGAATGGCGTCGGATGCTGCACGTCGAGCTCTATATAAATCTGAGAAAGGTCACTGAAAAACGGCTCTATTTTGAGCTCGTGAATCCCGTTCTGGTGCAAAACGAATCTGAGACCTACGCCCTTGCGCCCCGGGCCGAGAATGTCCATCGTATCCCTTATAGAGCTCAGGGCGCTGTTTTCTATAATCTCAGCCGAGGTCGTACCCTCAACCGGAAGGAACGCAGTTAGCTTGACGCCAAAAGTCAGAAACTGCGGTATCTGCAACCGCTCCTGTGCAAGCCCAAACAGATCCAATGCCTTTTCCTTGGCCGCTTGGAAGTAGTCGACCGTTTCGTTGACCTGCAAGCGGGTGGTTTGGATGAAAAAGTCGCCGGTAGGATTCGCCATCCGTGCCCCGTCAGGCAGATGCTGCAGGGTCTGATACGGATAACGCTCGGTGATATCGGCATAGATGCGGTTAACTTGCTGCTGCTGAAGCTGGTAAGGCGGATATACAACTCCTGCAGTCAGTCTTCGGCACGTGAGAAGCTCAGTTTTCATCTGATTTCAAACCTATGGTTGGGTCTGGAGAGTTCGTCTGAGAAAGCTCTCGTCTAAACGGCAGCTGATTGCATGACCTCATCAGGGATGTCAAAATTGGAGTATGCCTGCTGCACGTCGTCGTTTTCCTCCAACGCATCCATTAATCTGAGGATGCGCGAAGCTTCCTTTGGATCTTCGATCCTCACAGTAGTTTTAGGAAGCATTGTCACTTCGGCTGACGTATATTCTATGCCTGCCTGAACAATTGCATCCTTGACCTTCTGCAAATCCCCCGGCTGACAGAGGACTTCTATCGTGTCGCCATCAACGCGTATGTCTTCGGCGCCGGCGTCCAAGGTCGCCATCATAACGCTTTCCTCGTCAGCCTTGTCTGCCGGAATCTGCACCAGCCCTTTTTGGTCAAACATCCAGGCCACACAGCCGCTCTCGCCAAGGTTTCCGCCGTTTTTCGAGAATATGTTGCGCAGTTCTGCAACGGTGCGGTTTCTGTTGTCGGTTAGGCAAGAAACCATTATTGCCACCCCGCCGGGACCGTAACCTTCATAGGTAATCTCTTCAAAGTCTCGGCTCTCACCAGTCTGACCGGTGCCGCGCATAATAGCGCGCTTGATATTCTCCTGGGGCATGCTTGCCTCGCGCGCTTTCTGAATCGCAAGGCGCAGCCGCAAGTTCGTTTCGGGATTGTCCCCGCCCTCTCGCGCAGCCACGATAATCTCGCGCGCAATCTTCGTGAAAAGCTTACCTCTGACGGCGTCTTGTCTCTCTTTCCGAAGCCTGATGTTATGCCATTTTGAATGTCCAGCCATTCTACGTCAGTACCTCGCGGTATCAGAGAAGATGCCTGCAGGGACGCTGGGCAACAGCATGCGCAAGCCTTCCGTTTGAGACCGATACCGCAGCCCAACCCGGCCGCGACTGCCACCAATGCGCACGCCACAGCGCCCAGCCAAATCCGACAGCGGCAGTATATCACGCATACAATTATCGGTCAAGCTAACCGGATAGCCTCAGGGTTACGCGCTGAGCAGGTGAAGCGGTGCCCTCATCTGTTGACCGTTATGTTTGGCAAGATTGGCTCCCCGCCGAAGGAAATGCACTGCCGGCGGATTAAGTAGAATAATACTACAATTGCGGAGGTTGATCTATGCGACGGTGCATTTCGGTAGTTGTGCTTACATTAACCGGCATGCTCATAGGTGCCAGTTGGGCTGCAAAGGCTCCCCAGGGGTACCTGGCGCCTGTGGTGACGGCAAGATACATCGACACTTCGAATACGCAAGCAGCCTGCGAAAAGATCTGGAAGCTTCCCGTCGCAATCCCCCGATTCGAACATTTCCTCTTCGGCTACCTGCCTGAACAGCAGACCGAGGTGCGATTAGCCTACGATAGCTCCAACCTTTACGTTGCATTCCGGTGTTTTCAGGATGACACAAACAAGATCATAACCGAACGCACACAGCGCGACTCCAACGTCTGGAAAGACGACTCAGTTGCGCTCATGCTCGATACAGACGACAACCCGAAAACCTACTTTCGGCTGATTGCAAACGCCGCCGGCGTGCAAGCCGACGAGAAGGATGACAGATTCTCGCCTGCAAGCTGGGATGCGCAATGGACCACTCAGCCCGGGCGAGAAAACGATGCTTGGACCCTGGTTATGATCGTTCCTTTCAAATCGCTGGGCATGCAAGCGCCCAAACCCGGCACAAGCTGGGGAGTCAACTTCAGCCGCTACAGCGCCGGTTACAAGGAGCATAGCATCTGGACGCCAGTGAGCGGCGCCACCTATCAGCCTGAGCTCTGGGGCCGGTTGGTATTCGGCGATGCACAGGCGCCCATTGCCTCCGTTTCGCCTGACGTGCCTGACCGACGAAAGGAATACGCGCCGTGCGGTTACAGGGCTGCCGGAACGTGCAGCCCGCCGGCAACACCCATCAGCGTGCCCGGACCTCAGCAAGCAGACATCCGAATTTCCAACCCCTCAAAAGAAGATCTGAAATTGATCGCGCAGATCATAGTCGACGAGAAAATCATCGCAACGCATAGAACCATAGTACCCCCGGGCGATCACACATGGAAGCTTACGTACATATTCCCTCTTGAGGGAGAGCACCAGTTGAAGATCGGCCTGGTCGATCAGCGCACCGGCAAAGCCATCATGCGCACGCCCCAACAGTGGGTCTATATCAAAAAGCATGCCCAGCGCGTTCGGCAGCTCAGGGAAATGCTCGATGGGTGCAACCCTGCCACGGATGCAGCCTGCAAGCAAGTGGCCGTCGCCAAGCGCAGCGTTGAAGAGTTGGCCCAAAAAGTGAGAGCCGCTTACGGCAACAAACAGCGGTGGGAAGCGTTGGATGACGCCATCAAAGCCGCCGAAAAGGAAGTCGGATTAGCCAGGTGCTTATCCGCTGACAAGAACGGCCTGGGCTACGTGGTAGGCACAGCGGATTCATTAACCAAGGTGTATCGCGATGAAATTTTCGAGGGAAAGTTTGAAACGCCGGTTCGGATTTCTGCCGCGCGAAAGGAGTTTGAATCCGCTCAGGCCGTAGTGATCGCCTACGATAGGCCTCTTCGCAACGTGAGAGTTTCGGTGAGCCCGCTTGCCGGCCCCGGCGGGGCGATAATACCAAGTTCGGCCGTTCAACTGGACATGGTAGACTGGGTGAAGACGTATCCACCGCGATACGCCGTCGAGTACATCGGCTGGACTCCAGACCCAATAGTCGACCTAGTGCCGTTCAACCTGGAAAAGGGAGCCCTTCGGCCGATATGGATCACCGTGTGTCCTCCCGAAAACGCGCCTGCCGGGCTATATAAGGGCAAGCTGACCGTCAGACCGCAAGATGCGCCGGCGTGTTCGGTCCCCATCGAAGTTCGTGTTTGGAACTTCACTATGCCCACGCGCAAGGCTATGAAAACTGCCTTCGCGTTCTTTCCGCACGAGATGACTGCCTGGTATGGCAAATTCACCGACGAGATGAAATGGCAGTGGTACGATTTTCTGCTTAAGCACAATATCAACCCCACAAACATCTACTCAACCAAAGGCCCAGCCCTTTCTCACGAGGACCTGGAATTCTGCGTTCCACGCGGACTCAACGCTTATACGCTCATCTGCACCTGGGGTAAAGAGGGCGAGGCGCTTCAGAAGATGCTGGATATGATCGGCGCCGAATGGGAGTATCTCAAATCCCGCGGCTGGACCGACCTGCCCTACGTATACGGCTTTGACGAGCTCGGCCCAGATAAATACCCCGAACTCCGAGATACCTACGGCGCAATAAAAAAGGCCTTCCCCCAGCTTCCCACTATGACCACCGTTCACCCGAACCCCCACTTAAAAGGTTACGTGGACATCTGGGTCCCATTGACGGCAAACTGGGACCTGGAATCGCACATTGAATACACGAAGGCCGGAGACCAGGTGTGGTGGTATGTCTGTTGCCATCCGTTCCATCCCTGGCCCAACTTCTTCATAGATTACCCGACTATCGACCAGCGCATAATCTGGTGGATGAACTGGAAATACCAAGTGCCAGGGTTCCTCTACTACGCAATCAACCTCTGGGACGCCAACTACAAAACGGAAGACGTCACCGAACACCCTGATCCCGAAGCCCGAAAAGCAATTGCCGAAGGCAAGCGTTGGCCGGAGGTGCCATGGAATCCGTTTAGCTGCGCGACGTTTAGCGGCGACGGGCAGTTGGTCTACCCCGGTCCAAACGGCAAGCCATACAGCTCTATGCGGTTCGAAGCGATCCGTGACGGAATCGACGATTACGAATACTTCTTCCAGTTGAGCAAGCTGGTAGAAAAGGCGCAAAAATCAGGCAAGGTGGATCGCGCGCTCATCGCGAAGGCCAAGAAGCTACTGGCGGTGCGCAACGACGTCGTAGCTTCAACAACTCAATATACCTTCAACACTGAAAGGCTCTTCGCCGCCAGAGCTGAGGTGGCTGAGATGATCGAGCGGCTCAGCGGAAACTAGGGTATCCCCTCGAGTGCTCCGACAGGGTAGCACGAACCGCGGTTGAACTTGCCGCTTGAGGCGTCGGCAAGCTCCGCTTCGAGCGCGTCAACCACATCGTCCCAAGTGCAAATGAGCGCGCAACGGCCGGTGACTATTCGAAAAGCGCCTCGGTGGGAGCGGTCGACGCTTCTGATGTCCTTGTAAAGTCCGACGGCTCGCATCATGTGCTCCACCGCCTCTGAATCATTCCCGCGCGCATGCGCCAGTGCCGCCCTAAGGCGCTGAACATAGAACTCGCCAAGCCTGCCCATACAAAATGCGTCCCGTGCGAAGGAAGGCAGCTCCTTCTCGCCTGAGGCGCTTCGCATCCCCTTTTCGCCCGCCGCCACAGCTTGCTCCGCCAGGTCCGCAAGCTCCTCGATTAGCTCTTCAGGACCGTACGCATCAGGCGGCGTTCCCGATCGAACGTGCTCCGCCAAGTGCACCACGCGGTCGCCCGTGACCTCTTGCCACCAGTTTCTGCCCCAAAACACCGGCTGGTCATCTAGGTGCAGCATATCCTCTATGGAGAAAAGGCGTGGCTTGCCGGTGTCGTAATCGCGAACGCAACACAGCTGCGGATGCCACTGGTTCTGCTTATCTGCCCCAAAATAGAGCGCCACAAGCTCAAGAATGCGGGAGCCCGCTTGGAATCCAGGCAGCAGTTTCTTGTTTCTAAGGAGCCATTTTGGCTGTCCGTCGTTTAAAAGTCGATCGAAGCCAGCTCCACCCCATACGCTATACCACACCAAATCGCGCTGGAACTGGTATTTAAAATAAGTGTCGGACGTGTGGGGCCAGTGGTAGAGGGCTAGCGGCTGGATCGAGAATCCGGCGCAGCCCAGGTCATCAAGATTGGCAAGTATCCCTTCGGCAGTGTCGTAGCTGAAGCTTGTCCATGGCTCGAAATTGGAAATCCAAAACTCAGCCAGCACGTTCTCTGCTCCGGCTGATTCGACCCAGCTCGTAAACATCGGGTCTGGGTTCGGATCGACCAGGTGTTCGTAAGTGTATTTCACAGAGAACTTTACCGGCCTGCCGCCACGCCGTTTGATGCCATCTATGAGCTCGCTCGGATCGGCACACCATCCGCGCACAAACAGCTTCGCATCCGGACGCACCGAATCCAACGCCTCCAAAACAGCCTGCCGGACAAAATCTGCCCTGCGTTCGGAGACGTTCTCGCTTGCATCGACGAATATGCCCACAAGCTCCGGATAGGTCGCCAGCGTCTCCCGCACGCAATAGTTTGTGTATTCGAGGGCAAAATCGGTAACCTTTGACGATTCCCCCGGCGCAATCCCCCTCGCCTCTAACATCGGCTTCGGATAATAGATATTGAAAAACAGCAAGTAGGGAGCTATGTCGTATTGAATGGCGGTTTCGAATATCCAGTGGTGCATTCTCTGGTAATCGCGCAGGCGATCTTCGCTGATCACTCGAGATTCGGGGTAGGCAGGCAGATCTACCATAAACGGAAACGGATGAGTGTTGGCGAGGATCATCGCGTCGAACCCACACGAGCTCATCGTGCGAAACATCTTCTGCCAGACGCTCTTATCGAAAAACCAGCGATTGTTTGAGAAGGCATATGGTTCGTCGAATGCTCGGTAGTCTCCACTTGCAACCGGGTCCCACGTCCAGAACGCCTTCAGCATGCTATCTCCTCCCCACAATATCGATAACCGCCACTTCCGGTCGGCACCAGAAGCGCACCCTGGGTGCGGCTCCGCCTTCCATGCCTATTCCTCGGTTGACGTACATCAGCGAACCTTTGTGGGAATACATTCCAGCCTGGTATTTGCCGACCAACTCCTGGTCCGGCAGCAGTGCGCCGAACACAGGGATTCTTACTTGCCCGCCGTGGGTATGTCCTGCAAGCATCAGGTCGATGCCGCACCTGGCTGCCATCTGAAAATGGTCTGGCTTGTGACAAAGCAACACCTTGTAAGCATTGTGCATAGTCGCCGGCGGGTTCGGCGCGCTCGGCTTATACCAGGACATATAACCCAGAGCGATACGCAAACCTCCGGGACCACGGAAACCAGCCCATCCGCAAAGCACCTTTACCCCACAAGCGCTGAGGGCGTGCATATCGTCATCGGCGTCCCAGTTGCCCTCGACTGCGTATACAGGAGCTATATCCGAAAGCCTTGCACCTATCCGCGTTAGGCGGCGCAGGACCGAAGGAGATTTATCCACCGTGTAGTCGCCGGTAAGAACGATCAGATCAGGCCCTGCGCGGCGCGTCAGCTCTATCATTCGCTCTTCGCGGACACTGCGCTTTTCGAGATGAAAATCCGTCAGATGCACTATGCGGATGCGCGCTCCCTTGGGTAGCTTCTTCGTTTCAGCGGAATGGTGCGTCAACTGAACCCAATTAGGTTCAACCTTTGTCGCATATATTACGCAGAACGCAAGCACTCCCAAAAAAAGTAGCCAAATTGCCGCCTGTGGTCGGCTCACCTTGCGCCCGATTGCCCAGAACGCCAAAATTCGCAGATTGCCATATACGATTACCCACGCGCCAGCAAAGAGAATTGCGACTACCACGTGCCGCGCCAAGTTTGAGGTCTGCACCTATATTATCCTTGGACCTGCAGGTATTTTTGCCCTCCGCGCACATTTGCCATCCGTATGCGCAGGAATTCTTTCAGGTGAGGCGAATTGCAACATAGATGAGATAATACACGGAGGTCGAGATGGCTGACAAGTTGAGAATAGGCGTGATGATGTCGCTGGGCAAAGACATCGACGCGGAAATGAAAAAGGTCCGCGACTTCGGCTTGGACAACTGCCAGCTCGCATGCTGGGATCCGAGCTTGTATACGGATCAGATGCTAGCAGCGGTCAAGAAGGCAGCCGGCGATTACGGGGTAGAGATAACTTCACTGTGGGCAGGCTACCCGGGCAAAGTGCATTGGAACTTCATCGACGGCCCTGCCACCATAGGCCTTGTCCCGCCGGAAACTCGCGAAATGCGCGTTCGGGCGCTGATACAGGGAGTGGAGTTCGCATCGAAGCTGGGGGTTGCGTCGGCCACCACACACGCCGGGTTCATCCCCGAAAACCCCAAGGACCCCCTCTATGCAGGCACGATTGACGCGCTCAAACAAGTCGCCGTGCGAGCCAAGGAATTGGGACTTCTATTCTGCTTCGAGACAGGGCAAGAAACCCCCATAACGCTTCTGCGGGCGATGGTCGATATCGGAACAGACAACCTGGGCGTTAACTTCGACCCGGCAAACCTGCTTATGTATGGCAAGGCAAACCCCGTGGATGCTCTAGATATACTGGGACCGTATGTCAGGGGCGTGCACGCAAAGGACGGCGAGTATCCGACTAAGCCGACTCACCTTGGAGTCGAAAAGCCTCTTGGCGAGGGCAGGGTGAACTTCCCTGAATTCATCGCAAAGCTCAAGTCGTTCGGCTACAGCGGATGCCTCACCATAGAGCGAGAGATCAGCGGTCCGCAGCAGATTGAGGACATAAAGAAGGGCATCCAATATCTGCAGCCGCTTTGCTAAATGCAAAGCGCTACTCGCCAGTTGGCGCGCCAAGCTCAGAAGGTATCCAATTCTCCAACACGCGCTGGGGCGTCAGCTCCTTAAACTTCAGCACCTTCCGAAGCGCGTCCAGCAGGTGCTCCTCCCTGATGGTTCCTATAAGCTCCGACTCAAGTATCTCGACGCCCCGCTCGCGCGCCTCTTTTTCGACGAAAGAATATACCTCCCACAGGCCGACCTCCTGCGGGCACGTTATGTTGAAGGAGACCTGCGCGATACCTCGGGATGCCAGGTAGAGCCCTATCGCCTTGACGCCGTGCATGCCCTTGCCCGATTTGCGAAGGTCGCGTATCTTGGCCGCTATGGAGCGAGCTATTTCGACATCCTTGGAAGCCAAGTTTATGTTGTAGGCGATCAGGGGTCCGCGAGCACCAACTGCGACGGCACCAGCAGTCGGATGTAAACGCGTAGGCCCCATATCCGGCGCGCGGTCTCCCACAAGTTCGACATTCCTGAGCGCTTCAAACCCACCTTTGCGAACGTTTTCCAAGCTGCGCCTTTCCGGAACCCTCGCGGATTCCTCGTAAAGGTATACAGGCACGTCGAGGTACTCAGCAATGTCGGTGCCGATGGCGAAGGCCAGATTACAAGCGTCCTCCATGCTCGCATCTAACAGAGGCACCACAGGCACCACATCAACCGCTCCGATCCTCGGATGGACTCCCATGTGATGGTTGAGATTGATAAGCTCCACTGCAGCTCGAGCCCCTGCGAAAGCTGAGCGTCTGACGTCCTCCGCCGAGCCGAGAAATGTTACCACGCAGCGGTTATGGTCTGGATCCGCTGAGTAATCCGCCACAACGACATCGCTTGCCTCGGTGATGCGGCGCACTATCTCCTCGACTACGCCTCTACGCCGGCCCTCGCTGAAATTGGGCACGCACTGAAAAAGCTTCGCCAACGGAACACCTCCGCGGTATAGGGATGGATTAGGAATATACGACTGTTAGTAGTCTAGTGTCAAGTGGCAAACATATCAATTGACGGGGAGGCGCGAAAAATCCAGGCGCCTCCCCGTTTAATCAACCCAGCATCAGCGCTCGCCCACGCCTTAAGCCGCAACCAAATGCCATGCCCGCTACCTCCACTCCACGTGGCAGCCCTCCTGCGGAATCGTCGCCAATCCCAGTCGAGCGGCCTCTTGCTTTAGCTGCGCGTAGAACTCGGGCCAGTTCCAACCCCTCGACTTGCTTACGATGTCCGCAGCTCTGCCGGAAAGGTGCCGGCTGTTCATCGTCCAGGTGACAGGCTTGCATCTTTTGTGATGCGTTCTGCCGTATCCGTAAAGCCATTCCTGGCGCTCGCGGCTGCGTGCGGCTTCGAATATTATCGGGTCGAATCCGCGTTCGGTCATGCGATCCAAAAGTCGCTCAACCTTGCGCCTAAACGGCTCCCAAAGCGAGTTTATGTCCGCACAGCGTGCAGGTTCCCGAGCTATCATCTCTTGCCCCTTTTCCACTGCTGATAGACATGCTCAACCAGCAGATTCGCAATCGATTGCGGCACCGGAAACCCCAGCTTGCGCACCGTAAACTCCTGCAAGTAAGTCACCGCCTGCGCACGTCGACCCTCAGGAGAAAGCTCTTCTATCGCGGCAGCACGCTCAATCGCATCCGTTATCCGTGCAAACCCGATTCTGCGAAGCCATTTGCGCGCCCACGCCGGAAGCCTGTCCCTGCGAGCGGCAAGAGCCGTCAGAAAACCTACGATCCCCACTGCCAGGGATATCCAATCGTCCAACGGAACGCCTTTCCAATCCATAAACTCAAAGCTCCTTTCGCGAAATCCACTAGGCGAGGATGGCGATCTTCACCACGATAGTCTCCCCGATTCGGTTGTTCGAAGTCTTCAGCACCGTATATGTGCGGCCGTCGCGGGTGATACGATCGTTGAGCGCAATGGGAACCTCAGGTCCGGTCACGAGCATCAAAGCAGGCCTTGCAACACCCATCAGCTCAACATCATCCAGATACGTGCGCATCGTCCCGGAGTTCAGGGGTGCAAATACGCCGTAATAGGTGTTTGAGCCCAACACAAACCTCTCGCCGTATGTGGCGATTTTCCGTTTGACGCGCTCTAGAAGCCTCATCTACCAAACCTCCTCGCCGATAGAAAAAACCGTCTGCGCGTCCTTCGTGTTACTCGACGTGCCGCTTTCGGACATCATCGGCAGCATGCTTTTAAGAAACGGCGCAAGACGCGTCGCCCCCTGCTGGATGAGATCCACTCCCTGCCGTGAGCGTTCTCCAATAGACAACCCCGCCACTGAAAACTGCTCAGCTGCGCCAGCTTCTCGCGCCAACTGCTCCAGGAACTCGCCAGTTATTATCTCCAGCATCCCCAACTTGAGCACAGCCTGCAGGTTCTCATCGGCAGTGTTCGCCAAGTGCTCCGGCGAAATAGAAAATTCGAGCGTGGGCTGCAACTCAGCTATCAAGGCTGAGATTGCGGAGTCGTAATCCGAGGTGGTTATCATCGCCTTGCGCTTGACTTCGGCCGCGGTGATAGTTATCGCCATAGGTCGCTCCTTTCTAGGCTAGCTAACCTGGCTTCCGTAAGCTGTCTGCCAGAGGCCGTAGCCTGCATTGTAGCGAGCGCGGACGCCGTATATGTATTGATCGCGCATAAACCCGCTCTCGGAGTCTGCCTCGAGAGCCGCGAACTCCACCGGCGTGCGAAGCTGGAGCAGAATGGGCTTGAGGATCCCTTTTGTCGAAAGGACGAACCAGTTGTTGGGATCAGTCAGATACGGCGATACGATCAAATCCAGCTTGCCACGCAGAACGTTGGAAGATAGCCTGGCAGTGGTTGAGCCCTCCTCTGGCCAGTAGGTGGATTCCAAAAGCTCCATGGCGGTCCACTGCAGGTCTGGGGGCACCACCAGCACGTCTGGCACAATTCCCAACAGCTTCCCGCGATCGTCCTTGAACTTCATCATCGCCGTAATCGCGCTCTGAAGCGCGGCAGCATCCAGAGGAAGCGTCCCCTTGTTCGACTGCGTCCCGGATTCGCCTGTAGCATGGTCAGTGTCGAAGAAATACTGGCCGTCATAACACGGCGTGCTGAACCCGTTTGCAAGCAGGGTAAACACCAGCTCGTCCATATGGCGCTTCACCTCGCGCGCCAGCGACTGCACGCGCAGCCTGATTTGGCCGTATTTATCGTCCTCGATTGCTGCGCGCTCTATTGCGATAGAGGACTCCCAGGTCTTGTTTCGGATGGTGTAACTGTGCTCCAGAAGTCCCAGAGGCATGCGTTCATCTGTGAACTCCCTAACTCTTGGCACAGCTCCCAGCCAGGCGTATACTTCCTCGTCAGATTCGGACGGCACTATTGTCGCGATGCGCTCGTAGTCGCCGACCGCCGAATCCAGCGCCTCGAAGAACACGGTTTTCAGTCCGTCCTCGAGCAGTTTGGGTGTATCTGATCTGGTAAGCGGCATTGTGTTGCTCCTTTCTTGGTATGTTGATAGTTGTAGTAGGCCGGCAACAGCAGGCTGTGCCGGCTTTTTAACTTGCGTATCGGTCGATGCGGATTCGCACCTGTGTGGGCGATATGCTCTCGACGGCCACTCCGGCCTTGATGCCATTTGTGGTTGCGGCGTCGGTGACGGTTTGGTTGTCCACTATATTGAACTCGACGCCTACGTCCGTCTGCGCGCCGTTTGCCCCGCCGTCGATAAAGACGAAAGTGCCTGTGGTTTCAACCCTGATCGACAGATCTCCAGGGTTGCCGGCGGAGTTATCGAGCGTTTCGTAGGCTACGCCTGCGAACTTTTCGCCTGCGGTATCCGAGGCATTTGTGGCGTAGCCGGCGGAGTTGATGCTGACCAGCGCGCCCTTAGGGATCTTCACGGCAGCCATCGGATAGCTGATCAGCTTGCCATCTTTTCTCTTTGCTTCTCTTGCTGTTGTGGTTGCGGTCATGGTATGCTCCTTTCGTGTTGTGATTTGCCGCTATGCGGCGGCAGAGATGATGCGCATTGCCGAAAGACCCCATCCCCAACCAGATAGATCGAATTGGAAACCGGCGGCTGGCGGGGTGTACGGCTAAGTTCGCGGCACTGCTGCTTGTGGGGATCGGCGTTTTGGCTGTCACCACTCGGACTACACGCGATCCGGGCACCAGGTTCGCAGTAGCTGTGGGGCTTTGCGGGCTGCTTTTCGGATTTTACGTGTCGCTTCTTTCGACGTGGGCAAGCAGGGTTCTCAGTTGGTTCTTTGTGCTGTTCCCGATAGCCGCCACGCTGGTGATGTATGTATGCCGGACGATGCTGGGCTGGTCTGACGAGCTGCCGCTGAGATTGGTTCTTGCGCCGCTTGCGTTTGCCGCCGGTTTCCTGGTGGGGAAGGGGAGGTTAGCAAGGGTTCAGCGGTTGCGGTAGCGCTCTACTTGGCTCGTGGTGACGCCTAGCTTGGCGAATACCTCGGGCTCCTCGCCTGCGATATCCCCTGCCTCAGCTAGCTCAGCAAATTCGATCACCTTCGGCTGAGACTCCAGAAACCACAAAAACAACCTCCTGACTGGCATAGCCTCACCGCCGAACGTTATCGCGTTGGAGTCGTCCGACTCGAGTATCGCCCTTGCGAAAAGCTCCGCTGCTGGCACGAGCTTGCCCTCGCGCTTGAGCCTTTCTATCTCGATTTCGGCATCTTTGCGGCGGATTTCTTGGCGAAGCCGCTCAGCCTCGGTAACTGCGGAAAACGGCTCGTCAAGGACTAGCTCCGATTGCGCCGGAATAGATAACTGGCTGCCGGCGAAGACCGTGGCGTCGGCGACTCTCGGCTCGCGCACGAGCGAAACCTCCAAAATTGCGCTTTTATCGTTTCGAAGGGCGACCGAAAGCCGACGCGCGTTTGCGGCCTTCACAAGCTCCCAGGCAGCGCGGGTGAATCGGAGCCTGCCGAAGAGTTCCTTGCCCTTGCGGTATACGGACTTCACGACCCCGAGCGCGCCGTCGAAAGGTGTGGCGATGTGCTCAATGCGTATAGGTGCTTCGGTCGTATTTTGGACGATGCGATCGAGGTCCTCTTCTGTTATCTCGACTCCTCTATCTGGATAACTACCCGCCTCAAATAACTTGGCTTCTCTTTCGATTGTGTCCACGTTGATCTTAACTCCCTTCCTTTCAAATTTCTGACGGTGAAACATTTCCATCCCCCGGAATACCCAGGTACTCCCGAATCCAGCCCTCGTTCGGCCGCACCACATTGCCCGCCACCAGTTTGGCTATCACATCAGCAAGCGACTCCAAATCCCGATCCTCAAGCGGACCCAGACTGAAAACGGGATACGCACCGGCACTGAAGTTGTAGTCAACCAGTCGCCGGATCACCTGCTCGCGCATAATCGACTCCTCCAGGTCCCGCTTCAGCTTCGCCAGGCACATCTTCAACACGCTCAGGTGCACCTTCGCAAGCGCAAACGAGCCGACGCGCATGCCCTCCTCAGTGAGCAATGTCTGATGCAGGATAGCCTTTGCAATCTGCCTGTCGTGAAACTCCAGCGCCTGCAAATATCCTGCCTCGCCGCCCCTGTGCGCCTCCAGAAGCTCGATCTGCACATCTTCCGGGATGACTATCGCCGTCTCCTGTTGGATCTTCTCGAGCACGCGCAGCAGCTCTTCCTGGGCAGCCTTCGGCGTGCCGCGTTTGTAGGAGCCTTTTGCCGTAGGCGAGCCGTATTTCTCCAAGTAAAGGTTCATAAACCGCATCAGCACGTCTTTCGACCAGTAGTGCTTATAGGCGGCGCGCAGATCGGACGTGCCGTAAGGCGATTCATACCGCGGATTGTAAGAGTAGATTATGAACTTCTCCGGCGGCAGGTGCGTTTCGTTGATATTAGCCTTTCCCACCACAGGCGATGATCCCGCGAATCCCGTGCGTTTCAGCGACTTTATGTTCAGAAACTCATCTGTCACGAACTCGAAGGTGGACGGGTCCTTCGCCTTGATCGAAGCAAGCCCTATCATGCCGGCGTAAGGCTGCCTGTCGATGATGCGGTAGTTTATCTCGAGTATAGAAAAGCCTTTCGCAATGGCGTCCAGCGCATTGGCGAGCACGTCCAAGATGGAGCCGCGCATATCCTCCAGCGCAAAACGGACGAAATCTGCAATGCGAACGTCCTCCGGATAATCCGAAGCAGGATGTATTTCCCAACCGCGGGAGAGCACTGCAAACTTCTTGATCGCCAGGCAGGCTTGAACTTGCGCGTCCTGCTGCATCTGATCATAAACCGCGTATCCTCGCTTGCCCACAAGATCGTCCGGGTTGCACGGCGGAATGCCCTTCAGCACGGCAGGCAAACCTCCGCGAGCCGAGGCAACCTCCCCAAGCGGCGGCGGACGCCGAAGACTTGCCTTGCGCGCAAACGCATGAAAAAACCGAATTGACATACTCAAACATTCTCCTTTCATGTATAGTGGGCTCTAGTGTAATATGTTTGCGTTCGCCTGTGCGCCGGCTGAGCTTCACTTGATCCGGGATGCTAAGAATGACAACTGACAAACACAGCAATACGCGTTCGGAGGTGTAAGAATGGACATAATCTCGCAAATATTCTGGTTCATAATCCTGATATCGTTCATGCTGCCGGGCTTCAAGCAGCGGATGCTGGATTCCGCTCGATTGCGCCTCATACACTTGCTCGAAAAGAAGCGAGGCTCCCGCGTCATTACCCTAATTCACCGCCAGGAGCAGATGGCTTTATTCGGCATCCCCTTCTTCCGCTACATTAACATCGACGACAGCGAGCAAGTCCTCAGAGCGATACGGCTCACACCTGCGCACATGCCAATCGACATGGTTCTGCACACACCGGGAGGTCTGGTGCTCGCAAGCGAACAGATTGCAATGGCTCTTCGCGCCCACGAAGCTCCCGTTACCGTGTTCGTGCCCCACTACGCTATGTCCGGAGGCACGATGATAGCCCTGGCCGCAAATCATATCGTTATGGACAAGAACGCCGTGCTGGGGCCGGTCGACCCCCAACTGGGCGAGTATCCGGCTGCCTCGATCATCAAAGCAGTTGAAACCAAACCCATAAGCGAAGTCGAGGACAAAACCCTCATATACGCCGATATAGCTCGCAAGGCAATCGACCAGGTCAGATGCGTGCTCAAATATCTGCTAGCCGAAAAGTTCGACGAGGCCAAAGCCGAAGAGCTTGCGCGCACACTCAGCGAAGGACGCTGGACCCACGACTATCCGATCACCGTCGATGAGCTAATTGAAATGGGAATCGACGTGTCCACAGACGTCCCCGAAGAAGTATATGCCCTGATGGATCTATATCCTCAGCCGGCACAGCGCAGACCCAGCGTGGAGTTCATCCCGATGCCCTACGGTCCGCCTTCCCTGCCAACACCTAAACCCGGGCAGAAAGGTGACAAGGTTTGAATCCGACCGCGCCACGTTTTAGGCGTCGACAACTGCAAAGATCAGCCCCAGGTTTCCCTCCGGGAACGCCATCGCGCCCATGAACTCGTCATAGGCTGCCCAATACACCGTGTACGTGCCAGCGGGAAGCCCCAAGGTAGCCAACACCGGCTGCTGGGCAATTCCGCGAAGAACCAACAGTAGGTCCCAGTTGGTAAGGCTCGGAGCAGCATCGAATCTGACGGCGACCATCGCGGGACAGCCGTCGGCAAGTGCCACCGCCCCAATGGTAACTTTTGAATCTTCGGCCAGCGCAAGAGTAAAGCTGCCGCTGCTTTCGCCACCGACATCCGCGATCTGGATGCCTCGCCTGGTGCGAAGCGAGGTCTGAATGGGTATTACGTTTTGAGTGGCCACGCGTTTTCCTCCTTGGAACGTATTCGATGGTCGATAAAAACTGCAAAAAAAGACCCGCCTTTCGGCGGGTCAAAAGGAAACTCGTTCTGCGTTCTGACTTGACTAACTTCTGCGGCGCCTAAGCACGAACATCGTGCCCCCAACTCCCGTCAGCACAGCCAAGAATCCGCCCGGCTCAGGGATTTCGCGCACTCGGAAGCTCGAAGTTCCGCTCGCCAGGTCAAATGGTGTAAGGTCGAACTGGAACTCCGACTGCATGTCGTAGATGTTCCCTACGAACTGCCACGGTGGCACGGTTTCCCCAACAGCGATCGTTCCGTAAGCCGGCACAATCACCGGGCCGCTTACCAGGTACGCAAAGGTAGCGAACCCCGGGCTGTTGTACCTGGCCTCGTAGAACTTCCCACCAGGGAAAAGCCCGTTAGCAATTGCACCACCGACAGCACCACCCTGTTCATCGCCATCAGTAACGGTGATACCCGCGGTGGCCGTTGCTTCCCCTAGGATTGCTGGGAAGATCAGCAGGCCCGATGTGATCACAAATGTCGTGGTCGCGTGACCTGCCTGCACGTTGAAGGCCAGGTTGATGATCGGGTCAGGGTCCACAGAAATTAGCACCTGCTTGATGACGGCGCCGTTGGCAAGACTGATATCGCGCCATTCTTTCTGTAGCATCCCATTGTAGCCCGCCAGTTCGGCCGCGTTGTCTATCACAACGCTGACGGCTACAACGTTTCCTTCACTGCGCACCGCCAGCGCCCAACCCTCAGTCGACGGAGCTGCGCTCGCAGAGCACGCCGCAACTATCGCCAGAACCAAAACCACTGCTCCCAACCAACTCGCTCTCATAGCACCTTTCCTCCAATCCTTGTGGCGCTTCTGCATTTGGGAGTCAAGCAAGGGCACCACGTCCCTCGTCAGTTCGCAATATATCCCAAGGTACGGGGTTTGTCAACCGTCCGTAGAAAATTTTATTCAACTATTTTTTGGGCTTGTTTTTGGGCTCCAATTAGTATTGTGTCACCATCCGTACATTGTAGACCTCATGCCGCTTGCTAAGTAACTCGCCGATGCGCCCATTTGCCTCGCCTGTCTACACGCAAGGGCCAACGCGACAACTAAATCATCGGTGCAGCCAGCGCCTGCCTGTAGCCTAACATTGCCCGCTTCGGTCAGCCGATACTCGAAATACTGCAGCTCGCGCAGGAGCTCCTCGTGCCGAGGAATCGCAATCGCCCTCCGAGCAAACCTCAGCGCCAGCTCATCAATCAGCTCGCGCTTCGACTGATTTGTGAACACAATGCCTTCCACACGCGTATCCAGGCAATCCTCATACGCTCTTGCTCTCAATTGTTCTAGTAGAGGATCGCCAATGGATGTTTGATCAGTCAAAACCGCTGAAACCCCATGCCGCCGCAGAAAATCCACGGCCCGGTTGATCTGCAGGTGCCAACTGATTCCATTAAACCGTTCGATCCCTGTAACCGCCAGCGTAGACCCGGCAACTCCCACAGCCACAAGCGCGGTGTAATCGCCGTAGCGCGCCCAGTCAATCCCTGCCGCCACAAACTCGTAATCGGGCGCGTTGGGATGATAGTCCGCAAGCGCCGCTTCGATATCGTCCCACGTAAATACGCTCGACTGGTCATCCACAAACTGCGCCTCGTATTCGACAGCAAACTGCCTCGGCGTAAGCTCTGCCCGTTGCGACTCAATGTACTCCCTACAGATGTGAGGGTTCAACCACGACGGAAACCGAAAAGAACGTATCGGCCGCGCGTGGTTGGAAGAGCTACTATTCATCTGTCCTTGCACGAATGCCCTGTAGAAATGGTTCTTACCGAACGGGGTGGAGATCATCACCAGTTTTCCCCCATTATCGGCGAGCATCGGAGCTATCACCTCTTGAATTACGCTGTCTCGGACGTAGGCGGCCTCGTCCACTATTACCCTGTGCGCGGCGTGCCCGCGCAGGTTGCGGCCGTCTTCGTCGGCTGTGCGAGCCATAATCAAACTGCGCCCCACGTTGATTTTGGGATACGGCGTGCGGATGACCTTAGTCACGCTGCGCGTCAGGCTCGAACCCAACAGCAACCTCTCAACCGTATCCGATATCAGGCGGCTCTGGTCATAGGTGGGGCTAACTACCATCTGAACGCTGCCCGGACAGGCTATCGCCATAGATGCCACGTCCACGGCTGCTGACTCAGTCTTTCCCCATCTTCGCCCACACGCAGCAACCTTGACCGGCGAATCATCCAGCATCCAAATCCTCTGCGTCTCATGCGGCTTCCATCCCCAAATCCACTTTGCAATCATCAGGCGTTTCTTAGGCTCAAGCATCGGAAGCCTCCTCATCAGAAGCCGCAAGCGCCCGATTGACGATCTCCCCCAGCGCATCAACGGGGTCCTGGGCAGGCGTTTCGAAGGCGCCGCTGAGTTTGAGCGTTTCGAGAAGGACCTTCGGGTCCGGCTTGGCCGTGCCGCCATTGGTCTCGCAGAGTGCAGCAGCAGCCTTGAGCGCAGCCTGCCGCGCAAGCCGGAAAAGCGAACGAGCCTGCTGCTTCTCGCGCTCGCGCAGCGCATCCGCAAAGTCGGGCATTCTCATCCAACGCATAAGCGTCCTCAGCCGCACGCCGACCATCTCAGCAACCATCCAATCCGGATAGTTCATCAACAACTCTACAGCAAGTGCACGCTTGGCATTCATCTGAAAATTTACCTCCCATAATTACAAGCCCACAAAACGGGCATTTTGCTCTTAAGATGGCAAGATATTTCTGTTAAATGTTGTTCACTGGTGGTGTACACACTCGAGGCGCGCTACACCGATGTTTGCATTTTGAGGTCCGCTTGCGGTAAACTAGGTAAGCATCGAAAATACGGGTTAGCTTTAGAAGGGGAGTAGCAGCCCGGGAGCTTCGTCGCTTTCGGGAAGGTGGTGTCAACATCCTGCCTTGCGTGTTTGGTGCAAGGCTGGCGCCCCTGCAGAGAATATCTGCAATGCGAGACCTTTGTTCCGATCTACTGGTGTGGCGGGACAGAGGTCTTTTTTGGTGTGGATATGATGACGTTTATAGGCTTAATCGGCGGACTGGTAATCATATTCTTCGCGGCTGAGCTTTTTACCAACGCAATCGAGTGGTTCGGCAAAAGGCTGGACCTGAGCGAGGGAGCTGTGGGCAGTGTGCTTGCAGCGGTCGGCACGGCATTGCCGGAGACATCAGTAGCGCTAGTCGCTGTTCTAGCCGACGGCGCAGGCCATATGGAGGCAGGCATTGGAGCGATACTCGGCGCGCCTATGATGCTCAGCACGCTGGCTATGTTTATGACGGGCTTGGCTGTGGTAGTATTTGCGGCGATGGGGCGCAGGAAGTTTACCGTGAAGGCAGACTACCAAGTTGTCGGTAGGGATTTGCGCTCGTTTTTCAGCGTATACATCCTCGCGCTTGTCGCCGCCCTTATCCCCGGCAAGGCCTACAAGCTGCCGATAGCCGTATTTCTGCTTGCGGCTTACGCGTATTACGTCCATAGGACGTTTAACGCGCGCAAAGAAAACCAAGAGTCCGAGAAACTTAGGCCGCTTCACTTTCACCGCAACTCATCCCGGCCTCGGCTAAGGCTAGTTTTGGTACAACTTTTCTGCGGGCTAGCGCTTATGCTGTTCGGAGCGCGCACATTTGTGGAGTCGGTGACACAGGCATCCAAATCTATGGGTGTATCTCCCCTTGTCTTGAGCCTCATAATCACCCCCATAGCTACTGAGCTTCCTGAGAAGTTCAATTCGATAACCTGGGTGAGGCATCGGAAGGACACCTTGGCGCTTGGCAATATAACGGGTGCGATGGTGTTCCAGAGCAGTATTTTGCCTGCGGTGGGGATATTCGCCACGCCCTGGCACCTTGACGCCCAGGCCGTCGCAAGTATCATTGTAGCCTTGTTGGCATCATTTGTGGCTTGGGCTGAGATGACTATTCGCAAGAGACTCAGCCCGTATTCGCTGCTTGCTTGCGGGCTTTTCTACGCCTTGTATCCGGTGTTTGTTTTTGTGATTCTGCCTAGAATATGAGCGCACTTCACACAGACTATTTCCTGGGCCTAGACATCTCCACGCAGACGGTGACGGCGCTTATCATCGGAGTTTCGAGCCGCGACGGCATCCCCGCAGAGATTATCCTGGAGCCCGATTGGCGAAGCTTGCGGCCCTGGGGCTCAGAATCGGACCGCAAGTCCCCTGATGTGTGGGTCGAATTGGCCAGGCAGGCAATTGATGAGCTAAAGTCGCGATGTGCTCACGCACGCGAAGTTCGCGCCCTAGGGGTGAGCACCGCCTTCCCAGGCATATTCGCAATCCTGCGCGACGGAAGCATCCACCCGCAGTTTGTAAGCCTATATGACAACACCAGCGATGCTGGCGTACCCGACGAGGTATTCCATGACCTGCTTGCAGCTGCGGAAGACGATACGATGAACCGCATGTGGCCCGGAAACATGGCCATAGGCCTGGCGCACCTGGTCAAGGATTGCGGATTGCCGTTGAGGGAAGTGTCTGCCCTCGTGCCGCCGAATACCGCGTTTTCTTATGCGCTGGCGAGAGCATGCCGCGCCGATGTGGATTTGCGCGCGTTGCCGACCGATTTCACCCAGGCAATAATAAGCGGCCTGTATGATGCCAGAACTGCTTTGCCCGTGCCAGAGGGCGTGGCGAAGTTTTTGAAAAGTTTCCTGCCGTCCATGGATGGCGCACAAGTAGCCCAGTTGCTGCCTCGCGCGGTGCCCTCGTGGCGCAACAGCGTGCCCAGCTCAGTTCTGGGAGACGTGCGCGAAGCATTTGGACTGCCTCACCTGAAAGCAATATCGGTCGGCGCGGGCGACAGTCCGTTGGGGGCGCTGGCGTTGGGTGCCGGCGGCGACAATGTTCTAAACGTGCGCGGCTCCAGCGACTCGCCGGTCCTCACGGTTCCCTCGATTAAACCGAGGCGCACGCCCAGGGAGACTGTGTTGCATTACCCGCTTCCGACGGTAACTTCCCCCTCGGATTCGCCTTGGTGCGTGGTAGCGCCGATGCTTCGAAGCGGCAGGGTATGGGACTGGGTGAAAAGACTGCGGTTCACCGAGGAGGATTCCGATGCGGACGCACACCTGGAAGCCCTCGCCACGGAAGCCCTGAAGCGACGGTTCGAAGCCGGCGTGCCGCCAATTTCGTTCGACACGGCACTAGGCGGAGAAAGGGCTCCGGATTGGGATGCTCACGCCACCGGGCGCATACAAGGTCTGGTCGAACAGCACGGGTTGGGTGACATTGCGCTGGCTGCGCTAGAAGGGCTTTCCGTTAGGCTGAGATGCTGCGTCGGCCTTATGGAATCGCGCTACGAAATGTCTGCGCCAAAGCTGGTGCTAGCCGGCGGTCCGGCAAAAAACGACCTGTGGAGCTGGATTACAGGCTTGTTCCTGGGCAAGCAAACTTATCGGAGTGGGTTCACGGATGCTTCGGTGCTGGGAGCGGCGATGTTGGGTTATGCAACTAGCCTCGATGGTCTGCACCCAGATGCCGAAATCTCGCGTCGCCTTAGGCTGCTGGCTGCGTTGGCCACCCAACACCCGGCCGTTCGCGCCTACCCTGTAGCTGCTCCGGATGATAAGCTGCGCAAGCTGGAGGCAGCCTATAGGTCTCAAATAGCGGCGCTTTGCGGGGATGTCTAACCTAGTTGCTGCACCGTAGGCGCTCAGACTTCTCGCACCGGAATAGGCCGACTGGGGCTGGTTCGGAAAGAAGACACGCACGCTCCGACAAACGCCACCGTCGCACAAGCCAGAAGCGCAGACCTCAGACCAGCCAAAAACGCAAGCCCCTGAAAAACCTCGCCCCGGCCAATTTCCCCGGTTGCAGCGAAGCTTTGCTGCACGGTCGTAATGATCGATCCGGCTACAGCCACCCCACAAACCATACCCAGGTTGCGTACCAGGGCAACCACACCCGCAGCCACGCCAAGCTCTTCCTTGGGCACCGACCCCATCACCGCGCTGGAATTGGGCGACACGAATATCGCAGATCCGAGGCTCGTAAGCACCAGTCGGAATATAACATCTGCAATGGTGCTGCTGGGGCTAAGTTTTGCGAGGAGCACCAGTCCGACGCCCGCCAACGCAAGACCCGCCACGGTGAGAGGTCGAGACCCGATGCGATCGGAGATTGCCCCTGCAATAGGTGCTGTTAGGGCGAGCGTCAAAGGCCCACAGGCAAGCACTAAACCGACCAGTTGGGCGCTGCATTGCAGAACGTGCTGCAAATAGAAAGGGATGAATACCGGCACAGGCGAAGTTGCAGCGTAGTTCACCCATCCCGTCAGCGCGCCCAGGGCGAAGTCGCGGTGTTTGAACAGGCTGAGCCTCAATAGTGGTCCTTTCGCAAAGCGCTCAACCACGACAAACCCCGCAGCCGACGCTGCCGCAAGCGTTAATGAAATCCAGACAGCCGAAGAAGCCCATCCGACAGATTGTCCGCGGTTGAGCGCGGCCAGCAGAAAACCAATGCTCGCCGCCAACAGTATGGCGCCGGGCAGATCAAGCCCGGTTGCCCTGCGGGATTCCGGCACGTCCAGCCTTGCAGCCGCAACCAACAGCGCCAAACCCACGGGCACGTTGATGAGAAAGAGCCATTGCCAGCTGAAATGTTGTATTATCACGCCGCCTGCCAGTGGCCCGGCCAGAAGTCCCAACGCGACCGAACTGCCCGCCAGCCCCAGCGACTTGCCCCGCTCATGCGAAGGGAAAGCGCTGGTTACCAACGCCGGACCTATCGCCATCATCATCGAAGCGCCCACTGCCTGCGCGGATCTGGTTGCGATTAGCATATGCGCAGATACCGACATGGCGCATGCCGCCGAACCGACCGTGAAAATTCCGATTCCCAAAAAGTAGATCCTGCGCCTGCCAAGGATGTCACCGAGCTTTCCGGACACCAATAGGCAAATGGTTACCGTCGAGGTATAAGCAAGCACGAACCACTGGCTGACGGCAATTTCGGTGCGAAATATATCCGTTAGCGTCGGCATGGCGACGGCGACGATGCTGGCATCCAGCGTGCTCATCATCGTGCCTATGGCAACAACCCCGAGCACCAACCACTTTTTGTCACGAGGGCGAATATCAGGCATGGCTGCGCTGCCCATCATAGCACAAACCAATCGAATCGGGGAACGTAAACTGCCACTCAGGCGCCAGCGTACTAGCAGCCTCCGTGCCACACGAAGGTCGCCTAACAGGGTTTCGGAACTTGACGAGTGCTTCTATGTGCCCATATTATGTTCGAGATGCTTCAGGCTATCTGGCATCCTGCGAGCTTGAATTGCCTGTAGAGCCCGCGGGAGAGGGAAGAGCCGTTTTGCTTCGGAGGAGTTTCATCGGTGAAAGCTGCTGTTTTGACGTCGTTCAAAGCGCCCCTTGAGATTCAAGAGTTTCCGCGACCCAAGTTGGGGCCGGGCGAGCTGCTGGTTCGTATTACCGCAGCCGGGGTTTGCGGATCCGACGTGCACATGTGGCTTGGTGAAGACCCTCGAACCCCGCTGCCGATGATACTCGGCCACGAGGGAGTGGGGGTGGTGGAAGAAGTGGGCCCTGGCGACCAGAAAAAGGATATCTACGGTCGAGCGATCCGCGAAGGCACGCCGATTATATGGGACCGCGCCATAGTGTGCGGCTCATGCTACTTTTGCGCGATTAAGCGCTTGCCAAATCTATGTCCGTTTCGATGGGTTTACGGCATTCACAAGGGCTGCTCCCAGCCGCCACATCTTAACGGCTGCTACGCGGAATACATAGTGCTTGTCCGCGAGACCAAAGTGATATCGCTTGCGGACTGGGGCGAAACAGATCACGCCGCGCTGGTGTCCGCTGGGTGCTCGGGGGCAACGGCGGCAAACGCCGTTGAGCTTGCTGATATCAGGATCGGCGACAACGTGGTGGTTCAGGGCGTCGGCCCGCTGGGGCTATACTTGGTGGCCTACGCCCGCGCGCGAGGCGCAAATCACGTCATCGCCATCGACGGCGTCCCCGCAAGACTGCAACTTGCAAGCCGACTGGGCGCCGACATTGTGCTTGATCTGGGAAAGACAAGCGCCGAAGACAGAAAAGACGCCGTGCTTTCAGCAACCTACGGCATCGGCGCAGACGCGGGATTCGAGGCCGTCGGCCGGCCTGAGCCGATCCTTGAAGGACTACAACTTGTGCGCAGGGGCGGCACATATGTATCCGTAGGCACGGCGGTGCCTATGGGCACCATCCCCATCGACGCTTATCACCACATAGTTCTCAAACAGCTGCGACTGCAGGGCGCATGGACTAACGATACTCGCCATATTGCCGAAGCCCTCAGCGTAATTCAGCAGCACCCGGACGTTTTCTCGAGCCTCGTGACCCATCGGTTCGCGCTCGACCAGGCAAACGAGGCGCTAGCGGCGATGGAGCGGCGAGAAGCGATCAAGGCAGTTATAGAGCCGACGCGCTGAGCTGCGGCCAGATTGACCAGCCCAGCTACACAAAGGAATCAGCGCATTTACTTGCTCACGGCGAGCAACTCTACCCGGAAGTGCAAGGTCGAATTGGGAGGTATCCTGCCGGCAGCCTTGTTGCCATAACCCAGCCGTGGCGGGATAACCAGCTCTCTCACGCCACCTACGCGCATTCCGCGGATTCCTTCGTCCCAACCGCGGATAACCTCTCCCTTACCCAAAGTGAACGTAAAGGGCTCGTCGCGAGTTCGAGAGGAATCGAACACTGTGCCGTCGTCTAACCAGCCCTTGTAATGGACGGTCACTAGGCAGTTGGGCTGGGCTTGCTCCCCATGGCCTATCTTGAGGTCATAATACTTGACGCCGGATTTGGTGGTCTTGAACTTGCGCTTTTCGACGGGCTTTTCGGTAGGCTTTTTCTCGACGGCGGGCTTGCTTTGCTCGGGTTTTGCCGATGACACCGAAGCGGCCTTGTCCGGAGGACTATACACCTGCGTGGCCACCGTCTGCTCCAGCTTGCGCGAGCACCCGGCAAAGGTAACAAGCACAATCACAAGACTTAGATACACAATCGCCATTCTCATAGCACGCGCGACGCCTCCCGACTACCCATAAGCACTGCCATGGTAGCGCATTCGCCGCTGCGGCATCAACAACGCACAAATGAGCACGCCGAAGCCTGCCTACTAGCTCCGGCAGCACTTGCTAATCGCACCGCAGGATGCTATACTGCCCGCGTAACAAAACAACCAACAGCAAAGAGGCAATATGACATCGCGAGAAAGAATGCTCACTGCAATAAATAACGGCAAACCAGATAGACTCCCCGGACAAGTCCACGGCTGGATGCCTTACTATCTTAACACCTACCTCGGAGGATGTGACCAGTTTGAAGCATACGAGCGCTTCGACCTGGATATGGCAATATACATCGACCCCATATACATATTCGACGAAAAAGACCTCGCCAACTGGCAAGTGGAACGCATCGACCTGGGCACAACCCCAGATGGCACCTCCAGCTGGAAAGAAATCATAACCACCCCAGAAGGCACGCTCCAATCTGCAGCCTCAAGAAACCCCATCACCAGCTGGCTCACAGAACCACTCATAAAGTGCGAAGCCGACTTTGAGCTCTTCGACAAATACTACCCAGTGCCGGCGCGCGTGGACGGCACGCCCGTTCGCAAAGCACTCGAACGAGTGGGAGACCGCGGGATAGTGAGAGGCTGTCTGTGGGGATACGGCCAATCAGGCACGTGGCAGAGCTTCTGCTGTCTTGTGGACACCGAGCCCGCGATAATGTATGCCATAGACAATCCCGAATGGGTTCACCACGTGGAAGAGAGGCTGCTAGCCAAGCAACTCCGAGTCATAGAAATGATGGCGGGCGAGGTGCCTTATGACCTCGTCGAAATCGGCGGCGGCGCGGGATCAAACACAGTAATCAGCCCGCAGATGCATGCCCAGTTCTGTTTGCCATATGACCGTCGGCAGGTGGAAGCCCTGCACGCAGCCGGATACAAGGTGATCTATCACCTGTGCGGCGGGCTGATGAAAATGCTAGATCACGTTGTGGCGAACGGCTCAGATGGCCTCGAGACGATGACACCGCCTTCGATGGGTGGCGACTGCGACCTGGCGGAGTGCACAAGGCGAGTGGGAGATAAGCTCTTTTTTGTCGGCGGATTCGACCAGAACCGCGGCTTCGAACACGGCACGCCAGAGGTGGTGCGACAGATGGTGTTCGAACTTCACGCAGCCTGCCCGAACGGCGGCTACATCTGTTCGCCAAGCGATCACTTCTTCCACGGCGACCCCAGAAACATTCAGGCATTCTCCGACGCCCTCAAAGAGTGCTTATACTAAGTCGCTAGCCTCAGATTCCCTAGGCCGCACGTGTGCACCCAACGCAACTTGTGACGCTGCAGGTTTTGCAAGGCCTCACTTCGTGGGTATATAAAAGCTGATACTTGCGAAGGAGGATCCAACAAAATGCTTCAAGAAGGCAATCTAGCTCCCGATTTCGAACTACCGGCCACGGGAGGCAAACGCATAAAACTTTCGGACTTCCGAGGGAAGAAAAAAGTCGTCCTGTATTTCTATCCCAAAGACGATACCCCAGGCTGTACCAAAGAAGCCTGCTACTTCCGAGATTTGATGAAGGAATTCGATGACGCAGGCGCAGTTATCCTAGGCGTGAGCACCGACAGCATAGATAGCCACGAGAAATTCGCTGCCAAACATTCCCTGCTGTTCCCCCTGCTCGCCGACGAAACGAAGGAAGTATCTACGGCTTACGGAGTCTACAAAGAAAAGAACATGTATGGCCGAAAGGTGATGGGCACAGAGCGCACCACATTCGCCATCGACAAGGAGGGCACAATCCGCAAGATATGGCCCAAGGTAAAAGTGGAGGGTCACGCGGACGAGGTTTTAGACTTCGTTAAGTCGCTACCCTAAAATGACCTCAAATTAACAACTGCTGCAGGATTATCGGCGGCCTCGCGGAAGGTAAACTTGTAAGCGAGGGCGGTTGGTTAAGTTCCCCGACCGCGCGGAAGGAGGCCGCCGATATGAAAGTCAAAGTTTGCCCCAAATGCGGCGCCGAGAACAACGAGGCGCGCCAGTCATGCTCCAACTGCTACGCGTCGCTGGGAGGTGTCGAGCCGACGGAGAGCACCCGCGAGCCTATAACCATCCCCCAAGGAGCCGGTAGAGAACCTCGTCCGCCCAAAGGTGAGCCCCAGTCGCCGCCCTCTGACGAGCCCGCCAAAGCCGAAAACCCATTATCAGACCGACCAGGCGCAGAGAGCCCCAGCAGGTCGCCTTTTTACTATCCCGAGCCGCCGCCAGCGGTCAAACAGGGCTCCAAGGCAGGGTGGATAGTGCTTGTCGTCGTTATCCTGGCAGCAGCAGCCTTCGGCGGATGGTATTTCCTACTGCGACAGCCCGGCCCGGCAGAAGTAGTGCTAAGCTTCATCAACGCGTGCGAAGCCGGGGACACAGAAAAAGCGATGTCGTTTCTTTCCAAAACAACGCTTGACTTTCCAGGAGGGAAAGGCGGATTCGTAAAAGGCTTCATAACGGTGCGGGAACTCGCGCAAGAGAAAGGCAAAAAGCCGACCGGCACCAAAGTAAAGATCCTCGGCACATCTTACGAAGGACCCGACAAAAGCACGGCAGTTGTGGCGTCGCAGCCGCTGGACGAAAAAGGACAGCCCGAAGCAGGCGGGGTTAAGATAAGCTGGGTATTAGTAAAAGAAGAAGGCGCCTGGAAGATTGACGTGTTTAAGATGTGGCAGAAAATGCTACCTGAGATTCTCCGGCATATGTCTGAAAAACAACCAAAAGCCGCCCCCGCGCTGCCCTCTTTTCCGGGCAAACCATAGTGCGCGCAGCACCTATGCGGTAAATCTTCTGCCGTCCAGCATAATCTTGCCGATTTCGGCGTACATCCGAAGTCGCGCGGCGAAGCCGCGGACAACACCCAGCTTCTCCTCTTTCATGTAGTGCGTGCATCCGACCAGCGGCACTCGCTCGATTCTGAGCCCATGCGCCCTAAAGTAGCGAGTGATGGCCGTCTCAACTCCTGAGCGGACGGTATCGATTCCTGGAATCGAAAGGAACACTTCTCTCCGAAGAGCGCGCTGACCCGAT
Source organism: uncultured bacterium (assembly GCA_938074205.1). Classification (GTDB taxonomy): domain Bacteria; phylum Armatimonadota; class UBA5829; order UBA5829; family UBA5829; genus CALJES01. The sequence continues at coordinate 80,665 of CALJES010000005.1, forward strand.
ATATACGGCGCCAAAAGCTGCGCTAAGTCCGTCGGCCCCCGACCGCCCTTAAATATGCCTATCGCCATGTCTGTCCGATCCTCAGCCACAGGCTCTATCAGCGCGTCAACCTTTTCGCCGTCCAGGCCGATAAGATCCGCATCCAGAAAGAGAAGAACCTCGTTATCCGTATTCTGAGCACCCACATACATCGCCGCGCCCTTGCCGAGGTTCGTATCCAACCGAACCGCCCTGACATCCGGATCCTCACAGACAAGCTCGTAGGTGCCGTCGGTGGAGCCGTCGCTTACCACCACTATCTCATCCACCAGCTTAGCCTGCTTGATGGCTTCGAGAACGGCCGGTATGCGCTCTCGCTCGTTGTACGCGGGCACAATAACGCTGGTTCTAGCCGCGCAAGTAAGTTGCAGATCTTGTGACTGCAGCCCTTCCAGTCTAGTCTGAGCCAAAGCGCTGCTACCTCCGTCCCGCGCGACTGCCAGGATAGATCATTTCTGCACGTCTATCTTTTTCTTCGGTTTTGCCTGCTCTGATATTTCCCTCCAAGTATCCTGGAAGACCTTAATCGCCCTATCGCGGGCCTGGCCCAGGAACTTTGCCGTGTCCCCGACTATATCCGTCGAGACCTCGTTCGCCGAGCGCAGATATTGCAAGGCCCGGTCAAGCTCAGCCTGCGCTTGAGCAGTCTTGCCCTTCTTGAGGAGCTCCTTTGCGCGACGGGTATGCCCCTCGGCCTTGGCAAGCGATGTCACGAGATCCGATTCGCCGCGATCGCGTAAACCACTACTACGTTGGACGTGCACCTTGCTGGATATGTTGCTTATTTCCTTGCGCATTTTCTCAATGCGATACTGATCCCAGGCAACTACCAGCAATATCACTAACGCCAATAAACAACCTAACCTACCCATACTCATCATTCTCTGGCCGCGGAACTATTTCGGACATTCATTGCTGCTCAAGGTTGGGGGTTTTAGGCCTCTCTGACTCCTGCGCCGGCTGGCCGCGGAACTATTTCGGGCATTCATTGCTGCGCCTGGCTGATCCTTGCTCAGGCGCCGAGTGAGTAATACGCGCTATCACCGTCTTGCCGCCGTAGACCTGCTGGTTTACCCCCACCAGAAACTCCACGTCCTTCGACCAAATTACCAGATCCACCTGGCTGCCGCGCTCTATAAACGCGAGTTTTTCAGAATAGCCAAGTGACTGACCCTCCGTAACAAAGCATTTTATCTTGGAGACGAACTTATCAGCAATCAACACCACGGCCATCCTAACCGCGCCGCAGCGCAGGAATATTGTATTGCGTTCGTTTTCCAAATGGTATTTGCGCCCAAATAGGTCAACCATCCTCCTAAGCCAAACCACCTTCACATATTCCCACATATCCAGCATCGGCAGGTTGACCTTCGCAGGCTTATAGTATATTCGCTCCACGACGCCTGGGTGTGGGCAGTAGTTAAAATGCACATCCAGCGGGGACATGTAAATTCCGATCGAGAATCCGTCCAGATCTGGCGGCGAATCGCCTGTGATCTCCGGCAGCGGTATCTTTTGGCCCAGCTTCTCGCTCGTCAGTGTGCCCCGCTTAATGCGCTTAATATACACCACTCGGCCGTCCGCCGGAGCGACGATCGTGCCGAGGGAATTCGACTCTGGCTTTCGCTGGGGGTCTCTATAAAACCAAACATTTCTCAGGAACCACGTCCCACACAAAAGCACCAAAACAAGGAAAACCAAAGCCCAAACTATCGCCGAGACGTAAGGCATCGCTACATCTCCAGCAAGCCCTTGACCGCGTAAAACGGCAGCCGAGGAACAAAATAGCCTGCAAAGCCAAGGGCGGCAGATGCAAAATGCAGCCTATTTTTGATCGACACCTGCCTCGGTTCAAATACGCCGTTGCGGTAGCCGTTGTCCAAGGCGCTGTAAGCAGCCACAAGCCCGCAGGATTCGTATACCTCGCGCAGCTCGTCTGAGGCGGTGCGCATGATAAGCTCCATCGGAAAGTCGACAATAGAGCGCAGCTCCTCCGCCAGGTAGGCCGTCTCCTCCAAAAGCCCCTCTCGGCAGATGCGCTCTCGCAGGGTATTGTATCTTTCTACGTTCGGCTCCAGGGTATCTTCCAGATTTGCTATGGCCGCAACCGCACGCATAAGATACCTAACGCGGTTGAGGTCCCAACACGAATCGCATACGCGAAGCTCAACCGTCTTCAAACGCTTGGAAAATATCACATCCTGGAACCTGACAGTCCAATCGCCCCCTATAGGTCCAATCGCGTAAGAGGCCTGCATCCTGTAGGACTTGCCGAAGTACCGCCCCGATACCATCGGCGAGTTTATCGTGAAAAGACACAGCACCGGCAGAAAATGCAATATGTTTCGGTATAATCTAGATTTGTCTGCCACACCGTCTATGTGCACGTGGAGTGCACAGGTATTCGACGGAGTGTCAACGTCAAGCAGGTGCCCAACCGGCACAATAAGCCCCGTTGCCACCGCCGCCAGATCAGCCCTCCGCCGGGCAAGATCGTCCACCACCGCGTCCGGATCCGAGTATATCGCCGTGGATATCTCGACCCCGCTCATCAGACCGCTTCTGACATCCCTGCCTCGAGTGAAATTGTGAGCTGAGTGGGTGTAGTAGAAGCGGGGGTTTTTGGCCAGCAACCTGGCAAGATAATAAAGCGAGCGCAAGTTCGGTCGCTCAGGCTCCGTGATAAATACCTCTTCCTCTATCCCGAACCTCGGCATAGCGACTGCGATTATAACACCGCATCATTCGGCAGAGCAACTGCGAGCCGTTTTGCGCAAAACCACCGCCTTCTGAAATTAGACCAAGCATAGTATAATCTCAGCCATGACGTCAGTATGCGCTAAGCTGATCGAGAATGTCGCCTCGCAAGTGCCATTCGTCACCCTGGGAATCATATTCATCAACTGCCTCGCAACCTATCTTGCGCGGCGAGATATGACTTTCTACGAGACCTACGTTCTGGCCTACGGGCTCATACCAGAGCAGTTTCGAGTCGGCCGATTGCTTAGCTCCACGTTTATCCACGACGGCTTCCCCCACCTTGTGCTTAATATGTCCGTTTTGTACCTCTTTGGACGAGAGGTCGAGCGGGTGATAGGGAAAGTCGAATACATTATGCTCTATGTGGGATCCTGTTTTGCGGCCTCATTGCTGCACGTTGTGATCGTGCTATACGCCATGATGCCGGCATACTACGCCAGCAGACCCATGGTGGGCGCTTCTGGGGCAGTCGCAGGAGTGATGGGAATATACGCAGTCCGATTCCACCGCCGCATGTTCAGATTTGCAGGAATAGAAATGCCCGCTCTGCTCGTGATAATGATCTGGCTGGTGCTGCAGCTTGCCCTCGGAATAATAGGCCTTTACCGAGACCAGTTCCTGGGCATAAGCGTAAAACAAATCGGCTACTGGAGTCACCTGGGAGGATTCGCGTTCGGCATTGCAGTGGCACTTCTTGCAGATATGGCCCTTCACGGAGAGTGCGAATACCTAACCGCCGAAGCAAACCGCTGCGAACAAAACGGCAGCTATCTGGAGGCCGTCCAGCACTACGAAACACTTCTTAACTATGACCCGGATAACGCCCAAGCTCACGCTCAAATCGGCAGACTGTGGGCATACCTGAGGGAAAACACCGAGGCCACCCGCCACTACCACACAGCAATAGACCTATTTTTGGCTAGCGGAGAGGAGGATGAGGCCCTAGCAGCAGCCGATGAGATGACCAAGCTCCTGCCTGGGTCGCATCTTCATCCTCAAACGCGGCTTCAACTGGCGAACTACCTCGCGGAAACCGGCCGCCCCGCAAAGGCCGTAGAGCAGTTGAGAATTGTTGCCAAGCACGAACCTGACTCCATCGAGGCTGAGATGGCGCTTCTTAAAATGGGTCACTTGCAGATGTGCGCTCTTGGGGATGCCGAGTCGGCAAAGAAAACTTTGTGTGAACTCGTGGAGCACTATCCGAATAGCGACTGGCACCCACACGCCCTCAAACTGCTAGCCGATATAACTCGGGAAAACGATGGGAGATCACTCTGAACTTAATCCCAGATAACCCCGGGGCTTGGTTTGACAAATTAGTCTCCGCAGGATTTCGGAAATTAACTGGGTAATGACTGTAATGTTGGTAAGTACTTTCACACACACCATGCCAAGCGTAGAGCATGCGACCATATACTGCTAAAAGGGGCGCCGGAGTGATCACAGAGGATCGAACAAAGACGAAAACGGCACTGGTCAAACTGGCGGAGAAAGCAGGTAATGCGCAGGGAGCTGAATTGTGCTTCCGCGACGACAGGCTGAGCGTTTATCTCTACAAAGCCGACTGCTTCAGCTTTATGGATTTCATACTCGAGAATTTACCCCAACTTAAGTTCGATATGATATTCGCTGATCCGCCGTATTTCCTGTCAAACGGCGGGATTACGTGCCACGCCGGAAAAATGGTGAAAGTTGACAAAGGAGAGTGGGATAAGTCGAAAGGCGCAGAGCAAAACCACGCATTCAACCTTGAGTGGCTTTCGCGCTGCCAAAAGTTACTAACACCAAATGGAACCATATGGGTCTCAGGAACGCATCACGTTATTTACTCTATCGGCTATGCTATGCAGCAGCTAGGCATGAAGATACTCAACGACATATGCTGGGAAAAACCGAATCCGCCACCCAATCTTTCCTGCAGGTATTTCACTCACTCCACGGAGACTGTAATCTGGGCTGCGCGTGACGAAAAGGCGAAACATTTCTTTAACTACCCACTGATGCGCCAGCTCGCTGGCGGAAAACAGATGAAAACCGTGTGGACGATTGCAGCTCCAAATGGTGAAGAAAAGAAATTCGGCAAGCATCCAACTCAGAAACCGCTTGAACTACTGGAGCGGATATTGCTGGCCTCAACAAGAGAGCAAGACTTGGTGATGGATCCCTTCGCCGGAAGCTGCACTACCGGAGTCGCTGCTATCAATCTCGGACGGGCGTTCGTAGGCATTGAAATTGAGGATGAATACGTCGAGCTTGCTGTAGCGCGCCTCACTGACGCTGCAAACGCAAGGGCCGCAGCCTTGCCATTTACAACTTAACTTTAGGAAACGCGAATGGAGCGTAACGAAGCATTCGAACGCTTAAATCAACTCCAGGGCCAAGACCTGGTAGAACTGGCCTCGCACTACGGTGTTACTATCTGGACGGGCGGAAAGAAAAACAAAGGCTGGGCTGGCCACGTTATAGAACGCTACCTAGGTCTGCAGCTTAACTCGTCTCAGTCCCCAAACTTCGGTTCGTGGGAACTGAAGATTGTACCACTATACCACCGAAAGTCCGATGGAAAACTGGTCGTAAAGGAAACTATGGCCATAACCATGATAGACCCACGCCACGTTGTAGAAAATGACTTCGAGCATAGCCACCTTCTTACAAAATTGAGGCGCGCCATAGTCTGCGCCAGAATATTTGAATCCCAGGAAGAAAAACGGTCAATCCTGCATTCCGTAGCAACCTTTGACCTAGATAACCCGGAGCTCTTTAATACAATCCGAGACGACTACGAAGCCGTTCGGTCCTGCATTATACACCGAGGTTTCGAAGCACTATCTGGGCGCATGGGTCAGCTCATACAGCCACGCACTAAGGGTATGGGGCACGGTAGCACCACCAGAGCGTTTTACGCCAGAAAGGCGCTAGTCGCGCACATCTTGGGGATCTGAGTCTGTGCACTCCCTCGACAACACCGACCGCCCAAAAGCACCAGCTCAGGCCTAGGGCGCGAGCCCGGGCACCATCAACTTACCGCCCGGGAGACTTCTTGTTCGAATGTCTCATAAGCGCCTGCGTCAGCAACTACATCAGCGCCTCTGCCGGACCCTGAGCCGTCACCCTCGACCACTCCATCAGACTCTGGGCTCGCGTCGCCTTCCATCTCAACGGCTCGAGTCTCGTAACCGCAGCCCTGATTCGTACACCTATAACCTATCAGCCGATTCCTAACCCGCCGCTCGCCCAAAAGCCCGCCGCATACCGGACAGCGCTTATCCGTAGGCTTATCCCAGGAAACAAAATTGCAATCCGGATACCTACTGCACCCGTAAAAGACCCTGCCCTTCCTGGAACGCCTCTCGATAATCTCCCCCTCCCCACAAACAGGACACTTAACCTTGATCGAGTTGTTAAGGGGTTTCGTGAACTTGCACTCCGGGTAACCAGAGCAGCCCAAAAACTGGCCAAAACGGCTCTCGCGAATCACAAGCTTGCGCCCGCAGCTAGGGCAAATCTCATCAGTCTCCTTGGGAGCGATCTTCACCATCTCCATATTCTCAAGCGCCGCCTGCACATCCCGCTCAAACGGTCCGTAAAACTCGCTCAAAAGCTGCACCCAATCCAGCGCGCCCTCTTCAACCTTATCCAGCTTGGATTCCATTCCCGCCGTAAACTTAACGTCCATAATCTCCGGGAAGTGCTTGACCAACTGGTCTGTCACGATAAACCCCAGCTCGGTGGGCACAAACCTCTTGTCGACCAACTGGACATACTTGCGCTCCTGGATGGTGGAGATTATCTGGGCGTAGGTAGAGGGTCTGCCTATGCCCTTCTCCTCGAGAGCCTTAACTAGGGTGGCTTCCGTATACCTCGGGGGAGGTTCGGTAAAGTGTTGCTCCGGCAGAAGCTTTATCAAATCCAGAACCTCGCCCTCGTGCATCTGAGGCAGCGGAGGCTTTTCCTCATCGGCCAGCTCGGCCGTGTCGTCCTTGCCCTCTGTGTATACCCTCATAAAACCGGGGAACCTGACGGTGGAGCCCGCAGCCCGGAAGATGAAACCTTTAGCCTCTATATCAGCCGTCACCACGTCAAACAAAGCAGCCGACATCTGGCTCGCCACAAACCTCTGCCAAATCAACCTGTAGAGCTTATATTGATCAGACGTCAGATACCCCTTGATCGAGTCCGGCTCGCGATATACGGAGGTCGGCCGGATGGCCTCGTGCGCATCCTGCGCACCTTTTCGACTCACCTGCCTCGCAGCCGCAGGCACATACTGCTCGCCAAAGTTCGCCTCTATATACTGCCTAGCCTCAGCCTGAGCCTCAGAAGCAACGCGCGTAGAGTCGGTTCGCATATACGTAATCAAACCTACCGCACCCTCAGCGCCAAGCTCAACACCCTCATACAACTGCTGCGCCACCAACATCGTCCGCTTCGCAGTAAACCCCAGTTTCCTAGACGCCTCCTGCTGCATGGTGCTCGTGATAAACGGCGCAGCTGGGTTCCGCCGCTTCTGAGACTTCTTCAAAGATTTGACCACATACTCCGCACCTTCAAGCTCCTTTAAGATAGACTGAGCCTCTTTGTCATTTGCAATCTTTATCTTGTCGCCGTTTCGCTGCACAAGCTTCGCGTCAAACGGCTGCTTCCTAGGGCGCGGCGTGAGCGTGGCCGTTATTGTCCAATACTCCTCGGGCACAAAAGACTGGATCTCGCGCTCGCGGTCGCATATCAGCCGCACCGCCACCGACTGAACCCTGCCCGCACTCAGGTTTCTCTTAACCTTCCGCCACAAAAGCGGGCTCAGCATATAGCCCACCAGCCTATCCAACACTCGCCGAGCCTGCTGGGCGTTTACCAGGTTCAAATCGATATCGTCCGGGTTTGCTAGCCCTTGCAAAACGGCACTCTTGGTTATCTCGTTGAACCTTAGCCGCCGAGGGTTGCGAAGCTTCAAAAGCTCACACAAATGCCAAGCTATCGCCTCACCTTCGCGGTCCGGGTCGGACGCAAGATACACCGTCTCCGCCTTCTTCGCAGCTTCCCGCAGCTTTTTGATAATCTCCTTCCTCTCGCGAATTACAACATACCTGGGGCGAAAGCCGTCCTCTATGTTCACACCCAGCGTGCTCTTGGGCAGATCGCGCACGTGCCCCAAGCTTGCCTGAACGTCAAAGTTCGGACCCAGGAAGTTTTTCAGGGTCTTAGTTTTAGCAGGCGATTCTACTATCACAAGCGCCTTGGACATCTGATCTGTCCCTCAAAAAACCCCACAAACTGCGTAGTCTCAATTCGGTATTATGCCTCAGTTTGCAGCTTATTTCAGGGCTTTCTTATAAACGTTTTTCGTTCTTTTTATCGTTCCCAAAAACCGCAAACTTTAAAAGCAAAAACCAAAGCCGCCAAAGCCACGGCAACGGATAATAGCACAGCGCACGAACACTGTCAACGCAAAAATCAAACCAATTGCCAACCTGCACAATAATAAGCACCCTGCCTACTAAATATGCGCTAACCCAAACGCTTGTCCGTCACTAGTGAACAACATTTACCCGAAATATCCCCCCATCTTAAGGACAAAACACCCTTTTCGCCAGCTTGTAATTATGGGAGACAAAAATCGATATCACCCCCGCTTGTCTGCCATATCACCTGCGAAAGGAGAAACCCAACGAATGTATACCGTCCCGCTGCCGCAGGCTAAGATTAACCAGTCGACGCGCGAGCGCATCGGCGAAGCCGTTTATCTGCTTGCATACCTCATCGGCGCAGCAAATTGGGAAACCGGAACCCTCAAAACCACCTACGAGAAAATCACATCAGAAACCGGCTTCCCGGAAACAACTGTCAAAAGATGGATGGCTGTGCTTGCAAGCGAGGGAGAGATAAGTATCAAGCGCGTTCTGGGTGGCAGCCTGATTACCATACACCACTACGAAGCGGTTGCCCGCACGCGCGGGGTGAAGTACCGACCGCCGGCAAAAACGAAAACCGCCGCCGCAGCGCCAGGCTCACCAGCAACCCAAGGTCCATTCGCGGACCCCAAAAGTTCATCCGTGAGTCCATCCGCGGACCCCAAAAGTCCATCCGCAAGCTCCGAAAAGACCACTAGCGGTCTGAGTAATAGACCACCAGCG
>CALJES010000006.1 GCA_938074205.1 uncultured bacterium
AGCCTGAACCGGAAGCCATTCTTCTATTAGTAGTCTGGGCTTGTTTCGCCCTGAGTCTTTCGAATCGCTCATCCCACCGCCTCAGTAAGTATCCTGAGCGCCCTTAAGGCGCGCAAGTTGTTATCTTGCGTGAGCATCCCCAACCACCAGGCTGCCTCAACGGGATCGGAGTTTCTGAGATGGCTGGCAGATTTCATAAGATTTTCGGCATTTCTGAGGCCGGCCGCAAGCAAGCCAAAACAGGCAACGCGGGCTCCCCAGTCGGCATCCAAAGGATAAAACTCTCCAGGCGAGAGGGTGGTCATACGTTGGGGTTCCTCGCCATTTTGCTTACGGCTGCGCCTGCGGCGCGAATTAGGCATTTGGATAACAGATTTGGAAACTGCATCGCGTAGTAGCGGGGTCCCCGCTGTGAACGCCAGCGTCGATAGAGCGACAAGTTTCTGAAGCCTGTCTCTGCCGCGGTTGTCTGGCCTGCGCCTGTAGATAATCGCAGCCCTGCCGGTTCTGCGGTTAACGACTCTGATGGCAAAAGGAGCATATCTTATCGGCTTCATCACTCGATCTCCTTCCCGAACTTAGCTGAGAGTTTCACATCCTCGGGCGCCGTATCGCGGGCCTGTTCCAAGCTGGCTACAACGTCAGTTCTGCCAGAATCCCCAAAATTCATCGCTATCTCCACCGTGAACTCTGCGTCCTCATTCATCGCTCGATAGAGCTTCGCCGCCTCGTCTATGGGCCTTAAATTGGTATTGAGCTTAACATTTTCGACCTTATATAATGCGGACCCGCCTTCTTTTAGTTCTCCATTCACGAGGACGGTCATCAAGACAGAATTGGCGCTAAACGGCTGTGCAAGCCTAGCAAGCGTCCTAGCGGTATCTGGACTTTGCGCCTCGAGCTTGAGCGAGAGCATAGGGCGATTTTGAGCAAGATTGATTGCCTCGTGCCAGGTATCTGCGTTTACTGTACCAAGTTTTTCATCGCCGTTACCATTTCCATTGATTTCACTGGTTTCACTGATAGCTGTCCATTCGGAGACACACGGAGCATCTGGTGGAGCGACAAGAACATCGCTTGTGAGGTTCATCGTGTACATTCGGTCGCCGTCGATACGTCTGCGCTCCCCTTCCGGACCGGTTACCTTGCCCTTTGAGTCGTATACGTCGCCATTTGCCAGCCGGACCACCAACTTGCCCGATTCGACAGCTTTTATGATGGCGTTGCGAACCGGGGAGCCATCTATCATCAGCCGCAGTTTAATGCTTGCCAGCGCCCGCTCATGAATTGCGCTGGCAGGATAAGCACCCTGGTGGTCGAGAGATGGTGTGGAACCTGGGATAATGTCGTTTATTAACAGGTCTACGTCCAGTGAATCTTCGTACTGGTATATTAGTCCTTCATCATCAAGGAACTTCTTCAGGTTCGCCTGTCCACTGGGCGTCCCGAGCGCACTTTCACTTTGGACAAGATATTTTTCGGCCAGCGAGACGGGCTGCCTGCCCTGGAAGAAAACGCGATTGAACGCGCGATACGCCGCGATTTGGGCTCGTTTGCGCAGCTGCACAATGATTTCTTCAACCTGAGCCTTGAGCTCTTTGTTGTCTTTATAGTCATGAAGCACAGCCTCGGCGGCCAGTTCCCATTTTGCAGTCCTGACAGCTTCATCTAATCCTGCCTGGTTGGGCGCGATGGCAAGAATAGCGTTTCTGAACCGCCTTGGACGTTTTGACTCAGGATCTGAATCATCTTCAAAATCGCATACCGCCTGTGCGAGCTCTTCGGAATCGCACAGCACAAGCTTCAGTTTATTAGAGTCCGGCACGTCGCTAGGTCTTTGCGGATATGCTTTCAGGTCAAATGTTGCACCCTTGAAGTAATCAATAACTCTTGTGCGGACTCTGGCCAAGGCATCTTCGGTGCTTATTCGAGCCACTGCTTCTTCGATTATCTTGTTTGCGTTAGGTTCGTATCGGAATTGGAACTTTTCGCCAGAGTCAATTTTATAAGTATGCCAACACACACTAATAAGCCGGTCAATGGCCTCTCCGGGCTCGTGCCCAACTTCACTGGGCCTTAAAGTGGCCAGGGTGATATCAGCTTTGTCCATCGCGGCGTTGGCGGTCATAGGCAGACTTTCGAGAAGAAGAGCGGATGCGACTCGACGGTGGATGTCGGTCTGATAGTCTTTGTCGAGTTCTGCTGCGTGGCGTAGAATGTCGGCGTCTACGGCAGCCTTGAAGTTGTCTCTGTTCAGGCGCTGCAGAAGGTCGGCCTGTATGCTGGAGTTTTCCCAGTTGATGTCTCCCGCGGTGATGAGAGGAATATCGGGCTTGCGCTGCCAGATATCGCGCAGAATACGGGCGAACAGGCGAAGTGTGCCACGGCTTTTCTGAAAGCTCTGTAGGGCCCCCAGCCTGTCTCTGGCGGTATCTAGAAGTCTGGGGTGGAACGGATAGCACTCTACAATGCGCTTGGCATACTCTGCGCTGTCGACACCTCTGGGAAGCAGCCCCGGGTTTTCTGAGCAGATGCGTTTGTAGGCGTTATAGTATTCTCCCGAAGCCTCGTCCGCGCCAGCGCGGTCAACCTTGGTAAACAGACGTCGTATAATGACCTGGGCGGTCTCGGTGCCGATGGGATCAAAGTCTGTCATCTTGCGTCCGAGAACATCATCGAAGCCGGCTGCCGCCTCTGTTTCCATAGCTTTCTCTAGGTCGGAGGTTTCTTTTTGGTAGGCAGTTTGGTCGGCTGTATCAGTTATGACGAGCACCGCTTGCCTGAGGGCGCTGATCTCAGATATGAGAGAGTTGATAAATGATGTCAGTGCATTTTTGCCCCTTTCCGAAAGCTTGCACATATAAAGCACTATTTCGTCAAGCAGTATTAGCACCGGCGCGCCCGTTGTCAGAATCTCGCGAATGAGGGCGGCGTGAGGGACCTTTTCGGGGTCGTCGATATTCTTGACCTTCTCGTATCCCCTTACGCCACCTAGCTGGTATGCTAGCTCGCCCCAGAGGCTGTGTGTTTGGAAGTTAGCATGTTGAAGGAAGACTTCGGTGCCAGCCTTGTCGCCGTCAACACCTGCTACCACTACTTTTTCTGGTCTACCAGCGGCGTCCAGAAGCTCGGTGCCAATTGATAACTTGTTGATGTTTTTGGCCAGGTGCCAGAGAGCAATGAGAGTGTGAGTTTTGCCGCCTCCGAAACCCGTGCTGAGCCGAATCCGCGCGCCCGATTCGTTTGGATCGGCAAGACGGCCGAACACGTTATTTACCACTTTTTTAAGCGCAGCGGCAGGGTGTGTATTCTTGAAAAACTCTTCAGGGTCGAGGTAGACCTTAGGAGCGATCCCTTCGACCACGTGACCAAAATCAGCCGCGAATATCGCGTCGTCCAGTTCGCCTTGGAGTACTTCGGGACGCAGCTCGCAGCAATCGTAGATGGTCTTCATATATGCTCCCTTCCTCCCTTTGTGTTGTAAAACGGCTTTGCGAGATTCTCTATCTAGTCTCTATCTAGTCAACTACCGGGAAATACAAAGGGCAGACCAGCGCTGCCGACAGCGTAAATGATAATGCGTGCGTGGTGAGATGGTCAATATAGGGCAGTAGGATAGTGATGCTTGTGTGCTAATCAGGTGGTGCTGTTATTATGGCGCAAGTATTTCGAGCTCAAAAAACGGGGCTCTTGGTGGGCGGTGTTGGACTTGAACCAACGACCTCTTCGGTGTCAACGAAGCGTTCTCCCCCTGAACTAACCGCCCACTTGGGGTGTACATCTACATTATATCATATCAGGTGCTAGGAGTGCTTGTAAAGCCGCTTTTGCAAATGCAGTCATAATTGACTGGGTCAATGTCAGTGAGGCTTGCATTATGAACTCAGACAATGAGAATAATGAGTGCGGTTTGCTAGACAACTAGCCTTGACTCAGGTTATCACTCATAGCATAATACGAACAGCACTTTCATAATGCACAGAACCGGTATTTGTTTCAGGTGGAGTGCGGGAACGTATGGGCAAGTTGAAACGTATCCATAAAAGGACCGCACTCGGAGGCATGCAAAGTGGAAATCGCCGATACCGTTGCTGAAACCGTTCAGCGCGAGGACCGACGTGAGTTCAACGCTCTTGTTAAGCGTTATCATAAACAAGCCTACAATGTTGCCTACAGAATGGCGGGTAACCACGCCGACGCTGAAGACCTAACACAAGAAGCCTTCATTCGGGCATATCGGTTCTTCGATCAATACCGCAGAGACCTCCCCTTCGAAAACTGGCTTTACAAAATAATGTCGAACGTTTTTATAGATATGCTTCGGCGCAAACCTAAAGCCAAATTACGCTCTCTAGACGAACCTATTGCTACCGAAGACGGCGAAACCCAGATGGACTTGCCGGATCCATCCAGCGGACCGGAAGAAACAGTACTTTCCCATGATATGGACAGACGTATTCAGGCTGCTTTGAATACCCTACCTGAGGTCTTTCGACTCACGGTTATATACGCCGACATCGAAGGACTTTCATACGAGGAAATAGCCGAGGCAACAAATACCAACATAGGCACTGTTCGCTCCCGCTTGCATAGAGGTCGAAAGCTTCTTCGAAACAGAATCCAAGGCTTAGCGAGCGAGTTTGTCTGACGGGACAGGCACAAATTATAGAATGCGATAAGGCAGGTGTTGAAGGATGAATTGCCGCAAAGTAATGAATCTAATTTCTGCATACATAGACGGCGAACTTACGGGTGCAGAAATGCTTGCCATAAGGAGACACCTCTCGGAATGCTCAGAATGCACCCGCGAATACGAGTCGCTGCGCGGTTTGAAAGAAGCAATGTCTCGTCTGCGCACAGTAGTGCCTCGCAAAGACCTTGCCGCCGCTGTCGTCGCTAAGATTGAAGAACAACAGTTCACCCGAACGCACAGGTTTGGTACATGGGCTGCACGGTTAACCTTTGCTAAGCTCAGCCCGGTTACCGCTGCACTCGCGGTGTTCGGCGCAGCGCTTGTACTGCTTACTGCCGGCGGTATGGAAGGTTTTAACCCGGACATTTCTGGTAATCAGACGGCATTTCTGTCCCAGACTCATCAAGTATCATTTCTTAGCGAGATAAGTCTTCCCCATGTTGAATTCCAGTTCAGCAAACCTTTGGTTGTTACTAGCGCTGCACAAACCTCCTTTAGTCCTGAAGTCCAATTTGCCAGCTTCAATAGATAATAAGGACAAATTCTTGCTGCGGCTGGTTTATCCTTGCCACAGATTGAAGTTGCATTGACTGCGGGCGAATGCTCGATTCAACTAGTCTGTTGATCCAGATTGCTAACTTACGTTTTTGCTGTTCGTGAGCTTCGTTGTTGGTGAAACGTCTGATTGTTCTCGTTCGTCAATCAGACTGGATTGGCGGATGCACAGGGGCGAGCCTCTTTTGATTGTTTAGTGGGTATAATTTTGGAGTCAAACGTCGTAATCTTGTGGTTGTACTATTTATAGAAAGGAGCTGATAGGCGTGAGAAAAAAGCTACTATTACAAAACCAAAATCTGAGCCTTATACTCATTGTTGTCCTAAGTATAGCCCTCGGCTTCTCTCTTGCTGCTAATTTCTATCGTCGAGACGTTTCGGTGACGGCTATTGCAGCTTCTGAAAACCCTATTCCGCAGCCGTGGCAAGAAGCATTTGTTTTGGTTGCTGAAAAGCTGCGACCGTGCATAGTGCACATCAAAAGCGAAAAGATGGTAGAGGTTCCGAGGTTCCCGTGGTTTGACGATTTCTTCTGGCCTTTTGGTGGAGGTCGAAACAGACCTGAGCCAGAAAAGAGGGTACAACAGGCCACGGGCTCCGGGGTAATAGTAAGATCCGATGGATATATTCTCACAAACAATCACGTGGTAGCTGGGGCAGATAGAGTCACCGTTAAGTTGGCAGATGGTCGAGAGTTCACTGGAAAGGTTTTGTTAGATCCATACTCCGATCTTGCGCTTGTCAAGATCGATACAAAGGATCTCCCGGCAGCTCAATTCGGGGATTCCGACAAGGTTAAAGTCGGTCAGTGGGTAGCGGCGATAGGAAATCCTTTCGGTCTTGAAAACACGGTTACTGCAGGCGTAGTAAGCGCAGTAAGACACATTTCCAGCTCTGAGGACCCCTTGCCCAAAGCAGAGGTGATCCAGACTGATGCGTCAATCAATCCTGGCAATTCCGGAGGGCCACTCGTTGATCTGCAAGGCAGAATAATAGGTATCAACTTTGCCATCTACACCACCTCTGGGGGCAGTGTAGGAGTTGGCTTTGCCATCCCATCGAACATCGCTAAGAATGTGATGTCTCAACTGATCGAGAAGGGCAAGGTTGTGAGAGGATACCTGGGCGTCATACCCAGGGATCTGACTCCAGTACTCAAGGAGAAGCTGGGCGTGCAGCAAGGAGCGTTAGTGGAATCGGTAGACAAGGACACGCCTGCGGAAAAGGCAGGCATTAAGGTAATGGACGTTATAGTTAGCGTAGACGGCAAAGCCGTGAATAACAGCGCGGACTTACGTCGAATCGTCCAAAACATTGCGCCCGGCACTAAGGTAAAGGTGGTCGTCGTAAGGGACAAAACCAGAAAAACGCTGGACGTTACTATCGGTGAACTGCCAGTCGAAGGAGGAACTGCAGGCGATGGCAGTGCGGCCGACAAGATAGGTCTGTCTGTACAGCCTTTAACGCCCGAGATCGCAAGACAACTAGGCCTAGATGAGTCTGTTAAGGGTGTTGTGGTGCGCAAGGTAGAACCCGGCAGCGCAGCTGACCGTGCAGGCATCCGCCGAAACGACGTCATAGTTGAAATTGACGGCACTCCTATCACTAGCGTGGCTTCATTTACTAGTTCTATAAACAAACTCAAGTCTGGAGACACGGCCCTTGTAGTTGTACAAAGAGGTGATCGCACTCAGGTCGTCACATTGAGAATAGACTGAGAAACTCGCCAAGAACTGATGCCCGCCTGACATGAATTACCCTCAGCGTCGGCGGGCATCAACATTCTGGGGATGAAATCTTGCTCAGCCTATAGGTTGGTTGATCATTCTTTTAGCCAGTGGGTAACTGGTAATACCTAGCGCGTTCTACGTGCGCTTGAACTTTCGGTCCAGTTCCCAGTTCGACAGGCTTACAATAATAGGTCTCCCGTGCGGACATACAAACGGGTTTTCACATTTCAGCAGGTCTTCCACCAACTGCTTCATTTCTCGGTCGTCAAGTTTCTCTCCAGCCTTTATAGCCATCTTGCATGCTGTGGTAATAAGAACTTGGTCGGATCTGACTATCAAGTGGCGCTCTACGGATAACTCGACTAGCTCGGCAATAATATCTCTGAGTATCGCTTCTGCCTGTGAAGGTTTTAGCTGAGGAGGCGCCCCTCGCAATATGAAAGTATCTCTACCAAACTCCTCGAGATCGAATCCTGCTTGGTTGAGCATATCCAATCGCTGACGCACAACAGTTGATTCGCTCGCAGATAGGGAAATCGTTATCGGCGTCAGCAACCGCTGTATAGCAGATCTGGATTCCGCGTCGAATCTCAGCAGTTGGTCGTATAAGATTCTTTCGTGTGCAACGTGCTGGTCAATAACGAGCAATCCGTCATCGCATTCAGCCAGAACGTACATATTCCTAGCCTGACCAATTACCCTTACACCAGTCAGAGCAACCGTTCTGGGTGCTATGAAATCTGCCTCGGGCACTGGCGATTCTTCGACTGGAACCCCCGATCCCTTCTGCCAACTATCCTCTCCTACATCTGATATTTCGCTTAGTGCCTGTTCCCTTCTGCGTCGGAGTGCCTCCTGAAAAGCAGACAAGTTCATAGGCTGAATGTGTTGTTGAGTCGCAGCATCCGGCCAGGGTACGAACAGTTTGCTTGTGATATCTGCTTGCTCACTGGAAATAGGTGCTGGTTTGCCAAGTGGTTCCGCGTGTTCAGAAATGGTAGGGATAGCGGCGCCGGTCGTTAGTGCCATGTTCACTGAACGGTATACGGCGCTGTGTACTTCCTGCTCGTTCGAGAACTTGACCTCGGACTTAGCCGGGTGAACATTTACGTCCACCAGTTCAGGGGGAACTTCCAAAAACAACACAGCGACCGGATATCTGCCGCTCGGCAGCAGCCCGCGATACGCATAGTCTAGTGCGTGTGCTATGATCTTGTTGCGAATGGGACGTCCATTCACAAAAAAGATTTGATCGCGTCGATTGATTCGCGTCAGCGAAGGGCAGGAAACAAATCCCTCTACCCGCACACCGGGCAGCTCATAATGCACTTCGACAAGCTGCTTTGCGATGTCTTTTCCTAAGACCTCAACTATCGAGTTAAGCCGCTGACCAGTCGCCGGCGAGGATAAAACCTCTCTACCACCGTGCAGTAGGCGAAAACTCACTGTGGGCCAAGCTAACGCAAACCATCCGACGTATTCAGCTATGTGAGAAAACTCTGTCTGCGCAGACTTGAGGAACTTCAACCTCGCAGGAGTATTGAAAAACAGTTTGCGAACGATTATTGTGGTTCCCTGTGGGGCACCGACCGATTCAAGATTGGTAATACTGCCGGCTTCGACTTCCAGACGAGTACCTGCTGGTTGGGATTCGTGTTTGGTAATCATCTCCAAAATTGAGATCGAGGCAATGCTTGGGAGAGCTTCTCCTCTAAAGCCAAGGGTTCGGATAGCTTTCAAATCAGATGCGGACCTGATTTTGGAAGTTGCGTGGCGCTGTAACGAAAGTATAGCATCCTCGCGCGTCATTCCGCATCCATTGTCAGTAACTTTTATCAGTTCCTTGCCGCCTTGCTCAATGGAGACTGTTATCTGAGTAGCTCCGGCATCGAGCGAGTTCTCCACCAACTCTTTGACCACCGAAACAGGTCGTTCGACTACTTCACCGGCGGCGATCCGATTAGCGGTGTGTTCATCTAAGATGATTATGCGACTGGCATCAGAGGTTTCACTTTTACTTTGCATAACGGACTATCTTCCCGGCAGGCCGTCTTTACTCAACTTTTTTTGCAATTCATAAAGTTTGTTCAGAGCCTCAATTGGAGACATTGTAGTGATGTCCAGGTTCTCAAGTTCCTCGATAACCGGGTGCTTGTCTAGAGAAAACAGTGTGAGCTGCAAAGTTTCCTCTCGCACCTTGATCTTTGTACGCCCATCGACCAAACCTCTACTGGTTCTGTCGGATTCCAGTTCCTTGAGTATTTCTCTGGCGCGCTCGATAGTACTTTGCGGAATTCCGGCGAGACGAGCTACCTCGATGCCATAACTCTTGTCTGTTCCTCCGGGTACTATCTTGCGAAGCCACACTATGCGATCTTTCTCTTCGCGCACGGTTACACGGTAGTTCTTGACACCTCTAAGCTCTTTTTCCAGTTCATTCAAATGGTGATAGTGAGTTGCGAACAGGGTTCTCGCGGATATTTTGTTGATTTCCTCTGCGACTGCCCATGCGATTGACAGACCGTCGTATGTTGACGTCCCCCGCCCTATTTCATCCAACACGATTAGACTTCGGCGCGTTGCGTTGTTGAGTATGTTGGCAGTCTCGTTCATTTCAACCATAAAGGTCGACTGCCCACTTGCCAGTTCGTCATGCGCTCCGACGCGCGTGAATATACGGTCCACTACACCAATGGTAGCCTCATCAGCTGGTACGAAACTTCCTATTTGAGCAAGAAGAGTAATTAGTGCTACCTGACGCAGGTAAGTCGACTTGCCCGCCATGTTTGGACCTGTGATGATCAACAACTGATCGCTGTCGCAGTTAACATACGTGTCGTTAGGAACAAACCTTTCCTGTAGATATGCCTCTACGACAGGATGCCGGCCATTTTTTATGCGAATTTCCTCGCTCTCATTGACCACCGGCCTGCAGTACCCTCGCAGAGCCGCAACTTCTGCCAACGAAGATAGAACGTCAATCTCTGCGAGTGCTCGTGCAATCTTGCCCACTTTGCGAGCTTCTTCCGCAACCTTAGAACGCACTTCACAGAAGAGTTGATACTCCAGTTCTGCTGCTAATTCATCAGCGTGCAGTATTTTCGCCTCTATTTCCTTCAAAGCCGGGGTAATGAAGCGCTCCGCATTCGTGGTTGTCTGTTTTCTAATGTATTCGTCCGGCACTAGATGGAGATTTGGTTTCGTTACCTCGATGTAATATCCGAAAACAGTGTTGTAGCTAACCTTGAGATTCTTTATACCTGTGCGTTCGCGCTCACGGGTTTCAAGCGCCGCAACCCAGCTTTTTCCATCAATTGATGCACGCCTGAGCTCATCCAGCTCCGAATTATACCCTTGTGCAATGATGCCGCCGTCCCGCACAGCTGCGGGTGGGTCATTAACTATCGCCCTCTCTATCAGCTCGACAATGCTTTCGAGGTAATCGAGAGCTTCGCGTAGCGTATGCAACCGTTCCGAACGCGAGCCTTCAAGGCTTCTTGCAATACTCGGAACCTTTTTCAGCGACTGAGCAAAAGCAACCAGGTCTCGAGGGGTAGCTGTTTCTGCTACGATCCTGGACATCAGCCGCTCTAAGTCCTGAACGCCTCCAAGCTGGTCGCGCACATCCTTCCGGCTAAGGACGTTGGTGTAAAGTTCCTCCACCGCATCTAGCCGACGATTTATCGCTTCGACGTCTAGCAGCGGTTGGTCCAGCCATTTCCTCAGCAGTCGAGCACCCATTGCTGTTTTCGTCTGATCAATCACGGAAAGCAGACTCGCACCCTTTGTCGTTCCTGACAGCGACTGCGTCAGTTCTAAATGTCGCCTGGCTGCAGAGTCGAGAATCATGAAGCCGCTGGTTGAGTATGTGGACATCGAGGATATTGAAGCCAAGGCGTTCTGGTTTGTCTGGCGCAGATAGTCAATAACCATTGCGGCAGCTTCCAGTGCAGCCGTCATCTGCTCAGCCCCGAAGCCTCTGAGGGATTCGGTGTGGAAATGCTCTAAGAGAAAATCTTTAGCTGGTTTTCGGTAGAAGCTGTCACACTCATATTTCGTGACGACAGCTGTGGTATTAGCGCGAATGGGTGCTTCAAGATCCCAATCTAACTCCCTAAGCAGCACTTCAGCAGGAGCTAAGCGCGATATTTCATCCAGAAGCTCACGCGAACCATTTTTCTGACTGATCTCCGTGACGGCGAACTCTCCAGTGGAAATATCCACCACTGCCAATCCGTATAGCTCCGGCTCACTTGTCACAGCAACGAGATAGTTGTTGCTTTTCGCATCAAGCATCCCGTCCTCTAAGACGGTGCCGGGGGTTACAACTCTCGTGACCCCCCGCTTTACAATCTTCTTTGCCTTCTTAGGATCTTCCAATTGATCGCAGATGGCAACTCTGTACCCGCGAGAAATAAGTTTCGCTACATACTTGTCTACCGCGTGGTAGGGTACTCCACACATTGGAACATCAGCAGCGTAGCCCTGCGATCGAGATGTGAGGACAATCTCCAGTTCTCTGGAAGCCGTGACCGCGTCGTCCCCGAACATCTCGTAGAAATCTCCCAGCCGGAACATAAGAATCACGTCCGGGTACTGTTCTTTGATCGCTTTGTACTGCGCTACAAGGGGAGTGATTTTCTTAGCATCCATTGTAAGCTTCGCTGCCTGATGCGACTTCTGATAACACTTCACCAACGAAGCCATATAGGTGAGCCTCAGTAAGCCTTACGTTGATGAGTTTGCCTATCTGGTCAGCGCTGCCAGGAAAATTGACAGTCTTATTATTTTTGGTTAATCCAGTCAGACGATGGGGGTCTTTTGGACTCACACCCTCGACCAAGACTTCCTGTACCTGACCGACCTGAGAGATGTTAATCTCACATGTAACTCTGTTCTGCAGGTCTATGAGCCTCTTCAACCGGTTCTTTTTTACCGGCTCGGGAACCTGTTCTGACATACGAGCAGCAGCCGTTCCAGGAATGGGATTAAATGCGAACATAAACGCCGAATCAAATCTAATTTCTTCTACCAAACGTAAGGTGTTCTCGAAGTGCTTTTCGGTCTCACCTGGAAAGCCTACAAGCAAATCAGTGGTTATAGCTATTCCAGGAACTGCCTCACGCAGTGCGCTTACACGTTCCTTATAGTGTTCGATCGTATATCTGCGGTTCATAGCCCGGAGTATTTCGTCATCACCTGATTGTACAGGAAGATGTATGTGTTCGCAGACTTTGTCTAGATTGCGCATCGCCAAAATCAGTCTGTCCGATAGGTCCTTGGGATGCGAGGTTGTGAACCGTATTCTTTCGATTCCTTCTATATCATTCACCACAGTCAGCAAATCGGCGAAGTCTACAGGAGGATCCAGTGTCGCCCCGTACGAATTAACGTTTTGTCCGACTAGTATGACTTCCTTTGTTCCAGATTCCGCCAGTTGTCGTACTTCTGCTGCTATGTCTTCAATGCTGCGGCTTCGTTCGCGCCCACGCACGTGCGGGACAATACAGTACGCGCAGAAGTTGTCGCAGCCGTACATAACCGGGACGAACGCCTTCAGTGGACTTCCTACGTGCGCAGCTCGCGGGTGCACTTTCTTATCTAGTTCAAGCGCTGATGTAAATTTGCGCGTGCTCTGGACTTCTTGAATCAGCTCCGGAACACGGTGAACCTGTGCTGTACCAGCCAAAAAGTCTATGAATGGAAATGATTTCTTTAGATCTTCACCGATCCGCTGTGCCATGCATCCGCAAACCCCTATTACCATATTAGGCCTATTTGCTTTTACTGCTCGAAGCTGACCTAATTTGCTCCTTACCTTTTCTTCGGGTTTCCTACGAACTGAGCAGGTCACCAGCAATACTATATCAGCTTCTTCCGGAACTTTTGCCGGAGAACAGCCCATCTGCAGCAGCCGGCTGGCTATCTGTTCGGAGTCGTCCTCATTCATCTGGCAACCCCAGGTAAAAATGAAAAATTTGGGATTTACGGCTGATCTTGTGGACATTGCAACACAGCACGACTCAAGGGATGTTTAATCTCGCATGGGAAAAGGAGCTTCCCGACGCAGAAAGGAAGTCAATGGCGGAGAGGGTGGGATTCGAACCCACGGTGCCCGAAGGCACAACGGTTTTCGAGACCGCCCGGATAAACCACTCCCGCACCTCTCCTCAAAAAGTCTCCGTGGCGATACAATACACTAATCGGAGGTCGATAAAGTACGACCTCCGATCCAAATGGCGCCCTCGGAGGGAATCGAACCCCCTACGCCCTCCTTAGGACGGAGGCGCTCTATCCGGTGAGCTACGAGGGCATCTGTTTGGTGCGCTTGGAGGGAATCGAACCCCCGACCTAATGGTCCGCAACCATTCGCTCTATCCCCTGAGCTACAAGCGCACTGTCTACTAATTCTATACCCGCAAGAAGTATAACACAATGCATCTCAGCTAGTCAACACAATCAAGCGGCACGATTGTTACAACGAAGCTTTCTTCTGACCTATATTATTTCGGAATAGTATAGCCTTCTCCGGTGACGAATGGGTATTCGCAGCAAATGCCACAGCTTACAACGTTGCTAAGATACTCGGTTACCGTAAGGTTATCTGCACCATACTCTCAACTACTGCACCATGGGAATCTACAGCTTGAAATGATACATTGCAGGTGTTTGTGCGTAACAGCGCATTCGACAGCCAGACTGTTGAGTTGCCGATTCCAAGCGCTTGAGCCTCTTCGTTCTTGTTGGGGGAGTTGGCCGATTTCTGAATGAATGTAACACTGGTGATTTTGACTACGAATGGGTCGCCGTCGGGATCAACAATTCCGGTGATCGAAACCGGCTGACAGCCGTTTATCTGAGGCTTGCTGCTATCTATGACCGCAACTGCATTGCTCGTGTCAGGCGGTCGATTTTTTCCTTCCACTCGAATCCTCCTTACGACCGGTGACCATCGCGGACCGCGAGTTAGTGTTACTCTGAGAGCAAGGTACCTTCCGTCTGCGACTGGGAGAATCTCTCCGTTGCGAACTGCTACGTAGGTTGATAGAGAAAGCTCACCTGGCGTATCGGCGGTTCGAGCCTCAACTTCCACCTGACCTCCATTTTCCTCAGCCTCCCAAGTTATTGTTCCCCAAGCCGCACCCTTTATACCTGCATCAATGAGTACAGTCCACGCGCCTTTCGAAGGAATACCTCGCACGTAAACATTCGACGAAAAGGAGGTATTACTTTGTGGATCCGGTAGTGTCGGCACCGTTTTCGAGATTCTGCAATCCGCTGTATCGATTCCGGTTGCTCTATTGCTTTCTTCGTTGAGTACCCAAAGCGTGCCGTCTGAATCGAAGCAAAGCTGCCGCGGCGAACCGCTCACCGGGATCTCGTCTATAACGCTGCCATCCATTACGGAGAAATGTGTGACAAGCCCTTTGACTGGGCAGGAAGCCCAGAGGTCCCCTTCTTTGTCTATTGCTATTCCTGCAAAACCGCCGCAGTAATCCGTTGCGTACCTGAGCAATACCTTTTGGTCAGGATGGACCACGATCAAAGCACCGTACTCATCGGCTACCCAAACCCGGCCGTAGAAATCGATACACATCCCTGCTGGGCTTGAATCGCCTAGGTCGTAGACAGCCGAAACTGTGCGCGCCAGGGTCGAGATTCGATATAATGCATGATCTCGTCGGCTGAGCACCCAAATCGACCCGCCACCATCGGCCCAGAGACCGCTTGGTCTTCCCGGCAGTGTTACGAAAGCCCCTAGTGCTCGAGATTGCACGTCTACTTGTGCAACCGCTAACTTACCTTCAAGTGCAACCCAAAGCGTGCCGTCACTGTCGAATGTCAGCGCTGACGGTTCGGCTTCGATACCAACATCCACGAGCATATCGACGCAATCATCTTGACACCAATCCAAAACTTCATTCGATGAAATAATTCCGTTCCCGTCAGCGTCAGTGCTGGTTCGAATTATGCCATCGCCGTTTGTGTCTCCTGGCACCAAGGAACGAATTCGAACAATCTTGCCAGACCGCCCAGGACAAGAGCACGCTATGTACGCATTTCCTAGAGGATCCGCAGCTACTGCACAGGGATTCCACTCGCCACCCTTCGGGCCAACTCTGTAAACGCCTAGTTGACGTCCAGTTCTGCTGTCAATCTTGAGTACGGCGTTTGTTTGTCGGCTAGGAATCCAAAGAATAGGCACGCAATCGATCGTATCAAGAAGGACAAGACCGCCGATATCGTCAACAAAACCAGTTCGTTCGTGGTTGCCGACTTTGAAGTCTTGTTTCGCAGCAAACTCTTTTATATATAATGCACCGGCCGGATTTGCGGCAAAAAGCGCCTGAACTACCGTAATGACGCCAAAGAAGCTACCCGAAATACGTAACATGGTCGTATCTCCTTGCTAGAGGTCAGTCCTTGTTCCTGTTATTTGTGCCATTTCAGGTATGAGTACCAAGCTGTAGCAAATACTTGAAAGCTCGACCCGGCATTCTGTGAATCTTGGATCAGGTAGCATGATGCTTAATCGGGTTCAGGATCAATCTGGCTTCTTTTGCGTCAACCTCATCGATCTGCACAAGTAACCAGGAAAACCATTAAACTGCCTTATTGGCCGGTTGGCGGTGGCTCGTCTTGTGTTAGGTGATATACTAGTCTCAAAGATGCACCCAGATCTGCCTCAAACTGCACTCACGACATTTACGATGATGAGAAGAGAAAGCTTGACCACTCAGCCATTGCGCACGATAATAGTAACTTGGTGTTGTTGCCGAGTAGTTGATATGCGCAGCAAAACTTCTCACGCAGCGGGGGGAGGGCTTGGTAATGAAGCGGCAAGGATTTACCTTGATCGAACTACTTGTTGTGATCGCAATTATAGCTATCCTGGCTGCGATGCTGTTTCCGGTGTTCCAGAAGGCTAAAGACAGCGCTAAAGCTTCCACGTGTCAGAGCAATATGAAACAGATCACGCTTGCAGTATTGACATATGCCGACGATAATGGTGGGCGTCTGCCGGGGCTGAACATCTTCATGCCAGCTACTGGAACAGGAAGCACCATAGGCGATCTTAACGGCGATCCGACACAAGGCGCTCTATACAAGTATCTGGGCAGAAGCCGCGGGATAATGAGATGCCCCGCCGATGCTAGATGGCGGCTGCCGACCTTCGCCGGCAAGGATTGGTTCAGCTATTGCGTTAACTCTTATACAACCTATATCGGTCATCGCTCCGATGGCACCTATGTCGGAGGGTTTACAATAGAAGACCGCATCAAATCCAACACTTCTGGACCTCCGCTGAGTTGGTTCCCTAGAACTTCAAAGGTGGTCTACCTTGTGGAAGAGATGACTCAGAATCTGCCAAACCAACAGGGGCAATTCATAAACGATGCGCTTTTCCACGATATAGATTGCACCAGCGATCGCCATATGGGGTTTGCCAACGTGTCTTACCTGGACGGCCACTGTGGCCGAGTGCCCGGAAAGGTTCAGCAGAGCACGGCCAAGTATCCAGACGGCCGTTACATATTCCATCCGTAAACTGAGTTATCTGCGAACATACCCGCTGTTCAGCAATGCGACAGCTGAGAAGCGGGTCTCGCGTTTTGTTAAGGTGGTGGCACGCGGCTTCTCAGTACGAAATGAAGCGGGCGAGCGTCTTCTGCTTGCCCGCTTCCGTGCCCCAAAAGTACTCTGACTTCGGTTATCTCCGCTTTCGGATGGCTCCCGTAATCCCAAGCAGTCCAGCGCCCAAGGTAAGAATTGGCTCTGGAACCGGTGTGTACTCTACGCGCAGGTTCTCGAAGATTAGAGTATTGTTGCCCTCGAACCCCTTGTTCTGGAAATCGAAGTCGACGACCATATATAGGGTTCCGGTTTTTGTCCCATCGCTGTAGCCTGGAAGCAGTTCACAGACTACAGTTTGCCATGTCTGGTTCGGAACACCGTCGTTGCCCCATTCGATCGAAGTTGCTGACCGCTTATAGCCGGTTATTTCGACCCAGCAGCGCCACTTGGTGTCAGTGTCCAGATCATTGCCGTATACGTCCGCTTTCAGGAAAACGGGCTTGGTCCAATCTATGATCTCACCTGGCGCAGCCCAGTCATTCATTCTGAAAGCTCGCGTCCACGCAATCGTTCCTGCCTGCCAGGTGACGTATCCCGGTACGTCTACTCGCGGTGCGCTGTTTGTCCTGCTCTAGGCAATCAGTCAAGCTCTGCTCGACTTTAGGCAGGATACCGAACCTGAAAACGCTAACCACATTTATTGGAGGAACATTATGGACGACGAATTGCTCAGGGAACTAGGTATCGAGAAGGACAAGGGCGTCCGGCTAGACGCGTTTCGCCGAGTCATAAGAATAGGCACGTACGTTCTTGCTGAGTTTCAGGATACGATAATTGTCGGCACCGCAGAAGAATGGGATAGATTTGTGTCGGACATTTTAAATACGATCCTGCCTATCCTGAAAGCAAAAACCGATGGGACAGGTCAAGAGTCACATTTTTACTTTCTCGGCGGCGATGCCGAAGCGTGTTAGATAGAAAGTTCGCAGACTACATCCAGAGGAGGACTCTTTTCACGTGGCAACCACTGACTCGGCTCGAACGCATTCTGCTACTACCATCTTTTCGATTGTTTTATTTTTGATTTGCCTCAGCATTTGCCTTTTCTCGAGTGCTGCACCGGCAAAGTACTCCCTTGCAAACTGGCCGCAGTACAAGCAGAACCCATTCGTCATCCGAATCGATTTTTCTTTCAGCGATGAGGATGGCGCCGGATCTATCATAACCGCGGATCTGGATGGCGACGGCCTGATGGATTACCTAGTGACGCGACCCGGTAACCTAGGCGCTTATTCACACTTTGGTAAGCGGCTGTGGCACCTTAAGACAGACATTCAGGTGTCTTCGTCTTCAGAAACATATGGCTTGCCAGGACTTCACGCTGCAGGGGTGCAGGCGGCAGACATAGACGGTGATGGCAAGACCGAAGTAGTTTTTCTGACAAAGGAAGGGTTCCTAAACATTGTAGTAGGTGCCACTGGCAAGTCCAAGACGCGCAAGAAATTGCCTTTTCCTAACGAGGCAGAACGCTGGGAGAACGTCATTATTGCCAACCTGCGGGGCAAAGGCGACCGCGATCTGATTCTGCAGGCGACCAACCGTGAAGGCTACAGGATGGGCAAATTTCTCGCCGCATATGCGGCAGACAATCTGGACGGTAAACCGCTGTGGCAGACCAGCGAATATCTCGGCTGTGCACACACGGGAGCAAGGATTGCCGATATAGACGGTGACGGTCGCGATGAAGTGCTTGGAGCCACGGTCATCGACCACGACGGGACTCTTAAACGAATATTCGACGTAAGAGGACACTTGGACTCTATATTTGTGAACGACGTACGACCTGACATTCCGGGACTGGAGATTGTATCCCTCGAGGAAGGAAGCTTACAGCGAGTGTTCCTTTTCAACAAGGACCGACTCATCTGGGCGTCGGACTACAAGCGGCAGGAACCGCAGAACGCCGCGGTGGGGGAATTCGATCTTTCTCGAAAAGGACTAGAAATATGGTGCCGGAGCAGATATGACGAGCACCAAAAGCCATTCGTATTCGACGCCAGGGGCGATGTTATAGCGGATTACGAAATGGATGCAGTTGCTCCCGAGGGCTGGACTATCAAGGGCGTGGAAGAGATCTGGACCATAGACTGGACGGGCCAAACTAAACAGTCAGCCGCAGCAAAGGAGAGACACAAGGCTGGGGACGTTTGCATATTTGACCCGACAACCGGTAAGTTTCTCAAACGCTTCAAAGAGAAGGCTGATAGGCTATACGTTGCCGATGTATCCGGTGACTGGCGCGAAGAAATTATCGTCTGCGCTGGACAGGAGCTCCATATTTACCACAATGCGGATCCCAACCCGAATCCGAAGCGCGAGCGCCTGTGGAAGCGCAACCACTATAAGCGCAGCAAAATGATCTGGAATTATTACAGCCCGTAGCCGCTGCTACAAGAGCGTTGGTTCCTCAGCGCAAGACACTGGTTCCGGTATGCCGGTGCCGGCGAGTTCTTTCAACTCATCTTCGGTAAATATTGTTGCGCCGATGAACCTCAAGCCGGCCGTGCGGTATGTGTATAAGTCTGGGTCCAAGTTCCATTTTTCGCACAATGCCAACGCGGTAGCTTCATCGTAATAGGGTTTATGCGTATCGTTCAGATTGAAGTAGTACACACAGAGCAACTTGCCATTGGGCAACTCGATTGTCCACGGATAACCCAGGTCTCTCATTGCACCATCTGAGCGCAGCGCGACGGCTTTACTGATGTCCCATGTCATGCCTTGGTCGTAGCTTGGGAGCACTCTTATGCCAAATGGTTTCTCCCTGTAGCCGTAGCTCATCAATGTCGTTCCACTTGATGTAACACACAAGTGCATGCAGGACCCTCGCGTCTGGACTGGCCGCACCAGCTCCCACGTCTTGCCGCCGTCGAAGGAATGGGTAACGAGTGTGCCTGACTTGGCAACCGTCCAACCGGCAGCAAGAAAATGCTCTTTGTCGTAAACAACGACAGATGGTAAACCAAACGTTAAGTCCTGCTGTTCTCCGCTCTGCCACGTTGTAATCGTCGAGTAGTATTGCCAAGTACAACCTTGATCCTCGGAAAGGATCAGCACTGCGGCTTCATTGCTAGAATCTTCCAGCCTAGTGGTGATCGGCATCAATATACTGCCGTTTTCCAACTCGACTACAGATGCGAAAACCCCTGCCATTTTGAAGGGCACCTCGAAGGGGCCTTCCCACGTATAGCCGTGATCGCGAGACCGGCAAACCAGTATTCGACGCTCACTCGGAACATAGTAGTAGTCATTACCTCTCACCGGAAGCGCTTTGTCTTGCCACTCCTGCGGATCCCTTGGGCAAGGTGTAGTAAATACTGTCAGGATAATCGTGCCGTCGCTAAGCGTCGTAAGCGAGGGATCATTTAAGTTTGTTCCCTCACCTGGATCTAAGGCGGTTGTATACGAGGCGGGATCCCACGTTTGGCCTTGATCTCTGGAACGAATCAGTCCCACGGTTGCCCTGGGATGAACGTGAGCGAATATATGCTCAAACGGAGCCTGACGAAACGCAATTAGCACCTCGCCGTTGGCCGCAATGCAGGCACTTGCGTGGCTGGCATATATTGACTCATTTCGAAATACAACAATGTGCTCCACCTGCTCTAAATCCTCCCCTTGTGAGCGTTTGCCTTACACCAACCTGTGAACTGGCGAGCAAGTCATTGCCAATGTCTATCTGCTGCCTCGAAGAAGGCGATTACGTTGCGGTCAGGAACTTTGTCGTCCAGTCCTAGTATTGAAATCGAAAGTTTGTCCAAAGGTTTGCCTGCCTCGATAAGCTTTGCCACGTCGTGATCTATCGCCTCCGGTGAGGCGTGCCGCATTTTCACGGGGCTGTACCGCGCGTTCAGGTGAACATCAGGAAAAAGCGAGCGCACGAACCTTAGGTCGGAGCCCCACCCTACCTCCAGAAACTTTAGCCCTCGGACCTTTCGATATTCCGGCGCCATTCTCTCAAGGTCAAAACCGCAGTGGTGTATACCAAAAGGTGGCAAAGCATCGGCCAGGGCTTGATCGCACTCAAGAAGGAAATCCCGGTATATTGATGGCGATATCATCGTGGAGCTGCAATTGGAAGTCACAAATAAGCGGGGGTCGATCTGTTCGACTATGTTTGTAACCGCGATAGAGCTTGTACCAGTATGCTCTCGGATGAACCTAACAACTTCGATCATGGTTTGGGTAACAATCCACAGCACCTTCCTGGCGAGCTCCGGCTCCTCTATAAAAAGGAGAAAGATTTCGGCGTCGGCAATGCACATCGCATTATTCAACACGCCCTGAGGGTTAATGTCGCCTATTACGCGTCCGTAGTGCTCTTCGAGCCACGAGATGTCTGCCGCGACTTTGCGCATTGGCGGTGCATCGAGAACGTCAGGCATCTGAAGAGCCCGCAACTCGTCACGAGTTAGTTTTTTGGGTATGGTGCAGGGCGTGCTGCCAGGGGAAAAATATGTGTCGCACCCCAGGATTTCGCCCACAAGGTAATTGAGGGGGGTCATCTGGGTAGAAATAACGGGCACTGGATCTGCGCTCTCGTCACCAAGCCCAACGCAGCCGAAACGATCGAAAAGTGCCCGCCGCATTTTGCCCTCCAGCTCGGCTCTGTACGCGGGATGGGCGTGAACGTACGATTCGTCGAACGCGATTCCGTAGTGCGCATACCACCAGGATGCGTCAAACATCACGTCAGCTTTAGCTATGCCTGCTCTCCTCATCGTGGCCCAACCTCTGTCTTCTCTATGAGTTAGCATAATCCGCGCCTTGAGAATATGTCAAACGCCAGAAAAGGATAGTGTTTGCTGAAGAAGGTAGAAGCGGTTGGATGCAGCGCAGTCTCGGAGTCGGACGTGAACCTATACTCAATGCTAGTTAAGATCCTGCTTGGTGCTACAGCGGAAAAGCTAGGCCTTAATTCCCTTTCGAAAATTGGGAGTTTTCTGACTCTTCCCTCTTCCAAGCGTGAAAACCACGCTCAAAGTCGTTATTTTCCGAGCAACTGGCTAATTTCTGCCGTTTCCGACTTGCTCGGAAAATCACACTATTATCAGATGAGGATCTTCGGATACCGTGCCCAAACCCAAAATTGCTATCTCTGACTTGCACTTCACACACGCTCTATAAATGCGAACTGAATCCTCTTCTTCATTTATTATTCGAAGCAGGCGTCTCTTCATCCTCTCAAGCTCATCCTTTTCAACGTTGCACTCAAACACGCTATACTGAACTCTGTCTCCAAAAGCCTACAAGGCCTTCGCAACCTTAAATCTTCGCCGATCGTCTGGAATATCGTAACTGACTATTACGAACATCTCCAAAGCTATTTAACCAGGAACGGTTTATAATCCGGCACTCCGCTCCTAATACACCTTGCCATCAACCGAGCCTGGTCAATGCACAGCCGGGCGTAGTTTGTTTGACCTGACACCGGATTCAATATGGTATCACGCATCCGCGTTTCGAACGCTGCAAAGAACTTCTGTTTACCAGACTCGTTGAGATATACCCCGCCCTCGACGTCTTCGAAATCTTCCTCTGGTTTGAGACGTCGCTGGTTACAGCAAAGAATAACTACCGAATCAGCAATTACTGGCCTGAATTCTTCCATCAGGTCCAGCACTAGTCCCTGTCTACCATAGGTCTCTCGATGAAAATACCTGCAATAGGGATCAAGACCTATTATGGAAACTGCCCGCTGTACGTAGTTTTCCAGCAACGTGTAGGCAAAACTGAGCATTGCGTTTACAGGATCCTTTGGCGATCTCCTGTTTCTGCCAGAAAATCGAAAAGGCTCGCTTATAACGCTACCAAGCGCAGAGAAATATATACGAGTACCAACTCCTTAGAAACCACGAATCTCTTCGAGCGTATCGGCAGCACCTGCTTTGACAGCCAAATTTTTGAGATTTGCAATCGTATGTGACAGGTTTTCCAACTGACGTCCGCGGACGTAGCGCATAAGGATTGTTCTCATATTTGCAAGCTTTGCGGCCACGAATCTTTTTGCTAATCCCACGCAGAATGTTTTATCCTCAGCAAGCGCGTACTGCGTCGCCGTAAGCTTATATCTCTGTTCAGAACAGTCTCCACTCTACCTACGTAGTCACCACGCTTATCCAGAAACGAAATGTCAATTCCCTGGCTTAGTAGCTCCGTTATTACTGCACTGGATATTGCTGCGTTCTCCCCTATAACAACTTTTTCCAGATCCCCGACTCGAACGCCGGCAACAGTCTTGCTGTTTTTCTCTACCACTACAAGACCTGCCGAATATCGCAGCATAGCACCGTACTCGTCAACGTAGAGAACCGCCATCGGCTGACATTATCACCACTTCTTCTGCGATATCAGCTGCGCTTTCAATGGACTCATCTTCCACTATTCGACACTGCCCCATTCCCATGGTTGTCTTATATCCGACCCCAGAATAGAACGCCATCTCAGACAGCGCTGAGAAAAGATGCTTCGCATCCTCCGACACTTGCTTAACCAGTTCATATCTCGCGGTACCTACGAATCCAGCCATTTTGTATCGCGGAAATTTCCAGACGCGCGTATGGCCATCAAATGCACTAACAGCAACAGCGCCGATGATTTGTTTAAAAAGTTCTTCGGAGACCTTTTCCTCAGAAAAAGCCTGCCATTTCTGCCAAATACTCTGATAGACCAGCGAAGATTCAGGAAACGGGATGTTTATTCCTGAACGTCGGAACGTAGTAGGTGAAGTGAAACGCAGTGTTACCTGACGTCGGCTCCGAATCAGCAGGTCAGAGTAGTTGGTCACTCCGCCGTAGGGAGGTTCCAATACAGCATTAAGCAATACAAAACCATACTTACCAATCTTGATTTCACTGTTGGCCGCGACCTTGGGAAACAAAGCTTCTGAGAGGGCTTCAAATATGGTTCTAGTCAGAGTGCATATTCTTAGTCGACACTCTGTGTACTTTGGAATGCTGAGCGAATCTCCTGTTGCCCTGACCTTCGACCACAGCGTCGAAATGGCAATAGACTTGGTTTGGACGTCATCGTGAAGAGCATTTGAAAGCTTCGGATTCACATCCTGCACTGCGTCGAGCACGGCAGCGTGCACGAGATGTCCACTCGGGTGCGGTAGTTCAACGTCAGTTTTGGGGTAAAGCCTCAAGTCTACCGCAGCCAACATAATCTAGGTTGCCTCCAATGTAAATACTGCCCAGCCTGGTGGATACAAACCGTCAAATATTCGGCGAGTCTGAGGATTATATCTGAATTTGTAGTCTATTTTCCTAGGCGGGTGCTTGCCAGTCGGCTTAACCAGGTTCAGGCCAGTGGAATCCATTCCGCATCCCCAGCCTAATCTAATCAAAGCGCTATGAGGATTTGCTTGCAGCCTCTTTTTCAGCTCGGCGTATAGTTCTTCAAGTTCATTGTCGCCTCGCCAGTACTGCATGTCTGCTTCTAGAACTGTGCCGTAGAATTGCCTACAGGACTGCAATATGTGTTCTTTTGTAAGCTTACCACGGCAGAATGAGTAGTGCGGATGGCCAAACCATATTTGCAGTGTGGCTTGAACAGTGTAGTCTTCCGCGTCCGGTTGAAGTATTCCAGGCAGACATTCGCGATAGTCGACTAGTTGTGCCTGCTTGCCTGACTGTGTGCGCATTCCTACGTGTTCAACATTGAGAACCACTGTTTGCACACCTTTGGCGGTAGCATCGGATACTTTGAGGTGACGGAGTATGTCGTCTTGGACGTCGCCCGATTTTGATCCCAACGTCTCGCGCTCCCATCTGGAAACACCGTTTTTTTGTCTAGTATTTGGGATCTGAAGAGGCTTCTTCACCGCCTGGTAAAGCAGCGCTGTTCTTATTGCACCCTTGATGGAACTGCCGGGAACGATAGGATTCTGTCCAGACCGCTCGAAGGTGCTGATTTCTAGCATGCTAGTTCCTTCTCCCCAACGGTTTTTTATTTCGCCGCCGACCCTATCGGATACAACAGAACGAAACCGCGCGTACTTTTTCACTAGGGTTGTGAAATTTTCTTTTTCGATCGCTTTTTTCACCCAACCAACAGGATCGTCCAAGATCCATTTGCATAATGTATCTCTACCTTTAGCTAGTCTGCTGCCAAGATATCCCATATCAACTGCGTATAGTGCATATGAGCCTTTTTCTTGAAAAAGGAAATAATCACCGGGCATTATTACTTCGCCGGAACCGATGTGGATTGGCGTCAGCGGTGTGATGGTCATCAGGTAGTTTTCATAGAGTCGTTTCATCAAGCTTCACCCCCAATGGGTATGCATAGCCGTATTGAACGACGTGAGGTAGTTGATAGTGAACATTCTTGAGTAAAGTTCCGTGAGGTACACTTGGATCAGCTTTAAACACGGAGCCGGCGCGGATCATGAGTATGGGCCTTTTCCAGGGGCTGTATTTAAGCACGTACTCCTCACCTAGCTTTCCTCGCTTTACGTGTGTTCGGAAGAAACCCAGCGGCATCTTTCCGACAGCAGGCACGTAAGCAGAGGAAAGATTCAAGAAACCATTCGGCGCTTGTACCTCCAGCGGAAACCATTCCTCGAAGTGTATATCTCGGATTGCGCCGCAGCCACACGATTTGTCACGCCCATAACCCACGGATTCCAAATATCTAAGACAAGCAGATAGCCGCTCTTTTGAAAACACATTCTCGTCTACAGAGGCCAGGAAATAGAATTCGTGAAACGGAAATGTGTCATCACGAACATATAGGTTGACTGATGCCATGTGAATACGGTCTATAACGTTGTGCATCGTGCGCATCACAACACTCTCAGGGTAAGAATACGCACAATTGCTAACCTTCGGTGAACCAGTATCGAGAGCTGGACACTCTCGCCAATCCTTACACGCACATTGCGAAGGAACTCGTTCCGTCATACTTCCCGGGCAAAGTACTAGTCTAAAACAGTCTTCGAGCACGCGCGCCATACTCAGCGGCCAAGCCCTTTGCAAGAGCGCATCGTATTCGATCCAGGGTTTCTTGTCTACAGCCTTACAGGCGGATGCGAACAAACGTTGTTCAGCGCGATTTTCCGTATCTATTCCAATCCGATTGGAAAGTTCACGAAGCTCGCTGCTGTAAATTGGGAGCAACGGTCGAGGAAGATAGAAAGAATTGCCGATTACTGGCATGCCATCTGAAACCAGGAGAGGAGTCTCGCCGTCAGCGTAAGCTTCAAGAAAGCACCTCAGCGAAGCTTCTCCTTCAAGATACCGGATCGCCCAGCATATGTGACCGAACAGCGTATCCGCGTGGAATGGTGTGCCAAGCGAAGAAGCCAGGCTAAACCTTATGCGTAGCGCTCGCATCAGCTTATACCTCCGGCAGACTCGCCGCCTCGCCATCTACCATCAAATCGGTAATGTGAATTTTGCCGTAGCCTCGACTTCCGCTTCCTCCGATGGCGTCCCTTTGCAAAAGTGCCAATCCCTTGAGCAGAGTTTCAAGCAAAGAATCTGGATCGCCTTCGAATTTACGAAACGACATGTCAAGGTTGAATATCGCGCCTGCAGGCACCCGCTCCGTCTTGCGAAGGCCGGTTTCTACCCTGCTCGTAATTCGGTTGATGCTGATTTCTGTCTTTTCCTCAGTGTATGGTAGCCCTACCGATTCCCGCTTTATCCTCTGATTTGACTCCAGAGATTCGTCGATCATGCAGTCACGGACTATGAGTCGGCCAGGACCGATTGGTGCCTCCGTATTTGCAGCTGCTCCGAATAAGTAACATATGGGGCAGAACTCGTCCTTGCACAAGTCTCCTTTATATCGATGCAAGTTGCCGTCCTTTTCCAATTTGTCTAAATAAAGCTCCAAAAGAGCCCGCATACGTCCTTTCAGGCTAGAGCCCGGGATGTAAGGATTACCGTCCTTGGGCAGCCTGACGATGGGATTGTCCACTCCTCCAATTTGAGTAGTTTCAGTACCGGCACCGATGTGCATGCCCGTAAGAAGCTCGATTTTGCCGGTGATTCGAAGTATTTTCTCGAGTCTCATTCTTCCTCACGCCTCCCTTGTGAGCCCTTTGTCTCTTGATAGAAGTAGCCCATAAATGCTTCAAAGTACTGCCCAAAAGCCTCCACGTCATTCGCATTCTTGATTTCCCGGAGATTATCCTTGAGCCAATCCACGAATAGCTTTGGAAGCTTGACATTTTGCCTACCGGAAGCATAAGCAGCCTTGGCAATAAGCATCTTCACCGCTGCCTCGTTCTGTTCGTATGTCGCCGGACCGCCGGACTTTATCTTTTGGCGCAGGCTCAAGTATTCTTGGTAGAACCTACGCATCTGGGACCTAGTGGCTTCTCCAGCGGCTCCTTTTTTAACGACTTCCTTCGCGAGATCCTTTGCGTGAATTTCGACGAGCTCAGCCGGCTTGGCTTTGGTAAACACTACTGTCATATTAATCCTCCTTTCTTTCTCTCGTAGCGTAGGAACTCCAAGCTATAGCAGCCTTTAGTATTTGCCAGTTTTTTCTTGCGCGCTCGTTTGATTCGAGCAGTGATACCAACTTGCTGTGTAGTTTTTTGTCTACAAGCCTCGAGTTACCGGAGTCATCCGTATAGTTGCGAGCAATATCATAGGCTAGGTGCGGCCTGAACAACAGAGCGCGTGTATCATGAGTTTCAAAATAGCGCAGTGCCTGTCTTTGGTATCGGTATAGTCTGTACAGGAATGCTCTCGAGATGCCTCCTTGTTCAGGACCGAGTTTGAGGCTTCTCGTAAGCATATCTGCCCAGTTTATGAAGAGCTCGAAATCAGACCAGGGAATAGTAGTGTCAAATACGGTCAATCTGTTCCGCCCAGCCGACTTTGACCGCTCGAGCAGATCACCTGCCTCAACAGAGCTTGTCGCTATAGGCACTTTTGGTTTGTAAGTTCCAACTGCTGCCGATATCGTAAGGGATTTAGCTGTAAACCTGTCAAACTCGTCAGCGATTCGCTTCGAGAGATTGATAGCATCATTCCATGGAGCTATAAGCATCAGATCGTCGCCGCCCGCATAAGCAATATAGGTGTTCTGAAAATCTTGGTTGATGAGCTTCAAAAGCTCAGAATAGAAGAAAAGGTTGAGCATGCTACTTAGTGTAGCTACACGGCTTAGTGACGCGCGTCCACGCATTCCCAAGCTAAAAACTAAACCCAAGTGATCTACGTCGGCACGAAGCACGCCAAGTAAATCGTCCCCCGTGGAGGTCCATGCAAGAGCATCAAAGGTTTTAACGTCGCCCTTTTTTGGATGTTCTTCGTCCTGACTTGAAGTGCGGCTGGTATA
This sequence comes from uncultured bacterium, assembly GCA_938074205.1. Classification (GTDB taxonomy): domain Bacteria; phylum Armatimonadota; class UBA5829; order UBA5829; family UBA5829; genus CALJES01. Next base: position 27,916 of record CALJES010000006.1, read on the forward strand.
AGTTGCGTACCGATGCAATTCCTCTTCGTCAGACCACCGAGGCGCATATCCTGAGCACAACATGAAGCCCGAGGGCATATTGGGCAATAGAGCAGACCTTTTGAGATTCAAGCAGTACACCGGGTTGAGTTTACTCAATTGATCGTTGAAATCTACCACGTAAGCGTACCAAGTGGGATCCTCAAGGAAAGCAACGCTCTCAAGATGTTGGGCTTGATTCTCTGAGATTACTAGCCACTCACAGTCTATGAGTCTGCGTCCCAAGGCGGCATCCAGTTCGCAATCTTTGCAAGGCTCAGGCTCATCCTGCCCACCAGCGGGCAGTCGATCGCATACCGGACAGGCAGGACGACCCTGGAAAGAAATATCTAGTAAGGCTGCGTCTTCTGACAACAAGTTCCGCATTTTTTGTAACTTGGCAGACGCTAGCCTATCGTGGAGTGAATCTAGAATGTGATCGAAATTACCCTGTCTCAGCTCATCTGGATTGATGTCGGCCACAGCAAATGCAACGGTAACCTCACCTTGATATGATCTCAGCAGCCAATTCTCTATCCTTTCTTTAAACGAATCCAGAACGGTCATTGTCCGTTGAATATTTGGAACTAGGATGTAGAATTGACCTCCTGCAGCAATTATTTTGCACGCCATAGGCAGCTGCAGTTCGTAAATTAACCTGGTTGCAATAAGCTCCGTTAGCAAACTGACACGAAAAGATCTCCCTCTCAATCTTTTAGCTACCCCGCCGTGACCTACAGACGCAGTACCGTAAATATAGTCCTGGATTCCGGACAAATCGCCCGCGACAATTAGCGCTTTGACTGCCTTGCTGTCGCGAACTCTTTCTTCGTCCCACCCAGTTTCCTCGTGAAACCTGTAAAAGCAAGCCGCAAGGGCACAAGTAGTCTTTGCGTGGTCCGCTAGACTTATATCCGAATATTCAAGTGTCGTATCGCTTGGCACACACCAGAGGTATTTTTGTAGCAATGATAAAAGAGTGTCACCCATACGTGCATATGGTTTAGGAAATAGGCCTCGGAAATCGGAAAGGAAATCGTCAACGTAGGCTTCATATTGAGATCTCGAATGGTTATAATCTTGTGGCATTGGCATGGGGTAAGCCGACGTGTCAGGAATCTTGCCGAGTTTATAACACAAAGCCTCTGCTCTTTGCTTATCCGACGCAGGAGATCCAATGTCAATTTGCGAGAAGACAGTTCGCAGAGGTGCGCCGGGCCTGAAGCCCATCGCACTCCCGAGCTCTGATCTCTCACTTGACGACAAGCTGTCTGCTTGGCTTATCAAATATGCAAGCATTCGTGGTTTTTGATCCTTTATGGATTCAGGACGGTCGGAAAAGTCTGTGTAAACGGGAGATTCGTGGTGATGTGCTACCAGGAGCTTGGTTAGGTCAGGGTTGTAGAAACTGTTTGAAAAAGCCTCGACGAAAGCTGCCGACAGATCCCAATGTCGAGCTTTCAGCGTAGACGCCCGTTGATAGAACTTTCCTATATCATGCAGCAAAGAAGCACAGACAAAAGAATCAAATTCTTCCAGTCCAAACACCCCCAGACATCTAAGTGGCTGTGATTATAACACAAATGCCATTGGGACGCAATCTAGTTTTGTTGCGCTAGCACTTTTTTGACATTGGCGCTACACACAATGCATCCTGACATATAGTTGCTGCTTATTATGAAACTAAAAAAGCAAACAACAAAATTTGCTAATAATATGTAGTTGGCTTGACACAAAATCAGGGTATCTCTACACTTTAATTCGGCAGTAAATCTCTGACTCAGGTGTATTGTAATGAGAGGAATGGTCATAACCGTTGGAGTCGGTGAAAACGTTCATCACGCGATTGTACAGTCAATCGAAACACATAACCCGGTCGAAGTCGTTTTCATTGTCAGTAGCGGTAGCCGGGATACGCTAGGCAAGGTTGCACATGAACTCGAGAATGCGGGCTATAAACACCTGGCAGAGCTGTGCACTAAAGAAGATGCACTCGTAGAAGTGGAAGACTTTGAGAACGTTGATTCTTGTTACGAAGCCAGTGTAGCTGCTTTTAGAAAATTGTTCAATGCTGGGGTCGAACCGAGACGCACTATTGCTGACTTTACCAGTGGCACTAAGGCCATGTCTGCCGGATTGGTTATGGCAGCATCGTTTTTCGGTTGCGAAACCCTAAGCTATGTTGGAGGCATTAAGCGAAATGGCGCCGGTAGAGTAATTACCGGCGCCGGACAGGTCCATTCTGGTAGACCGTCAATAATACTTCGAGACCTAACGTTGATGAATGCAGTGGAGGCATTCAACCACTGCCAATTCCAAGCGTGCAGAACTTTGATTATGGGTCTGGATCAGCGCGTTTCTAATCAGTTGTTACAAACGGCAAAAACTCTCTCCACAGCTGCAGAGTTCTATGATGCTTGGGATCGGTTTGATCACAATACTGCAGCAAGTCTTTGTTCTGACCTCAAGGAGTTCGATAAGGTTTGGTCCTTGGATACCAAAGCCAACCGATGCTTTGTTGCTCGTGTCGCTAAAAGTAGTGAAGGAGCTGGCCAGAATAGTGGTGGAGACAACAGTGTGTTTTTTGTAGAGCTTGCTAAATCAGCAGGCGAATTATTGTTAGCCGACTTACTTGCCAACGCACGGCGCCGCGGCGATGAATGCCGGTACGATGACGCCGTTGCGAGGTTATATCGAGCGATAGAATTAGCTGCGCAGATCGTATTCGCTCGCGATTATGGTCACCACACAGGACGGATACCTGAGGACTTTCTCATTGAAAGGGGTTTGGAATCAAAATACCGCTCTAGACTCGCTGAGGGATATGCAAGGCTCGGTTTGAGAGACGCATATGAATTGCTTTCGGATCTCGACCACGAATTGGGAAAGAGGCTTGTAAGCAGCAACAAAATTCTCAATTATCTCAATTCGAGGAACGAGTCTATATTGGCGCATGGTCTGAGTTCAGTGGGATATGAAGCATACCAGAGTTTGTGGAATATTGCCGAACAACTATGCGCGCAAGCTGTGGGTGCTAAATCACTCGATCGCGAACTGGAAAACTGCAGGTTTCCTAAGGTCCGCTGGACATGAACTAAGCTATATGCGGAGTTAAGTACAAGCAGGAACAGCGCTTTCCGTTGGGATCGATCTGATTTCACAAATACACATTGCTCGTTAGATTGAACGAAGGATGTGACGTGGAGTGGAAAAGGTTCAATTTGCCGAGTTCGAGCTTTCAAAGTTGATGCTGGGCACTGCACAGCTTGGACTTCAATACGGAATAGCAAACAAGATAGGGCAACCAAACTACGAAGAAGCAAAAGCAATTATTGCAGCTGCCTTTGAGAGCGGAGTCAATTGTTTCGATACTGCAGCGAACTACGGGGAAAGCGAAGAAGTCATCGGTCGAGCTCTTGGCGAGCTGGGCATCAGCGATAAGGTTATTGTCGTCAGCAAGATTTTGCCGATGGCTGACGGCTTGACCGCATCTGAAGCCGATCGGATTGTCGAAGAGTCTGTCACGCAATCCTTGAAAAAGCTTCGCTTGCATGTCCTACCAATTTGCTTGTTCCATGCGGACAACAACTTCATCGAATATGCTGAGTCACTTCTCAAACTGAAGGAAAAGGAACTGGTCCAATACATCGGAGTGTCCGTCAACTTCCCGGAAATGGCGCTCAAAGCAATTCAGACTGGAAACGCGGAAGCAATGCAGTTGCCGACAAGTGTTCTAGATCAACGGTTCGTTCGCCTTGGCGTTTTCGATAAGGGCGCGAAGCTAGGCATAGGTCTCTTTGTCCGAAGTGTTTACCTGCAAGGACTACTCTTTCTTTCTGAAGAAGAAGTGCTGCCGGAACTTGTGGATGTCATACCGGTACGAAGGAAAATCCAGCAGCTTGCATACCAAGCAGGAATGAGCCTGTCTGAGCTAGCAATACGGTTTTTGCTCAGTGTTGAAGGGATCACTTGCTTGGTAGTGGGAGCCGAGTCGGTTGAGCAAGTTATCGACAACGCTCGACTCGTATCTCTAGCTCCTTTGAGTCCAGATTTGGTTACCGCAGTTTCAAATGCTGTTCCCGACCTACCTGAGAGAATCCTGTTTCCGAGACGGTGGTCGAAGAGGATCCCAGACGCTAAGCTTGTAGGTAGGTAAACGCTCGCCCGGTCCGGCACCTCGTATAGGATCTACGAAGGAGACCCCTATATTTGCAGCCAACAGTAATATGTAGGATTGTAGGATGACCAGTATTTCGGTAAGAAACGGATTAGTTCTCCTGGCCGACGGCCGCATTGACCAGTGTGACGTCCTGATTGAATCCGGAGTCATATCTGAAATTGGTGCCGGCCTGATGGCCGACCGCGAGATTGATGCAACGAACTGCTATGTGCTGCCAGGTCTTATTGATCTGCATGTTCATGGGATAGGCACAGCGAGTGCAAGTATAAGCAGTTTGGCTGAGATTGCCAAACTAGAGGCCTCATACGGTGCAACTACGTTCTACCCTACCCTTTTCGCTCCGCCGGAAGAAATAGTAAGCCAGCTCCGACGGCACATAGATGAAACAGACGAATTGCGAAGCACGCCGCAGGTTGCCGGCTTCCGATTAGAATCGCCCTACATAGCAAACGCAGGCGGCGGGTTACCCAGATACTGTGCACCGATCAGTGAAAAAGCCACCAGAACACTCTTGGATGCCGGCAGCGGTCACATTAGGATATGGGATATTTCGCCGGAACTACCAGGAGCACTTCCTGAAACGGCAAGACTTACCGAGCTAGGAATAGTTGTCAGCATAGCGCACACGTCGGCGAGCATCGAGCAGGCAAATGCGGCGGTGGAATGCGGCGCTCGACTAGTCACCCACCTCTTCGATACATTCCATCAGCCACAGCAAACAGAACCCGGCGCGTATCCGGCAGGACTGGTAGACTATTTATTGGTCGAAGACAGAGTGGTCTGTGAAATAATAGGCGACGGCACCCACGTGCATCCGCTGCTGGTTGAAAAAGCTTTCAGGTGCAAGACGGCTGACAAGCTGGCATTTGTAACTGACAGCAATGTGGGAGCGGGTTTGCCTTCTGGACGCTACGAGTTACCTTTGGGATGGGGAACAGCCGAGGTCAAGGGACCTAACAACGGCGTGAGACTTGTCGATCGAGGAATGGAACTTTGCGGCAGTGCCTTGACTCCTATTGATGAATTTCGGAACCTGATCAGCATGTTTGGGAAAGATATAGCAACTGCGAGTACAGTGTGTTCCAAGACCCCTGCTAGACTTATGGGATTGAACAAAGGCGAGCTTGCATCAGGTAGAGATGGAGACGTCATAGTATTAGATATGAATATCAATCTCGTCTGCACAATCGCAGCTGGAGAGGTCATCTGGCAAGCATGGTAGCCGGTGTTGCAAAGGTGGATATTACGCCATCATCGCCTGTTTTGATGGACGGGATGATTCGTGAACACCGGTCGACAGGTGTCCATGATCCGTTGTTTGCGCGCGCCTTGTACTTATCCTCCGACGGTCCCGAAAGGGCATGTGTTATAGTTTCAGTGGACATCTGTGCGATCCGAGCCGAGGACAGCTGCGCTGTCAGAAATGAAGCGTCGGCTCGAACATCCGTACCCGCGGAGAACATCATAGTCGCAGCGACCCATACGCATTCAGGACCTGCTACTAAAGGGTTCTTCAATCCTGTTGAAAACGATTACGTCGCGCAGCTAAGAGCCCAGCTTGTTAAGCTCATAGAGCAAGCAGTATTGAACTCGAGGCGGGCAGTTGTCGGATGCGCAAGTGTTGAAGAAAGGACGATAAGTCACTACAGAAGACTCCTTGCTGACGATGGACACGTTGTGATGAACTGGGAACCGTGGCCCCTGGACCGAATAGCACGCCCATTAGGCGAACCTGATCCGGAGGTAGGAGTAATAGCAACTGCGGATGCCATGGATCCGAACACGTACTTGTGTATATTGTTTAATCACGCAGGCCATCCAAACGTGATGTCAGGCGATAACTACCTGCTGAGCGCAGACTATCCCGGCTATGCCTGCGCCCAGATTGAGGGAGCGGTCGGCGGCATAGCAATGTTTGTCAATGGTGCTCAAGGATCTGTCGACATCGACGGGCTGCGAGATAGAGATTGGGGGGGAGTAGAACGAGCAGGAAGCGCACTGGCAAGGGTTGTAATAGACGCGCTCGGTAGAGTGAATCTGTGTTCCGACATGCCAATTGAAACCGCTGGGACTAGGTATTGCCTGCCTCGTCGACAACTGACGCGCGAAGAACTCGAGTGGGCGGAAGATATACTAGCTTTCACAAGAGGTAAAATCAAAGCACAGCCTGACGGAATCGGCGATGACTTTAAGGCCGCCCTCTACAAGAAGCTTGCAACCGCCCAGGGTGAAGTAGAAGTTGAACAGACGTGCATTGCTATCGGCGATACTGCATTGATCAGTTTTCCCGGCGAGCTTTTCACCGAAATCGGCAAGCAAATCAAGTCAAAATCTCCTTTTACAAAGACTTACGTTATAGGGCTGGCTAATGGCTGCATCGGTTACGTTCCCACGCGCGAGGCGATATTCCAAGGAGGATACGAAGTAGATACTAGGCGAATCGATAACGACGCAGAGGATATAATTGTTCAGAAAAGTCTGGATCTACTATACAAAACCTATACAGCAATACAAACAAGGGGTGAAGACAGTGTCTGAAAAGCTTGCAATTGACGGAGGACAGCCGGTAATCAGACGAGAGGAGATTAAGAACTGGCCCATTATTACAGACGAAGAGCGAAAACTGGTAAATGAAGTGCTCGACAGCGGGATTTTGTCGGGAGGCACGGCACCTCAGGTAACAGCACTAGAAAGGGAATGGGCATCGTATACAGGGGCCAAGTACTGCCTAACGACCTGCAGCGGCACAGCTGCCTTGCACATGGCATTAGCGGCAGTCGGGGTAGGTCCAGGTGATGAGGTAATTACTTCTGCGTTCACGTTTCTAGCCTCAGCATCATGCGCCTTGCACCAGAACGCAATACCTGTTTTTGTAGACATAGATCCCAAAACCTACTGCATGGACCCAGTAAAGCTTGAAGCAGCCATTACTGAGCGAACCAAGGCTATAATCCCTGTTCATATTCAAGGTTGCCCAGCTGATATGGATCCGATTCTCGAAATAGCGAAGAAATACAATCTGTATGTGATCGAGGATGCTTGCCAGGCTCATGGTGCTCTTTACAAGGGCAGGATGGTTGGTACGATGGGACACGTCGGTGCATTTAGTCTTAATGCCCTTAAAAACCTCTGCGGCGGCGAAGGTGGATTATATATTACCGACAACGAAGAGTTTCTGAACAAGGGGATGCTTATTCGCTGCTTCGGAGATGAGATTGACGAGGAAACACACCGCAGAAAGTATAATGCATCGATTCTAGGATATATGTATCGCAATCAGGAACTACCAGCTGCGTTCGCTAGAGCACAGCTCAAACGCCTTGACGAATACAATGCTGCACGTATAGCAAATGCCGATTACCTTACTCGTGAACTTAGCAAGATTCCAGGCATTATACCGCCATACTGCCCACCTGGCTGTAAGCATGTCTACTTCATGTATAGCATACGATTCGATCCTGCTGCCGCGGGCGTCGAATGCGAGCCGAGGCGATTCAGAATAGCAGTTGAAAAGGCTCTCTATAAAGAAGGATTGTTGGTTGGTCAGTGGCAAACGATGCCTGTTCCGGCACAAGATATATTCCAGTCGAAACTCGGATATGGTGGAACCGGTTACCCATGGACGATAAACGAGTCTAAGGGCATAAAGTATGACTACAACCCAAATCAATTTCCTGTGACTCAGATGCTTTGCGACACGTACACCGTCATTCACGGCATACATCCGCCGAACGGCAGGGAACAGATGGAAAAGTACGTCGCGGCATTCCAAAAAGTTTTCAGCCAGTTGGGCGTAGTTCTTGACCATGCAGACGACAAAATCTACCCGGGCTTCGACGGAGCCCTATATGGAGTGGGATAAGAATGAAAAGCAGAGGACTATATGGTAGGAAATTTCTTGACATACAAGAGCGGATAACCGAACTGGCTCCTATAGATGAAGACCACGTATTAGTCAAAATTCACGCATGCGGTGTCTGCGGCACGGATGTCAACTTCGTACGCGACTGGGAAGAAGACTATATGCCGCTGGGACACGAAATAGCCGGAGAGGTTATAGAGGTTGGCAAGAACGTTAGAAGCGTGAAACCTGGCGACAAGGTCATTGTTGAGGACTGCACTATGTGCGGTATCTGCGTTGACTGTAAGAGCGGACACCCGGAACTGTGCCGGAATATGTACGACATGCAAGGCCAACCAGGCATGGGAGAATACATGTCTGTCAGGTTTAATTCGCTTGACAGGTTCGAAGGCCTTGACTACGTGTCGGCTTGTTTAACGGAACCCCTCGCCGTGGCTCTCACGTCCGTCCAGCTTGCTGAGATACCGTTTGGCGCAAGCGTGGCAATTTTGGGAAACGGACCACTTGGATTAATGGCGGCAAGATTGGCGAGAGTGCGGGGCGCCAGCTTCGTAGCCATTACCGGGCTTCCTAAAGATAATGAGCGCGAAAGAGCGCGGTTCTTCGCAGCAGAGAAAATCGGCTGCGATTTGATGATCGAAGTTGGGAAGCAAAGCGTTGAAGACGAGCTACTGAGTCGTTTTCCAAAAGGCATAGACCGCGTCATAGTCAGCTCCCCACCCGAAAGTATCTACGATGCTTTGAAGGTCATTCGTTTTGGAGGGATCATAACGTTTTTCGGACTGCACTTCGGCGGCAAGAGCACAATCAACGTAGACATCAACGATCTAATATTCCGCAAGATAACGCTTCGGCCTGCATTTGCAGAACCCGCTATCAACTTTCCTGTTTCGATGAAATTATTACGAGAAAAAGTTGTAGATCCTGAACTGCTGATAACCCACACTTTCTCATTTGGCAGCGCACTCGATGTGTTTAGGGGGATCGTGGAGGGCAGCCAACCTATCGTGAAGGCTGTCATGACACCAAATGCGTAAAGCAGCAAGCAAACTCACTGTGGTATAATCCTAAGGGATTTCCTTGTGACGCTCGTTTAAGACCTCGCATATGACTCGTGGAAACAGCCACCTAAGATGCGTCATTCTCGTGCTTGGGATTGTATTCTTGAGCGGACAGGAAGCTCTGTGCACTACAGGCGCTCTCAGTGCCCGCGAGTACGCCACTTTGCGCAAGAAACTTGGGGCTATCCCTTTGGCGAAAGCTAAGGCAAATCCTGCCGACTGCTTGGGCAAAGTTACTGAGATTAGAGGTCGTATTGCAGGTGTTTCAAAGGGTAGCATTGGTACCACGATTATCATCTGCACTCGCGAAGACGACTCCTATCTGATTGACACCGACACACCGCCTGTAGAGAACCCCGGCCCTGCACTGGCCTGTTTAGTGCGACTAGGAGACACTTGTACCCATTCACTATCCGAACTCAAACTGATAGCGTTCACCTATGACTCTGAACTCAGACGATTAGAAGAAGCCTGGAGTCGTGCAGACGTGGTGAGATCGAGCGTCTCGCACACAAGAACCCAGTCTGCAGCTGACAACAACTCAAATAGAGTGAGGATATACTCCACAGAAGACCTCGTCCGCGCCTACAGGCAGGCGGTGAAGCAGTTCAACCCCAAACTGTCCGACTTCCAAGCGGATACCATCGCAAGGAGTATACTCGCATTCAGTTATCGCTACGGGATTGACGCGCGGTTGGTCTGCGCTGTGATCCTGGCGGAATCTCGATTTCGAATCACCGCTACGTCGCCTGCAGGTGCGATTGGGCTAGGTCAGCTTATGCCTACTACGGCGGCCGGACTTGGGGTAAGCAATGCTTTCGACCCTGTGGAGAATATCTATGGCTCAGTAAGATACATCAGGAGCATGCTGGATCGGATGTCAGGCGGGAAGAAATGGAGTGAGCTCAGCTGGGGCGAACTCGCACTTGCACTTGCCGCTTATAATGCGGGGCCGGGAACTGTTAAGAAACATGGCGGGATTCCGCCGTATCGCGAAACTCGGAACTACGTGCAAAAGGTTATTTCCATATATAAGCAGCTGTGCGGAGTTAAAGGGTAGTGATAGGGGCAGTGCACACGGTCGTAGGGGCAGCAATGGGTGCTCTCGCCAAAAGCAAATTGCGAGCGTTTCTGACCGGCGTAGTATCTCATCTGATCACTGATGCTCTTCCTCATAAAGACTACAGCCCGGCAGCAGAACTGTCACTACTAGGCGCAGCACTAAGCGGTGTGGCAGCTTGGAAAGGAATTGATTCGCCCGAGTTCTGGGGAGCAGTCGGAGGAATACTTCCGGATGCGGAACACGCACTCGAATTGGCAGGATACATTGATGCCGAACACAAAGTATTTCCCACACATTTTGCGGCCGGAAGGTATCACGGGAGAAAAACCCAAGACCGGCGGTTGCAGCTTCTCGTAACAGCAGCATCTCTACTGATTCTGCTTGCAACATACAAATGCAAGAAATAGTTTATGCCAAGAGATGAGCTAGTCAGGACCTGCGAATCCCAATTAACCCTGCGTTTAGAGCTTGAATCTCCGCTTACTGTGCTAGCATGGTCCAAATTGAAGTACAATCATCCCGATGCGCGGTTCGATACTGTTTTTGGGAGATTTTGCTTGCTGTAGCACCGTTGCGTCTGACAAAGAATGAGCGTAAGATATTGGCTAACAAAACACTGCTACCTGTGAGGTGGACCTTGAGAAGACTTTTGATCGCTACGACAATCCTTGTTCTCGCCACATTGCAAACATACGGCCAAGACGAAAAGCCTCCTTTGGATATTCCCGTGTATCCAGGCGGATCCACGACAATGGAAGTCAATATGACGGCCGAGGAGTTAATGAATTTGATAACGGCGATTATGCCCTCGATAGCTGAGAAGTTCGGCCCGTTGGGGATGGCTATTTCACCCGAAGAGCTGGCGGATGTGGTGAGAGATGTTAGAAGAATCCAGTATGTGCAAGTAGATGTTCCGAAGTCTTCCATAACTTTGGATCAAATAGCAGATTTCTACTCGAAAAAACTGCCCCGGGGGGAGTGGTCACGCGTGATCTGGATGCGAGACGAAGCAAGTGCGGCAACGCTGTACGCACAACCAAACACTCGACAGATATACGGCTTCCGAGTTTCCAGTACCAAGCAAGACGACACCATAGTAAGACAGGCGCAAGTTTTCAAGCTCGAAGGCAAAGTCGATTACGTGAAAGCAGTCAAGCTCTTCGCCAAGGTAGGAGTCGAACTAATGCTGCGACCGTGAGAGGAGGTACACTTGTGCGCACAGCAACAGAGCAAGAGATCGCGTCCGGCAAGACTACAGACGTGTATTTTCAGCGCACTGCTGAGATATTGACTGGGCTGGGGATACATAAGGTAGTAAGTGCAGAAGTGAAAGCGGCCTCTCTGCCGGAGAGCATCTCTTGGGGCGTAGCGTGCGGTGTTCACGACGTCTTACGACTTTTGGAAGGTCGAAAAGTCGATGTGGAGGCAGTGCAGGAAGGGACTATTTTTGGTCCTGACCAGCCGATACTGCAGATAACCGGTGACTATCTGGAATTCTGCACTCTAGAAACAGCTCTCCTGGGCTACCTGTGTCTACAGAGTGGTGTTGCGACCAAGGCAGCCAGGTGCCGTAAAGCTGCAGGAAACCGATTTCTGGCAAGTTTCGGCGCAAGGCGCATGCACCCGGCTTTGGCCCCTGTCATCGATCGCGCTGCCTATATCGGTGGGTGCGACGGGGTTTCGGTGGTTCTTTCAGCAGAGCTGCTGGGCATAAAACCTTCGGGTACGATGCCTCACGCCCTGGTCATAGTTCTCGGAGACGTTGCTGAAGCTATAAGGCAGTTCGATTCGATAATAGACCGAGACGTTCCTCGGATAGCTTTGGTAGATACGTTTTCTGACGAGAAAGCAGAAGCCGTGCGAGCAGCAGAGGCCATCGGCAAGAAGCTGGCAGGTGTGCGCCTTGACACACCTGGCTCTCGGCGCGGCGATATGGCGAAAATACTCGAAGAGGTACGTTGGGAGTTGAATCTGCGCGGTTACGAGCATGTGAAGATCATGGTCAGCGGCGGACTGGACGAGGATGAGATTCTGCACCTTAACCCATTCGCTGACGGCTATGGAGTTGGAACAGCGATCTCAAACGCGCGGACGATAGATTTTGCGCTTGACATTATTGAGGTAGAAGGAAGGCCTATTGCAAAGCGGGGCAAGAAGTCAGGGCGTAAACAGGTTCTGCGCTGTGAAAAGTGTTTCAGCAGCATTGTTGTTCCATACAACTACCCGAAAGTACTACTACAATGCGAATGCGGCGAAAAACGAAGTGAACTCCTCAAACCCGTGATAACAAGCGGCACACTTACGGCAAGTTTCAAAAGTGACAAAGAGGTCAGGCAGTTTGTGCTTGAGCAGTTGAATTGCGTTGAAATATAGCGCGCCGGTTATCTGTTCCGCTACAAACAGGACGCAGGACTTTATATTGGTTGCGAAAGTTCTGACGTAGCAAATAAGCCAAGAGGTGATACGATGTGTCGCTAATGAGTCGACGTGATTTTCTAGTGAATTGTGCCTCAGCTGTTGCAGCGTCATCGGTCCTAAGCACGGTATATGGCTTGGAAGCTCCGAAGCAGCGCAAACCCAATATGATCTTTATTCTTGCTGACGACCTCGGTTATGGAGACCTAGGCTGCTATGGTCAACAGATGATAAAAACACCCTATCTTGATCGTATGGCTCGCGAAGGCGTGCGGTTCACACAATGCTATGCCGGCAGCGCTGTTTGCGCGCCCTCGAGATGTGCTCTTATGGTAGGACAACACACTGGCCACTGCACCGTCCGAGGTAACGCGCTTGTTCCTTTGAAACCCGAAGACATTACGGTTGCCGAAGTTTTGAAAAACGCAGGATATGCTACGGCGCTAATCGGAAAATGGGGACTTGGCGAGCCTGGCACAACAGGGGTACCAAACAAGAAGGGCTTTGATTACTTTTTCGGCTATCTTAATCAAAAACACGCGCACGATTACTATACGGACTACCTGTGGCGAAACGAAGAGCGGGTAAGTATTCCTCCAGGCACGTACTCGCACGACCTGTTCACTAAGGAAGCACTTGAATGGATTCGGGGTAGTGCAGACAAGTCTTTCTTCTTGTACCTCGCTTACACAATTCCTCACGCTAACAACGAAATGGGGAACGAAGGAATGCAGGTTCCCAGTGATTACCCTTATTCTAACGAGCCTTGGCCCCAACCCCAGAGAAATCACGCAGCTATGATTACTCGAATGGACCGCGACATCGGTCGGCTGATGAACTTACTTTGGGAGTTAGGCTTGGAGCAGGACACCATAGTCTTCTTCTCGAGCGATAATGGCCCGCATAGAGAAGGAGGCGGCGACCCGGACTTCTTTGATTCCAACGGTCCGCTACGGGGCATTAAACGCGATCTTTATGAAGGTGGCATCCGAGTTCCTATGATCGTACGCTGGCCTGGCAAAATAAAGGCGGGACGAGTCAGCAATCAGGTTTGGGCATTTTGGGATTTTCTCCCAACCGCTGCCGAAATAGCCGGCACACGGCCACCCAGCGGTATTGACGGCATATCGATGCTGCCGGCAATGCTTGATGGGAGACAGAGAGATCACGAATATTTGTATTGGGAGTTTCACGAGCGCGGTTTCAGCCAAGCTGTTCGGTTTGGCAAATGGAAGGCTGTTCGACTGGGCAAAGACAAGCCTATTGAGATATATGACCTTGAGTCCGATATAGGCGAAACTCACGATCTTGCAGAAAATCGACCTGATCTTGTTCACAAGGCAGCAGAAATAATGGAGTCCGCTCGAACACCATCAGAACACTGGCCTGGTAAATAAAACTGGCAGCGACCAACGCAGGCGGCTGTTTAGTCTGGAGGCACTTGCGTGTTAAGAATCGGACTCGTAACAGTTATCCTGTTCGCGATCACAATATGCTCATCTGCCGCGGTTCGCAAGAAGGTTATTGAGTACGGCTGGGACGTGCCGGACACCTCTTACCTCCGCGAACACATAAGCGAAATGGAGAAGATTCCTTTTGACGGCGTTGTCTTCAAGATGAATCCTCGAGGCTTCCCAGGAAGGGAATTTGGATGGAGGGCATTCAGCAGAGAAAGATTCAATTTTGAGCATATGAGGCCGAATGTCGAAGACCTCAATGCAACGAAGTTTCGGCGCTTTACTGATAACTTTGTGCAGCTGACCGTCTACCCGGGAGATGTAGATTGGTTCGACCCCGATTGGTCGAACATAGCTCACAATTGTGCTATGCTTGCTCGCATAGCGAAACTGACAGGGTGCAAAGGAATAATGTTTGACCCTGAAGCTTACGGCAAGCCTATCTGGCAATACAACTCGTTTGATCCGGAGTGCAAAGAAGCCCATACGTTCAAGCAATATACCTGCCAAGTACGCCTGCGAGGACGCGAGTTCATGTCGGCAATCAACGCTGAGTACCCGGACATCACACTGCTTTGCTTATTCGGGCATTCTACCGGAACCGTCAATTGGGCTGAGATCAAGCCAGAGGACAGCAGTTTTGGTTTGCTGAGGTACTTCTTTCAGGGAATGCTCGATGTGGCAGATTCCCGGACGATAATCATTGACGGCTGGGAGTCGGCTTACGGCTACAAGGAAACAAAGAAATTTGCCCGAGCCAGAAGAGCGATGTTGGAAGAAGCGGCAGCGTTCTACGACAATCCAAAGAAGTTCACTCGACATGTGAGGTGTGCCTTTGGCCTGTGGGTAGATTACGACTGGAGAAACCACGGCTGGAGCTACGACGAGTTTTCTAAAAACTATTTCTCCCCAGACGCTTTCCGAGAAGCCCTCGCCAACGCGCTTAAGTTCACTGACGAATACGTTTGGGTTTATTCGGAAGAGCTCCGCTGGTGGAATCCTTGCAGAGCACCGGAAGAATACATTAAAGCGCTGGCCCTTGCACGCCAGCGCTTCTAAAGAAAATGCCGACAACAGACCACGCTTGGTAGCCAGTCCAGAGGCTCATTCTATGCCAGAGTAACGAGTCCGCCTAAATGTGTTGTTCTAGCCACTCTGTTTCACGAAGTTGATCTGTAAGTCACTTACCAGGGCACGAAGAGTGCGCCTGTCATTGTCATCCAAGTATTGCGCTATTCTGTCAACCATAAAGACTATCGTGTCTATAGCAACTTTCGCTTGAACTAAGTCTTTTTCCGGTTCCTTCTGACCAGGGGCAAGACGAATTCCCATACGTACCCAAGCCTGCTCTGCCAGCATTCCAACCATAAATTGTATGAGATCGTAGACTTTGGGAAGAGACATTTGCTCAGCTTGTTCTTGAGTAGTCTGGGCACCAGCTGCTTGCGTATTCTGCTGACTCTCCGAGTTTTGTTCTTTGCTTTGGGCTTCTTGATTTTCTCTTAATGTACCGTCAGGGTTGACACGACGTTTGTCCTTCACTTCGTAAGCCTTTTCTTCTTCCGGTTCAGTTGCCAATACCATCACCTCCATCGTTGTTCGCAGCGCAGGATCACCTAGTCATGCCGTCCTGCAAACCTCGGTTTCTGCAAGAATTGCGCCATTCCGCCTGCACATTCAGTATACCCAACATCACACCGATCATCGCCGCTCCCGCCGAATCGCAGTGCCAATCTGCAAGGCTGCATTCCCTACACGGCACAAACCATCAGTGGCATCCGCCAAGAGCCCTGTAAGCAACAGCTAATGCAATAGCAATGAAAATGAATAGGTATCATCCAGAAAGCGATAGAGCCCCACTACAGAAGGCATCCGGTAACACATAAAGATCCTCTGGACTTTATCCACGTGCGAATCGTAGACTACCTCAAAAGTAAGTCCTATTTATTACTAAGCTACTGCGGGTAAAGCAGCATGTCACAAGCTAACGCCGGCCCCTCGCAACATTTCGAGGAATTCATCCTCCGTGATCACTTTGACGCCAAGAGCACGAGCTTTTTCGAACTTCGACCCCGGGTTTTCCCCTACAACTACCAAATCGGTGTTCTTGGAGACTGAGGATGACGGTTTACCGCCGAGTTGAAACACAAGTGATTCAGCTTCCTCACGGGTCATAGTAGACAGTCCGCCCGTAAATACGACCGTCTTGCCGGCAAAAATGCTGGATACCTTGCGCTCTTCACTCTTAGGATCTATTCCTACCGCCTTGAGTTTGCGCAGGACCTCTTCGGTCTCACGTTGGCGGAAGAACGTTGCGATGCTTTTTGCTACAACCGGCCCCACATCGGGAACCGAAGCGAGTTCTTCCTCTGTTGCGTTCTTTAACGCATCAATGCTGCCAAACCGCTCCGCCAGCACAGCTGCTGTGCGCTCTCCGACGTGGCGAATGCCAAGAGCATATATAAGCCGCGCCAATGAAGCTGACTTGCTCTTTTCGATTGCCTCAATTACGTTACGAGCTGACTTTTCTCCCATGCGTTCAAGGGATGCTAAGTCCTCGACTCTGAGATAATAGAGATCAGCCGGATCTTTGACTAGCCCTTTCTCCACGAGCTGATCGACTAGCGCAGGACCCACATGCTCTATGTCCATCGCTTCGCGTGAGGCGAAATGGACAATGCGCTCTTTTAACTGAGCGGGACACGCTATGCCTGTGCAGCGCGCTATTGCTTCTCCCTCAAGGCGTATTACATCGGCGCCACATACAGGGCATTTTGAAGGCATTACGAACTCCTTCTCTTCACCTGTGCGTCTTTCTTTGACTACTTCGACGATCTCAGGTATCACATCACCCGCTCGTTGAACGACCACGATATCACCGGTGCGCACATCTTTGCGCTTGATCTCATCTTCGTTGTGGAGGGTAGCTCGAGAAACGGTGACACCGCCAACTTCAACAGGTTCCAAATCGGCAACTGGAGTTAGCGCTCCGGTCCGGCCTACTTGAACTCTGATGTCCAGGACACGAGTGGTGGCTTGGTGGGCAGGATATTTGTAGGCTACTGCCCATCTCGGACTTCTGGCCACATAGCCAAGTCTGTTCTGTAGAGCAATAGAGTTGACTTTGACAACAACGCCGTCGATGTCGTAGTCAAGTTGTTCTTTTTTGGTCTGCCATTCCCTGACGAAGTTTGCGGCTTCATCGATATTACGGCATTTGCAAACATTCGGATTTACTAGGAAGCCCCAACTGTCCAATGTGTTCAGGATTTCGTACTGAGTCTCGAACTCGAGTCCCTCACATGCGCCTATACCATAGCAGTACATTGTAAGTCGGCGGCGCGCTGTTATCTTCGAATCGAGCTGTCGAACCGAACCGGCAGCAGCATTACGCGGATTGGCGAACGTAGGTTCGCCGGCAAGCTCCCGCTCCTCGTTTATGCGGCGGAATTCATCGTGGCGCAATATCACTTCGCCGCGGACTTCGACAAGTCTAGGAATAGGTTTGAAACCTGGTTTGGATTCATCCTTGGTGTGGTGGAGATTTAGTGGTATTGTTTTAATAGTACGAAGGTTCTCCGTAACGTTTTCCCCTCGGTAGCCGTCTCCACGCGTAGCACCAGTTACAAGAATGCCGTCTACGTACGTAAGCGAAACTGCGAGACCGTCGAACTTTAGCTCACAACAATATTCAATAGCCGAATCGAGAGGGATTTCCAGAAACCGCTTGCAGCGTTCGTCAAAGGCTCGTAGCTCTTTTTCACTAAATGCGTTCTGAAGAGAAAGCATCGGCACGATATGCTCGTGGACAGGGAACTCGTCAAGCGGCGGTGCACCTACGCGCTGCGTCGGAGAATCAGGGGTTACGAGGCTAGGGTATTTCTCCTCCAGTTCCTGAAGTCTCCTCATCAGCCGATCATACTCTGCGTCCGATATTTCAGGCTGATCCTTTACGTAGTACAAGTAGTTTGCGCGGTTTATGAGCCTTCGCAGTTCTTCGACTTCTGCAATCACTTCAGGTGGAACGCTGTTGTTCAACTGGCTTCGACCCCCTTATCCGACAACTATTATACCCCTGGGTGACCGTTGTGCTAAAGTTTCGCGGCGCAATGTGATTTGAATTCTGATGCCGGGGTCAATGTAGGTGCTGAACAATTGAGAAGAGAGATATTGCACCAGTCACAAAGGACCGGTGCAACGATGTGTGTATAGCAAAGCCGCTAAGATACCGAAGGAAAAAATTATTCGAGTGCAGTATCTTATGTAACGTTTACGGGAGGTTTCCTAAATGGTTGAAGAAATACGTGCAGACGAACTTGATCCTGAAAAGTTCATCGAAGAAAAGATTCGTGAAATAAAAGAAATCGTGGGCGATAGAACCGCAATCAACGCACTTTCTGGCGGTGTTGATTCGTCCGTAGTAACTGTGCTGGGCCACAGAGCTTTGGGAGATCGTCTGAAGAGTGTGTTTATAGACAATGGGTTGATGCGCGAGGGTGAACCGGAACAAGTAGTCACTCGATTTCGAAACCTTGGTATTCCGGTGGAAATGGTAGATGCCCGCGAGGAGTTTTTTGCAGCCTTAAATGGTATTACCGATCCGGAAGAAAAGCGAGAAGCAATCACGCAGACGTTCTACAAACATGTCTTTGGACGTATTGTTAGACAAAGCGGTGCGAAGTTCTTACTTCAGGGAACGATTTTGACGGATGTAGATGAAACCGTTGCCGGTATCAAGAGACAGCACAACGTTTTCGAACAGTTGGGCATTGATCCTCAAGAAGCTTTCGGGTACAAAATAATAGAGCCTCTCCTTCAACTTCGCAAGGACGGCGTTCGTAAAGTAGGCGAAGCATTGGGTTTGCCGAAAGAGGTATTTGAACGTATTCCCTTTCCAGGACCTGCACTGGCAGCGAGAATTGTAGGCGAAGTAACGCCAGAGCGTATTGAGATTGTTCGCAAGGCTACCGCCATTGTGGAACGTTTGTTAAAGGATACAGGGGCGTTCCAGTACATGGCCATATTACATGCAGATAAGATGACGGGAATCCAAAACGGTAAACGCGACTTCGGACAGCAAATCGAAGTCCGGTGTTGGGACAGCGTTGATGGCCGCACGGCTACGCCGACAAGGCTGCCATTTGAAAAACTTGAAGACCTCGCTAATGCTATAATCAGCGAGGTCCCCGGAATTGTGAGTGTAACCTATAACATAGCCCCTAAGCCGCCTTCCACAATTGAGGCAGTGTAGTCCAGCTACGGCTTATCGAAGCCGAGGCGCCGGGCCAGTGAGGTCATCTCTTTGATCATATTGTTGATAACTTCGATAGGCTTGTCTGTAAAACGCGGGTCCGCCGGGCTAAGAACGACTGTGTCCTCCCATCTCGGCAAAGCAGCGCGAGCCTGTTTCAGACCTGCCACGTACTGCTTGAACCAGTAGTTGGCTACGTCTCGGCGAATAGGCGGCACACCGGCGGGTCTAACAATCTGCTTCAGCTCATAGAGTGCTTTTATCGCTCGTATATATCCGTCGATGACCAGGCTCTCATACAGGATGCTGGGGATTCCCAGCTCTTTGGCCAGCCTAACTCCCCGAGCAGCAGCTTCAACATCATTGTTCAACTGCGTTTCGTTTGGAATATTGCCCCATGGAGACGGATAAGCGTCCCACAAAATGAAACCCAAAGGTGGAAGCTCACCCCTTTCCAACCTGGTGGCAACTGTTCCCATTGACCTTCTTAGCTCTTCGTTGGGAAATCCGGAACCAAAAACGTCCCATCCCACGGGACCCATCGTCTCCGACCACTCAGCAAACTTTTCTGGGTCTTTCCAACCTTGTCGGATAGCATACGAGTAGGCGAATTCCTTTGGTGTGCGTCCCCTAAGATTCCATGCCCATTCTGCAGCAGCCTCTACATTGAAACGGTAGTAATGCACGCGGGGAGTAGCATATCCCAACAACCCTGACAGTCCTTTGGTTACGAACTCAGTCATACGGTAATAAATGAAATGCGCGCCAGTGAACGGTTCGCAAAACCCGACGGTCGGACTCAAGTTGGGAACTACCCCAACCCACCTGCCACGCGCCGCCTCCTCAGCGATGTACTTTCTCAGCATCGGGCGGCGAAACGTATTGTACGTAAGAAGACTGTGATAGTATGCTAGCTCAACCTCAGGCGGAATTTCACGAAAGACCTCGAAATTGCAAAACTCGGTTGATTCAGCTGTCATAATGCGCAGTTTGAAAGGTCGGCCCAACCTTTCCTGGGCTTTGCGCCAAGCGTTCACTATTGCCCTAGCCTCCAACACAGGCCAAGGTTTGCCGCTCGCTTTGCATCTCTCGCATTGGCAACCCACCGCACCGCCCAGGTTTTCCGTCATCCACGTATCCACGCTTGTTACGTTAGGCAAGCTAGCCAGTTGAACCATCCACTCTGCAAGTGCCTCCACCACTTCCGGTTGAGAATAGCACATTACACCAGGGTGAGAAGTGCTCTTGCCTTTGACCTGGGGATAAACCTGCATTATATGACCTGACGACTGCTCCAAATGAAGAATGACTGGGCTGAACTCGATTCCGTAGCGCGGTCCCTCAGACACAAGCGGTTCTCGATCTTCTTTTAGTTTTGCGAAGAGCTTGCCATTCTGGTCAACTCCCAGAGCCGATATTTGCTCCATAAGATTCATCTTTCGGTCACCCAGCCATTTTAGGTGGGCGAAATTGTCAGTCCCCCAGAGCCCCCTTTTCTGCATGTCGGGCCAATCCAACACATCAAGCATAGGCATCGTCAGCTCATAAGTGGTTTTCTTGGCACTAACGAGCTGCTGTAATGTTTTAGCAGCGTAATATAACCCGCGAGAACTGAGCGCAATTAGCCTAATGGTTCTCTCGTCGGGCGCAGTGATTCTATACGCTTGGTCGGCATTTTTAAGTTCCTTTAGAGATTCTGACTCAGGTCCTCCGAGAATAAGGGACACAGTAAAAACTGCATCAGCGCTTTCTTCACTTCCGAACAGCTCAGCAAGCTCTTTGATTGCCTGATCAATCACCATATCTCTCGGGGCATCACAAACGATTCTTACCTTGCGGACGGGCACTGGTACTTTTGCGAAGAGCTTAATGGATTTGGGAAGCGGAACGGTATACCTTATCCAGTTTGTTGCCTCACTCGCAGTAAGCGTCGACGGCGAAGCTTGGCTTACCGCCGCACACAACACAAATAGTATACCGACTACAGTAGACAGCACATTCCGAAACAAAACCGCATTCCTCCTTATCTAAGAATTGATACTATGGTTGTATGAATCCTATCACTTCTGATGCTCGTTAGCAAGAGTCACTAAGCAAAGTTTTTGCAATCGCCCTTTTTCTGAAAGAGATCTACAACACAAGATACGGCCCCGGCTGCCATGGCAAGACAGCCGGAGCCGCGAATGCTACAGCCAATCTATGCTGAGATTTCGAGTCTCTATGTCGGACCGGCTGGCGGCGTGCCGGCAGGCTCCTTTTTCTCAGGCTTTTCTACTACAACCGCCTCTGTTGTAAGCAACATTGATGCTATGCTTGCCGCGTTCTCTAGCGCAATGCGTGTGACTTTAGCCGGATCAACAATGCCCGCCTCCATCAGATCCTCAAACTTACCGGACATCGCGTTATAACCCCATCCAGGCTTGCCGGCGCTCTTGATTTGCTCGACAATCACCGAGCCTTCGGCACCAGCATTCTCCGCAATGCGCCGAGCAGGTTCCTCTAATGCTCTCTTGACTATGCGCACGCCGATCTGCTCGTCACCGTTTACCTCGATCTTTTCCAGCTCAGGAATAGCTCTCAGCAGCGTGACGCCACCGCCTGGCACGATACCCTCCTCCACTGCGGCGCGCGTCGAGGAAACCGCGTCTTCGATTCGAGCTTTCTTTTCCTTGAGCTCAGTCTCAGTGGCAGCGCCGACTTGTATGATGGCCACTCCACCAGACAGCTTTGCCAGCCGCTCCTGCAGTTTCTCACGATCGTAGTTCGACTCTGTCTTTTCGAGCTCGGCCTTGATCTGAGCGATTCTTCCCTTGATTGCCTCAGGGCTTCCTTTGCCTTCGACAATTGTCGTCTTTTCTTTTTCGATGATGACCCTCTTAGCTTGGCCGAGCATGCTAATGTCGACAGACTCCAACTTAACACCAAGGTCTTCCGTGATGAATGTTCCACCGGTCAGGATCGCGATGTCCTGCATCATGGCCTTGCGTCTGTCACCAAAACCGGGTGCCTTGACCGCCGCCGCATTAAGCGTGCCGCGCAGCTTGTTTACAACCAGCGTTGCAAGCGCCTCTCCTTCCATGTCCTCGCAAATTACGACTAGCGGGCGGCCCACCTGGAGTACTTTTTCCAGCAGTGGAACAATGTCTTGAGCGGCTGAGATTTTCTTCTCATAGAGGAGTATGAGAGGATCCTCCAGAACTGCCTCCATGCGTTCGGGATCAGTGATCATGTACGGGGAAATGTAACCTTTGTCGAACTGAAGTCCTTCTACCCATTCCAAACAAGTGGTAGTACCTTTTGATTCTTCTGTGGTGATCACCCCGTCTTTGCCCACTTTTTCCATCGCCTCGGCTACAAGTTCGCCTATCTCCTTGTCATTTGCCGATATGCTCGCCACTTGTGCGATCTCTTCGCGCTTCTTGACAGGCTTCGCGGCCTTTTTTATTTCTTCTACAGCTACGGAGACAGCCTTCTCGATGCCTCGCTTAAGTGCCATAGGATTTGCCCCGGCCGCTACAGCCAGCATACCTTCGTGAACCATAGCTTGAGCCAGCACAGTTGCAGTCGTGGTGCCATCGCCAGCTACGTCGTTAGTCTTAGATGCGACCTCTCTGAGAAGCTGCGCACCGACGTTTTCAAATTTGTCTTCAAGTTCTATCTCTTTGGCGATAGTTACACCATCGTTGATGACAGTGGGACTTCCGTACTTCTTTTCGATCATTGCGTAGCGGCCTCTGGGACCAAGCGTAACCGCCACTGCATTCGCAAGGGTATCTACACCTTTCTCGAGAGCTCGTCGAGCTTCTTCGTCAAACTTCAGCTCTTTTGCTGGCATCCTCTCTCACCTCCCGCACTTATTTGTCCTCCTTGCAACAGCCTTGCTTCTTTTCGGAGTCCAAGATTGCGAGAACGTCTTCCTGGCGCAATATCACGTATTCCTCCGCGCCCACTTTGACTTCTGTGCCCGCGTACTTGCCGTAAATCACCCGATCACCGACTTTCACATCCATCGGAACCTTCTTGCCAGATGAAAGTTGTGTTCCCGGCCCGACGGCAATGACATCACCTTCTTGTGGCTTTTCTTTAGCGCTGTCAGGAAGGACGATTCCACCTGCTGTCATCTCTTCGGCTGAAACCGGTTTCACAATGATCCTGTCTCCTAAAGGCTTTAGCATGTCTGTTGCACCTCCCGTAAAGATGTATTGGAGTCAATATGATTAGCACTCTCTGCTACAGAGTGCCAGCTGAAAATAATTTTATAGGTACGATACCCCATTCGGCAAGTACTTCAATCTACTTCTACTTACGCCGATTGGTGTCGAACCGAATTAACTGTCTGCAAGCAAAGTATAACTGAAAAACGAGGTTATACACTGTTGACAAGGGAAGATCCGACTCATATAATACTATTGATTAAGAGGGCCTGTAGCTCAGTTGGTTAGAGCGCACCCCTGATAAGGGTGAGGTCGTTGGTTCGAATCCAACCAGGCCCACCACAAGTATTGGGGCTTAGCGTAGGCAAGCGTTTCCTTTGTAATGCGCGGGGGCTTAGCTCAGCTGGGAGAGCGACTGCTTTGCACGCAGTAGGTCAGCGGTTCGAATCCGCTAGCCTCCACCAATATAACACAAAAGGTATTGGCACTTGCAACCCCGCCGGTACGAAGCAATCCAGGTTTCCTTGACCAGCTATGCTATCCGAACTTTTAGCTTTCTCAGCGAAGTCATTTCATACTATAGGAAGCACAACGGCAGTCTCGCCGCTGCGGCACTTTCCTTCGTCGTGTTCGTAAGTTTCTTTCCGACGATACTGCTCTTCATAGCTGCATTTGGTTATGTGTTTGGTTCGCCCGAGCGAGCGGAAAGTGTCCTGCTTAGCTACTTGCGCATATATGCACCTGCGATTCACGACAAGGGAACGATAACCCTCGAACAGATCGTACGCGAAATAGTCGTTGGTCGCGAAGCTGCGACTGGTGCTGGTATATTGATCCTTCTGTGGTCCGGCTCGACTCTTACATCATATGTTGAACGAGTCGTGAATTTAGCTTGGGACAGCAGTAATGAACGAACATTTCTTGCCAGACGAATCATAAGTGTAATCTTGCTCTTAACTTCGGCGACACTCTTCCTAGCCTCGTTTCTGGTAACCACAGCAATAGAAGCAATAAAGTCCGGTATGTTCGCCACAATATTGCCTAATCTGTCCAACCTGCTGCCCATCTGGACCGCAGCAAGCAGACTGCTTGCGCTTTCGTCAACAGCAGCGGGATTCTTGATGATATACAAATTGCTACCTGCCAGGAGAGTGCCATTGACAGCCGCAGCAGTTGGTGCTATCTTCGCGACTTTCCTATGGGAGATAGCCAAAACCTGTTTCGGCCTCTATGTCACGCGGTACGCATCGTATGGCGTAATCTATGGCCCGCTTGCGGGACTGATAGCATTCCTGATATGGTTGAACTGCTCCTCAATCGTGTTAATTTTCGGTGCGGAGGTATGCGCAGCTTGGGCAAGAAGAATGACCACAACTCCCGAAGCGCGATCCGAGTGAGAACTGCCGACGAGAGAGACCTCCCCGAAATCGCGCGAATCTACAATCAGGCGATTTTGGAGACAACTGCCACATTTGACACTGTCCCCAAATCGGTAGAAGACTGGCAGGAGACAATTGTGTCTCACAATGACAAGTTTCCTCTTGTCGTAGCAGAAGGTGACGGCAAGGTCGTGGGTTGGGGTAGCTTGCGACCTTTTATCAAACGTCCGGCGGCTAGTTTCACCGTCGAGAATGCAGTATATGTAGACCCCAACTACCAAGGCAAGGGCATCGGTTCAGCAATTCTTGCGTTTCTCTTAGAATGTGCACGCCGTGAGAACTATCATGCAGTGATAGCGCTCGTAGTCGCAGGGAATGTCTCAAGTGAACGCCTGCACAGCAAGTTTGGATTTGAGTGCGTAGGAGTCCTGCGTGAAGTAGGATATAAATTCGGTCGCTGGTTGGATCTCTTGGTGCTCGAAAGGCTTCTCTAGAAGCTAGGTTAGTAATCACCTTTCAACTGACGCAGAGCCTGCAGCCTACCTGATCAACTACGTCCATAGCAAGTACCGCGGAACACTTTATCCAGACGGTGGAGTCATTTTGCGGCCAGCCAATAGCACTCTAAATGCTTGGATAACCAGCGCGATTGCTACTGAGAGTACAATGGCTTGGAATACCCGGGATCGCCAGGCAGTTTGAACACTTGGCCACCAGTCGTTAACGAGGAAGTTTAGCCGGCCAATGAAGAGGGTCATTCTTCCCATAACCGTGGCGCCGAATATAGCCCCAAAACCAATCATCAAAAACCAGCGGCCGGCAGCAGCCGTCTTCTGCACAATTGGATTTTCGTGCTCAAAACTGAAGAAGAAATAGGCCATAGAAGAAATCAGTATCACATAGAAAACAATCGCGTTTACGCTCTGCCAGTAGCCTACCGAATTTCCGAAAATGGGCTTCATAGAAGCTCCCATTTGAGGGAAGTAAATCTCGTAAAAATCTCTGAACATCAATCCGGCTGACAACCCCATAAAAAGCCCAAAAATGACACGGCTGATCCACGCGTGCCTCTTGGAATACATAAAATAGAACATGCTCCCCAAGACAGCGGCAAACACCCACTGCCACTGGCCCTTGTGTACCATAGGTTGCCACCACTTGGGCTCAAGAACTTGAGACCAAGTCACGTAGACGCCAAAACCTGCCGAAAGACCTATGAATATATGCTCAAACAATCGGTAGAACCGATTCTCAGCATACAGAACACTGTAGATTGCGAAGGTGGCAATTGCACCACACCATAATGCAATAGTCTTTGTATTTGTCACAAGCCACTCAGACAATGCTTTTACCTCCCCTGCGTTGAGGAGAGCGTTTGCTAAGTGCATAACCAAGGTTTCCCAGCACTATGAGGAGGAGGATGAAGATGTGAGCACAGGAAAGAGCCCAAGATGCAGCAGCAGCATATGTTCTTTCGTTTTCCATTCCAATAAGCGTCTCATATTGTGCAGCACCTATCACACCGTTCAGCATGCCATCCAATTGTCCTGAGTCCAAGTATGGGTAGGCCTCTGCCGACATAACCGCTGTAGGACAGAACACAAGAGGGATGTTAAAGGGTTGATTAAAATAGGCAATCCATGATGAAACAGTTCCCGAAGGAGTTATCTCCACAACGGCACCGATGTCACGATAGTCTCGGACGTCTCTAGTCGCAGGTATGTATTTGAGCTTCTTGCCAAATCTGTCAACTTTGAACACCCCTTGGAAGCTTTTGCCCAGACCTCGTATGATGGCGTACATGGGTCCAGGATTATAACCCAGGTGAACCCAGTCTGTACCGTAACGTTTACCCAACTCCTTGCTAATCTCTGAAGCATCCTCATACGTAAGCTGGGAACCAAGCTGATCCCAACTGAGTATTACGAATCGGGTGCCTTCCCTGAGCAAATGTCTGACAATTGCCCTTGTCTGGGGTTCATTCTCTGCTCGCGTACCAGGACCCCATACGCACGAGACGATTACTATCTTGTCTTTCGGCACTTTCCGCAGTGTTTGGTAAGCGTTCTGCACTTCCGAAAATACTATCCGCGGATGGCGACTTGGCCGCTGCAAAAGTGGTACAGCAATAACTACCGCAATCAGAAGATACAAGATGCGCCTATCTATGGTTTGCAGCTTCTCAAAAACGTTCATACATAAGCCTCAGTGGCCACATATTAGAGCTGTCGATCGAAAAAATTACCCCTCTCGAGACTGAGCCAGATACGTAAGCCCATCGCCAAACTACCCACAGCAATGCCGAACGCTATAGCCCTCTGAGCCGCCATATTCGGGCTTGTAAGAAGCCAGTAGCCTACCCTTTCCACCCGCAGTGCAGACAGAATACCGGATTGCGGTAGCCAGTTGGTAATCTCCGCTCCAACAGGCACGAGAGCAAGCATTATTATTGCCGCTGCTGCCATCATTAGCCCAGCTTCGAGCGACTTGACGCGAAATGCACGATAAGCGGCAGAAACGATATAGAACGCTATCAGTGAAAACATCGTGGCGTCCAAAGATGTCAGGAATCCGCTGAACAAGATAGTGAATACGCTTTCTGAGGCTTTGCGGATAGTGCTACCTTGTGTGTAGTCCTTCAGTAGTCCAGCACCCAAAATCGCAAGGAATGAAATAAAGAACGCTGCGCTGTTGCACCAGCCTCTGCCGCGTTTCACAACTGCGCGGCCATGTATGACGAACAAATTCCAAACCCCAAGAAGCAGAGCAAAACTCCAGATGATTTGCGTAAGGGTTGCAACAAGAGGCTGCACTTCAGATAAAGGGTTCCTAGGTGGTTCGAGTGGCCAGAAAGCCGGCGGTATCAAGAACTCAAACGCGTAGTACAGGCCTGCCAGGAAAGTAACCGCAGCGACGATAGTCTTCCTATAACGCGGCGGAGTTGAGGTGAGCATTATCAGCGCTAAACATCCTAGCGATAATGCACCACACAGAAACACAGCGAACTGCCACCCATATCTTGGTGCTGCGATCCAGTTCCATACGGAACCCATCATTAGCTTATGACTAGCTCCTCGGGAAGTACTTGGCTATAGTTGCCGTAAAATCGCACAACCAACCCACGGCCGGACAGACAGCCTGAGCCGTAAATGCAATCGCTCCCAGCACAATGATTCCGATTATTACAAGCTTACCTAGGTCCTGTCCTACAAGGCTGCCGAGCAGCGTAGGCTCTCGCGACAAGTAAGCGCTGGCAGCATAATACTCGTCACCAATGATGGTGTAATCGCAGGAAGCAAGAAAGAAAGGTATCTGAGTAGTTGCTGGTGTACCGGCCACCTGAATCGCACCTACCATCTGACCATTTTCGGCGAGGATCAGAGATTCGGCGAAGTAATAACCGAAGTAGAGAGCTGAAGCAACCTTCTCGCGATGTAGTATCCCTACTACCCCAGAGGCCCAAGCGAACTGTCGGTCAGAGAGGAATCTTACATCTTCAGGGTCGAACCGCTCAGGAACTCCCTCCGCATTGTAAGCATCTTTGGCGACCTCCTCTGCGACTGTATAAAGCACAGGATCAGCTAGTGGCACGATAACTCGGGTGCCGTACCTCGCTGCCTTACGCACTACGTGCGACAAGATCGCCATTGATTGCAAACCGACAATGTCAAGACCTGAAAGCCCAGGAGCGAATAATATCGGCTTTCCCATTTCGGTAGCACGTCCAACGGCTTCGTCAAGTGCGGAAAGGCCAGGAATTCTGCGAATGAACAATTCGCGTCCTCGTCTGGCAGATAAAATCTTCCAGAGTATGAAGAAAACAAGTAAGCTTTCAACTATCCACACAGCCGGGCTTGCGTATTGACTGGCTTGGCTCATTTTCTGCTAACCTCAGAGTTTTTGGAAGCAGAGGGCGCACTCAGATCTTCGGATTCTGGGCTGCTGGGGTCTGCAGGCGACGCATTTGCAGCTGCATCTCTTTCAGCAGCCATTTCCTCTATACGACTTATCAAAAGTTCCACATATTTGCTATCTGCCAGCAGTTTGCTCAAATCAGCCATGCGGCTCGCACCTATCAATGGTCCCAGAAACGGCATAGCAACTATTGCGGCCTGACTCGCCAGAAACGACAGCGGTTTGTGCATCTCAAAAAATAACACTGCTGGTGTCTCGAGCCTGCGGTTCACTATATACCTTGCGATGGAATCTGCCAACGCAGAAGCTTCATCCGGTGTGAGCTGTTTTGTCAAGTCTAAATCTATAGGCATAGGTCTCTAGCCGATCTCACAGCTTCAATCACTTGTTCGCGGTTGCCGTTAAATCGCAAGTATACACCTCTGAACGCTTCAAGCCTTGTACGACCGCCGACAGTACTGAGCTTAATTCCATTTTCATCCAAGAAGCATTTTCTTACTTGGAACCATTCTACTTCTGTGGTCTTCAACACTGTTGTGCACACGGCTTTGGTGGACGTAATTCGATACCTAACGGGAAACACAAATTCAGCTACCGATCCCAGCAATACCAGAACGACTGCGATTGACCCAACAGCACCGATAACAAACCACGCACTAGATGCGGCCAACACGATCAACAGTATCGTAACCGCCAGCTTGGCTGGATGATTAGCTGCCAAGTGAACCGTCCACGAAAGTATTTCCCTCTCTTCACTCGATGGTGCCGGCCACGAGACGACTTCCATAAATCTAATCTATCTATTGCAAAACTGCCAGAAGGGACATACCGAAGAATAACTATCGTCCGCATAATAGTATGGGACGACCGCCCAACCTGTCAAGATTGCCTCGCGGGTCTTACTACAGAACGATTATTTGCATCGGTGTCAGCAATGAGGTGTGTCGAATTGGAGAAAGGGCTGTTGCGATCTAAGATGGATGCCAGAATAGCATTGTTTGACCGCGGTATTCGTGTAACGAAAACTGGAGAGCTTATGGAAGCAAGGAACAAATAAGCAAACCTGTTGAAGAAAGGGACAGAGGTGTTGAAGCAGTGCGAAGACTGTCACTGCTTTTCCAGTAGTTCGATCTGCTGCCTGCGAAATGCATCTGACAATACTACTACAATCGTAACTCGACGGTTTGCAAAATGTTTGGGATCGCCGGGAACTCTTGGCTTTGTGTCGGCATACCCACGAACCTGAGCAAGCTGGTCTCTACGCAGCCCAGCTGCAGCCATGACACGACGTGCGCTGTTAGCCCTATCTGCAGAAAGCTCCCAATTGGTATAGCCGTCTGTGCGATTGAGTGGACGCGAATCGGTGTGTCCCTCTATCACAACTTTATTAGGCAACTTTCTGAGTTCTTGAGTGATTAGTGTAAGCAACCGCGCAGTATGTGGTTTTATTTTCGCACTGCCGCTGTCAAAAAAGAGTGATTCTTTTATTTCCAACAACTCAATTCTCAATCCCTCGCTACCTAGTTTGATGTCTACATATTTTCGTATGCCCTTGAGCTCTGGAGTTGCAGCTACTATTTTCTGTATAACTCTTTTCGTCAGTTCCAGCTTGGCTCGTTCGTTGGCGTCAAACTCTTTCCCTGGAGCACCCTTCTTTGCTGTACCTTCGAGCGAGGAAATAGTAAATGGTGCATTTCCCGCTTTGACTTCCGCCATGAACCTAATGGGATCTTTGAAATAACCAGCAATGGCGTCCTTGACTGCCTGGTTCAAGCTGACTATCCACATCACAAGGAAAAAAGCCATCATGGCGGTGACAAAGTCGGCGTATGCAACTTTCCAAGCCCCTCCGTGATGACCACCGTGGTGAGAACTACGCTTAACAATACGTATGCTTTGTTCTTCGTCTGCCAATTCTTACCTCTACGCAGCTTGATCCATCTGCTCAGCAGAATCTACTTTCTTCCGCTTGCGGCATGCGTCTTCCATTTCCGCAAAGCTAGGTCTAAACTCTGGCTCAATATTCCGTCGAGCGAATTCGACACATATCAATGGAGTGTCACCCCTAGCAAAGGCAACAACAGCGTTCTTTATGCATGAGAGAAACTGCATTTCGCAACTTGCAATGTGTTCTGTTGCTCTAGCAAGCGGCGCAAATATTCCATAGGCTAATAGGACGCCGAGAAACGTCCCTACTAGTGCGCCAGCGACCTTCTGTCCTACCTGTTCTGGAGGCCCGCCTACGGCTTGCATTGTAATAACCACTCCTAGCACTGCCGCCACAATTCCGAAGCCAGGCATCGAATCAGCAAGATTGGTCAGTGTATTAGGTATAGTCATTGCTTCGCGACGCCTGGTTTCTAGGTCAATGTCAATCATCTCTGATAGATCGTATATGTTGACACCGCCCATTATTACGATCTTGAGAGTATCCGCGAACAAATCCATAGCGTGGTGGTTGTGGACGAGTGCGGGGTACTTTTCGAACAGTTCGGAGTCGTAAGGGTTCTCTGCGTGATTTTCAAGAGCCAGAATACCCTCACTGCGCGCCAGGCTAAACACATCGTACATTGCTGTCAGGAGCTCCAAGAATGTGGCGCGCGTATACGGATTGCCTTTGAGAAGATTGAGAACTGCTTTTATTAACTCGACCGCACCCTTGAAAGAGCTACCAATGACTACACTGCCAAACGCAGCTCCGCCAATGATTATAAATTCCGTATACTGCATGAGGGCAGCAACCTTGCCCCCGTGCATAGTGTAGCCAAGAAGAATGCTGACAAATACGATAACAAAACCAATGAGCACGAACATTCGTGCAGAATCCTCTTCCCTGAGTTGCGGTGTGCCGAAGCCTTTCGGCACTCAATGGATGCCGCACAAGCTGATACTCGACGCTACCAACACAGTCAGCACCTGTACTAGGCCGAATAGCGCACGAGCTCTGTAAATGACCAGCAATAGGACTATTCCATTTTGGAGACAGCGCGTCAAACAAGGAATTGCACTCTCAGACGGAAACAGGTAGTTATACCAGGATTTAAAACACGTGCAGCCCGATCGAAGAGGATAACTATCGACTACTTTCCTTAGCTAGCTCAAGTGCAAACGCCTCAAAGTATGTTTCGAATGTGCCTATATCGCGCCGCACTTCGCCGTCTTGCAAAGCAACACAGCAAATTCTGCCGCCGTCTTCAATCATAATCCGAATTGAATCGCTGATCTGGTACTCGTTGCCTGTGCCCCGAGGAGTACGGTCGATGTATTCGAATATAGACGGTTTAAAAGCATAACGCCCTGCAACAGCATAGATGCTAGGTGCTTCATCAGGCAGCGGCTTCTCTACGATATCTTCTATTTCAAATCCAAAACTGCTGTCGACGGCGTCCTTGGGTTTAACTACTCCATAGCGCGACAACTGATCGCGCGGCGTTGGTTGGACGAGTATAACTGCATCCGCACACGTTTCTTCAAACATATCGAGCACGCGTCTAAACGGGGGCAAGCTGTGCGTGGACTCTATTACGGAGTCGCCAAGCACGACTGCGAATGGCTCGTCCGCCACGTAATCCTTGGCACATCTGACCGCATCCGCAAGTCCTAGAGGTACAGGTTGATAAGCATACTGAAATCTTATATTGCCCACGCTCTCGCCGAAGTGCCGGCGGATCGCGTCTTTAGCGGGGGATATGATAAAGATAATTTCTTCGACGCCACATAGTGTGCATTCTTCGACCACGTGTTCCAAAACGGGCTTTCTCCCAAGAGGGATTAGTTCTTTGGGAACAGCTTTGGTTAGGGGAAAAAGTCTGGTACCCTTCCCTGCAGCGGGAATAATTGCCCGCCTGATGCGGTTGGGGATTCTCATAGAAGCTGCCC
Organism: uncultured bacterium; assembly: GCA_938074205.1. Lineage (GTDB taxonomy): Bacteria > Armatimonadota > UBA5829 > UBA5829 > UBA5829 > CALJES01. The sequence continues at coordinate 60,550 of CALJES010000006.1, forward strand.
CTAGGTATATACTTGAGCGCTATTCTGCAGCGTGGTCGCGATGCTTTTGGAGCCGACGGAGGGATTCGAACCCACGGCCTGAGCTTTACGAAAGCCCTGCTCTACCACTGAGCTACGTCGGCTCGTAAAGAAATGGTGCCGAGGGTCAGAATCGAACTGACGACACGTGGATTTTCAGTCCACTGCTCTACCAACTGAGCTACCTCGGCCCCTCATCTTTATAGGAGTGAGGAACCCACAACCTACGAGGGTCCCTCACTATTTTAAAATGGCGGGGATGACGAGACTCGAACTCGCGGCCTCCTGCGTGACAGGCAGGCGCTCTAACCGACTGAGCTACACCCCCAGACCAAAGACAACTTAACTAACCACTCAATATTATTTCATGGTGGGCGAAACAGGACTCGAACCTGTGACTTCTTCCTTGTAAGGGAAGCGCTCTCCCATCTGAGCTATTCGCCCGTGTCAAGGCTCTTACCTACTCGCCCCCGCGACAATATAAGTATACCATCAGGACTTTCGGACTGTCAACGCATTCTTGGTTTGTTGCTGTTTTCTGAATACCTAGTTTGTAGCTCGCAATTTAAACCCAGCGGTCGTAGATTTCTTCCAGTCCATCTTTCCCGTCTTCACGCACTGGCGAAAATGAGATAATCGTAACTATGTCGAGCGGCGTAACTACACGATCGTAGATTCGGGAAAGCAGCGTCATCACGTCTTCAGGACTGCGAAACTCAAGGTTCTCCTTTTCGACCTCCGTCTGGGTAAGTTCCCCAACCTTTTTGACAGTTACGTCATCGATTATCGCTGTAAAAAGCTTCTGGCGAACTTGGTAGCGCCTGCCGACCGTAATCCATACGATCTGCCCACTGCGATACTTGTCCGATTTATCGCCTAGCCTAATTGTTGCACCTTTGCGTCCGCGCATAAGCGCGTCTGCGTAGAGTTCAGGATAGAAATTCAGTGCGAACATCTTCCCTTCCGCTAACCTGGTAGCCTGAGAATTATAGAACTCAGCAACTCACTTGTCAAGCTGGCGGTGCGCGACCGCCTTAATTAATAACTACTTATACGTGCTGCCTAACTGTGGCAGGTATGGTATAACACAATCCCCGCCACTTCGCCGCTTAAATCTCGCTTGACCAAGAAGGAACAGAAGATATATAATAACAATGTTGTTGAACTATTATGAGCCCCTGGCTGATGAACAGGGGCTCTGTAGCATGTACGGAGGTAGCGTTGCGAATCCTTGTTACTGGGGCATGCGGCATGCTCGGCCGACTGGTATGTTCGGCCTTGTCTGCCCAGGGGCACACCGTACTCGGCACCGACGTAACTGAGGGATGTGAACGGCTGGATGTCTCCAATACCAGCCGTGTGTTCGAAGTCTTCAATTATTTCCAGCCCCAAGCAGTTATACACTGTGCTGCAATGACCGATGTAGACGGCTGTGAACGCAATCCTGACTCCGCCTACCTTGTAAACACCATTGGCACATGGAATTTGGCCTGTGCGTGTGCGTCAGTGCAATGCCCAATTGTATACGTTAGTACAGACTACGTATTTGACGGTGAAAAAACTACGCCGTACTCTGAGTTCGACAACCCTAATCCAATCAATGTATATGGAGCGTCTAAGTTAGCCGGTGAGCAAGCCGTAAGAGATCTGTGTGCCAAACACTTTATCGTTCGCACTTCTTGGATTGTGGCTCCACACGGCAAAAACTTTGCGTTGACAATACTGGATCTTGCTCAAAAGCGCATAGCCGAGGGATCAATAGATAAACCTCTCACCATCGTTGCAGACCAAGTGGGCTCTCCCACTTACGCAAAAGACCTCGCAGAGTTTTTGAGTTCACTCGTCGAATCGCCGCTATATGGGATATACCATTTTACGAACTCCGGCAGCTGCTCATGGTTTGAATTTGCGTCAACTGTTCTAGAGTACGCCGGAATTAATCAGGTCAAAGTGTTGCCCATAAAGTCCGAAGAATGGCCTACGCCAACTCGGAGACCCAAGTACTCCGTTCTCCGACACTACAGATTAGAACTCTTGGGCCGCGACAACGTACGCAGCTGGAAAGAAGCAGTTAGGGAGCTTGTTTCGGAATGGACTACAGCAAAACAGTAAATCTGCCAAAGACTTCCTTTCCTATGAAGGCAGACTTGCCACACAGGGAACCGGGATTCCAAAAGTACTGGGAAGACATTCGGCTATACGAGCAACTTGCCACACGTGAAACTGCCAAAGGTACGTTTGTACTCCACGACGGTCCGCCCTACTCCAACGGAGACATTCACATAGGTCATGCGTTGAACAAGATACTCAAAGACATAATCGTGCGCTACAAAGCTATGAGCGGCTACCGCACACCATTCGTTCCTGGCTGGGATAACCACGGTCTTCCCATTGAAAACAAGGTTATGGATGAGTTTCGCCGCAAAGGTGAATCTCCTGACCGTCTGGCGATAAGAAGGGCTTGTCGCGAGTATGCCGCCAAGTGGGTCCACAGGCAAAGAGAGCAGTTCAAGCGGCTTGGGTGTATAGCGAACTGGAACGACCCTTATTTGACAATGAGCACTGAATATGAAGCAGCCATCATTAAAGTGTTCGGTGAGCTTGCTGAGCAAGGCTACGTCTACAGGGGGCTTAAACCGATTCACTGGTGTATATACGATGAGACTGCCTTAGCAGAAGCAGAAATTGAGTACGAGGACCACACATCTCCTTCGGTATTCGTGAGGTTCCCGCTTGCAAAAGACCCGCACGGATTGTTTGGCGACAAGTCTTTGGAGAACTGTTTCACGATAATTTGGACCACTACCCCTTGGACAATCCCTGCCAACCTTGCTGTAGCGGTTCATCCAGATTATGAGTATAGTTTCGTTGATTCAGGCGATAATCGCTATCTGATAGCTGCTGAGTTAGCGGCAAAGACAATGGCAGCAGCAAAAGCGGAATCGTTCTCTGTTGCAAAGACTGTGAGAGGCTCCGAACTAGCTGGCATGGTCTTCAAGCACCCGATATTCGAACGGGATTCGGTTCTGGTTCACGCCAATTATGTCACGCTCGACGAAGGCACAGGTGTAGTTCATATAGCACCCGGTCACGGACGCGAGGACTTTGAAACGGGACGGCAATATGGGTTAGACGTTCTGTGTCCCGTTGATGAAAAAGGTTACTTTACCGAAGAAGCCGGACAGTTAGCCGGATTGCACATCACTAAGCAAGGCAACTCTGCCGTGTTGAAAGCACTCCGTGAAGTGGGTCATCTGCTTGCTGAGGATGAGGTAGTTCACAGCTATCCGCACTGCTGGCGCTGCCATAATCCGGTAATTTTTCGAACAACCGTTCAATGGTTCCTGGCACTTGACCACAAGAACCTTCGCCAGCGCCTGATAGAAGCAATAGAAGAAATAGAGTTCTATCCAAAAGAAACCAAAAATCGCCTTCTGACGATGATTGAAAACTCCCCCGATTGGTGCTTATCTAGGCAACGGTCTTGGGGAGTAGGAATCCCAGTTTTCTTTTGCGCGGAGTGCGGCGAGCCAATAATGAGTCGCGAAACGATAGAGGCGGTTTACAAAGAAGTACTTGAAAACGGTTCAGACTCGTGGTTCGAGAAAACAGCAGAGGAACTGCTGCCACCAAGTGTTACTTGTCCTAAATGCGGCTTTCATCGATTCTGGAAAGAGACAGATGTTTTAGACGTTTGGTTTGACTCCGGATCAAGCTGCCGCGCAGTTTTGGAAGGGCGTTGGAAACTAGGTTACCCCGCTGATATGTATTTGGAAGGTTCTGATCAACACCGAGGATGGTTCAACAAGTCCCTGATCATCGGGCTTGCAACAAAGGGGACTCCGCCATTCCGAGAACTCGTCACGCACGGATTTACCCTTGATGCTGAGGGCCGCAAGATGGCAAAAACTCTCGGCAATGTCATTGCACCTCAGCAGGTTATCAGAGATGTGGGTGCCGACGTTCTTCGTCTATTCTTTGCAAGTTGTGACTATTTCGAGGATGTACGCATCGGCGACGAGATGTTGACTAGAGTGACGGACGCGTATCGTAGGATTAGGAATACCTTTCGATTCATTCTCGGAAACCTCTTCGACTTTAACCCGCAAACCGATTCTGTACCGTACGCACAGATGCTTGAGCTCGACCGTTTTGCTCTACATCGGCTCCAACAGGTAGTTAGACATACTAGAAATGCTTATGAATCTTACCAGTTTCATAAGGTCTACCACGCTGTGCACGAGTATTGCGCGGTAGACCTCAGTGGTTTCTACCTGGATGTTCTGAAGGACCGAATGTATATTTCTCCACCGAAATCATTAGAACGGCGCTCTGCTCAGACAGCTTTGCATGCTATACTGGGTACACTAGTGCGACTGATGGCACCCATTCTTGTTCATACTTGCGAGGAAGCCTGGCAAGAATTGCGCGATACCGACAAGACTCAGTCGGTACACCTGACTGACTTCCCGAGCGTCGACGAGAGTCTTGAAGATCCAGAGCTGGAGCGAAATTGGACAAGGATCCTGGAATTAAGGAACAGGGTTCTCTCAGCTTTAGAACGCGCCCGCCAAAATGGAGTGATTGGAAAGCCATTAGAATCAAAAATTCGATTATTGGTGCCGAAGGAATTGCATGAGTTCCTGCAGCCTTACGCAGACTATTTAGCGTCAGTTTTTATAGTATCGCAGGTTGAACTTCGAGAAGGAGACGCAGAAGAGATAGAAGTACTTCCGCCAACGGGGGCTAAGTGCGAAAGATGCTGGTTGGTGCTAGAGTCAGTAGGTAGACATTCTGAGCATCCTACACTCTGTGGTAGGTGTGTAGAAGCCCTCAATGCGATGGAGACATAACCATGAGCAAGAAACTCGACGTAAACAAATTTCGTAAAATGCTCCTGCAACAGCGTGAACAGCTTATAGCAGAGCGTCGAGCCAGCGCACAAGGTCACGGAGAGGATGGTGTTGAACTCTCGGACTACGATAATCACCCCGCGGACGCTGCTTCTGAAACGTTCGAGAAAACCAGAGAATACGCTCTAGACGCAAACTTCCGACAGATTATTGAATACATCGACGAAGCTCTTCGGAAGATTGATCAAGGCACGTACGGAATTTGTGACAGGTGTGGAGAACCAATCAGCATCGAACGCTTGAAAGCGATTCCCTATGCCACATTGTGCATAGCGTGTCAGGAATCTATCGAGAGGCGATGATTTGCGATCCGCTAGGGCGTTGAGGCTTTATGTAGTCGCTGCAGCCACAGCGGTTCTGGATCAGGCAACCAAACTGGCCGCCCGGGCACTGTTGACACCTGGAAAGTCTGTAGCCATTATTCCCGGCTTTTTTGACCTTGATCTTGTATACAACAGAGGTGCTGCATTCGGTATTCTGCCCGACTGGACGCCCTTGTTGGTTATTCTCGGACTTTGCGCAATATACGCGTTCTTCAGGCTGGGAAATAACGCGGCAACTCAAAGCTCTCGTCTAATATTTGCCTTGGGGCTATTGACCGGAGGCGCAATAGGTAACCTCATCGATCGCTTTGCTAGCCGAGAGCAAGCTGTTACCGATTTTATTAGTCTCCACATCACTGCACGTGGAAGAATTTATTCTTGGCCGAATTTCAATGTCGCTGACATCGGAATAGTGACCGGAGCAGCTCTTCTAATCCTGAATGTTTACGCTTTTGAAAAGGCACGCAATGTCAAATGATAGGTTATTTCCGACTTCGCCGCAGTCCTCGGCCAAAGATTAGAATAGAGCTCACTGAAGCAGACCAAGTTCTGGAAGCAATGGCCTTTCTCGGAGTAGTGTTAAGTGTCACCACACTTCTAACCAACTGGCACAGGGTTCCATCTCGCGTTCCTATGCAATTTGACCTATATGGGAAGGCGACTGAGTGGGGTTCCAAAAATACTCTGCTCCTGCTATGTGGGTTAGTCGTACTGTTCTACTTGCTGATCACAATACTGAATCGCTTTCCGCACGTGTTCAACTATCCGGTACCTATTACTGAGCAGAACGCTAGGCGCCAGTACGCTATTGCAACCCGCGCTCTTCGCTGGCTGAAGCTCGAACTGGTCTGGGGTTATGGATACCTCTTGGCAGCGTGTATTCGGACAAGCTCGAATCCGTCGTCACACCTGAGCCCTTGGTTTATGCCTGTGTTTCTTGGAACCGTCTTCATGACCTTAGCAGTGATGATCGTGGGATCATACAAGGCTAGATAACAAGGTTCGAACTATGCACTCAACCCTTGTCGAAATATTCGGCATACCTATTAGGTCCTACGGGCTGATGCTCGTCATCGGATTTCTTCTAGGAGTATGGCGGGCTGCACGAGTCGGTCGGACCAAAGGAATCCCCACAGAAAGAATGTGGGATTTGGGTCTAGTCGTTCTTGCGACTGGCGTCTTAGGGGCACGGCTCGTATACGTCGCCCTAAACTATGAAAGCGTGAGCATAAAAGAGTTCTTCCGATTATGGAACGGTGGACTCAGTTTTCACGGTGGAGTGGCGTTCGCCCTGCTTTTTGGATGGGTGTTCTTAAATCGAGTAGGCATACCATTTTGGACTGCGGCTGACGTAGTTGCGCCATCAACTGCCATTGGTTACGCGGTTACTAGGATTGGATGTTTCCTCAATGGATGCTGCTATGGCGCTCCAACAACGCTGCCGTGGGCAGTGCGCTTTAATAACCACGGGTTTATCACTCCACCATCTCATCCAACACAGATATATGCCGCCGCAGCAAATCTGGTAATATTCTTCGTCTTGGCGAGACTAGAAAAGGTTCCTAGAGCTCCGGGCTTTGTGTTCGCGAGCTACATGGCTATGTACTCGATTTACAGATTCGCTATTGAATTCCCGCGCAAGGGTTACACCGCACAGGAATGGATATTAGGGCTCACGCAAGCACAATGGGTTAGCTTGGTCATTCTTGTCGTGTCGTTGCCCTGGATTGCTAAAACGCGTGATCGTCGGAACGCACAGTAAAGCGAGCAATGCGATTGCTGCGAGACCTAACCACAACAAAAGACCGACTAAGCTACTGGTTTGTCGATTCTTCCTCCATATCCACCTTAAAAGTTACCGTTGCGTTAGGTGCTTCCATCCATTCTGCGCCCTTCTTTATGGAGACCGTAACCTTGTCGGGGCTGTAAAAAGTTTGTCCCTCTTCATCAGTGCCTCTTACGTTTCCGATCAAAGTGACAAGTTGGTTTTTGTCGTCGTATATGAGCTTTTCTGCGCTGACAGTTCGTTTGTCCTGACTAAGCTTTACGCCGCCTGAAGCAACAGCAGTCTTTGAACGATAGTCGTATTCGAGCCTTGCGCAGGTGACAGTAGTCGGTTTCGAAAGTTTTGCCCTAATTGACTCGTTGTCCTTCTGCCCAGTGTCGGCTTCATGTTCTTCCCCGGACTTCGGTTTGACTAATAGAGTAACGTTGCCTTCCAGGATTCCGAGTCGCTTCTTGAAATAGACGATCCCTTTGTCCGCAACGATGTCACATTCCGGATCGCTTACTGTGATCTTACCAGACGACACCGCCGTGCTAGTCTTGCGATCATACTGAACTTCCTCACAGGTCAGTACTGTGTCTCCGTGCGTGAACTTTACTCCGCCGGACAAAATGACCTTGTCATCTTGTCCCCAAACAGCCTTCATAAGCTTAGCTTGATAAGTTATTGTCTCCGTGCGCTTCTTATTCGCGGTCTCGTCTTTATCCGACAACCGGCTTTGCGTTTCCTGGGCCCACAAGACACATCCACACAGAAGGCTGATGCCAAGAAGCAATATAGGCTTTCCATTCCTGACCAGTTTTTCCGACTTTAACATTTCACAATTTGCTTTCAACGTTTATCCTGCCAAACACGTCGAACAGTTTGAGTTCTCGAGCACGGAGATCTAGTGTGAGAGTGCGAGCGGTTACTGAACCCAGCAACGACCGAAAATATACAGGCCCAGATGTGATGAGAACCATCCTTGATGTGTTCCACCTAAACCCTTGGGTGTTGATTATCTGGCCTTCAGGACTGCGTGCGCAGACACCGTGGGAAACAAACAGATCGCCAGAGAATGCATCATATCTAATCATTCCCGCATCAACATTCAGAGCGGGCGTGTGATCCTGGTAAACTATGCCCTGCTTTATCCCTATTAGGCTTATAACCCTGCGGTCTCGGGACAATTCCGCAGTTTTTGCGTGCAGACTCCAAAGCTTGATCCCTTTTGAAAGGGCTACGATGCGAGCATCCTTGGCACGCATGAGTGCAGATGGAAGCTGTAAAGGACCCAAAGGGGGCGTAGTATACGGCAGGCGGTGTCTGAAAACGAAAAGACTCACCGCCATAAACGCCGCAAGAAGAACTAAGAACGCTAGCGGCCAACGCTTTCTCGCAGTATTTAGCTCGGTCAGCCGCTTCATACAAGTGCTTCTCTAGAAACTAGGAGGCGGCGGAGGTTCTATGGGTGTCGTGCCCCCTCCTCCGCCGATGTCAAGAACTGTAATCGCGCCTAGAGCTGTTGTTTGGTTGGTAAGCACAGCGTTTGGAACGGGAATACTATTCTGACTTACAATGGTGCCCTGAAACTGCACCTGTAGTGATGAAGATAGACCGGCACTTGTTAGATCTATTTTGAAAGTCGGCGGCCAAGGGCCTCCAGAGAACAGGGGTAAAACAGCCGCATCTCTACCCAGATTCACCGCGAAATATCCCTTAGCGCCAGTTTTTGTTGTGTAAACCTTGACTGTGCCGAACTCTACCCGCACATTGGGCAAACCCTTCTTGTCCGACGCTTTAACAACACGCCCGATTATTACTGTATCTTTGGATGGATAAGGAACGGGGGGAGGATTATTAGGATCAGTAACTTCCGTTACTCGAATCGCGCCCAAACTGCTCGTGGTGCCATTCAGCACTTCTATTGGAATGTCCACCCAATCTGGATCGTAAGTCTGTCCTCTGTAGGTAACCAGCGTAGTAGTCGGAAAGGCTGGTCCAGCAGCACTTGTATCCACCTGGAAATACCCGAGCAAGTTATCTGTGTCGCTAATGCGGATTCTGAACTCGCCCTTGCTGTCAGTCGTGGCTGACAGGAAACTATCAGCCAATGGAAGCCTGATGACTACTCCTCTGACGCCCTGACCTGTGGCAGAACTCACCACTGTACCGGTCAAGTATCCTGATTCCGTACTAGGAGGTGTCACAGGAGGCTTCACAGGCGACAACCCGGGACCCCCTCCCCCGCATCCGACGATGGTAACGGCAGTGACTGCCAAATAGAATGCAATCAGGAACTTTTTCATCAACGACGACTCCTTGTGATACTCCGTTAAGATCGGTCAATTATACTCGAAGCGTCTGCCTTCAGCAAGACGAACCCAGGGTGACCCTACAGTTCCAAACCTCCGGCAGCGCTGCAAATTCCTTTCCTATGACTAGAGCGGCGAAAATGAAGTTCCTTGGACTTACTGCTCAACTTCCCCAGCAAGCAGGCGCTGAGCCAGACGCCCTGTGTCCAAAGCCAATTCCGCATATACCGAGGCTCTACGCGCCAGATCTGCCCCCAAGCAACTCCTCATAGACCAAGCATCCAGAATGCTGCGCTTGATTAGATTCGGCGACAGATCTTCTATGTGAAGCGCAAGATCTACTCCCGACATCTTGGCGAAGGATTGCACTTTAGGATCATAGACCAACGGAACAAATGGAACACCCGCTCCTGCAGCAAACATCAGCGAATGCAAGCGCATACCCACCACGATATTGCATCTAGCAAATAATCCTTTAGCAATCTCAGACTTTTCAACTATGAGCTCTCGGACTTCGGGATACTTACGCAAGAGCTGGGCATCCCTCCCAGGGTGCATGGGAACAGACAGACACGTTAAGCCCAGTTTGCCAGCGGCAACCCTTACACCTTCGGCTATCACCGGAAGCCATCTATCCCTGCCTGGCCAAGGCCGGAGGCTTATGCCTAGCAAGTTCTCACCGTTCAGGCCATGCTCTGCGAGGAGTCGGTCAGCTGAACGCACGTCCGGGACAAGTAAGAATGAAGGATCCGCACTCAGGGCTATAGGCTTCGTGACACCTATATTTTCGAGAAACGTTTTCGAATCCGGATCTCTAACCGTAATGACATCTGTGCGGTTGAACGCACGTGCCACAGCTCGCTTGGTACTCTCTCTAATGAGAGGACCTATTCCTTGAGCATAGACCATAGTTTTCCGACGAAGAATCCGCGCAAGATGCAGCACGAACAGGTAATAATACGGCGACATTGCGCTTGTAACATCTTGAATGAGGCTGCCGCCTCCGCTGAGAACAAGATCAGAGTTTCGAATAGCTTTGAATACCTCTCCGACAGAGAATCGATTAGCAGCACTTACACCCGGATGTTGAATTAGTGTATAAGATGGATTACCTGACAAGACTGTGAAACGTACCGGAATGCTTAGACGTCGAAATGTCTCGATGATGCCGGCCAACACTGCTTCGTCACCAATGTTGCCGAAGCCATAGTATCCGGAAATTGTAATCCTGTAAGACAAATATTATCCTCTCGCTTGCAGATAGCTGCCGACTGTTAGGCATTCAGGCTTTTCGCCCTTAGCCCTAGCGCGCAGAGCATACGCCAGCGCCCGTGCCGTATCCAGAGAAGTCACGCACGGAATTGATCTTTGGACACTTGCTCTTCTAATAACTGCTGCTTCCATTTCTATTTTCCTGTCACGCGAAGGTGTGTTTATCAGTAAGTCGACCTCCCTGCGCGCAATCATATCCAGCAGATTTTTGCCACTGACTTGGCCGATCTTCCCCACCTCGCTTGCAGAAATGCCGCAAGATGAAAGAAATCTCGCTGTGCCAGATGTAGCGTACACCTGGTAACCCAAATTCACAAACTCGCGTATTATTGGGACAGCCTCTGCTTTATCCTCGTCGGCAATTGTAGCTATCAACTTGCCCTCAATGGGAACATCCAACAGCGCAGAGACCATCGCCTTGTATAGTGCTTTGGAGAACTTGTAGTCCATGCCCATTACTTCTCCAGTGGACTTCATCTCCGGACCTAAAGACACATCGACGCCAGGAAGCTTCTGAAAACTGAACACAGGTGCCTTCACTGCAACACAAGGCAATTGCCGATATAATCCGGGTTCATAACCAAGATCCCTTAATGACTTACCAAGCAATATCCCTACTGCGAGCTTGACCATCGGCACGCCTGTTATCTTGGACAGATAAGGCACCGTGCGACTTGCACGAGGATTGACCTCAATAACCTTTACACCTTCATCATCAACCACAAACTGAACATTCATAAGCCCTCGTATACCTAAGGCAACGGCAATGCGAGTAGAGTACAATACGATTTGCTCTATTACCTCTTCAGAGATCCCCTGGGGTGGACACACAGCCATGCTGTCGCCAGAATGCACCCCAGCGCGCTCAATGTGCTCCATAATCCCGGGTATGAGACATTCCGTGCCGTCAGCTACGACGTCTACCTCGACCTCTTTGCCAATAACGTACTTATCTATGAGGATTGGGGCATCTTGATCCAAGCCGAGTTCCACAGCCAGAGCAAAGTACTTAGTCAGCTCTTCCTCTGAAAATACTATCTCCATTGCTCTGCCGCCCAGAACATAGCTCGGCCGAACAAGGAGTGGAAACTTGACTTCTCGTGCTACGCTCAGCGCCTCGTGAAGACCTCGCGCAGCTTTGCCCGGTGGTTTGGGTATCTCGAGCTCTCTCAAAACGTTTTCGAACTTGTCGCGATCCTCAGCAACATCTATTGCCCGAAAGTCGCTTCCCAGAATCGGAATACCAGCCGAATCGAGGGGTTTCGCCAAGTTTATAGCTGTCTGCCCTCCAAATTGAAGGACGACCCCGTCCGGTTGCTCATAGTTGATCACATTGAGGACGTCCTCCTTGCAAAGGGGTTCGAAATAAAGGCGGTCGGATGTGTCGAAGTCAGTGGAGACAGTCTCCGGGTTGTTGTTCAGAATAATTGCTTCGTAGCCCGCCTCCCGGAGTCCCCAAGCCGCGTGAACGCAGCAGTAGTCAAACTCGATGCCCTGACCTATTCTGATCGGGCCGGATCCTATTACAATAACCCTCGGCCTAGATAAACGTACTCCTACTTGCTGGGCCGGCTGCATAAAAGATAGCCCCGTTTCGTCTTCGTACTCGTAGCATGAGTAAAAGTAAGGCGTCTGTGCTTCAAACTCAGCTGCGCAGGTATCGACCATCTTGAATTTCGGAAGAATGCCCAGCTTCAACTGTACGTAGCGAAGTTGACTCTCAGAAGTACCCGTCAGGTGAGCTATTACAGAGTCGGGGAAACGCATTGCCTTTGCGCGTTGCAAAAGCTCCACTGCTTCCGACCTTGCATAAATCAACCCAGATGTCATATCTCTGATTTCAGGTGCGCGATTCTTTAGCTCGTTCTCTACCGCAACTATGTTCGCGAGTTTTTGGACAAACCATATGTCTACACCAGATACGGCAGCCACTTGATCCGGGCTCCAGTTTCGGCGTAGAGCCTCGGCGAAAAGAAATAGGCGCTCATCCGTGGGCTCTTTCAAACCCTGGGCAATCTCTTCATCTGTGAGGCATTCAGCGCCCTTTAGGCTCAGATGTTGAAGACCAATCTCGAGAGATCGCACAGCTTTCATCAGCGCTGCTTCAAACGTTCGGTCAATCGCCATTACCTCGCCTGTGGCTTTCATCTGGGTGCCTATGCACCGGTCCGCTGAGTAGAACTTGTCAAAAGGCCAGCGAGGTATTTTTACAACAACATAGTCAACAGCCGGCTCAAAAGAGGCCTTGGTCTTGCCAGTGACTTGGTTGGGAATCTCATCCAAATGAAGTCCCACCGCTATCTTAGCCGCAACCCTAGCTATCGGATATCCAGTAGCCTTAGATGCTAAAGCAGAGGAACGGCTCACGCGAGGGTTAACCTCGATGACGTAGTATTCGAAGCTTGTTGGGTTCAGAGCAAGCTGGACGTTGCACCCTCCCTCAATCTGCAGTGCTCGTATGATTTTGAGAGAGGCGGAGCGAAGCATCTGATATTCCTTGTCCGTGAGCGTCTGGACCGGCGCAACCACTATTGAATCACCGGTGTGAATGCCCATTGGGTCCAAGTTTTCCATCGAGCAGATTGCGATGCAGGTGTCGTTTGCGTCACGCATCACCTCGAACTCAATCTCTTTCCATCCCAGAAGGCTTCGTTCGATCAGTACTTGGCTCTTTAATGACAGGCTGAGACCACGCGCGCCTATCTCACGTAGTTCATCTGGGTTCCATGCTATACCTCCACCAGTGCCGCCAAGCGTATACGCGGGTCTAATAATGAGAGGATAAGGAGGCTGAGATCGAATAATGTCCTCAATCTCAGTTACTGTGCTGACTACCCAGCTATCAGGAACAGGTTCGCCGATACCGCGCATAAGCGATCTGAAAAGATCGCGGTCCTCTGCGTGAACTATTGATCTGAGAGGAGTTCCTAGTAAACGCACACCATATTTTTCCAGAATACCCACATTCGCCAACTCAACCGCAAGGTTTAGACCTGTCTGACCACCAAGGGTAGGAAGTAGTCCGTCTGGCCTTTCACTGGCGATTATTCTTTCGGCAAATTCCAGAGTGAGAGGCTCTATATAAACCCTGTCTGCTATCTCAACATCGGTCATAATGGTAGCTGGGTTAGAGTTGATCAAGACTACTTGGATGCCTTCCTCTCGGAGAGCTTTACAAGCCTGGGTGCCAGCATAGTCAAATTCAGCAGCCTGGCCAATCACAATAGGACCGGAGCCTATTACCATCACTTTCCTTATGTCGCTACGTATAGGCATGAAACCTCCCGTCACATATTGCTATTCCTGCCAAAGACCCAGAAAACATCGAACTAGTTTGTGGAAACACACAGAATCACGCAGAATCAAAACTTGCCTTGACAATGCGACAGCATACTAACGAACTCTCCAAACAAGTTCTGCTCGTCAAGCGGTCCCGCGCTGGCTTCAGGATGATACTGGATAGAAACGATGGGTAATTCTCGATGCCGCAGACCTTCGACTGTGCAGTCGTGCAAGTTTATTCTGTCAACCTGTATATAATTTGGCAGTCTCTCAGGATCAACAGCATAGCCGTGGTTCTGCGCAGTGATGCTTACCTTACCTGTGATAAGGTTCTTTACGGGGTGGTTTGCACCTCGATGCCCAAATTTTAGCTTGAATGTATCACCGCCAAATGCTAGTCCAAGCATCTGATGACCAAGGCATATGCCCATTATCGGCACTCGGCCAATAAGACCCCGAAGAGTTTTCACACTCCTGGTCAACTGTTTCGGATCACCAGGTCCTGGAGAGAAGACGACACCGTCCGGTTTGTAAGCAAGTACGTCTGAAGCACTGACACTACACGGCAGCACAGTTACTCTGCAGCTTTCTCGCACAAGACACCGAACAATATTTCTCTTCAGACCCAAGTCAACAACAGCAACGTGCGGCGCAGTAGTGTCCGGTCTTGAAAATCCCCCACTACATTCGTAAGCGCATTTTGTAGACACCCTTTCTACGAAATTCACATCATCGTAGTTGGGAGCCTTTTCAAGTTCCGACAGTAATTCTTTGGTAGTAAGCTCCGTAGATATAGCCCCCATCATAACTCCCTTCAAGCGAATGTGCCTTGTGAGAGCGCGTGTGTCTACTCCCTCGATTGCGACAATATTGTTTTGTGCAAGATAATCCCGCAAACTCATACTCATCCGCCAGCTGCTAGGAAAATTGCATATTTCGCGGACCACGAGACCTTCCACCTGAACGCGGTCTGACTCCGCATCTTCTGAGTTTGTACCGTAGTTGCCGATCAAAGGGTAAGTAAGTGTTAGGATCTGTCCGGCAAATGAAGGATCAGTTAACATTTCTTGGTATCCAGTCATGCCCGTGGAAAATACGACCTCGCCGATAGTTGTTTCCCTCGAGCCGACAGACTTACCTTCGAACACGGTACCGTCTTCAAGAACTAGAACTGCTCGCAAGTGCCCGTACCTACCTTCACGAAAATTGGTTGGCGGCTATGAATTCCTCAACACGTCGGCAAGTTTCCTCATCGATAAGCTGCTTTGTTGCAAGTGTCTCCATAGCCTGCGAGAGTGTACCCAGTGAGTGCAGCTTGTATCCCTGGCGTTCCAAGACCCGCGCTCCACCTTGCTCTCGGTCTAGTATTACCAACACATCCTTCACTATCAGTCCGGCTTCCTCGAGGGGCTTTATAGCCTCGATTTTTGATGCGCCGTCGGTAACAACGTCGTCTACTACAATAACAGTTTCCCCTGCTTGAAAATCGCCTTCGATAAGCCTGCCCGTGCCGTAATGCTTTACCTCCTTACGCGTGTAAATGAGGGGGATACTACTGGCAAGAGACGTTGCAACGCCTATGGGTATGCCTGCATATGGTATAGCGGCCAGACGATCGCAACCTATTTGCTTTGCTTGTTCAGCAAGTTGCTGTCCGATCTGTCTAAGCAGAGCAGGTTTAGAAACCAATATTCGGAAATCCACATACACTGGTGAAGTAATACCGCTCTTCAATATGAACTCGCCAAACTTCAGGCAGCCCGCATCAAAAATACTAAGGTAGAAGTCCTGCATAGCATTTCTCCTCTATTATCCAGTCAGATTTGGCAACCACGCTCGAATTTAACAACCATTCTTGACTCGCACGGGCCTTAACGCGCCGCTGACTATTCGTCCGCCTACAATGGTTGCGGCAACTCTTCCAAACAATTGCCACCCCTCAAAAGGCGTGTTGTGACCTTTAGACTTAAACTCTTCGTTTCTAACAACTATCTCCGCATTCGGATCCAGCACTGTTATGTCGGCTACCGATCCTTTTGCCAATGTGCCGACGGGTAACTTCAGCAATCTCGCTGGCTGTGATGTCATTCTGTATATGGCCTGTTCTATGGTCATAATCCCGGGCTTCACAAGGTTTGTAATCACGAGCGGAACCGCCGTCTCCAAGCCGACCATCCCAAAAGCCGCTTCCTGAAGTTCAACTTCCTTGTCCTCTTGTGCATGAGGTGCGTGGTCTGTGGCTATAACATCAATCGTCCCGTCAGCAAGTCCCTCCTTAATTGCTTCAACGTCGTCTGCAGTGCGAAGAGGCGGGCAGCACTTGGCATTAGTGTCAAAGGTCATAAGTGCCTCGTCTGTGAGGGAAAAATAGTGTGGGCAGGTTTCGCAGCTCACGGGGATTCCTCGAGACTTTGCCCAGCGTACAGCCTCCACTCCGCCCCGAGTAGTTATGTGCTGAATATGAATCTTGCAACCAGTTAAGTCCGCTAGGAGAATATTGCGCCAAATCATTATTTCTTCTGCCTGCCGAGGCCATGGTCGCAACCCGAGAATTGTACATACCACGCCTTCATTCATTATCGCGTCTTGCGTCATTGATCGGTCTTCGCAGTGGGTTAATACAGGTATGTCAAACATTTTGCTGTATTCCATAACGCGACGCATTAAATCGGCATTCTGAATTGGGAAGGCATCGTCCGAAACAGCCAAAGCCCCCGCTTCGACCATGTCGGCAATTTCTGCCATTTCGGTGCCTGCGTTTGCTTTCGTGGCAGCTCCAGCAGTGTAAACCCTGACGACTGCTTCTTTGCCTCGCTCTAACACATATCTCACTACAGCCCCATTGTCCACCACTGGCATCGTGTTGGGCATCGCTAAAACCGTCGTAAAACCACCCGCGGCTGCCGCGCGGCTTCCTGTTTCGATAGTTTCCTTATGTTCATAACCCGGCTCTCGAAGATGAACGTGCATGTCAACCAGCCCCGGGCATACGACAAGACCTGAGCAATCGAAAATCTGGCCGTCCTTTTCATCAAGCTTCGTCTGAGCAAGGATTGACTGTGATGATGGCTGCTCGATACGCTCGACTATTACTGCTATTACTCCGTCGGCTATAAGAACGTCCGCAACACCACTGTAGTCCTGTGACGGATCTACTACGTAGCCGCCTTTAAGTAGAATCCACATGCCCGCTACCTCCCAGCAGTAGATAGAGAAGGGCCATCCGCACAGCCACGCCGTTGGTAACCTGATCTGTGATAACTGCGAACTCGCCGTCTGCAACGTCCGGTGTTATTTCGATACCTCGGTTCATCGGACCAGGATGCATAACAAGCACGTCCGATTTAGCGCGGCGCAGGCGTGCCTTGTTAATACCGAAAAGCGTAGAATATTCCCTTATAGAAGGAAAGAACCCCTTATTCATCCTTTCTAACTGAATTCTAAGAACGTTCACTACATCGACTCCATCCAAAGCTCTGTCGAGATCGTCATAAACCTTCACAGGTAGTTTGTCTATTTCCGCCGGCAGGAGCGTTCTGGGGCCGCAAATTCTGACCTCCGCCCCCATCTTGCTCAGCCCCCATATATTGGAGCGAGCAACCCGACTATGCATAATGTCGCCTACAATAAGCACCTTGAGACCTGCAATTTGACCCTTATTCTGACAAATTGTGAGCATGTCAAGCAGCGCCTGGGTCGGATGTTCGTGCATACCGTCTCCCGCATTTATAACGCTTGACTTCACGATCTTAGCTGCAAAATGAGGTGCACCGCTGGCACTGTGGCGGATGACAAACAGGTCCATTCCCATGGCTTCCAATGTTAGAAGGGTGTCCTTGAATGATTCTCCCTTTTGTATACTCGAACCGGCGGTAGAAACAGCCGTGGTGTCGGCACTCATTATTTTGGCTGCCAATTCAAAACTGCAGCGAGTGCGGGTAGAGTTCTCGTAGAAGAGCGTACAAATCGACTTACCGCGCAGAATAGGCACCTTCTTTACTGGACGCGATAGAATTTCCTTGTAAGATTCAGCCGTATCGAGAATAAGCTGAATCTCTTCCTTGCTCATTTCTTGCAATCCGAGAACATCTTTGCGCCGAAGCTGAGTCATTGTGCCCTCCTTCCCGCCCACATTTGCTCACGGGCGGTTGCCGAAAACCCTACTCCAAAGCACTTTGATTCAAATAGGGATGAGCATTGCTACTTCACAATCAGAACGGCGTCTTCGCCATGGGTTTCCACCCAGTGCACGTCGACCCTTTCCTTTCTTGATGTCGGCAGGTTCTTACCGACATAGTCAGCTCGTATGGGTAACTCTCGATGCCCACGATCTATCAGAACTGCTAACTGCACAACCGCCGGCCGGCCAAGATCCATCAGTGCATCCAAAGCCGCACGTGTCGTTCTGCCTGTATAGAGCACTTCGTCAACCAGGACCACACGCTTGTCTGTCACGTCAAATGGAATGTCGCTGGCGCTAATTGTGCGAGCGGGATGCTTGTCAAAATCGTCCCGGTATAGGGCGACATTAAGGCTTCCAACAGGCACTTGCGCGCCCTCTATGTCCGAGATTAACTTCGCAAGCCTTTGCGCCATTGGCACACCGCGTGATTGTATTCCAACTATTACGAGGTTCTGAACGCCTTTGTTGCGCTCTATAATCTCGTGAGCAATACGAGTCAAGGCTCGCCGAATCTCGCTTTCATCCATAACCTGCGTTACTTGCGTACTCATAGCACCATCCCTTACAAAAAAGCCCTCTTGCCCGTGAGTGAGCAAGAAGGCCGCATTTACTGTGCTGTCTCTGTGCACATTAGCGTTAACAAAACACCTTCTGAGCCTCACGGGGCCCAATTTAAAGGCGCACCTTTGATTTTGATGATTATACCAGCCTGGACGAAGACTTGTCAACGATCGAAACTTGACGTGGAAGTGCAACGTGCGTACCATGTTGGCAAGTGTGATTTAGCCTAGAGCCGCTGGTGGTATTGAATAGGTAGTTCAGGACAAGGGTGTGAGCTTTTGCTTCAGAAGCGGTGGGCGGCTGCAGATTATCCATCCGGCTGTATGCAGACAGCCGAAAACGATGAGTGAGCAGGCGATGGTTTACCAGTCGCTTGTGGGAGAGGAGTGTTAAGCAATGATATACGACCAATCGGAACGTGATCGACGCAATGTCCCAATCCACGAACTAACTGAAACTCCTTTGGGTAGCCACTTGCCTGAAAGTTCAAAGGAGCGTGACAGCGAACAAGATAGTTCAACGCAAGAAGAGACAGAACAAGAGAAGCAGATAGATCTGACCAAGTCTCAAAGTGAACATCCCGCACAAAGCAATGGAGAGCAGCAAACCGAATCAACAGCGGATGGATCTGCGCCAGAGCAAGCGGAGGGGGTCGACTATTCCGGAACTTTCAAATCACTAAACGTCGGAGACGTGGTGGACGGAGTTGTAGTTCACATTGACCACGAAGGCGTATTGGTCGACGTTGGCACTAAGTCTGAAGGCACAATCAGACCCGGCGAACTGAGTAGTGACCCAAGCTTGAGCCCAGAAGAAGTAGTTAGCGTTGGTGAAAAGATCAAAGTTTATGTTGTAGAGCCAGAAAGCCAAGATGGCGGTCCTGTTCTGTCGAAGAAGCGAGCGGACTTCGAAAACGCTTGGGAGCGAGTTGAAAAAGCATATGAGGCAGGCTCCACACTAAAAGCCATGGTGACCGACCGTGTGAAGGGTGGATTGGTAGTCGATCTAGGAATTCGTGGCTTTGTCCCCGCCTCACATGTTGGCAGTGGCAAAGTCAAGAACCTTGACCGATATGTCGGACAGAGCCTACCGTTCAAAGTAATCGAAGTCGACCGAGAACACAGGAAAGTCGTGCTTTCCAATCGTCTGGCTATAGAAGAGGAACAACAAAAAGAAGCCAGGGAGCGAACTCTGGCATCTCTAGCCGAAGGACAGATTCGCGAAGGTGTCGTGCGACGCATTACTGATTTTGGTGCGTTCGTCGATTTGGGTGGTGGAGTAGACGGTCTGCTTCACAAGAGCGAAATGTCCTGGACCCGTATTAACCATCCATCCGAAGCGGTAAAAGTGGGCCAGAAGATTAACGTTATGGTCCTGAAGCTGAATCTTGAACAGGGCCGAGTATCTCTTGGGTTGAGGCAAATCCTTCCGGATCCTTGGGAGGAAATCAAGCAAATTTACAGCGTGGGGGACATCATAAAAGGCACTGTGTCAAGGATTGTTCCGTTTGGCGCCTTTGTTCAGGTTGCAGGCGGTGTTGAGGGTATCATACCAAACACAGAGATGGCATACAGGCGGGTCAATAATCCTGAAGAAATAGTCAGTGTGGGACAGAGCGTCGAAGTCAAAGTAATCGACATCAGACCAGATGAGCGGAGACTGACTCTTTCATTGCGACAAGCGCAAGCCGAACGCGAGCGCGAACGCGAACAAGCCGAGTATGATCAGTATACTCAGTCGAAGTCCGATGAAGGACGAACTACGATAGGTGACTTGATAGGACACCAACTTAGCAAATTAGCAATAAGCGATGAGAAGGAGGAAAAGCCCAACAAGAAGTTGCGGCTCAAGGAATCCAAAAAGCGCTTGAAAGAAGAAGCTGAGGCTTTGGCTGAAGCAGAAGAAGCAGAACTCCTCCAGGTAGAATTGGATGCTGAGAACGATTCAGTTCAACCAAACGCTATTGACACCGATCAGGGGTTGGATACTGCTTCCTCTAAAACATGCGAGTCTTCAGTTGAGAATTCCGCTGCGGCTGAGAGTCAGTTTGTCGCTACAGAAATTGAGGAGCCGCGTGAAAAGAACGTGAGCGAAGGCGGTCCTGATACAGGCGAAATCAGTGGAGAAACCAAGACAGAGTCCCAGTTGGAAGACTGATTGGCGTTCACAGGATGGCGTAAAGAGTATTCCCACTGGACGTGTGTCTCGTCGCGGTAAGCAAACGGATTAAACGAATCATCTGTAACTGACAACTCGTGGTATACAGCCCAGTAGAGTAATGTTGCTGGGCTTTTCCTTTGTCGCAGCCAGCATTGGAGGTTCAAATTAGAGCTTTGGGACCGAATTGCAAGCGTCTGGTGATCGGCATTACCGGGGGAATTGCTTCGGGAAAGAGCACGGTGCTGGAGATGCTCCGGCAGCGAGGTGCCGAAACGCTGAGCGCCGACGACGTGGCCAGGCAAGTGCTTTCAAAAGGGGAACCAGCGTACCAAGAAGTTCTGGACCGATTCGGGACAGCCATAACCGACGCCGATGGGGAAATTGACCGCTCAGTGCTTGCAAAGATCATTTTCGCTGATGAGAAGGCTAGGCGCGATCTCAACCGCATAACACATCCGCGGATTATTCAGGAAATTCGAGCCGCAATTGAAAGCTTCCGAAAGTGCTCAAAGGGCACATCGGTTCTTGCCATAGAAATCCCCCTGTTGTACGAGTGTGGATTGGAATGTATTGTGGACTACGTAGTAGCAGTGGCGGCGGAACAAGGGATTCAGGTTCATCGTCTCACAACCAGAACCAGCATCACGACTGAAGAAGCTATCCGGAGAATCAACAGCCAGTTGCCAATGAGCGAGAAGGTGCGGAAGGCAGACTTCGTTGTCTGGAACAATGGTAGCCTTCAAGACCTGGAAGAGGCAGTCGACGACCTCTGGCGGCGTCTCCTCGCGAACACGTGCGCCGGTCATTCCAGTTCTAGGTGAATTCTAGGTGTCCGACAGTGTATGAGATTTGGCTCAGAGCTGCAGTTGCGTTCGTGAGACATAGTTGCCAAATCTCTTGCTCTAGCTAGAATTGATATGCTATAGTTGTTGGCGATTCGTTAGATGTTTTCTTTAGTTTAAGGGAGGAACGGGACTTGTTGCAGCACCTTTTACGATCCAGGATTACCAAAGCAGTCTGCCACGTAACAATCCTGGCACTTCTGGCCACGTTTGCGCCCCTGCCGCTGGTCTCACGGGCGACTGCTCAACTCATGCCGACGTATTCAGTGGGAGTAGTTGACTTTATCAACGAGTCGGGCGTTCAGGGTGAGCTATTGGCCAGGCTAGCGACTGACGCAGTTGTTGTTGAGATGGCGAAGACCAACCGTTACGACGTCAGCATTACTCGCGCAATGATCAAAGCGGAAATGGATAAGCTCGGCATCCGCCCTCCCCTCTCAAAACTCGAACTGGTCAGGCTGGGAGAAGCACTGAACGCTGATGCAATGTTGGAAGGCTACGTCAAAGCTGTCCATCTGACAGGAACAGGCGAAACTCGGCGGGCAGCTGTCACTTTGGCAGTGCAAATGCGAGACCAAGCTTCCGGCGAAATAATAAACGGAGCAGTGCAGACAGGAACATCTAGTGCTCGTATGGGCTATGTCCCCGATGATGATTCTCTGATTGTGGAAGCCGTAAACAATGCTGCGTTCCTCTGTGTTAAAACCATGGTGGACTACATAATTCCCGAGGCCACGGTTATGATGAACATCAAAGAGAATCACGTTATGCTAAACCGTGGTTCGCGTGACGGTATAAAACCGGGAATGAGAATGATTGTCCTACGTCGCGGAGAGATTATAGGCTATGTTGAAGTTCAGAGAGTAAGCGCAATCGACAGCGACGCAAGAATAATCAAATCGATGAGAGGTATACAACCTGAGGACAAGGTGCGTGCCATATTCGATATGCCTTCGGTTGGAGTAAAGGCTGAGTCGGAAACCATACCATCTGGAGCCCCGACGGGTGTAAGGCGAAAGAGCAATACACTCAGCAAAATCGGGAGATTTGTGTTGGCTGCAGGCATTGTGTTTGGTATTGGTCAGATATTCAGATCTGGCCGCGGAAGTGAGCCCGCACCAACAATCGGCACTGGTGACTTTCCAACCATTATCACCTGGGACCCGAGAAAATATGGCCATGGCCAAAACGTACTCGAGTATCAGATATTGCGGGACGATTTCACGGACACTGCCGCACCAGTAAAAGTGATACGCGATCCTAGTGCGATAGATATGGGATGGACCGACGTATACAGCCTTTACGGTACAGCAACGGCGACCAATGTAACTTACTACCGACTCGCCAGCAACCCCGCCACGAGTTATACGGAAGTCACTGCCACTGTACCGCCTGAACCGTATGGGATCACCCACAAATACCAGGTGAGAGTGCTATACAGTCTGACCACTACTACTCCCGGTGGTTCATCAGATCAAACTGGTCAGCAACAACAAACGACCACAACGCGCTACTACTACACGCCCGTGAGCAACATAATAACAGCTACCGCGATTGAACCGGTTAAGTACACGGATATTGTGTCGCCTGCATATGATCCGGGGGTTGCACCACCTGAGATATTGGTTACCGATTTGCAAAATGGAACTATTAACTTCGAATGGAAGCGCAAGGATGGTGCCGACGTGTATTACATGGTGGTAGAACCTGTTGTCCCTGGCACCGGTCCAACCTGGCAAAGTCCATACATTTACGAGACCGGTCCGACGGTGTCACTGCCTGCAAACGCACGGATAGAGCTAGCAAGCGTATTGTCAAATTCGGCATACGCAGATAAGACTATGAAGTGGCGGGTTTATTGTCGGCATCAAGAAGATACAAGTCCAGCTTGGGTTAAGGGCCAAGAAGCCAGATTTGTCATTGGTGGTATGCCGCCCATATACCCGTAGGTAACCAGCTTTAGCAGATCCGAGGGTACTTTTCTCCCGTCTGCGGAAGCTCGTTGTCTAAATGTGGTGCGAATGACACAGCTAGATATGTCATAAGTATCTTCATTGCCCGCTCAGACAGCGAGCAGGAGGTTTGAGCGAATGAACAAGTATAAGGGTTGGTTAGCTTTCTTATACACTACAGCGCTATTAGTGCTGTTGTGCACCTGTGTGTTTTGTCATAACGAAAGCGTAAAGCAGATATATGTGCCCAATGAATACATTGTGAAGGCGCAGCCAGGAAGCAACCCCCAGTTTGTCCGCCAGGCAGTTGAGAGAATGGGAGCGACGCTGGTTAAAGCGCTGCCAGTTGCAGACCACTATCTAATCAAACTTGGAGGTGCGGGCGGTCACGCCAGTTTGTACACCGGGCGTACTAAATCTGCTCAGCCATTCCGGTGGGTGATAGAGAGCGTTCAGCCGAACTACCTATACTATCTCTGTGCCGTGCCCAACGACGAGTACTGGCCCAAGCTATGGAACATGCGTCAAATCAATATGCCCGCCGCTTGGGAAATTGAGAAAGGCAAGGCAAGGGTTACAGTTGCTATAATTGACAGTGGAACTGCCAATCACCCGGATCTGCAAGGTAGACTCGTTCAGGGATACGATTTCATCGACAACGACAACGATCCATCAAATGACCTTATAGGACATGGCACCCACTGCGCAGGCATAGTAGCCGCGCAAGGCAACAACGCGATAGGGGTTTGCGGAGTTTGCTGGAGCGGCGTTAAGATAATGCCAGTTCGAGTATTTAGCACAGGGGCCACGCCAACGAGCATGCTCGTTCAGGGAGAAGATTATGCCCTGAAGAACGGCGCGCAGGTGGCAAGTATGAGCTACGGAGGATATGGTGACGATCCGGCTCACCGAGCTAAGATATCTGAGATGGCAGCTGCAGGAATGGTGTTGGTTGCGGCTGCCGGAAACGATGCAACGAATACGCCCAGTTACCCAGCGGCTTATCCTGAAGTAATCTCAGTCTCTGCCGTAGGTCCTTATGACGCTATTGCCTACTACTCCAACTACGGCAAGATAGACATAGCAGCCCCAGGTGGTGATGACTCCCTAGGAGAGGATGCTGAGATTTACAGTACTTTAGTTACCTGGTCTAACAACGCGCCGACGTACACTTACGGGTACCTAGAAGGAACATCGATGGCGTGTCCGCACGTTGCAGGTGCCGCTGCTCTTCTTCTTAGTTATGGTGTACCCTCGGCAGAAGTCAAGAATCGCCTTCTTACCACCGCACGTCCCCCTAGGTCGGGAGGCATGGACTCCATTAGATATGGGGCCGGTATACTGGATGTTCGAGCAGCACTGGCAAACGCAATAGTTCGAATCGTAGAACCTGCCAAGGGAGCAACCGTAGGAACGTCTCCAGATTTCAGGATTAGTATTCAGGGCATTAATCTGGCGACCGTTAAGATCTACATTGACTATGCCGACGCAAATGACGACGGTATACCGGACGATCCAAATGAAGGCTTGGTTATCGACGGAACAACTGTCTACTTCTATTTAAACTCGACAAGAACAGCCATACAGTTCAACTGGCGTGATATCTCGCCTTCGAGCACAATGGCAACTGGATCACACAATCTGTATGTTTCGGCTGATGCTGCAGCTGGCGGCGGAAGTGTGTCCGATTGGTGTGTCTTTTCAGTAGCGAGGCGTAAGATAGAAAAAGGGATTCACATGGTGGCATTGCCGTACGATCTTACCCAACGCGCCTTGGACACACCGGATAAGATACTTCTTGGAACGGCTTTTGACTATGGAGCGAGTCCGCGATCTTTGCTAATCCGGTGGATCTCAGTCCCTCGTTCAACAACCGACAATAATCCAGTAGGCTATCAATTGTATGACCCTGCCAACTCGGCTGACTGCGTATGGCTAAATCCTCTGACTACGTTCGCTGGAACATCATTAGCTACAGGCGGTGGCTACGTATACGATATTGCCCTGAAAAAATTACGCTTTGTCTTTCCCGCCGGCTCTGGCTTCTGGTTGATCGTGCCATACGACGTCTGGATAGATGAGTCGTATCCGACCCTGGACGCAGGTTCTAACTTTGACGGCTCAAAGGGCTTCCAAATCCCGTTATACAAGGGCTGGAACATGATAGGTAACCCATACGCACATCCAGTACCGTGGAGGGCAGCGCTTTTCACGTACCAGGGCAAGACAAAACCGCTACTAGAGGCTGAGAGTGCAGGCTGGGTAAAATCCGCCCTATACACCTACGGCGGTTCGAGTGTTGGTTACCAGCGTGTTACAGATAGAGATCTTCTTGAGCCATATACGGGTTACTGGTTGTATGTCCTCGTTGGCGGGACTGGAACAGACTCGCTCGTTATGACAATTCTACCCTAGAATCAGTCTGCATCGCGCGGTTGCTGATATTTGGGATTTAAGGATTTAGTCCCAGGCAAACGAAAGGACCGGTAAGAAAGTATGCGAGTGCTAGTTAATAACACGCTCCTGCTAGCGACCTTGGTGGTTATTCTTGGAAGCGCGGTTGGGGGGCAAGCTCAGCAGTTTTCGAGTGATGCCTGGTGGGAGAGTTTGTCGAATCGGTATATCTCCATAGACTTGGGAGTGAGAGGAACTGTTAAGCTTGATCAGAACTCTCCTGAGTGGCAGATAGCTGGACGGTGGTCTGTGTCTGCCAGAGAAGGCGATCCGGAAATAGCTAACGACAACAACTATCCGCTCGTGTACTTTGGAGATGTCTGCCCTGCTCATTACTTCGGATATTGGAAAATCCGAATTGGTGACACGGTGTATCTTGTGGGCGATTCTAACACCGGCTACTGGTCCAAGATACCCTACGCATATGTTATTCCGCCACCTGGTCTAGGCCTCGGAAGAACTGGCGGCTACATTGATGGTGAGTGGACTGTTCGCAGTGCCGGTGCCGACCTGGCAACTATGCGAATCCGAATGTCGATAGTCAGAGACCAGTGCAGATTCGAGATTACACTTACTAACAAGTCCGCTGTGTCTCAGACACTCGGACTGTGCATGACCGGTGACGTTATGGTGGAAGCCACCGACCGTGGAGGCTATCCCTACATCCCTGGGAAGGGCTACGTGCGAACAACTGCGGTGGCTCCGAAACCCTATCCCATCATTCTTACAGGAAGCAAGATCCCAGCATTCTTTGAGACTTACGACAGTGTTGAGAACCCTGGTGTAGTCGCCAGGAACACCCTAACTTTGCAAGATTGCACCCCTCCTGACTATTTGGCAATTGGCGAATGGGACGAACTAGTAGGCGCGACGAACTGGCCGCCAGACGACTATAAGCCCGATGTGTCAAAAGCTGTGGATGATTTGACGTGGGTGTTGGTTTGGAACCCTACTGCACTTGCACCCGGTTCATCACGAAAGGTTGTTACTTATTATGGTATTGGTGCTGCATCTGCCTCGTGGAACTACCGTGTCGGTACTAGGATGGAGCCAGACAGCGTTGTACTAGCAGTGCAGGGGCCCAGGTCGTTGAAATACAATTCGGTGACCGGAACCAATTATTTGGAGGGGCAGCCCTTCAGCATAAAAGCCTACATATACAATTTGGCGACCGATCCAGGTCCATATGAACTGGATGATGTAACAGTTACTCTATACTTGCCGCCGGGATTGGAATTGGCTCCCATTGTACCGCAGACTGCCCAGCAAAACCTGGGCAAGGTCCAAGTGAACAGTGAATCTCTTCCTGCAAGTTGGGAAGTTCAGGCTACGGGCGAACATTGCGGCGAGCTGGAGTATTTTGTCACGGCTCGTGCTGCATCCGGGTGGCAGCAAATAGTCAGCCGCAAAATAATGGTGCCTGCGACAAAGAAGGGTACACTGCGCAGCAGATGGCAGCTGATGCACGTACCCTTCACGTTCAACAATACGTTTGTTGAACACGCCTTTGGCATGCCGAGGAGCTCATTTGGCGCTTTCTACTACGATACAAGAAGCAACACGTATTTGTCACTTTCGCAGCTCCAACCCGGCCAAGGGTTCTGGATGTATATGAATCCTTCTGGATTACCTGCGGATCAGGTTTTGCCGTTCGTACTTGCCTCTGATGCTGCGATCGTCGCGAATCAGCTGGGAAGACAATTAGACGAGTACCATATCAACCTATTCTCTGGCTGGAACCTGATTGGAAACCCCTTTGTTTATCCTGTGTATTGGGGTCAAGTGCTCGTTTGGAATAGAAGCACAAACACAACGGTGTCTCTAGATC
The DNA here is from genome assembly GCA_938074205.1 of uncultured bacterium. Lineage (GTDB taxonomy): Bacteria > Armatimonadota > UBA5829 > UBA5829 > UBA5829 > CALJES01. Next base: position 88,418 of record CALJES010000006.1, read on the forward strand.
AAGCTGTGACCAACGGGTGGTTGAGCAAGACCATATTCACCTGGATTTCCAGTAGCAATTCTTATGAAAGTTACTCAAGCGACGAAACCTTATTGCTTCCGTGGCGGGGTTACTGGGTAAGAGCAAAATATCCGGTAACGCTTATATTCCGACCATCTGTGCCACCGGCTTCTGACGTAACGGCAAAACCTGACGGAACGTAACGAAGTAAGAATCGAATCCTTGGAGTGTAGAAGGATGATCTTTGGTATGCAAAAAGTCAGTTATCTGGGTGGTTCTGCACGCCAGCAGCTCAAACGAGTGATCGCCCTGTCAGCTTTTGCGATTGTAGTAACTGTTGGTTCGAGCTTCGCTGATCTAAGCATGCTCGAAGGCACCACTAAAGCTACGTCCAACTCAGTCTGGAACTTTGCTGTGCGATGGCAAGACAGCGATGGGCTATGGCCCGTGTACATGCCGGATTCCGACACTGACTACAATTTGCAGCCTGATCCTATGGCTACGTTTGACAACACAGGTCAGGTTCTCGGACTGCGGACTGTCGCGACGGCTGTAGCACCGCTGCCGAGAGCCTACGCTTGGTATCGCATTCCGGCGCTAAACAGCCTCGACGGTTCTATCAAGCTAAAGATCAATAAAGGAATTATCGGTTTAGACCCGAACCGTACGAATCCGAACGCGGTAGATCCCCGCAACCCAGGAAGGCCGGGTCCGGACAACCCTATACTTGGCGTATATGCTTTCCAGGCCGACGAAAGCGACGAGAATCCAAACCTATTCGATCCGTTGAAGTACAGCGATGCTGGTCGGTACGGGGTTATAACCATCGAAGCAGACAAGTTGCCAGCCAGGTTGATTAATCCTCAGACCGGCAGAATGGACGACTGGACGCCGCTCTATGTAAAGGTTTCTACGTGCGGCCTGTATGGGGTTTACACCAGGCAAGTAGGAATGCAAGAGTCAACCAACATGCAGACTCGACGTGTGAATCCCTACATGTCCAGCGTTCAACCTATTAACTATGCAAAGCAGCCTGAGTGGATGCCAGGCGTAATCACAGGCACGTGGCAAGGTCCTGGTGCTGGGCGTCCTCCGAGCCCAGCAGACTCGCAAGCTTATACCGTAACGCCCACGTTTGACCCTACGGCTTCAGACATGCGTGCTGTGACCGGGATATATTTGCCGCAGTTGATGAACGGTTTGGTTTACGACAGCACACACGTCGTTCCCGCCGACGCGAGCAAAGTTAAGATGGTGTTGGGCGTGTTCGCTCTATCAAATCAGGCAGGCACACGTTATGATGACACTCACGTTAACCCTTCTAATCCATCTGCTATCACGTTTGTGTCGGCCGTTTATGCTATCCATACCATGACCGGTACGCCGGTCGATTCGAGCCACGTCAGCCCGGCAGATCCCAGCAATATCCGCCGTGTTCTTAGTGTAAAGATTCCGGGCCAGGACGTTGAGTATTACGACGCTAGCCAGCATCCTTGGATGCCGGGAGACACGATTATAGCTCTGAAAGATGGGGTAGAACTGCCTAGTGACACGCAGTCCGTCGTTATCACTTATGAAACCGCCAATCTATATGATCCGCAAGACCCGTCCCTAGCCTACAAATACGATCCCAACAATGAGCTGACTCGCTATATTGCTCTATCGAGTCCGCTGCCGGAGGGAGCAAATACTGTTCGTATTGTTTACGGGGTCGGCACAGGACTTGACGGATTCAACTACTATGATCCGCAAAACGCTGACACTGCCTACGTGTTCGGTGATAAGCAAATAACTCTCAGGTATCCCCTACCCTCTGATGTAACTGATGTTCGGATTCTGTACGGCACGGATGAGCAACTTGAAACTCGCGGGTCTATAATCGACTCGATGCACGTTGTACCACCCAACATATGGCGAATCGGCCGAATATCCGGAGTTTATGCAATTCAAGAGCAGGATGGAATTGTACAAGCTGGGTCCATAACAACCCAAACAGGCGCTTGGGATACATCCGATCCCACTCGGATGACAGTCATCCCATCGCAGCCTGAAGTGATCGCAAAAGTACTTCGCGTTTATGATAGCCAGAATCGAGATTATTACGGCCCCGTAAACCCGATAAACCCATTCAAGCCCGGCGATAAAGTCATCAGATTGGATAAGCCTCTTCCGGTCGGGATAAACAGCGTAACCATCAGCTATCAGGGTCCATCCACCACGGTCATACCCAGCGACTCAACGTTGATAAGGGGTATCCTTGGGGTTTATGCGGTGCGCGAGATGAGCGCAACCATGGTAGACAGTACGCACATAATTCCAGAGAAACCTCTTTCTATACGAAGCGTACGAGCCGTTTACGTAACGGCAAATCAATCTGGCACACCGGACAACACCGATACCAAGAGACTGACGGTTATCCCATCCCTCCCTGCGATGATCGGCCGCGTATTCGGCGTTTACGACAACCCCGCAATGACGGGTATTAACTACTTTGACCCCGATAATCCGGAAACGGCATTTCGACAGGGCGATCTTGTGATCAAGTTGAGTATTCCCCTCCCAGTAGGAGTATCATCAGTAACTATCAACTATGAGACAATTAACCTTGGACCATCTTACGCTCAGGGCAGTAGCGAGATCACCTTGGCAAGGCCAATACCCACTTCCGTTCCGGCGATCTCTCCTGTGCCGATTCGCGTGGTGTACGTGAACAACTTAAACTACGCTGTCCCGAACACTCAGTCTTCGGCCATCACACTCCGAACACCACTGCCGCTGGGAACAACTGATGTCGTAATACTTTACATTGATCGGACAAACCGCTATGGTGTAACCCCAGTTGGGACAATCCCAAGATTTGCGCCTGGCGAAGACACTATCGAGGTAGCAAATGCGTTTCCAGCAGATGCGCTCGGCGGTCATATTGAGTATACAGCGCACTTATTCGCTCCTAGTTATGACCCGTTCGACTATGATCCGAACAATCCGTCTACCTATCCATATAGACCGTTCATTCCTGGCGACAAGGTCATTCGACTGAACAGGATAGATCCAAGCGTGCCACTATGGAGCAAGTATACAACGCCCGGTGCGCTGAAGCTGTGTATAGCTTATCAGTCAAGCAAGCGTATGCCAGTCGGCGATTACTCGCAAAGCGGTACTATAAGCTTACCAATTCCGCTGCCTCAAAAAACTGAGCCCTTGCAAAGCGTATTTGTTGATTACCGCATACTTTCATCCGTGGGGATACCCAACCCCAATCCAAATGCTGACCCACCATACATCAATGCTACCAGCGAACCGCCGAAACCAGGGCTTACAATTCTCGCCACCTATACAGTTGGAATACCCTATATGGGTAAGGTTGAGCGGCTTTCATTCTACGAACCGGATCCAGTGCCGCACCCGCTCCCACAAATAAGTTCTACTGGGAAATTCACGTTCCCAAGTCCGATGAACGTGACTAACATATGGGCTCAATATCGTCGGCAGGAACCTGACACTGTGCCCGGTGCAAGTGGTAGACGTTACGGTGTTGTGTGGGCTAATATCGGCAGCACGTACAGAAACAGGGCTCCGATGTACATAGACCCCATTGGCGGCTACGATCCGATTGCCGGCGTGACGTATCGTGTTGCTGCGAGCCGCGGATTGAACCTCAGCAATCCCAAGCAGCAGCCCTCTTGCAATTTGGAAGAAAACTATCCGCAGTATACAAACCGATTGATCTTTGATCCGCGGCAAAACCCGATGTGGTACGCCAACGTTCTGAGAGCAAACGGAGACGGGACCCCACGCACTTTTGATGTTTCATTCACAGGAATCGCATACAAGGATAACTGGGTTGTGTATTCTGCTACACAGACTATCACAGTTCACGATTCGCGGCCCCGGATTTCTGATGAGATGATTGATCACGGCGGAGTAGCTGGTAACAGGGATTACTTGACATCATATCCAAGAGGCGGTGATCCAGACCCATTGGTTCCTGAGCCAGCAGTGGAAATCAACCCAACATTCCCTGATGACGGCTCAAGTTCAACGCAGTTCGTATTCAGGGTCAGGTATGAGAACCAAGACGGTTTACCGCCGCTGCCGTGGCTCCCACAAGCAGCAGATCCATGGAATAGTTCGTGCGGACCGACTGGTGTAGTACTCTATCTCGACGAGCAAGGCACGGGTGACTATAAGCCGCACTTCATGGCGCCTGAGGACCCCAATAAGCCAGGGGCTGGTAACGTGTACATTTACAGAGTGCTACCACACCATACTTTCGCGTGGAGCGGACCCAGTGAGCCGGTGGGTTATCCCTGGAACTGGGCGGTTCGCACATACGAGTCATTGGCCTGTGGAGTGTATCATTACTTTTTCGCTTGTTCAGACGACTCGTTAACGTTCGATAACGGGTCATTGGTGTTCAGCAATCAGCCGTCGCCTATCGAGTGGGGTGAGGCGGTTGGCTACTATTCGACAGGTTTGGATCCTTCTCTTCCGAGACAGGTAACAGATTTTCCAGAGATCAGTCGTCCGGCCAACAGGAGGCCTTCGGATAAGCTCGACCGAGCAATACCGTACGACTCTACACTTTACGTTGACAGGTATGTACTGGTGCCTGGTCAATTCCACTACAGGGGTTACCCACTGAGTGCTTCTGAGCACCCCGTTGTCACATGCGAGCTTCGCATGCCGCCAGCGGATGATTTAAATATCCCATACGACGACGCAAAGTACGGCTACGGCCGATTCTTCGGGACTATATACCCTTACTCACGCGCAACCAACCCGCTGATTAGAGGCGGAGCAGGAGGAGTTAATGATCCGATCTACCACGGCCACTCAGCTTTAGCTGAAACTTGTGGCGCAACCACAAAGACTGAAAACGTGTTCAGAATTCTATACAAGCAAAAAGATAACAAGCCGCCAGTTTATATTAAGCTGTTTATCAACAATGCCAGCTACAAAAGCGGTACAGGTGCTAACTATCAATACACTGCATATACGATGTATCCTCGCCCCGGGCAGCCGCAGCCATATAACTACCGCACAGGCGTATGGTACGAATACAAAACGAAACTACCGCCCGGTCCGCATACCTACTACTTCGAAGCATACGACGGATACCATGTCGTTCGCTTCCCAGTACGACCCGATAAATATCCCTACGACGATGCTGGCGCCGACCAGAGCGCGTGGGGTTACTATGTAGATGCATGGGTTCCGACTACAAGTCTGCCGTCAGAACGAGGTAACGCTGACTATTTTGACAATGATTACTTCCCAGGCCCTTACGTGAACAACCCGTGTGTATTGAGCGAAGCTTCCGTTACCCCAAGCACTGGCAAAGAAGGTCAAAACTTCCGATACAGGATTAAATACACGGATCCTGACGGACAGCGGCCATACAATGCTTATGTCTACATAGAAGTCAATAATCGAGGAGAAGTGCGGCGCTTCTCAATGGTGCCTGAAACTCCATTCTTGGATCCCGCCGCCGACCACTCAGATGAATTTAGAAAGGGTGTCTACTACATTTTGGACACCGCAACAATAAAGGATCTTACCCTTGAAAACGGAGTTCGGAGATTCTATTTCGAATTCACAGACGACTGGGGCGCCTACTACGACCTAAATGATAGGATCCAGGGCGAAACAACTAGATATCCTGAGGCTGCCGGTAGTTGGATCACAGGTCCGGTTATTTCTGGAAACCGACCTCCAACGCTGACAAAAGGCAGCGTGACCTCCCAGGACGGAACAGCGAATCCGGCAACGCTTTGGACGTTCAGAGTAACATACCGTGATCTGGACAACGATCCTCCAGCGGTCATCAAGCTTTACCTTGGCGAATTGCAGCCCGATGGGCGAACGGTCCTATGGGACGAAGGACATGCGATGCTTAAGGCTGACCCCGGGGATATTGTATACTCCGATGGCGCAGATTATTACTACCAGACTAGACTAGGTACCAGTGCAAGCGCGGCTCTGAGTGCACAAAAGCAATACTTCTATGCGTTCGTGGCATTCGACGGTGTAGACTATGCAACTTACAACTCATCTTCGAACGACGAACTTCGCTCAGATGCAGCCAATTGTATGTTGTTCGACCCGCTGATCCGCGTGAATTCATCGACATATGAGATCAGGCCGCTTGTGGTCCAGAAAGCGACGGTTGTAACCAGCAGCTCCGTCAAACCGGAAAACCCGTCCGATATTTTGAGGGTTTGGGGTGTATATCTGACTGAAGATGTCGACAAAGCGTCAGGCACAGCTTCAACAAACTACTACGAAACGGGGGCCGAACCCAACGAATTCACTGGAGACACTATCACACTGACAAGAACCTTACCGTTAGGTACAATGAAAGTTTGGGTTAAGTACGAGCCGAGGGCACCTATCGTCGGTCCCTTGCCGATTGCCCTGCCTGCACCGGCAGGAGTTATCCCCGATGCTCAAATATATGTAAACTATCCAACTAATTCGTCTCCAGTATTGATCGATGACCAGAAGAACGGTTGGATTAGCGACGATCCCAACCAACCGGATGATCGGTCTGTGCTGGTTATGAGAGGTCTGGCTGTATACCAGGGACAGCCGAGCATCAAGTATGTCACACCTGAATCACCGCGCGATATTGCATCCGTCGAGGGTGTGTATCTGACTCCGGATCTTTCTGGCGAAAATTATTACGACCCCAGTATTCTCGAAACGCCCATGACGATGATCGGCACGGTTGACCCGACCGACCCAACTAGAAAGACCGTCATACCGGACGAGCCCGATCGAATTGTATACGTAACGGGCGTCTTTGACCCGAACGATCCAAGCACCACTCCGACGAACTACTTTATGGGAGCTGGTTACCCGGATCCAACAAAGGTAGCTTGGCAAGAAGCTCTGATCGTAGGCACCAATACAGTTTGGCCTAAGAATCCGAACGACATAGTGTCGATTCAGGGCATATACCAATCGCCCGATGTTTCCAAGACGAACTATTATAGACAAGACCGCTTGTGTGCGCAGCGTGCCTATGCGTTGGGATATCTAGCCAAGCCATCGAACCCTCAGTTGATATCCCAGGTCCTAGGAATTTATCTGACTCAGTCGGAATCAGGAACCAACTACTACAATAGTTTTGCCGCGCCAGTGCCCTATTACTACAGCTTGACCTATGACTTCCCAGGTGGAACATCTACTGTCCACATACTGTATAGGGATTCTTCTGGGGCCACATCCTGGCAGCCAGCAACGGTATGGGTAGGAAGCCTAAGGCCGGCAGATTATCAACCAATTAGCAGGGTGTTAGGAGCCTACTTGCTGCCGTCCGACGGAAAAATTCCTTACGATGCCAGTGGAAAGCCTGTTGCACAGGGTTTGAACTATGCCCCCAATTCATCTTACAAGACAGGGGATCTAGCAATAAGGATTATACCTGTTCAGGTGTCTTCCAATGGCGTCGCACCGAACATGTACATCATATTCGAAAGCCTACCGTTCGGCTTCGGACCCTACAATGAGTACCTAGCCTCGAGCCGCGATCTCACTGATCTGATGACCGGCGCGAGCACTATGTATCTAGCTTACTATCCGCGCGCAGGTCTAACCACTGTAAGCAACAAGACCTTTGTCCCGCTGACATCGCCTCTTCCGGCCGGGGTTGACCGTGTCAATATTCGCTGCATTATGAAGGCGTTCAACGCAGGCGACACGATCATACCGCTTACAAAAGACCTGCCCGAGGGAACCGACACTGTTTACATCAAGTACGCTGATATAAGGTTCACACACCAAGGCAGGGGAGAAGCTCAGCAACCCATTAGCCTGTTGGGTACGCTTCTCTGGAGCACTGGCACTTCGCACTACGCGCCTGATGGTTGGAACGTAGGGTCGGCTGAGAAACTGTGGATGCGCGGAACACCCATTGATCCCGTAAACGTCGTTCCTGAGGACACTAGCGTGATAGAATCGGTAAACGGTGTCTTCCTCGCCCAGGATGCTGCTGGTTTCGACTACTATGCAGCCACACCTGCCCCATATGCCTCCGGGGACAGAACTATAACTCTTGGAACGCCCCTCCCTGCAGGCACCACGCAGGTGTGGATTAGCTATTCGCCGCGTAGTGTTTATATCAAGAACAATCTGTATGATATAACATCCGGCGTAGTTGGCGTTTGGCTGAACAACAAGCGCGACGGTGAAAATTATTTCGATCCAAGACTCGGAGCCCGACATCCCGACAACCCGGATCACATCAGACTAACCAAGCTTGTGCCTGATGGAACCACTTACCTGTGGGCGCACTACTATCAAAAAGGCGAGTACCACATTGACAGATGGAACAGGAAGGTTGTCTTCCTACCAGGCTATGAGAAAGATGCTTCAACTGTAGTGACAGCGTCTTACTTCTTCGGTACAAAGATGCCGCAAGCGCTCACCGCGAACACGCCACCAACGCTTACTCAGGGCAAAGTCAGCAGGCTTCGAGGCAGCCGAAGTGATACTTATATATTCTCGGTAACCTATCGTGACCTGGATGGGCCTAATGGTCAGGCACCCGCGTATGTCCGAGTCTACATCGACGGAACGCCTTATGATATGACTCCCACTGGACAAGGCACACCGCCTTATCGTGAAGGCGCAGTGTACACGTATACACCACCTGACGGACTCTCCGGTGGATCGCACAAGTTCCACTTTGAAGCATCAGACGGTGCCGACATCGCCATTTACGACTGGTACACTGAGAATAATGTGCCCAGACCAACATCAGGCCAAACAATTAGGGACCTTGACGGGCCGTGGGTGAACAATCCACCGGAACTCTCTGACGGCATCGTGACACCTAATCCGCCGAGTGGCATCAATCCGTGGGATAGTGTTGATTACTACGTCACCTATATGGATCCGGACAATGATGAACCATACTTCTACGATCCTGTTAGGGACATTTACGATTACGATGCCGATAAGTCGGGGATACCGGATGGAGTTGAGTGGTCGGGTTCGCCTAGGTTGTGGGTTGACAGTGGCGTTAAGGACGTTGTGATTACTGGAACTGTAGAGTCGCTGGAAGACGATCCGATGGCTCCTGGCAAGAAGAGAACTATTGTTGTTGCGGGGAATCCTAAGTGGGAGACGGATAGGTTTGCTGGCCAGCTAATGCAGATTACTAATGGAGCTATTGCTGGCAGGGTTTACTTGATCCAGTCCAACACGGAGAACAAACTCTTCATAGCAACGGAAGATCTAGCGGCAGATGGGGTTAAGGATAGTACGGATCCTGAACCAAGCCAGTTCAGAATCAACGGATTGCTTATGAGCAAAGCAGATCCGACCCAGCAGGATTACACAAAGGGTGTTCGGTATAAAATAACCGTGCCTAAGCTTGCTGTGGGCACGCATAAGTTCCACTTCACAGCGATGAGTCGTGAGAACAAGCCTCAATGGCTGATTCAGAAGTTGGAGGCGAAAGACCGAGTTCCCTACTCCGTCAAAGTGCAGTATCCTGCAAGCGGCGACCAGAACGGCCCCATCGTGGTATCAACTCCGCCACCAGGTAACACCGCTCCGGTTATTAACAACACACAAGATTCTTCGGTATATTTGGGACCGGTTGCCCAGTTGGCAGTAGCAACGGAGATCGACACTGTCGAAGCCTTCGATGCTGCGCGGTTCGCCACTATCCGCGAAGTCAGAGGCGTATTTCTGAACGCCAATGACTTCAGTCTGACATCTTTATCTGATGATCCGGCCAAGAACTACTATGATCCTATCGAAGGAATTGCTTTCAAGGCGGGTGACACCGCTATCAAACTGACCCGCAACTTGCCAGTGGCACCCAGTGCGGATATGGTACAGTTCGGAACCGTAGACGCAGCGACTCTGACATCCGTAACACCGGATGCAGCCAACATCATCGAGAATGTAATCGGTGTATATCTGACTTCGGATCCGAGCCTCGCTGGTGTAAACTACTATGGTAGTACTGGATCTTTTGACGGTAAAACCATAACGCTCGCTCAGCCGCTCCCCAGCGGAACGAAGACCGTGTATATCCATTGTGCTCTGAAGCCGGGGCTAACGTGGACGTCGAATCCGCCAGTGCCGGTGTACGTAAAGTACTTCTCAATAACTAACAAGACTGTCTTCCAGGCAAGCGATCTTCTCACGTTTAGAATCAACTATCGCGACGCAGATGGTGATCCGCCTAGTTATCACGACGGCGTGCAGGGCTATGTGAAGGTTGTTTTCAACAACCTCAATCAGAGCAGGAATATGCGACTACTGAACTGGACCGGCGGCGTGGTCGACTATACAAAGGATCAAGTGTTCACCACAGAACCCATTAACCCGCCTGAAGGAATATACAAGTACCACTTTGAAGCATCGGATGGGTACTATGTGTCCCGCTGGCCGCAGGGTACACTCGGCGATCCAACGGCAAACGATTATCCAATTAGGGTCAACTACAGGCCGGTGCTTTCTAACGGTAAAGTCGAACCAACGGCCGGTCAGTCGGCAACCAACTTTACGTTTACGGTGACCTACAAGGACCAAGATGGGCCGGGTGCCACACAGCCCCAGGTTTACGCGAGGATCACAAAAGCCGACGGTACCCGCGGCTATGTTCGAATACCTATGCGAATGAAGACCGGTAGTCCAAACTACCAAACCGGTGTAGAATTCGATCTCGTTGTAGTTCCTAACAAGCTCAACCCAGCGCTCCAACCTGGACAGTATAAGGTTGTCTTCGAAGCGACCGATGGCGACGGCGAAGACGCTGTACCGTTACCGCAGCCTAGTCAGGATCAATTGTACTTTACGATTAGAGACACAAATGCAGCACCGGTACTTTCAGAGCCGAAAGTTGAACCGGCTGCCGGTAAGCTGAACACGACGTTTGTGTACAGCGTGACGTATAGAGATGATGACGGAGATGCACCCATAAGCAAATTAACAGGCGCCAAGGATGTGATCACAGTAACAATTGACAAGGGCAAAGCGTCTCAACAGGTGATAAGCCTGACAAAATCATCAACTGCACCTGCTAATCCGACACCCCAGGATTACAAAAGCGGCATCCGCTATGACAACAAAACGCAACCAATATCTGGCAAGAAGCTAGGCGCGGGGCAGCACACATTCGAGGTTTCTGCCAGTGACGGTACTGCTGACGCGCTACCAGTGTTAGGTACCGGTCCGGTTCTGCTGATACCATACTTCGATCAGTTCAGAGCTGTCGATGCTGCAGCCACTAATCCGGATGCAGCTCCGGCACTCAGAGTTGCGAACGTGGGACAAGAAGTAGTCTTTGTGGGTAACATGAAATTCCCGGACAACCCTGTGGCGCAACCGCCAGCCCAGATTTCCAATCTATCGATAGTCGTGACCAAACCGGATGGCACGAGTATCACGTTGTCAGGTAGCATCACTGACCTAAAAGAGGAAATCCAATACGGAAAGCGCATAGGATGGACAGCAAAGATCCGTGTCACCTATCCCAAAGGTGTTGATGCGTCCCTTGTAACCGGCACTAGTCTATCACTCAATGCAACTGGAGAATGGACCGTTGGTATATCGTGGCCCGGAGACTCAGTGTGGGACAAAGCAGACAATGCTGGTAAGGAGTTTACCATAATCGTCGGTGGGCCGATGAGAACGGTCGCAGTCGCAGATCCGGCGTATCCAGATGAAAGCACGCCACTTGTTGACATGATAACGGTACCAAAGATCATCGGTTCCGCCGACCCAGGACGAATATTCGGTTATGAACGTGCACTCGAAATGCAAATAGTGCGCTGGGATCCAACGTCTATGACATACTTCAGATACGGAACACAAGGCATATTCCCTGACCTGCAGCCTGGTTATGCAATTTGGATCAAGCCTAGGTCGACATACCCGGCCGAGAGTATCTCGCTGTCAGACGTTGAGAACGGTCTAATTGCACTCGGGAATCCAGAGGCTGCTGTCAATGAACGAAAGAAGTACAGGTTGATTAAGCCTTTTGTGAAGGATTACCCAGTAGACTCGTCAGGCAACTTGTTGCCGTGCACGATATCGCTGAAGGCCGGTTGGAATCAGTTTGGTAACATATTCTTCAATTGGAAGAAGGATTCAACTGGTGCCATCGTTACTCCCAGACAGGACGTAGGCATTCCGATAGCTGAGCTAAGTGTGCGATATATGGGTCAAACCAAGTCACTTGCAGAAGCTGCTAAGGCAGGTTGGATCCGAGACTACGCGTGGCGATATGACGCTGTCAAGCGGCAGTATGTGCTGGTCCACGCCTCGGCAGCTGCTGCAGAGTCGGTGATCAAAGCTTGGAGCGGTTATTGGATAAGAGCATTCGTAGACTGTGAGTTGATAATAAACCCGAATACAAGCTACAACGGACCTTCTGCAAGCAGCTCTCAAACTAAGACCGAATCAGTAAAGATGTTACGAATAGCGGCGGTTGGAGCGCCTGATGTGGAAGAGACAGAACTGCTAGCTGCATATGGCCTCGAAGCGCCACCGCCTATCCCTGAATGATGCCGAACGTTCTTTTGGTAGACGTGCAAGATTCTGCTAGCTAATTTTTACACCATTGCTCAACAAGACAGTATCGCGGACATAAGATATCTGCCGGAGGAATTAGAATGAAACATAGAACACCAAGCCTAATGGCTTATCTTGCCCTTGGCCTTACGTTTGGAATGCTGACTTTACAGCCTGCAGACGCATGGCTTTTCGGACTGTGGAAACCTAAGAAATCGGTTGTAAAGATGACGAGGCATACGCTTGTCATATTCCCGTTCGATATAGGGAGTGTATCTAATCTTCCTGAGGGATTCGGTGAAGCGGTGGCCTCAGACGTTAGAACAATGCTTGCAAATAGCGACTTTTACATGCCTTTTCTCTACCGGTCGATGCTGGCACCGATACAAAGGGCAAAAGAAGACAACGTTCTGAAATCCTCAGACATGGAGCCACCATTTGCTGAAGATCGGGCGAAGACTCTAAAGCTTGCCCAGCTGCTTGCAGCAGATTACTATTTGGTCGGGGAAATAGACGATTATCAAATAGATCGCACAAACCGAGTGGCTGAAATAACCCTAAAAGCAGATCTCTACGACGCGAAGACAACCAAGCTAATTAGAACTCTACTAGTAACGGGCAGAACACTGGAGTCTACTTCGGGAGATGAAGACGAGTTGCGTGATATTGCCAAGGGCGTTGCGGTGACCAAGCTTGTTGCCGAACTACTTACTAACCTGCCGAAAACTGAAGCCAAACCAACGTTGAGCAAGACTGAATCGACAAAATCGCATTCTACGACTGGTGCCGAAGCACTACCCCCTTCTCTGCCACCTACAATAAACACACCTGAACCCCCAAAATAGACCACATCTGCTTCAAAGCTATATTCACGGCGTTTATTTTCCTGCTGGACGTTGGTTTAGCCCCGCGTTGTTATGATATGTTTGTTCCTAGAAACAAGAGATAGATGAATCCAGTTATTTAATGAAAGTTACTTGCTTTTTTTCGGACCAGTCAACATTTCGGGATTGGCCAAAACATTTCACCACGCACGGGCTATCTGAAACGCCTTCGGCACTGACTACCACACTGTTTCGTGTGGCGGTAACCCGTAGTGTCAGATCACGCCACCGGATTCTGTCTACCGTGAGTTCAGGCCAATCCGCTGGAAGATGAGGGTCTATAATGAATCCATCTGGCGTGGGCCTAAAACCCAGGAAACCATCCAAAATCACAGTCGGAACTAGAACGCTTTCGAAGAACTCGCAGTCAAGTCCAAGTCCACCTGGTTTGCCACAACCCTGCAGCGTACCATCGCGCGTTCCGTCATAGTATTTCCTGTAGCCTCCGGCCCTTTGAACTTCGTCGAACCATTCAACGATTTGACGCAATCTTTTCCACGCATCGTCTGGACCCAAGATCTTTATCCTAGCCATCAGATCGTGGTAGCTGAATCCGAGTACGGCACCACCGTCCTGTACTTGCCCACCAAACGGAATCGCCTCAGGAGCTGACCAGCCCCAGAAATAGTATTCTATGTTGCGCTTCGTTGTGGCACGCGGCGCAAAACGCCAGTAGTATATGTCCTTGCCCTGTGAGGTATCTCCCTCTACGTTCCTCTTGCCAGTCAGCCACTCCATTATAGACTGCGCATGTTCCAACGTGGCGAAGTCGTAGTATATTGCCTCGAAGTTTAGAAACGTGTAGCCGTAATCGTGCGTTTCGCCGTCGGCGTCAATGCAGTTGACAAACCGCCCGGTCTTGTCGTTCCAGAAAATCTCGTTTCCTAGTGCTTTAACTTCCTGCGCGTGTCTTGTCAATTCCTCCGGATCGAACGCAAGTACTCCTCGCGGAATGTTCCACGCGGGATGCTGAATAATAGCCTGTTCTATTGCTGCCATTGCCAGGAGAGCGTCGTAGTACAGTATTGTCGCGTAGCAGTCCTTATTGCCGAAAGGAATAAGATCCCAGTAGTTGTCACCTATTCCGTGGCCATATAGTACTTGCTTGCCTTCTTTGGTTAACTTTAGCCCGCTGCGGCCGTCGTGACCCCACCAAGTGTTGTAAACATATTTGCGTTCGAGTGCTTTGTGCTCAGCCATAATATATCTAAGTGCCAACCGCATTCTGTTAATGTTCCGGCGAAGAAAGGCGAGGTCGCCCGTCCAGTTGAAATACGTGGCGCATCCGTGAATAAAGCTCTGTCCGGTAATATCGTGTCTTGTGTCGTATTGAGTGAAAGCCGAATGAATAACGACACTGCCGGGTGACCTGCGATTTCCAAAGTTTATGCGAAGCTTTGTAACAGTACCTTTCCACTCCGGATGTCTATATAGTGGGATGACACTGTAGTACAGTTGATCCCCATCCGGCGGGTCGAAGTACATCCGTTTCTCCGGTGTAAACTCTGGACTGTCCTGGGTGGTCCATTCCAAATACGGCTGAGCACTGCCATCTAGGTCGCGGGCTTTCCATCTGATCTGAAAAAATGGTGACTGGAAGGTGTCTATCGCAACCACAGGTGATTCAACAGATGCATTAGCTGCCATTATTGTAATATGCCAGCCATCCTCTCCTATCCCGTCGCTCTGAGCTGAGTGCAGAATCCAACCGTCCGTAGTGCTCAGTTCACTGGGACGCCACCCAGCTCCAACCGTATCCTTGAATGAGAAGTGCCAACCCATCCCACCTTTTCCCTGATTCCAAAATGGAAATGGCCAACCGTGCGGATGCGCTATTGATGGGTGTTGGTGCACCGACACGTAACCCTCTGCATCGATGAATCTGTTTGACAGTGCCTGACGCCACTGGTTGCGCATAGTCTGTGCCATACCGCCTGAGTCAACCGCAGGCCAAAGACTTGGTCCCGGTAGCCAGGAATCCCACAGAGTGGCCTTGGGTCCCGCCCCAGGATAGTGTAGCCAGTAAAGCGCTCGAAGACTGTTCAATTCGCGCTCGTAACCGGGAACAATAAATCGAGGGAAGTCATCGGGTGTTTGAGCAGTAGTCTCGGTCGACTGTATCCCGAGGATAATGACCAGCATACCTATCGCAGTTGTCATTGGCAGTGCAAACCTCCGCACCAAAGCTATCCTTTTTCTAAGGAGCCAATTGTGTCCTCCAGCATCTTCTGGGCACCAATGCGCATACACGAAATATCTCCCACCACATAAACCAGATCGGCACCTTTACGGCTCCAATACCCGACGTTCGCAGGACTCGTAGATATTGCGACCGCCTTACCTACTTGCTTTACCACTTCAATCGTGTGCTCTATCGCTGCGACGACACGTGGATCGGTAGTCTGCCCCGGCGATCCGAAACTTGTCGAAAGGTCTCCTGGTCCTATTAACACTGCGTCTATACCAGGTACCGAGCATAGTTCTGAGGCTCTCTCAACGGCTTCACACGTTTCTATCTGTATCATGAGGCACAGCTGGCTGTTCAGCTGTCGTTGCAGGTCCGCAATGTGTGCTCCAATTCCGTAGTTCAGAGCTCTTGAAGCGCCGTAGAACCCGCGACTGCCCAACGGACTATACTTGGCGTGGCGGACAAATTCCTCGACTGTCTCCACTGTGTTTGCCATTGGCAGATTAATGATGTCAGGACCACATTCTGCAGCTTTGAGCACATTTTCGCGCCTAGAATCCGCAATTCGAATCATTGTTAAAAGATTCAAGCCTGACGCAATGCGACAAAGATCCTCAGCCTGCGCGAAGGTAACAAATTGATGTTCCATCTCGATCCAGATGGAGTCGTAGCCTAAGCGCGCGACAATTTCTAAGAACGCAGGATTGTAGCTGCTGACAGCTGCTCCAATAAGTACCGGCCTTTTTCTGTTCTTAAGCGCTTGCTCGAGCCGACTCAATTTTTCATTCCCTCTCGGAAACAGCATTGTAAGCAGGGAAAACCTCCATGCACAATTGTCAATTATCCGACGGTCACTGTACTACCTGCTTCACCATGCGTCGCCATAGGCACTGTTCACAAAAGAGAGCCCGAGGAAGCATAGTAGTCCGCTCCTCGGGCCAGATAAAGTTGGTCAGTCCGCTATTCTGTGTTTCTAACCCATCATCTGAGCTATTCTGTGCTCCAAGCCAAGCATCTGTTGCGGACCAGCCGCTTTAACAAGCGTAAGTAGATATTCCGCACTGGAAACTTCTTCAACTTGCTCGTCCACATACCACTGCAAGAAGCTGCGAGTTGCGTAGTCTCTCTGCTGGTCTGCAAGCGCAACGAGTTCATTGATGCGCTTAGTAACCTCGAGCTCGTGATCAAGCGACTGCTTAGCTATGCTTTCGACAGAATCCCAGTCACCCTTAGGCTCATCGATAGTCTTCATGGTAACTTTGCCTCCGACACTGAGCACGTACCTGATCATCTTCATTGCGTGCTCGCGTTCTTCATCAGCGTGCTTGAAGAAGTAGTCCGCTAGGATCTTCAATCCCATGCTCTCTAAGGCAGCTGCCATCCCTAGATACGTGTGTGCAGAATATTGCTCGAAGTTTATTTGCTCGTTCAGCTTTGCGTTCATTTGCTCAGAAATCAACATGCTTCTAACCTCCTTAAAGCATAGTGTGCGTATTTCAGTTACTTTTGCCCCAATAAAGCACATTCTAAACACGCGCTGTAGGCGTTTATCAAATATCCCGCCGCGTTGACACCCAGAAGACGACTCAAGTAGAATTACGCTGTGAGCAGAGCCGACAGGTGCCAACCTGATAACAATACGCAAAGGGCGTCATCCGACAACTCTGGCCGCATTCAAGAACACATCGCTTCAGTGGCCCTTGCACCTGGCAACGCGGTAATGAGGTCACTGGATCAATTCTTCGAGTTTCTAGGCGAGTCATTCCTGCTGGTGTTGAGGACTTGTAGTTTCATATTTCGGCTAGACGTAGATCTCAGAGAAATGCTCCGCCAGATGGCAATTATTGGGGTTGCATCCTTGCCAATAGTCGTTGTAACAGTTGTATTCTCTGGCGCAGTGCTCTCCCTGTATATGTCGCAGCTAGTGGTAAAATGGGGTGTCGGCGGATATACAGGCGCGGCAGTCGGCTTGTCTATTGCTCGCGAGCTTGGACCTGTCGTGACCGCCGTGGTCGTAGCAGCAAGAGCCGGCAGCGCTATCGCTGCCGAAATCGGCACTATGCAGGTGACCGAACAGATTGATGCGCTACGCGCTCTTGCGGTAAGTCCTGTGCAATATCTTGTTGTACCCAGGTTATTGGCATCGATCGTAATGCTCCCGATATTGACGTTGATAGCAGATATTACGGGAGTCATTGCCGGCTACGGGGTTGCTGTTGTGAACGGAGTTGCAGGCGAGAGTTTCATCAGCAGCCTAAAGATGCAGTTGACTACATATGACGTCACTATGGGATTGATAAAAACCCTTTTCTTCGGCGCCGTAGTTGCCACAGTGGGTTCTCAGCAGGGTCTTAGGACATCAGGAGGAGCCACAGGGGTAGGAAGATCTACCACTAGCGCCGTCGTGAAATCTATTGTCATCATCTACATTCTCAACTTCTTCCTGGCTTACGTTATGTTCGGCGGAAAGACCGCATTTCTATGATTTCAGCGGTTAACCTATCGTATGCAGTCGGCAAGAACTTTATTCTAGACGGTGTAAATCTAACCGTCGAAAAAGGCGAAAGCCTGGCGATCATGGGGATGTCCGGAGCAGGAAAGAGCACGCTGCTCAAATGTATGGGCGGACTCCTTCGACCTACGTCAGGCAGTGTGATAGTAGACGGTATTGATCTAGCACAAACTAGTGAAGGCGACTTGAACCTTGTCAGAATCAAGATTGGAATGGTTTTTCAATACGCCGCTCTTTTTGATTCCATGACGGTTTATGAGAACGTCGCATTCGGGCTCAGAAGACATAGGCATCTTACTGAAAAAGAAATAGCACGAGTAGTAAGAGAAAAGCTGGCAATGGTAGGTTTGCCTCACACGGAGAACATGATGCCTTCTGAGCTCTCAGGCGGCATGCAGAAAAGGGTCGGTCTTGCTCGGGCTCTGGCACTAGATCCGGAAATCGTTCTATACGACGAGCCCACCGCGGGATTAGATCCTATAACCTCCGCAGTTATAGCGGAGTTGATCGTGAAAACTCGCGACCAGCTTGGTGTTACGTCCGTAGTCGTATCTCACGACCTAGCAACTATTAGGCGAGTTGCCAAGCGAATAGCAATGCTTCACGATGGAAAGATCGTCGCAATGGGAAGTACAAAAGAGATCGAGTCAACTTTAAATCCTATCGTCCGGCAGTTCCTGACGGGCAGCGCGTTCGGTCCTATCCAAATAACACGATGAAGATAAAAGCGGAAACACAAGTAGGCATAGTAGTCTTCACGGGCCTGGTAGCGCTCGTTTTAGTTTACTGGTTCCTGGGCGGACTGGGATTGCGCGCCACAACATATAATATCTACGCCATTTTCGAAAATGCTCAGAAGCTTCAACGCGGCGCCGATGTAAGAATGTCCGGAATTAAGATTGGTCTTGTCGCAAACACCAGGTTGACAGAGGATGCTAAGGCTCGCGTTGACATGCTGATTGAAAATGGAGTAATGATTCCGAAAGATTCCGTGGCTCGTATTACAACCGGGTCATTTATTGGGGAGTACTATGTCGAGATTGAACCCGGCAAGAGTCGCAAACCGCTAGGGCGCTTCGCACAGATCCGAACCAGATCAACTGTCACGCCAGATGAGCTCATCGAAGGTGCTAACGAAGCCCTCCAAACACTCGAAGCATCACTGAGAAAACTCAATTCTCTGTTCGCAGGCGAAAAACTGCCGGGTCTAATTGAAGACACTGTAATATCGCTCGATAAAGCAGCAAAGTCAGCTGCAAATCTTGTCTCCTCGATGCAAACAGTTGTAGATCGTATGGCACCGGAAATCTACCAGACAGTACGAAATGCGCGCAGTACAACTGCGTCTGCGGCCGAAGTCGGTGCCTTAGTCAGAGATATGGTGCGCGAGGATTTGCGACCCAAGATTTCGACACTCCTCGCAAGCTCAGAGGCACTACTCAAAAACCTTAATACCGCCGTGGATAGCGTGCAGGAAGTCATAAAAGGCTATAAGAGCAGTGGAGCAGCACTGAGCGGAACTCTCGATAAAGCACAGGCCACGCTTGATACGATAAATGAAGCTGCAGTCCAGGCAAAGGAAATGCTAACCAAGCTAAACGAGGCCAGTTCGTCGATAAAAGAACTTGCAACCGATGAAGGCATCAAGGAAGATATTCGGAAGACCATTCGAGATATATCCGAGGTGAGTGGTCAGCTCAAGCAAACCGTTGAAGCCATCAGCCGAAGATTGGGTCCAGTTGTAGGTCCTAGCCCTGAACTAGTAAAACGTATACCCGAATACGGATTTACCGTGAATGCTCTGGCAAACACGAGCAGAGGTCAGAGTAGATTTGATGCATACTACACCTTCCTACGAGACAGTAATTTCTACCGCATCGGCGGATATGATATAGGAGAGAACACTAAGTTGATCGCTCAAGGTGGTTCACTGCTCGGACAGAGAATGTCTCTACGGTACGGCATCTACGCCTCGCGGATTGGGGTTGGAAGCGATTACCGTTTCGGGCAGAGAGGTCTGTTGTCAGCAGATTTCTACAGGCCGAACGATCTGCAACTTGAAATGCGAGGCACCTTCAAAGTTCGCGACTGGTTGCGATTTTATGTAGGCACGAATGATTTGCTTGATCGAGAGAACCGAGATTTTATCGTCGGTTTGCAATATAGAAAGTGACAAGGAGTTACCCCCATGAGAGTTATATTAACCAAAGATGTAAAAGACCTTGGTAAAGCAGGAGATGTAGTAAATGTGGCTGAGGGGTACGGGCGCAACTATCTGCTGCCACGGAAGTTGGCGATACTGGCTGATGCCGGAGCCCTCAAAGCGCTGGAGCACAAGAAGCGCATACTTGAAATGAAAGGCGAACAACTAGCAGCTCAGGCTCGAGAAATTGCTGAAAGGCTCAAAGACATTCGAGTCACCATAACTGGAAAGTCGGGCAGCGGCACAAAGCTCTATGGCTCCGTAACTAGCCAGGAAATTGCAGACGCACTTCTAAAGCAACACTCCATAAAGATTGACAAGCGCAAGATTCACATAACGGAACCAATCAAGAATATTGGCACGTTCGAAGTACCCGTAAAACTGCATCACGACGTATCGGCCATTATCCACGTAGACGTAGTAAGCGAACCTGCGGAAGGCTAAGTTTTTGATAGTGATTCTGTGAACTTTACTGAACGCAAAAAGGAATTCGCACCGTAAGACCGACTTACTGGGTCTGCGGAGGGCTAGATGGAATCAACTGCGGCGATTCTTGGAAAAATCCCGCCACAAAACATTGAGGCTGAACAGTCCACCCTTGGCTCGATGATGATCGAGAAGATGGCTCTTGAAAAAGGGCTGGAAATCTTGCGAGCAGAGGACTTTTATCGCCCGGCACATCAGGAGATCTTTGATTGTCTTGCAACCCTGGCTGAGCGTGATGAACCCGCAGACCTAATAACTCTGCAAGAGGAACTACGCAGGCGCGGAAAGCTTGAGGATTGCGGAGGCACAGAGTATCTTATGGCCCTCGTAGATTCCGTTCCGACAGCTGCCAACATAGAACACTATGCTCGAATTGTCGAGGAGAAGGCTATACTGCGCCGACTTATTGCCGCCGGCACTGAAATAATCGCTATGGCACACAATGAGGAAGACGACGCAGACACCATCACGGAACGTGCCGAACAGATTGTATTCCGTGTGGCGCAGCGTCGACTGGGACAGTACTTCCGTCCGATAACCCCTCTCGTAATGCAAACTTGGGAGTGGATAGACCGTCGTTACCACGAGAAGGGTGAGACGTCTGGCTTGCCTACTGGCTTTACAAAACTGGATCATATTACGTCGGGGCTCCAACCGAGTGACCTAATAATAATTGCTGGACGGCCGTCTATGGGCAAGACAGCACTGGCACTTGACATTGCGATAAACGCAGCCACTAAAGCTAAGCAGACAGTGGCGATATTCTCCATCGAAATGTCTGCCGAACAACTGGTCCAACGTATGTTATGCTCAGTGGCTAGAGCTAATGCTTATAGGCTGCGGACAGGTTACTTTGATGATTCCGAATGGAATCGCCTCGCCCAGGCCGCAAACACGCTTTGGGATGCTCCAATATACATAGACGATACAACCGAGCTGACAACTCTGGCGATGCGCGCCAAGGCGCGTAGATTGAAAGCGGAGCATGGTTTGGGACTCGTAATAGTAGACTACTTGCAGCTTGTGCGTTCGCATCGGCGTGCAGAGAATCGCCAGCAGGAAATTTCTGAGATTGCAAGAGGGCTGAAGTCGCTTGCACGAGAACTGAGGGTGCCTGTCATTGCTGTATCGCAGCTTAGTAGAGCACCAGAAAAAAGGGACGACAAGCGGCCCATGCTTTCCGACTTAAGAGAATCTGGTTCCATTGAAGCAGAAGCTGACCTTGTGGCACTGCTGTATAGACCTGAATATTATGAGCGGCGTGAACTAGAAGACACCGAAGCAGTTCGCGGCCGAGAAGGCGAAACATATGATCCAAGCGCTCGTCATGTAGAAACCGCAGAAGTTATTATAGCCAAACATCGCAACGGACCTACTGGAACTGTGAAACTTGGGTTTGTTCGCGAGTTTACCTCTTTTGAAAATCTCTACGAAGAAGATGACGCAAAGTGATCTTTTTCGTAGACTGATACGCTTTTAATGCACGGAGGTAGTATTTGAAAGTTCTGGTTGTAGGCAGCGGTGGACGTGAACATGCACTAGTTTGGAAACTCGCGCAGTCGAAAAGAGTATCTGGTATTTATTGGATGCCGGGAAATGCTGGCTGTGGAAAACTTGCTGAGCGTATTCCGGGAAACATTATGGATACTTGCAGCGTGGCAGATTTTGCAGAACGCAAAAGCATAGATCTAACTATAGTAGGGCCAGAGTCCCCTTTGATTGCTGGTCTTGCAGACGAACTCGAAAGCAGAGGGCTACGCGTATTCGGTCCCAATAAAAAAGCCGCACAGCTTGAGGGGAGCAAGGTTTTTGCTAAGCAGCTTATGCTCGAAGAAAACGTCCCTACCGCTAAGTTCCAGGTATTCGATGATCCTGATGAAGCCTCCCGGTTTGTCACCTCTATTGCTGCCAAATCCAGTGATCCAATTGTTGTGAAGGCAGACGGGGAAGCGGCCGGAAAAGGCGTTGTAGTTGCACGTAGTGCTGAAGAGGCTCTACAAGCTATAGACAAGATAATGCGTGAAAAGGTATTCGGAGAATCCGGAAACCGCGTTATTATTGAAGAATACCTAGACGGCCCTGAAGCTACCTTCATGTGTTTTGTGGATGGAGAGTGCTTCTTGCCAATGGTTCCCTCACAGGATCACAAGCGCGTCTATGACGACGACCAAGGTCCTAACACAGGAGGAATGGGCTGTTACGCACCAGTCCCTGCCTTTGCCGCAAAGGTTCAAGACCAAGTCATACAAAACATAATTAAACCCACACTTCAAGGTCTGACCAAACGAGGGATTGTCTACAGGGGAGTGCTATACGTCGGCTTGGCCCTGACGTCTGGCGGACCCAAGGTTGTCGAATTTAACTGTCGGTTTGGAGACCCCGAAGCTCAGGTGGTTCTGCCACTGATGGAAGGCGATTTGGCTGAGTTGTGTTTGTCTGTCTCAGAAGGTAGGCTTGACGAGAGCACAGTTGGCTGGTCTGACAAGAAAGCTGTCTGTGTCGTAATGGCTTCCGGGGGATATCCCGGTGAATACGAAAAGGGGAAACCAATTACCGGAATCGAAGATGCTGAAAGCATCGGGGCATTAGTTTTCCACGCGGGTACAGACATTTGCGAAGGCAGATTGGTAACCTCCGGCGGCAGGGTGCTGGGGGTTACCACTTTGGGTAACTCGTTCCAAGAAGCCAGAGAGCGAGCTTACGAAGCTGTCTCGAAGATCTATTTCGAGAACGCTCACTATAGGCGCGACATAGCAAGAAAAGCCCTGGTCGTTTAAGGAGGAACTGATGCCGGGAAAAGTCGCTATAGTTATGGGCAGCAAATCCGACTCGGAAACGATGAAAGCTGCTGAGGCAGTTCTAAACGAGTTTGGCATTGAGAATGATACGTTCATTCTTTCTGCTCATCGCAATCCTCGCGGCGTCGCAGAGTTTGCTGCTGGTGCAGAAGAAAATGGGTACGAGGCCATAATAGCCGGGGCTGGCATGGCTGCTCACCTGCCAGGTGTCATCGCAGCATTTACATGTCTGCCGGTAATAGGCGTGCCTATTAAGTCTTCGGCTATGCAAGGGCTTGACTCACTGTTGTCGATCGTTCAGATGCCGAGCGGCGTTCCGGTCGCGACTGTTGCAATCGATGGTGCTCGCAACGCAGGGATTCTGGCAGCCATAATCCTAGGGACGAAGTACCCGGAGATCCGCGCTGCTGTCAGGAACTTCAAAGAAAAATTAAGCAGCAACACTTAGAATAGCCCTGGGGGATAGCGGACGAATGATTGAGCGCTACTGCAAACCCAAGATGAAAGCTGTTTGGAGCGAAGAATCAAAATTTCGGAGCTGGCTCGATGTCGAGATCACCGTCTGCGAAGCGCTTGAACACTTTGGAGCTATACCGCCCGGCGTAACAGAGAAAATTAGGAATGGTGCCAAGTTTTCGGTTGAACGCATCGAGCAAATTGAGCGTGAAACACATCACGATATGATCGCTTTCATAAAATGCGTAGCTGAGAACTTGGGAGATGAAGGGCGGTATCTCCACTACGGAGTAACTAGCTACGATATCGAAGACACCGCCATGGCTCTGCGGTTGCGATCGGCGTGTGATCTTATCATCGAAGATCTACGAGAACTGGCGAATGTTGTAGCGGAACTCGCTAGAGAACATAAGATGACGCCGATGATAGGACGAACACATGGAGTTCATGCCGAGCCCATAACGTTTGGCTTTAAAGCGGCCGTCTGGTATTCGCAGGTGCAACGGGACATTGAGCGAATGGAACAAGCTCGCGAAGCTATTAGCGTGGGAAAAATATCTGGGGCTGTTGGCATATTTGGCAACATAGATCCGAACGTTGAGGAGTATGTATGCGACAAGCTCGGACTTCAGCCAGCCCCGATATCAACACAGATCATTCAGCGTGATCGACACGCACAGTTACTAGCGTCACTCGCATTGGTTGCCTGTACATGCGACAACATTGCAACTGAGATGAGAAATTTACAAAGAACAGAGATTCTTGAAGTCCAGGAGATGTTCCTGCCAGGTCAGCGCGGTTCGTCGGCTATGCCACATAAGCGCAACCCGTGGCGGTTCGAGACCATATGCGGTCTGGCAAAAGTCGTTCGGGGGAACCTGATTCCAGCTCTGGAAAACGTGACCAGCTGGCATGAGAGAGATCTAACAAACTCCTCGGCGGAACGTATTATTCTTCCGGACACTTTCTTAGCAGTGGATTTCATGCTGCAATCTCTTTGTACGCTTCTCAGCAAACTTGAGGTTCGGCGTGAAAAGATGAAACAAAATCTGGAGACTATGGGAGAGCTCGTATTTTCCGAACACGTCCTGTTGGCTCTGGTACGTAAGGGATTGCACCGCGAAGAAGCGTACAAAGTGTGCCAGCGTGCCGCTGCCAAATATTGGGACACTGGCGTTTCCTTCCGACGAGCTCTAGAACAAGAACCGGAGGTGATATCTAGGCTCTCGCCCAGAGAACTTGATGAATGCTTCGATCTTCGACACCATTTGAGGAACGTAGACGCAATATTCAAACGGGTCGGACTGGCATAGAAAGCCCGTCAAATAGTATAAAAGCCAATTCATTCGCAGAGGATTCTTCACTATGCCGAAAGCCAACGTATACGTAACTTTGAAACCCTCGCTACTTGACGCCCAAGGCAAAGTGGTGCAAGGAGCTTTGGAGAAGCTAGGTTTTACGAATGTGAGTGCCGTGCGGATTGGAAAGTATATTCAGATTGAACTCGAAGGTAACAGCAACCTCGAGCAGCAGGTTGACGAAATGTGCCGGAAACTCTTGGCAAACCCAGTTATCGAAGACTACAGGTTCGAAATTGAAAGGTGAGATCCACTAACAATGAAATTTGGCGTCATTCAGTTTCCCGGATCCAACTGTGATCAAGACGCTTACTTCGCTGTGAGAGATATATTGCAGCAGCCCGTTGACTACGTCTGGCACCAGGAAAGCAACCTCAGCAAATACGATTGTCTGATATTGCCCGGTGGATTTTCCTATGGTGACTACTTGCGAACGGGTGCAATCGCACGCTTCAGTCCGGTGATGAGCGCCGTTCAGGAGTTTGCAGATCGCGGTGGATTAGTCATTGGGATATGCAATGGATTCCAGATCCTGTGCGAGGCACATCTGTTGCCAGGTGCACTGCTGCCAAACAACACACTCCGATTCCGATGCAAGTACCTCCACGTGCGAGTCGAAAATGATAGCAGCAGTTTTACGCATCTGTGCCATAGGGGACAGGTTCTTCGAATACCGATAGCACATCATAGCGGCTGCTATTACTGTGAGCCGGATGTGCTCAAAGAATTGGAAAACAAGGACCGAATTCTCCTACGCTACTGCGACAGAGATGGGAACGTAACGGAAGAATCAAATCCTAACGGGTCAATATCGAACATTGCAGGCGTATTGAATGAGCACGGCAACGTTGCAGGTATGATGCCCCATCCAGAGCGTGCCGTTGAAAGCTTGCTTGGCAGCGAGGACGGCGTAATCATTCTACGATCCATAGTTGAGAGGATTTCGTGATGTCTGCAAACGGAGAGCTTGGAAGCAGAACGGTCCGAGAGACCATTCCTATACCACCTGAAGTATACCGCGAGATGGGTTTGAACGACGAAGAATATCGCAGAGTAGTAGCAGTGTTGGGCCGTCATCCCACATATACGGAGCTAGGGATGTATGCCGTAATGTGGAGCGAGCACTGCGGTTACAAGTTCTCGCGACCCATATTGAAGCTTTTTCGGAAATATAGGGAAGCGATTGAAGGCTCCGGTCTTGAAAACGCAGGGCTCATAGACATCGGCGGGGGATTCGGAATAGCTATGAAGATGGAAAGTCATAACCATCCGTCGGCGGTTGAGCCCTTTCAGGGCGCGGCAACTGGGGTCGGCGGCATACTGCGTGACATTTTTACGATGGGCGCGAGACCCATAGCTTGCTTGAACAGTTTGCGGTTCGGTAACCTAGACGATCCAAGAAACAGATATTTGTTTGAACACGTTGTCGGAGGAATTGCTTTCTACGGAAACTGTGTTGGCGTGCCAACAGTGGGTGGTGAAGTTTATTTCGACGACTGTTATTCGGGGAATCCACTGGTCAATGTCCTGTCGGTTGGTCTAGTCAGACTTGATGAGGTAGCATTTGCGCGGGCATGTGGCCCCGGCAACCCTGTGATGCTTGTCGGTTCGCGGACCGGGCGCGACGGCATCCATGGGGCAACTTTCGCATCCGTAGAACTGGGGCCAGACTCGGAATCGCGCAGGCCTAACGTTCAGATAGGAGATCCGTTTACTGAAAAGTGTCTTATTGAAGCAACTCTGGAAGCCCTGAAGACGGGATACATCGTAGGTATTCAGGACATGGGTGCGGCAGGAATTACATGTTCCACTTGCGAGACGGCGGCCAAGGCTGGCACTGGTATGAGAATAGACGTGCGCAAGGTGCCGCTTCGAGAAAAGTCTATGACACCGTACGAAATAATGCTGTCCGAATCGCAAGAGCGGATGCTGGCAATAGTGCAAAAGGGACACGAAAATGATGTTGCCCGAATCTTCACAAAATGGGGACTCAACGCTTCTATAATCGGCGAGGTAACGGACGATGGTCTTGTTCACGTCTATGATGGCGACGAGCTCGTTGCTCAGGTGCCGGCTAAGTCGCTTGCAGAAGAAGCCCCGACATACGAACTGGACACGGAGGAGCCTGATTACCTAAGGCGCGTTCAGGACTATGATCTTTCTCATATTCACGAACCGGATGATTACAACGAAGTCCTCTTGAAACTCCTAGGGTCACCGACTATAGCTTCCAAGGAGTGGGTTTATGAGCAATATGATCACATGGTCCAAACCAATACTGTGGTCTTGCCCGGCTCAGATGCAGCTGTTGTCCGAATCCGCGGAACAAAGAAAGCAATAGCAATTACTACCGATTGCAACGGTCGATACTGTTACCTAGATCCATATTTGGGGGCTCAAATAGCCGTTGCAGAAGCAGCTAGGAACCTGGCTTGCTGCGGGGCAAAACCTATGGCTGTCACTGACTGCCTGAACTTTGGTAATCCAGAGAAGCCGGAGGTGTTTTGGCAGTTTAGAAAATGCGTTGAGGGTATGGCAGAAGCCTGCGAATTCTTCGAAGCTCCTGTTGTGAGCGGGAACGTCAGCTTTTACAATGAAACTCCGGATGCTGTTATCTACCCCACCCCCGTAGTCGGCATGCTTGGGCTTATCGAGGACGTAGAGAAGCGGTGCACAAGTGAGTTTAAACGGGAAGGCGAAATTATTGCGCTTATCTGCGGGTGGAGTACCAATGACGAATCAAGATGTGATCTTAACTCACTTGGTGGGAGCGAGTATTTGAAGATTGTTCACGGCCTTGCGGTGGGAAAACCGCCCGCACTACTGATGGAGAAGGAAAAACGCGTCCACCGGGCAGTGTTGAAAGCTATTGATGAACTACTTCTGAGCTCTGCTCACGACTGTTCTGAGGGAGGTTTGGCGACAGCGCTTGCAGAAGGTTGTATAATGGGAGATGTAGGTGCGAAGATCTCTCTCATTGCGAACTGCGGTCCAGCTGCCGCGCTGTTTGCTGAAACACAGTCTCGTGTGGTGGTATCGCTACCTATTGAAAAGCTGAGCAGGCTCCGAGAGATTGCTGAAGAAGAACAAGTGCAAATCACTGTTCTCGGCAAAACCGGTGGCGATAAGCTAGAGATTAAAGTAAACGATGAGCCTGTCATAAGCGTCAAAATAAAGGACCTTAGTGAAGCCTGGCGGGGATCGATTCCGAGTGCAATGGAGAAATGAAAGCGCTCTCGAATGGCTTCTCGATTTACCTTTCTTGCCAAAGGAGATAAATGACCCCTTTTGACAAACGAGAAATAGTTGAAGAGTGCGGTGTTTTCGGCCTTTACGGCAACACAGACGCCGCACGAGTAGCATTCTTTGGAATTTTTTCGCTCCAACACCGCGGACAGGAAAGTGCAGGTATTGCCGTCTCGGATGGATCAAAAATCCGAATGCACCGAGATATGGGCTTGGTAACCCAAGTGTTCCAGGAAGAGCGGCTGGCAGAGCTTCGCGGTTACATCGCAATCGGGCATACTCGCTACTCCACTACAGGCTCGAGTGTACTTCGCAATGTTCAACCTCTTCTATGCGAGTGCGACCTTGGCCCAGTAGCACTTGCTCATAACGGAGATCTTATCAACGCGACTGAGCTGCGAGAGGAAATGCTTGAACGGGGCATTGAATTCGAAACCACAAACGACAGCGAGGTAATCCTTAAGTTTATAGCAACATCTGGGGCCTGTACAATCGAGGACGCAGTTACTGAAGCGATGAAAAAGATTCGAGGGGCATACGCTGTCGTGATTATGACGTGCGACAAACTGATCGGGATTCGAGACCCGTTCGGCATACGGCCGCTTTGTATCGGTCGGCTTAATGGAACAGAGTACGTGCTCGCATCAGAAACGTGCGCGCTAAATACCATAGGCGCTCAATTTGTAAGAGAAGTGGAACCAGGCGAGATGATAGTTATAGGCGAACACGGAATGCGCGAGATTCAGGCTGTACCCCGCGAAGGTAGCGCGTTGTGTGTGTTTGAATATGTGTATTTCGCTCGCCCGGACAGTCAAATGTACGGTAGAACTATGCACGATGTACGGCGAAGAATGGGACACGAGTTGGCAAAGGAACATCCTGCTCCGGGCGCACATATCGTCTTTCCTATCCCAGACACAGGCACGCCGCACGCAATAGGTTTCGCGGAGGCATCTCGTATCCCCTATGCCGAAGGTGTAATAAAGAACAGATACATCCATCGGACTTTCATCCAGCCGGACCAGCGCATGCGTGAGTTGGGCGTGCGTATGAAGCTCACGCCTTTGAAAGAAAGTTTAGCTGGACGGAAGGTCGTGATGGTAGAGGATTCGATTGTTCGAGGAACCACAATAGGACCGACGATCAAGATGATTCGCGAAGCAGGCGCAGTCGAAGTTCACGTTCGCATCGCTTCCCCACCCTACAAGCACCCCTGTTTCTATGGCATCGACACGGCAAATCAAAATGAGCTAATTGCCGCCAAGCTGTCCGTCGAAGAGATACGGCAATACATAGGTGCCGACAGCCTGGGATACTTGAGTCTGCCGGGCTTGATCCGAGCCATAGGTGTCAGAAGAGACAAGCTGTGCTGCGCATGCCTCGACGGCAAATACCCCGTGGAAGTCCCTAGATCCGCCAAGCTCAGCAAGTTTGTTTTTGAGGAACCAGCGGGAGTTAAATAGCCCTTATTATGGAAAGGCTCCACCTTTCTCACCTAGAAGCGCTCGAGGCAGAAAGCATCCACATTATCCGCGAGGTCGTGGCAGAGTTTGAGCGACCAGTTATGCTCTACTCCGTGGGCAAAGATTCGTCTGTTATGGTGAGGCTCGCGCAGAAAGCTTTCTATCCGGGCAAGATACCGTTCCCTTTACTTCATGTCGACACCGGTATGAAATTCCCAGAAATGTACGAGTTTCGTGACAGGTTCTGCCGCGAGATTGGTGCGGATCTGAGAGTCTACCGACATGAGGAAGCCATCGCCCAAGGTGTAAACCCATGGGATCTGGGAACAGTGAAGTGCTGCGCTATCCTCAAAACTGAAGCGCTTCTTAATGCACTTAAGGAAAGTGGTTATGATGCAGCACTTGGTGGAGCAAGACGCGACGAAGAGAAGTCCAGAGCAAAGGAACGCGTTTACTCTTTTCGAGATCCCTATGGACAATGGGACCCCAAAAACCAGCGGCCTGAGCTATGGAACCTGTATAACGGTCGAATTAGGAAGGGAGAATCCATTCGCGTATTTCCACTCTCGAACTGGACGGAACTTGACGTGTGGTTGTATATATACCGCGAAAAAATCCCTGTGGTCCCAATGTATTTTGCCAAAGAACGACCAATGATTGTTCGCAACGGTCGGTTGATACCCGTCTACGAAGGTATGCGATTAGAACCAGGCGAAAAGCCGCAAATGGTTACGTGCAGGTTTAGAACTCTTGGGTGTTACCCGTGTACTGGAGCGGTTGTCTCAACAGCAAGCAACGTTGCCGAGATCGTTAAGGAAATGATGACAGTTAGGCGCTCCGAGAGGATCACTCGCCTAATCGACCACGATCAGGATAGTTCGATGGAACAAAAAAAACGCGAAGGGTACTTCTAGTTTTGTCCGAGCACTCTCAGCAATGTGGGATAGGCCGGTAGCCAAGCATGTCTACAACCATACAGGAACTTATAGAGCAAGTTAGTAGATCTGAACTGCTGCGGTTTGTAACGGCGGGAAGCGTGGACGACGGAAAATCGACGCTTATTGGCAGATTGTTACACGACGCGAAGGCTATATACGAAGATCATCTTGCCTCACTCGATCACGACTCTCGAAAAGCAGGAAGAAATGAGATTGACTTTGCGTTACTAACAGATGGTTTAAAGGCTGAGCGAGAGCAGGGTATAACGATTGACGTCGCCTACAGACACTTCTCTACGCCTCGGCGACGGTTCATCATTGCGGACACACCAGGTCACGAGCAGTACACGCGAAATATGGCCACCGGCGCTTCCACTGCAGATCTTGCCCTTATACTCATTGATGCGAGAAACGGAGTAACTACTCAGTCTAAGCGCCATGCCTTCATAGCATCACTTTTTGGTATCCCCCATATGGTAGTCGCGGTAAACAAAATGGACTTGGTAGGCTGGTCACAGAACATCTTCGAAGCCATTCGCGATGAATTTGGGCAGTTTTGCACCAAGCTGAGAATAGGAGACCTGGAGTTTATTCCAATAAGTGCTCTCAAAGGAGATAACGTGGTTCATCGCAGCAAGAACATGCCGTGGTACCAGGGGCCCCTTCTCCTAACGCACCTGGAGACTATTCACATAGCCAGTGACCAAAATTTGATAGATTTCAGATTTCCCGTCCAATACGTCCTAAGACCTCATGCCGGCTTTAGAGGATACACAGGTGTGGTTGTGTCCGGTGTGATTCGCGTGGGCGAAGAGGTAGTTGTTTTACCGTCAAGTCGGTTGACGAGAATCGCGCGCATAATACGGGGCTTCGAAGATGTCGAGTATGCGTTTCCACCCCAGTCGGTCACACTTTGCGTCGCCGACAATCTAGACATAAGCCGCGGAGATATGATTGCTCACCCGGCAAACGTGCCATGGGTAGCAAGAGACATAGAAGCAATGCTCATATGGCTGGACGAGGAGCCTCTGCGTCCGGACAAGCATTATCTGGTCAAGCACACCACGTCACTGGTGCGAGGACGGTTCACCGACGTCATGTACAAGATTGATCCGAACACTCTGCATAGGCAGGAAACACACGTGCTTACCCTCAACGAAATCGGGCGAGTATCGATGCATTTGTTCCGACCAATTATGTGCGACGAATATGCCCGAAATCGTTACACTGGCGCGTTCATAGTTATAGATCCGGTTACCAACTTTACAGTTGCCTGCGGGATGATTATAGATCGGGCGCACCAATACATGAACCCAACTGTTGGGTGGCAAGTTGCGCTTCGCGAAGGACAGATAACAGCAGAAGACAGAGCAATGGTTCTCGGTCAAAAACCAGTAACAATCTGGATGACCGGATTGAGCGGTTCTGGCAAGTCTACTATCGCTTATGCAATGGAAAGAAAACTCCTTTCGGATGGCCGAGCTTGCTTCGTTTTAGACGGAGATGTGGTACGTCAAGGTCTGAATAAGGACCTTGGCTTCTGCGCAAAAGACCGATCTGAGAACATACGGCGTGTGGCAGAGGTCGCCCGCCTTATGAATGAGGCTGGACTTATAGTTATTGTGTCGCTTATCTCACCATTCAGAGCCGATCGCAAAAATGCGCGATCGATAATTGGAGATGATCGGTTCATCGAGGTTTTTGTAGATACTCCTATAGAGAAGTGTGAGGAAAGAGATCCGAAAGGGCTGTACGCCAAGGCTAGACAAGGTATAATTCCTGAATTCACCGGTGTCTCTTCGCCGTATGAAGAGCCTGAGAATCCCGATTTGAGGATAGATACCACTCACCTCTCAGTAGAGGATTGTGTGGAATTATTGCTCCGTTTGCTGCAAGAGAGGCGAGTTTTAGACTAGCCGGCGCTAACAAGTTGCTTCCTGTCAAGCATGCTGAGAGGTAAGGACATAGTTCCTCACTATATTTAACAGCACGACCGGGGCGCCGCTATCACGAAACTTACGGCAGATAACCTAGCTCCTTCATCTCATCATGGAGAAAATCAAAATCGTGGACACCATCGTCACTTCGCCAGCGACCCACGGCTTCCGGGTTGACTGGAATCCGCGCGAGACGTATTCCAAGAAAATCTTCAAGCCGAGCCAAAGTTTCTTCTTGTTTAAGTACAAAGTCCTCGAATCTTACAAGTATGCAGTGCTTGGGAGGCGGTGTACTTTTGACAATTTCCCTTTGGTATTTCCAGCTTATTGCGCGACGCACTCGTTCGTCTTCCGATCGATCACACGGTACGCCAAAATCAGCCAAATCATCAGTCAAGTGTCGGCCGAGTATGGAATCGCGAGGATCGCGGACCCAGTGTATATAATAAGCATCCGGAAACATCCTTACAATCCAGGGGTATACCAGCGTGGTTTCAGGAAGTTTCCATCCCTTGATTGGCGCATCACTAGCGAGTACTTTGGCAAGATACGATTCAACCAAACGCTTGAATTCGGGATCTATAGGAACCGAATGCAGCCGGGAGAAATCCCAAGTGAGATTGCCCTTGTATTCTACATATTTTCCCAGCACGCGGCACGCCTCGTACATGTCTTCAGCTGGGACCAAGTCGTAAGAAGTGTTCAGAGGCTCTCCCATATAAACACCGCTTTCAAGTAGGGTTTGAGAGATTGCCCGCGTGCCACCGTGTCCCCTACCAATAATCGACACCAACATAGTAGAAGCATTATATCGATGCAATCATTACTTATTCAAGAAGGCTCAGCTTACTTGACATACGATTTACTCTGCGGTTTAATAGCGTCGTTCCAAGGAGGCAATGTTGTGGCAAAAGATGGTTCCACCTACAAAGACGCGGGCGTAGATATTGCAGCCGGCGAGGAAGCCGTTTCCCGTCTAAGGGAGTTTGTTCAATCCACGTATACCCCCGATGTGCTCACGGATGTGGGTGCGTTCGGAGGCATGTATAAGCTTAACATAGACGGCGTAGCAGAGCCTGTCCTTGTCTCGTCTATCGATGGTGTGGGAACCAAGGTAAAGATAGCTGCCCTGGCAAACCGTTTTGACACTATCGGTGTCGATCTCGTTAATCACTGCATCAACGACATCCTTGTTCAGGGCGCAAGACCACTTTTCTTCCTGGATTACTATGCTACGAGTAAGTTGGTACCCCAGCAAGCTGCTGAAGTTGTGAAAGGAGCGGCAGAAGCATGCCGGGAAGCCGGCTGCGCACTGTTGGGTGGCGAAATCGCAGAAATGCCGGGCGTCTATTTGGATGGCGAGTTCGACCTCGCAGGCTGCATAGTTGGGATAGTTGATCGGCACAAAATCATCGACGGATCTAAAGTACAATGCGGAGATGTGGTAATAGGTCTAGCATCTTCCGGATTGCACACGAACGGTTACTCTCTGGTGCGAAAAGTTCTGTTCGAAGATCATGACTACAAGATCGATCAGTATGTTCCTGAACTTGGAACTGTCCTGGGCGAAGTGCTTCTTACGCCACATAAGTCCTACCTAAAACCTGTGAACGCTGTGCTGGAAAGGTTCGACGTTCATGGAATGGCGCACCTAACGGGCGGCGGTTTCTACGGAAACATACCACGTGTTCTACCATCGGACTGTCAGGTAACCGTAG
The DNA here is from genome assembly GCA_938074205.1 of uncultured bacterium. Classification (GTDB taxonomy): domain Bacteria; phylum Armatimonadota; class UBA5829; order UBA5829; family UBA5829; genus CALJES01. Next base: position 123,142 of record CALJES010000006.1, read on the forward strand.
AGAGAAGACACTGGACAGTGCCGCCAATATTTCAGTTCATACAAGAAAAGGGCAATATAGATCCGGTAGAAATGCACCGGACATTCAATATGGGGATCGGAATGGTCTTGATCGTCCCCAAAGAGTACGCTTTGGAGATCGCGGAGCTATTACAATCTCATGGCGAAGTTGCATGGATAATAGGCGAGGTTCACAAAGGCGCACGCGAGGTTACCGTCATATGAAACCCAAGCCGATACGAATAGCTGTGCTAGTTTCGGGAAAGGGTAGAGGAAGCAATATGCAGGCAATCATCGACGCGTGCCGCGCCGGCAAGATAAATGGAGAAGTCGTGCTGGTGATAGGTGTTCGCGACGATGCACCGGCTATGGAACGCGCCCGCGCTGCAGGCGTAAAAGCGCTCGCCATCTCACCGAAAAGCTTCGAATCAGACGAAGCGTACAACGAAGCGCTTCTCGGCGCCCTCCAAGAACACAACGTAGATCTAGTTTGCCTAGCGGGATATATGCGTCCGTTGGGACGAGACGTGGTAAATGCATATCTAGGGCGCATCATGAACGTTCATCCAGCCCTGATACCTGCCTTTTGCGGCAAGGGGATGTACGGTCACCATGTACACGAGGCCGTGATCAATAGGGGTGTGAAGTACACTGGGGTTACTGTGCACTTTGTGGATGAGGAGTATGATCACGGCCCGATAATTGCCCAAACAGTAGTTCCCGTTGAGGATGACGATACCCCTGAAACTCTTGCAGCTCGCGTATTGCAACACGAACACGAAACCTACATCAAGGCGATCGCACTATTTGCACAGGGGCGACTTCGAATCGAAGGTCAGAGAGTACGCATCCTACCGGAGGGCCATTCCTAGTACTCATACGATACTGCCCTACATTGTGGTAGATATGTAGCCGAGGGCACTGTCAGTAGTTAGAGCACAACAGAAATCAGCCTAGGCCGCGGTTCATGTAAGCCATAGTGCCCTAGTGTTTCTTTCTGAGCACAAGCGGAGGCACTAAGTGTTTATGGTATAAGCTCTTATTCTCTTGACGCTGCGCGGTATACCGTTCTGAACGGCAGGCTTGTATTTCATGCGCGACGCTGCACGAACAATGGCGTTGTCCAAAACCCTGTATCCGGAAGACTTTGCAACAGTAATGTCGACCACATCACCATCTTCAGTAACGGTGTACTGAATCTCCACGCGAAGTGTAAGGCCCTCAGGTATTGAGCTGGGCACATTGACAGGGTAGTCCTGTAAAAGCTGCGGTTCCGCACGGTCTGCCAGACGCGATGTGTGAGGTGGCTGGCATAGGTCACACGTGCGACCAGGCTTGCGCTCCTCTGCAAAAGTTCGCACTTCAGTTGCTCTGCAATTTGGACCGGGCAGTAGCCCGGAGTGCGAGCAGACCCTGACATCTACGAACTCCGGCCTTGGCGGGTTAGGCGTAGGGCTAGGCGACGAATTACCCGTTTGGGGTGGACCTTCTCTGCGAGGCGGCTCAGGAGTTCCCACACCAGGACTATGGCCTGAGCCCTGCCCAATCCCCTCTTTTGGATCGGGCACCCAGCCAACTGGAGTTTTTCCACCACTCCAGTTTCCAGGTATATCTCCTGAAGCACTGGTCGAACCTATATTCAATTTTCCTCCAGCAGTTTCGACCGGTTCAGAAACTCGTTGAGAAGTTCGAGAACCAATATTTCCACTTGTAGGGGTTACTGCCCTTTGCCGAGATAAGTGTTCTGCGTGCGCTGACACAGCACTGCTGCGGACTGATGTCGGGTTTGGAAGCGACACTCTCGGTGCGTCTGTGAGTTTCGGAGCAGCTTTCGCTGGTAAATCCACCAGATCTACTCTTATAAACCGCGGACGTTGAGGAGTATGACGAGGAGTAGAGAGCGCTCTTACTGAGACGTGCCCAATGAAGGCGATCACGAGCAAATGAATCGCCGCAGAGATCCCGAGTGCCCTATTTAGAGCTTTGTCTCCCATCGCGCTTCAAATCACTACGGATTTGTGTTTGCGGCCTTGCGCCCGGCTCACATTGATGAGTTGGCATTGGACCTCTGCTCTGTAGCAATAGTCAAGTAACGAGCCCCGGCTCGCTTAGCCTCGTCAGCCAGCTGGATGCCCTTATCCCACGACTGTAGCTTGTCGCAATTAATCACGACAACCGCTTTGGGATTGTCTTCAAGTCGGCTTTTCAGAATAGCGTACAAGCGATCAAAACGAACAGGTTGTTTGTCAACATAGTACTGCCCCGACTTTGTCAGCGTGAGAACTATTTTCACTAGAGGCCGTTGAGTCGACGTTGACGACCGAGGCAAGTTTACGGGCATCCCTTTAGCCGTTGTCATCGCCAACGACGCCATCATAAAGAACACCAGCAAGAAGAATATCGTGTCAATCATGGGCACGATTTCGATGCGAGCTTTTCTAGGCTGATAAGCGCTTATCCTCATGGCTTACCCTCTCACGAACATCGGCCAGCACGTTTACCATTGCGGTTCCGCGAGCCTCGATTTCAGCAACTATATGCTTTATACGCTCCTGAAGGTAGTTATATCCGACAAGGGTGAAGATCGCGATCGCGAGACCGGTAGCCGTAGCAATCAAAGCTTCTGCGACGCCGCCGGTTATTGCGGTAGGTGTACTTATGCCTTCTTTTCTCGCTATCACGTGGAACGCTGAGATCATACCCGTTACAGTTCCAAACAAACCTAATAGAGGTGCAATAGTTATGATCGTGTCCAGCGCACCAAGCCACTTGGTAAGCTGTCTTACCTCTATCGTGCCCTGCTCTTCCATTGCCCTCTCGGCTCCTCTTTCGCCGAGGTGCTTTGTTTGGATGCCAGCGATAAGCACCCGCGTAACTGGGGAGTCCTGAGCAGATAGTATCCTCACAGCACGGTCGGTATCTCCTTCATAGAGAGCATCTTCTGCATTCTGAATGGCCTCCGATACATCAACCTGTGCACGCCGAATGGAAATAAAACGCTCGATCATAACAGCAACAGAGACCACGGAACATGCCATCAGGGGAATCATTGCATATCCCCCCTTGGACAGCAAAGTATACGCGTTGATCAGCCAAGACATTACGTAACCTCCATCAGGCAAAGAACCTTCCCCCACTCCTATAGAGCCACAGATTGTGAGCGAGGCACCCACACGTTTGAAGGTTCTCCGCACCGTCTTTCCGAGCGAAGTGTTTACTGGTGTTCACTATATTCTTCTGCCATCAATAAGTTTTTTTGGCACAATTACATTTCTTCACGAGTCCAATTACACCTCGTAATCTACAGGATCTTTCAAACCGGCCTGCTCAAATGCCGCTCGTCTAAGCTTGCAGGAATCACACCTTCCACAAGCATTCTTTCCACCCAAGTAGCAACTCCAAGTTAGACCGAAATCCACGCCAAGTCGCACGCCGTGCCGGACTATTTCAGCCTTGCTCATGTTTATGAGGGGTGCTCGGATTCTAAATTCCTTTCCTTCAATAGCTGCCCTTGTTCCAGTATTTGCCATTCGTTCGAACGACTCTATGAAAGCGAACCTACAATCCGGGTAACCGCTGTAGTCTACCTGGCTAACGCCGACAAAGATATCTGTGGACCCGATTGTCTCTGCGTATGCAAGAGCTATTGAGAGGAAGATTATATTCCGCGCGGGCACATATGTGGCCGGTATCTTTGAACCTATCTCAGCATTTGATCGATCGAGAGGAACTTGAGCGTGGCCCGTGAGCGCACTCCGAGTGATTTCCCGCAAATCGAGCGGAAAAACGATATGATCAGCGAAACCTAAGCTTCGGGCAATAGCTTTTGCGCTTTCTATCTCGCGCCGATGTCTTTGACCATAGTCAAACGTTAGGCCGTAAAGGGTATAACCTTCGGACTTGGCAATTGCTGCAGCGGTGGAGCTGTCCAGACCTCCAGATAACAGCACGACCGCCTTCTTGAAATCACTCTCGTGCAACTTTGTCCTGCTCTCCCACTATTTCCTGCACAGCAGACCTTCTCCTGAAGCAAACTCAGTTTATCCTGCACGGAGAAGTGTGTCAATTTTAATTGTATATTCTTGGTCACGATTCCTCCGTCAAAACTGATGCCAAACATAGATATCAATTCTATTCGGCCCATTCTGACTAATGTATGTACTCGGTTCGTTTTTCTATTAGTTCGGTTGGCGACTGTGTTATAATGTCAGCCGATTTCGTTATCCAAACCACAACAACCTTGACCGCGAGGTAAGTAATGCCTGGTTATACCCTGCATGTTGTTTCTCACACTCATTGGGATCGCGAGTGGTACCTGCCGTTTCAGCGTTTCAGAATACGGTTGGTTGACCTTATGGATCACCTCTTGGAAATATTTCGGGAAGATCCAGATTACAAGCACTTTAATCTTGACGGTCAGACAATTATTCTCGAGGACTATTTGGAGATCAAACCCGAAATGCACACTCTCATCCAGAGGCTTGTAAGAGAAGGTAAACTTCTTGTTGGCCCCTGGTACGTGCTTAATGACGAGTTTCTTGTCAGTGGAGAATCAACTATTCGCAGCCTGTTGCTAGGCCATAGAACAGGATCGGAATTCGGACCTATAATGAAAGTTGGCTACTTGCCAGACCAGTTCGGAAATATATCTCAGATGCCTCAAATCCTGCAGGGATTCAGTATCGACAATGCTATTTTTGGACGTGGCCTTCAGATCGTAGGCGACCGCAAAATGGAGTTTTGGTGGGAATCACCTGACGGATCTAGAGTGCTAGCTTCTCTAATGGCTTTCTGGTACAACAATGCGCAGCGTTTTCCGGAAGATGCCAGAGAGTGCAAGAGATATGTGTTAGATATCAAGGATTCAATGAGCCGTGTCTCCCACGTCGATCAACTCTTGCTTATGAACGGAGTAGACCACTTGGAGCCGCAACCTAACCTCACTGCGATATTGAGACAAACGAATGAGCTATTGGAGGAAGACGAGCTTGTACACTCGAGCTTACCGAACTACATAAATGCTGTTAAAGAATCCGTTCATAAGAACAACATACAGTTAGACACGATCTCCGGTGAACTGCGCGAGGACCGCGGGGATAACATACTGGCCGGCACATTATCGAGCAGAATGTATCTCAAGCAGGCTAACGAACGCTGCCAAACAGCTCTTGAGAAGTATGCAGAGCCCGCAGCTAGCATGGCCTATCTGCTGGGCGAGGATTACCCCGCCGGTCTGCTTAGGTACGCCTGGAAACTCCTTTTGAAAAATCATCCTCACGACTCGATATGCGGTTGCAGTACTGATCAAGTTCATCGCGAAATGTTGACCAGATTTGAACAGGTACAACAAATTGCAGATGAAATTACTACCCGAGCACTTAGCAAAATAGCCGCACGTGTTAACACAGACTCTGACTCTTTGGTAATCTTTAATGTGCTCAACTGGCCTCGCACCGACAAGGTTCGTGCAGTTATTGATTTTGAAGTCGGATCACGCACGAGAGGCACACCGACTGTCGACGAAAAGCGGTTGTTCGAGTCGATCAGGATTCAGGATGATACTGGCAATGAAATTCCCGTTGCCATAATTTACTCAGGCATCTGCGCAAAACAAATTCTGGATCCCCACGATCTTCCCCATGTGGTAATGGTAAAGCGTTTTGTCGTGGAATTTGTGGCCGAAGACGTGCCTGCATTTGGATACCGAACGTACACGATCGAAAAGTCCAATGAAGGAACCAAACCTAATCATAACGTTGACAGCAGCAGTATGCTCAGCATAAGCAACGAATTCTTTGTAGTGGATATTGTCTCTGGAGCGCTGCACATTAAGAAAAAGAACCTCGAGCAAAACATTGCCTTTTCGGGTCTAAACGTTTTCGAAGACGGTGGCGACTCAGGGGACGAATACCTATACGTAAAGCCCACTAATGACGTGATCCTACGAACCGATTCAACTGGGCACCACTGGGAAGCGTCCATTCACCGAAACGACGACGTTTCGTCAACAGTGGAAATTAAGACAAAATTAAATATCCCTGCCGCATTCGATGTATCAACCGGCAGTAGGACAGTCGAGACCGTAGAGTGCGGGATAACATCCTACGTAACGGTAACTCGAGGGCTGCCAAGAATCGACGTCAAAACTGTTGTAGAAAACAATGCAAAAGACCACAGACTGCGAGTGCTTTTCCCAACAGAATTGAACACTGAATGCTCCTGGGCTGAAGGACAGTTCGATGTGATCAAACGTTCTATTGACTTACCTAAGGATTGGCATAACGCCTCAACGTTTCATCCCCAGCAGAGGTGGGTTGACGTTACCGACGGCAAGCGCGGCCTGTGTGTGGCGAACAAGGGATTACCAGAGTACGAACTCTACAACGATTCGAAGCGCACGTTAGCCCTAACACTTCTCAGGTGTGTAGGCAGACTCAGCGGTGGACCAACTGCCCCTGGAGCTGAGGAAACACCAGAAGCGCAGTGCATAGGAACACACACGTTCGAGTATTCTATCATCCCACACGAGGGAGACTGGGAAGCAGCACGTGTTTGGAAACAAGCCCACGCATTCTGTGTTCCGCTAGCGGCAATACAAACTGGGGCACATTCGGCGGGTCTACCCAAAACATACAGCTTTATGGACACTACGCATGATGAATTGGTAGTTTCCGCAGTGAAGAAAGCTGAGGATTCCGAAATGGTCGTCGTAAGGTTCTACAACACTACAAACCATGCGCTGCAAGATGTGGGAATCCGCCTGCTCTATGCTAAGTCGGCAATCCTGTTGAATCTTAATGAGGAGCCAATCGAACCTATTCCGATCAAATCGGGCAGAGCTCAGCTGCCTCAGGTCGGACCCAAGAAAATAGTTACAATCGGATTCGAGATTATATGAAAGCAATGGACGCCAACCAACAACGATTAGCAGGGGCCTAATTGCTCCGACAATATGCACGGGCCAACTACGTCTTCGATGGCTTCTCTGCTGACCGCTCCCAACCGTAGAATCTGGGGCGGCTTGACGGTAATATCCAGTACGGTCGACGGCACGCCTAATTGGCACATCCCAGCGTCCAGGACTACTGCTACGTAGTGTCTGAGCGATTCGACGGCTTGCTCTGCGGTGACGGCGGGCTTTTTTCTCGATACATTAGCGCTCGTCGCAACGATCGGACCTTCTAGATCTCTCAGCAGTGCCAACGCGACCGGATGATCGGGAATTCTCACGCCTATTTTGTCCTTTCCGGCGGTAACGAGGTTAGATATGTTCTCATTTTTGAACAAGACCAGCGTCAGCGGGCCTGGCCAGAATGTCTGGGCCAAAGCCAGAGCACAATCAGGGATCTCAGACGCTACACGATGGAGTTCAGAGACGTCCGGAAGCTGTACAGGGAGGGGATTCTTTGTATCACGGCCCTTTGCTTCGAAAACTTTTTGTACAGCGCACTCGTCAAGCGCATCCGCGGCCAGTCCGTATACCGTTTCTGTCGGAAATACGACTAGCTCGCCGCGTCGAATCGCATTTGCAGCCGTTTTAATCGCCTGCATGTCAGGATTTTCCGAACTAACCCGCAGAATCAGCACTTGGTTCCAACCACGATGCGCTCAACACCCGATAGGTCTTCGCGCTTCTCAAAGTTAGCGTAACCTGACGACTCAAAGATCCGAATTACCTGCTCCGACTGGCCATATCCGACTTCGACTGCTAGAAAGCCTCCTTGCTTCAAGGCTTTCAAAGCAGCCGGTACCAGAGCCTTGTATACTTGCAAGCCATCAATTCCGCCATCCAAAGCTCGCCTAGGCTCGTATAAACTGATTTCAGGCGCCAGATAAGGAATCTCACCTGCAGGTACATAGGGTGGATTCGAAACCACCGCGTCCAACATCCCGCAGCAAAACGGCTCGAGCAAATCGGCCTCAACTATGTGCACGCGGTCGTGCAAGTTGTACATTCTAACGTTGCCCTCCGCCGTCTTCAAAGCCTCAGAGCACACGTCAACTGCGTATACAGTAGCCTTCGGTAATGCCAAAGCTAACGCGATGGCGATGGCACCAGTTCCCGTTCCAATATCAGCGATCACACACTCGCAGTCGGATAGCCGGCTAACGCATTCATCAACCAGAAGTTCGGTTTCCGGACGTGGAATAAATACTCCGCGAGGCACAATGATTTTCAACCCGTAGAACTCTTTGACACCGAGGATGTAAGCCAGAGGCTCTCGCGCAACTCGCCGTGCCAGGAGTTCCTCGAAAAGCTGTTGCTGCCATTGGGAAACTTCCCATTGGGAATGGGCGATTATCTCGAGTCTAGAGCAGCCAAGCACGTGGGCCAGAATAAGCTGCGCGTCCGCAATAGGCGTATCTATCCCGGCTGAGGCCAATTTCTGAGCCCCACTTATGCAAAGCTGAGCAACGGTAGCCAATTGTCTATCAGCAACACGCATTTTTGCGCAGCTCTATTGCGTGGACGCCTGCAATTTTTCTGCTTGATCTGCTGCAATCAATCTGTCGAGCATATCGTCGATATCGCCGTCGAGGAATGCCGACAAGTTGTAGATTGTATAGTCAATACGGTGATCTGTCACGCGATTTTGAGGAAAGTTATACGTGCGAACCTTCTCGCTTCTGTCTCCCGAGCGAACCATTGAACGTCTAATAGCGTCCATTTCCTCTTGGCGGGCTCTTAGCTCGCATTCGTAAAGCTGGGCTCGGAGTATTGCTAGAGCTCTCTCTTTGTTCTGGAGTTGGCTGCGCTCGTCCTGACAGGAAACTACAATACCTGTCGGTTTGTGCGTGATTCGTATCGCTGTCTCATTCTTTTGAACGTGTTGGCCCCCTGCGCTCCCAGCCCGGAAGGTATCGATCTCAATATCCTCAGGCGCTATGTGGACTTCTATTTCATCGGCCTCAGGCAGAACGCTTACTGTGGCTGCTGACGTGTGGATTCTCCCACTTGACTCAGTCACCGGAACCCTCTGCACGCGATGCACGCCGCCCTCGTACTTAAGTCGCGAATAAGCCCCTTTGCCCTTAATCTCCAAAATTGCTTCTTTATATCCGCCGATGCCTGTCTCTACTGAACTCATCAGTTCAGCTTTCCAACCTTTGCGCTCAGCGTAGCGCGTATACATTCGGAGAAGATCTCCCGCAAAGAGAGCAGCCTCCTCACCACCCGTCCCGGCGCGAATCTCGACAATGACATCTCTCTCGTCATTCGGATCTTTTGGCAGAAGCATTATTTTGAGTTCATTTTCCAAAGTCGGTATCTTAGCCTTGAGCTCGTCTAGCTCTATTTGCGCCAGTTCGCGGAGCTCATCATCCAACTTTTCCCTAAGTAGTTCCTCCGTATCTGCGATCTGCTTCTGCACGTGCTTATACTCGCGCCACTTCCCGACCAGATCGGACAGATCTGCGTGTGCTTTGGCAATCCGGTGATACTCCTCGGGATCCCTTACTATTTCCGGATCTGCCAGTTTCTGCTCCAGTTCCACATACCTTTCTTCAACTTCTGCTAGCTTTTCGAACATTCGGAATCACGCTGAGGTTTGTTCATTCTTAGATACAGACTCTGCTTCCAACACGCACTGCAGTGACTCGATAGCCACTTCTATCATTTCCGGCTCAGGTTCCCGGGTCGTAATCTTTTGCATTAATAACCCGGGCCAAACAAGGAGCCCACTCAATCGGCAGTCTTTGTGTTTCCCCGCGAATCTGATCACTTCATATGCCACACCGGCTACAACCGGCAGCAGCAGCAGCTTGTATAGAAACCGCAAGAAGATGCTCTTCCAGCTTATGAACATGAAGACCACGATACTGGTAATCAGCACAACAAGAATGAAACTCGTTCCGCATCGGACGTGAACTTTGCTGTAACGCAGGACGTTTTCCACAGTCAGTTCTTCATTCGCCTCATATGCGTTTATAGTCTTGTGTTCCGCGCCATGGTATTGGAAGACCCTGCGGATATCCTTGAGAAGAGAAATTGCTGTGACGTAGAGCACGAAGATCGCAATCTTCACAAGGCCTTCTGAAATTGCAGCTTGCCATCCAACCAGACCATAGGAAGCTTTCAGCGGTTTCACTATCAGGATTGGCAGCAGCATAAAAAGCGCTATTCCTAGTGCCAGACCAATTATCATCGTTGCCCCAACAGCAACATCGCCTACTCTGTTGGAGTTTTTAGCGTCATTTGTACCTGGCACATTAACTGCCGAACCCTGAGTTTCGTCCCCAGTCGCATCCTGCATCGCTATTTCCGCTGAGTACTTAAGCGCCTTTATACCCAATGCCAGCGCGTCTATCAGCGCTAAAGTGCCGCGTAGAAATGGCTTATCCAGCCACTTGAACCTCCCAATTGTTGAATCTACCTTCTCACAGGTTGTAACGATCTCTCCTGAAGCCCTGCGAACTGCAACAGCAAAATCTTTGGGCCCGCGCATCATAACGCCTTCAATTACCGCCTGGCCGCCGTAATGGTAGGTCTTGTCGCAGTTAGGTGTGTTTACTGAGGATGTCAATCTGTCAGTCATGTAAATAAATATAAAAGCAACGGAAGCGCCGCGGCTTTGATGAATTGCCAGGGTCGCTTCCATATCCCGTGCCGGTTCAAACGAGCTACTGCTCGTCCTGGTTCTTCATACCATACTTCGCCATAAACTTCTCCACGCGCCCTTCCGTATCCACTATCTTTTGCTTGCCAGTAAAAAACGGATGACACGCGGAGCAAATTTCCGTGCGTATCTCCTCTATCGTTGACCGTGTTTCGAAGGTGTTTCCACACGCACAGGTTACTATGCACTTGACATACCTGGGATGAATGCCTGTCTTCATCGCACAACCTTTTCCCGAATCGTGATGTTTTTGATGTTCTTGTTCATCAGTGCAAATTATACCATATCTGAAACCGCTCAAACAAGCAGTTGAACGTGGGTGATGGTATCGCACCTCAAACCAGTGAATTTACACTAGTTTCTATTGGCGGTACGCAGTTGAACTCTAGGAGCTATTTACTGATTTGCTCTCTGAGAGATATCTCGCTCTGTAGAATACAATTTCTCATCATGTTCTCCTCATGGCCAACGTGCAAGCTTCCAAAACCGCAGTTTGCCAACCTTGACAATTCGAAATAAGGAAAATACAATTTGAATTCGAGTCTCAAAGCAAAGGAGGTGAGGCAAACTGAGAATACGCGCGAAAGAACTCCGACAGCGCCGGAAAAGAGCCGAGAAGCGCTATAAGCAGCGCCTGCGTGAAGAGCGAGAGCAAAGAAAGAGATAGCGCACAGGACGTGTTAGATTATCGCCTCAACTAAGTCTTCGGCACGCCGTTCGACAATTCGACTGGTTTTGGTATGCTCGTCGAGCTCTACCCACAAGCAATTATCTACAGCTTCATGTATCGACTCGATGTGCGTGATTAGGATTATTTGCTCAAATCTGTTCTTCAAGTTTTGAAGCAAGCCTACAACGTTTTGTCGCCGAGCCTCATCGAGCGAGCCGAAGACTTCGTCCAGTATCAGTAGAGAAAACGATTGTCCAGCTCTATCAGCGATCATTTGTGACACTGCCAGTCTCAATGCCAGGTTGACCACGTCGTCTTCGCCACCTGATATAACCGGCTTCTCCTCTCCATCGTCAACAATTACGGGCTTGTAATCTTCATCAATGCGCAGCACGTTGTATCTTCCATCTGTCATCAGCGAAAGCAGTTGACTTGCCGTATACTCAAGCTCAGGTCTGATGCGATCGTTTAATTCTGCTCTAAGTTTGTCAAATGCCTCCGCTAAGGCACGCAAATGTGCAAGCTTGGTCCGCTTCAGACTCAACTCTTTAACTCGCAGCTCATAATCGCGCTGCTCACGTTCAACACTGTCGAGCAGAAGTCGTGCACTCTTGACGTCTCCTCTTCGCCGTTCAAGTTCCACGGCGGTAGTAGTCACAGCCTCGCTAGCTGCTTGGAAGTCTTGCGTGATGAGCTGGTGTTGTTCACTCGAAAACTGTAGATCTGCTACGGCTTGAGCCAGTGAGACGATCTCTTTCTTCAGTTGTTCAACGCGCGAAACTAAGCGAGCCTCCTCCTGACGCAATGCCGGCTCTCTGTCCAAGGCTGCCTTCAGCGCCACTGCTTTCTCGCGCACAGGTCGAAGCTCTTCACCAATTCTCTGCAGCAGCTGGAACCTGGATTGGTCAAATCCCTTGGGAAGCGAATCAAGACGCTTTCGGCATTCGACAAGTTCTGCTTTCCTGTGTTCAATGTCTCTGGCCAGCGTTTGGTGTTCTCGAACCTTGGCATCAACGTCTACCTTCTTTTTGCGGAGATTCTCAAGCTGATCCGCAAGTTCACTTCTCCGCGATGCAGACTCAGCAATCAATGAGTCATAACGCGACAAATCGGACAAACGCGTACTGAGACCATCCAGAGCTCGATCGATATCACTGATCTGCACATCAAATCGAGCGATTACTGCATCAAGCTCTTCTCCTAAAGGTCTCTCACAGGTTGGGCAAACGCCGTCGCGGCCTGCATCGGCAATTTGCGAGCGTTTGGACTGTACCTCGGCCCGGTGTTGCTTGAGCTGGTCTATCTGTGTATTAAGGGTGTGCTTCTTGGCAACGAACTCCTCACGAAGCCTCTGCGTCTCTTGTTCCGCGGACAAAAGAAGGGTCTGAGTCTCCGAAATTGCTGCCGCCAGTTTTGACTGTTCATCCCTTGCTGAGTTTAGCGCATTAACCCGACACTGAAGCCTATCTATTTCTGCCTCGAGGGTCTTTATCTGTCCAGAAAGCTGCTGCCGTTCAGCTTCGTGAACCTGCAACGCCTTCAGTTTTTTGTACTCAGCAGCCGCTTCATCGTAGCGCCGAAGATCGGGCTGAAGAGACTCCAGTTCACTGCGTTTTGCAGCCAGGTCTGCTAGTTCGGTGCGAAGCTGTTCCAAACGCTGTTCGGCGCTCTGCAAATCTGCTCTGAGCAGCTCGATGCGCCTATTGAGGCCTTCGTACTCCTTTGCCTTCCTATCGGAAGCATCTTTTACAGGAACAAGCTTGCTGAGCTTCTCTGCAGCCTCACGGTGATGAAGCTCCGCTTCATTAAGTGCCCCAGATGCCGCTGCTAGGTATTCCCGCGTCTCCTTGAGACGCCGCTTCAAATCTTCAGGATCGGGTAGGCCCTTCTCCAAACCCTGAATTTCTCGCTCGAGTCCCAACCTATCCTGATTCGCCTGCTCACGTGCTTTGGTGAGACGATCGTACCCGAGCATCCGGCTAATAGCCGCCTCACGCGCCCGTCCGTCCAGAGCAGCCATAAATTCAAGCTGCTTCTGTCCCGTGAAAAAGCTCGTGAAGAAAGCCCTATAATCCATTCCCAACAGGCGGGTTACGGTGTCTGTCACCTCCGACATACCAGAGCGAATAGGATGCCCATCTACTTCTAACACCGCTTGCCCTACTCTACCCGACGGCTCAAGTGATCTCGTTATCTTGTAAATCTGGCCGTCTAGTTCGAAGGTAAGTGCAGCGCAAGGCCTAGCATTAGGTTCTGAAGTGTTAGATCTAATAGTCTCGTTTTTCCCTCGAACTGCAGGAGCACCATAGAGCGCCCAGGCAATTGCTTCAAGTATTGTCGTCTTGCCAGCGCCATTGGGGCCTATGATGCCTGTAACACCTGCAGGAAAGAAGACCAAGGCGTCTCTGTATTGTCGAAAGTTCTTGAGCTCGAGACTTATCAGCTTCATTGCATATCCGCACTTACAGCAAACGCTTTACTCAACAACATTCTGCTTCGCTAAGTATTCGCGACCCAAATCGATTAGATGTTCTCTGTCTATACCAGTAGCTACCTGGTAGGTCTTAGCGAACTCCTCCCATTCTGCCTCGAGAGGCTTGGTAGGACCGGTACCTCTCGAGAAGGCGTTATATTCACGAAGAGCTTGGGGTGGTCTGAAGTGTAGTTCAAAATGCAAAGCCTCAGCGCGAATACGTCGAATTGCTGCATAGTCCAAATCGGCCTGAACCAACCGCGGCACATTCTCAACTACGAGCCGAATAATTTTGTTTTGGAAACCACCTTCGATTGAGGCTACGCGCTGCTCGATTGCGCGGTCGAGTTCTTTGGCAGTAAGTCCCGACGCATCGATTCGACGTAGGTCGATGACTTCTCGAGTGTCAATCTCGTGAAACCGCACAAGACTGCGACTGTCTAGATCGTACTCGATGAAGCCCTTGGGTTTCGAAGTCTCGCTCCAAATCGATGTGCTTGTGTACTCAAGAGAACCTGCGTAAAACGCATTGTCACCCAGTTTCTCGAAAACGTGATAGTGGCCGAATGCCACATAATCCCAGTTGTTGGAAATTACTTGAGAACGCCTGATTTCATAGAGGTCGTATGGATGACGCAGAATGCCTTCCAGTGTTCCATGAGCAACTAGTATGTTGTAGTTGCTGGAGGGGTCGGGTTCGATCTTCAAAGAAGACAACTGCGGCAACGCGCGATGACAAAGGCAAAATATTGATACACCCAAGTCTCGGAGAGGGATCTGGACATACTCCGTGTGTGCTACGTACACGCCCTGCAAATTCGCATACAAGTCTAGTATGCAGCCGGTATCTACAGATCTTGGAGAGTCATGATTGCCTCCGATTATGACAATCGGCGCGTCCGTCTTTTGCCTGAGGAGGCAGAATTCTCGGAACGTGTGCTGAATAGTCAGGTTGCTAGGACGAACGACGTGAAAAAGATCGCCCGCAATGATTATAAGATCGGGCGCAATCTCAGCAATCCGTCTCAGGGCAGTACGAAACGCATTGAATACGTCCGCCTCTCTCACGTTTATACCGGCTGGCGTCACGCGATTGTAGGCGCGGTAACCTAGATGCGGATCTGAAATGTGTACTATTCGCATGTTCGTGAGTATACTACCCAGCAGATTATCGCGTGTTCAGATCGTCTCAAACGGATCGGACCCGTCACTACCAGCATCTCTTATAACAATCTGGGGCCTGTCCTCGACGTTCGCAACCCCTGCCTTCTTGCGAATTGCGCTCCTGAAAAAAGAAGCCGGGTCCTGTGGATCGCGCTGTAAAGTAAGGTTCATGGCGCGGATTATTTCTTCAGGGTCGGAAGTTTGCGCGACGATATCCCTGACTTCGTTTCTACTAATCGATGGATCCAAGCGAGATAGGTTCCGCCACACGGCCTCATCCAAAGGCAGATCTTCCTCAGGCGGGTATTTTCTGATGCCGTCGGGCCCGCGCATTATGTTAGGCCGCGGGAATTTGACAAATATGGGCTGTGTGAAATGCGGATGCCGAATCATCAATTGGCCTTTGGAAAGTGTTGCGAGTTTTTCTTTGGTAGCCGAAGTTAGAACTTGGTAACCAGGGGTAGCCAGCTCGTCCATGTCCATGCGCCCATAGATGCAAGTGCCCGAGTTTCCGACAATTCGCTTGTGGACTTGGCTACGGAACTGTTGAGCAGAGAACAGAACCAGCCCCAAGTATCTACCGCGTTCCGAGATATCCAAAAGTGTTTGTCGCAGGTACGTATCTGGACCGTCGGAGGGTGCGTACTTGTTCAGCTCGTCGACAACAACAATGACGTGTTTCACACCCAGCTTTCCAGTTTCAAGATGGTGTCTAAGTTCTGAGACAATTCTTGTAAAAACCAGGTCTTGTGCCTGGGGCTCCAAATTTGCAACATCTACGACATATACAGTACGATCTTCAAATTGCCCCCACGGGAGATCAGATACAAATTCATCAGGACTGATGAGACCCTTGTACCTGGTGCTGAGATTCGACAGCCGGTTGTGAACCTTTCGTATGGTTGCGTAATGGTGTGTCTTCCATTCGGATCTATTACTCTCTTCCATCTCGCGCATAACCAGATCGAACCACCGATTAAGTTCTTGAAAGTTGCGCACGGTTATCTGCTGACCATTGGCCTCGGTTGTTTGATTGATGACACGCTGCCTAATGAACTCGATAAGCGCATCAGCTTTGGCATCTATATCGTCCCTGTTCAGAACAACCTCCGTGAACTCAAGCACCTCGTTCAAACCCCAAGACAAGGGTATCACTGACTGAATCAATTCCGGGTTAGTGCGAAGAGTATTCAAGTTCACACGATCAGGTTTGAACGGGGCGTAATACTTGACATTTCTAAACGGCTCGCAAGGCACACGTAATAGCCTGTGCATTTCGATGTCCTGCTCGTCGAGAATGTTCTCGTCCGCGGGATGATCCAGAAAAAGCAGGTCTGAACCTTTCACATTGAAGCAAACTACCGCGACGTCCTCCTTGAAATGCTCGAAGATGGAAAGCAAGATGAATTCGATCGCGCTGGTTTTTGTCGCCAACCCTGAAACTCCGGTTATGTTCAGATGGGCAGCTTCGGGACCGAGTAGGAACTCGCTGTCGATGTAGACAGGCGACAATTCGTCGCCGTTTTGGTAGAGACCCACAGGGATGCCTGTAGTGTATTGAAACGAATCCATTCTTAGTGCTTTTGCAACCGAGGCATCGTCCGCGAGATATACGGGTGCAACAGGCACCGGCTGCAGCGGCTCTTCCGGCTCCACACGCAGTACCGCTGCCCTGTAGCACCTGACCTCAGGGCGAGACGTTTGAACCTCTAGGCGAGGATCACCATTTAGACCAATGTACTCGTGCAGGGCTGATTCTAAATCTGTAAAGCTGAAACCCTCAACCACGACTCCATACGCGCGGGTTCTGGAGCCGATCGCTACAACCAAAGTACCAATGCCGACTCTGACGTCATCGCAGCTTGTCCAGAAATAAAACTCGTACGCGGTGTTCGGCTTTTCTTTTGTCGCGATTACTCTGCCTATCTGACGATCGGCAGACAAGTCTGAGAAGACTAAAGATTCGTATTCAACACGCGAAGAGTCTTTCTGTTTATTGACCATTCGTTATATCCTCCCGGCCAAGGGCAAATCGTATCAGCACTGCATCAAGAACCGTTTTGCTAGGAGCGCGCGACCTAAGAAACTGTTCACAATCATATATCGGGTAAAGCATCCTATCCCATCGAGAATCCGGCAGGCTAATCGGCACGCGTTCTGCGAGCAACCACCTAGAAATTTCGTCCACCATCTCTATCGTTCGATCACACTTTGCTGCTTCTACTCTGACAAGACCAAAGTGCAAATCTTGGCCCTCACTCGGCCACAGCCTCAAGTACCAGCTGTAGACGTCGGGTCGGTTCCTACCTTTGGGTATAAAAAGACCGCTTCTTTCGCCGACCCGTAGCGCATGTATCTTCCGCTGGTCATCGATCGAAAAGTATTGTGTCTGGTGACTTTTTATGACACCAACAACGTTCGGCGCCGAATAGCGATCGTATCCTCCTGAAATAGACCCGTCGACCAGAAGCCATTCGTCCAAGCCGTCAAAGTCCGCGAGCCACTGGGAAGTCATTTGAGCCTCAAGCTTGGAACGGACATCCGAAACTTTCTTTCTCGCCGCTTGCAGTAAGACCATCGGATGATCTTCAAGGGTGTTAGCACCCTCTTCGATTTCGACCACATCAAGGTCTTTGCCGAGTAAACTCAAGTCTACCAACCTTCCTGGGCAGAACAGTGCCTCTCGCTCAACAGGATTACCGTGTGCATACATCCGCTTATTGGGAGCACGGTAACGGATCCCAGCTGCCGCATATCCGTACAGAATAGGTATACCGGAGATGTACATCACGAGGCGCCTACGCTCTATGCCGTCTAGAAAATATGAGAACCTGCTAGGGCGAGGTTCGCCGACTGATACCGCGTCTATTCTGCCGGACGGTTCAACGATTTCGGCAGATGCAATTTGCGGGACAGCAAGCGTCACAGCGGACGATTCTTCCTCGGTAAAATCTCCATTGGTTACAACGTGTACTCGCGGGTCCGCTAGATGTACAATGCTTGAGGCCAATTTGCGCAGGAGTTCGCTCATTGCAGCCACTGTAGAATGTACTACTGGCAGAGGGAAATGTCAATGCGACAGGGATATTTTAGCCTATCTAAAACGCCAAGCCAATTCCTAACTACATAAGAAGAGTGAGCAAGTGCAGACTAAATTCAACAAGACTACTTACCCTGGCCTTTCGTCACGGATTCCCATATCCGTGGCAGAGCGACACCTGCGGGTTCGGAAATCCAAAAGTGTGCGTACTGAGTCAGCATGCCCTCTGAAGGATTTATCTCTACCACCGTGGCCCCGTTTGACCTAGCTTGCTGGGCAAAGCCGTAACCACCAGAGACTTCCCCGGATGTTCCTACTACGAGCATTAGCTCGCACCTGTAAACCGCGTCCAACGCTGCAGCTATCGCCTCTTGCGGAACGTATTCTCCGAACCAGACTATATTCGGTCTGCACAAGCTGCCGCAGCCGGGACATTTCGGCAGACTTTCCTTGGTAAACTCATCTGGTAGGTTATAATCGCGTATGTCAAAAATTCTACCGCACTCCAAACACCTCATCTGCCACGCGTCACCGTGCAGTTTCACTATCTTACGGCTCCCAGCCCTTTCGTGCAGGTCATCGACGTTCTGCGTGCAAAGTAAAAAGTCCGGGTAGTACTGTTCCATCTGGGCAATTGTTACGTGCGCCAGGTTTGGCTGCGCTGATGCTATCTGACGCTGTCTCAGCCTGTACAAGTTCCAGACCTTGACTGGCTCAGAAATGAACCCCTCGAAGGTAGCGAAAGTCATTGGGTCGTGCTTGCTCCACTCGCCGTCGATTTCGCGGAATGTAGGCAGCCCGGATTCTTTACTTGCACCTGCGCCGGTAAACACGAAGACGCGCTTTGCATTTCGCATTATCTCAATTAGGTTCTTGTGCTGTTCCACCTTACTCATAGGTCTTACGCTCCTGGAAGATTATACCGCATTGAAGACTTGTTCCGACGAAGCAGACACTCCTGAGCTATAATGAAAATGTAAGCGCAAAGGAGAAAAAATTATGAGCACTGCTTACCACAAAGTTCGCGGCCTTCTAATCGTTTCCACACTGATTGCTTTTCTTTTAGACACGGCAAATGCTGCACACAAGCCTGACGAGATCATAGTCAAGTACAAGGTTGGAAACCAATTACAGGTTGCGTCGTCTGCAAACACAATCGGCGCTAAGTGCGTTCGAGCTATTAATCAGATAAGATGCTTAGTCTTCAAACTGCCAGCCGGCGCATCGTTGGATGACGCAATCAAAACATTCAAAAAAGATCCGAGTGTTGACTACGCCGGACCAAATCACATTGTGTCTATATGCAGGACCCCAAACGACGATTGGTATCAATTTATGGGGATTTACTTGCAATGGGGGTTATACGACCCAGACAACCCTAATGTGAGCATTGATGCAGAAAGGGCCTGGGATCTGACAACGGGCAGCCAGAACCTGATAATAGCAGTAGTCGACACAGGAGTAATGACTGATCACGAAGACCTGTGGGCAAAAATTGTTCCAGGCCGGAACGTAATCACCGGAGCGCCAAATCCGAATAACTACTACGACGACCACGGGCACGGAACCTTTGTTGCAGGCGTTGCAGCCGCGATGACAAACAATATTCTCGGAATTGCAGGTGTCACGTGGAGTTCCAAAATTATGCCCATAAAGGCGCTGGACGCAGACGGATACGGTACAGAAGCAGACGCGGCTGCTGGAATCATATGGGCGGCTGACAACGGCGCTAAGATTATAAACATGAGCTTCGGAGGATACGACGACGCGCCGGTTGAACACGATGCAATTAACTATGCTGCCGCTAAAGGATGCGTGTTAGTTGGAGCCAGCGGCAATGATGATTCACAGGCCCCGTTCTTCCCTGCAGCGTACGAAGAGGTCATAGCCGTCGGAGCTTCGAATGAATACGGTCAGCGCTGCACTGCTTACGACTGGGGTGAGGGCGGATCCAACTACGGAAGCTATCTAGACGTGGTCGCGCCGGGGAATTTCATTCTCGGAACTTGGAACGACGGATCATATAATTTTTCCAGCGGCACATCGGCAGCAGCTCCTTTCGTTTCAGGTATTGCAGCTTTGGTGTGGAGTTATTATCCCCAGTGGACAAGCATTCAAGTAGCAGAGCAGATCAAAAGTACTTGCACAGACATTCCTCCAGCCGGTTGGGACTACTACACGGGTTGGGGAATCGCCAATGCATACCGAGCGCTCACAAGCGCACCGATACGTACGATAACACTTTCAGAGCTGAACGAAGTACCGAACGGTACTAGGGTACGAGTTGGAAACCTGGTTGTGACAAGCGGCTCAAACGAGATTCCGGGACGTATATATGTCGAGCAGCTCAACCGAGCGCGTGGAATTGCACTGCTTTTCGCTGAAAACCCTGCGGGAATAGCAGAAGGAGATTTAGTTAATGCTACCGGTGTGGTTCAGACGATCAATGGCGAGCGGGTAATCTCGGGGGCGACCATATCGAAGATTGGCAACACTACGCGCATAAGACCTTTGGCACTTGCACAGAAGTGGATCGGCGGCGCCGAGAATTTGCTCTTTCCAGGCGTTAGTAACGGAGTCGGTGCAAACAATGTTGGGCTTCTTGTGACTCTTTATGGGCGAGTGGTATCAACATCTGCATTCGACTATTTCTATATAGACGACGGATCAAATAGAGACGACGGCACTGGCCTTGTTGGTTTGAAGGTCAACTGCCGAAACCTGAGCAAACCGCCCAAGAACTCATTTGTACGAGTTACGGGGATTTCTAGTGTCGAACAGCCGTTCGGACCTAACTATATGCTTCCGGTGCTTCGGGTGCGACGCCAAACCGATATTGAAGTAGTGCACCCTTAGTTCGCCTAGCTAATCAGGCCAGCCGTCATCTATCGCCGTGTTGATATCGGCAGGCAGGTATGAATAGAGATCAGCGTTTCGGATCCGAAATCTGATCTTCTTGTCTTTGTCGATAAGGGCCTCCGGAAACTCTTTTGTTTTCCACGTTAGTTCGCCACATACGGAATCGCCCGTGAATGCGTTCGAGTAATACCACTCAAACCCGGGGATTACATTGTTGTGTCTATCTAACAATTCGGCTGCTACGTATCCGTCAGGCTTACATCTAGCGTTTATGTACACCTTCGGCGTGTTGAAAACCTCGCGCCTGGAAATTAGCCAACCTTCTTGATCACCGGCTCGCATGGAGCAAAAACCGTCCAACCGCAGCTTCGCAAGAGCAACTGAGCAAGTTATCCCCGTGTAGTCTTCGTGTATCTGGTCTGCAGCGCTGTAATAAAACCATAGCTCGTCCCCCATTACAACAGGCGCACGTGAAACCAACAGCATTCCGCTGTCGTACGCGTGGTACGGCGAATTGGCAATAAAAGGTTCACGAGTGGGGGTTCTAGTCCAATTAATAAAGTCCCACGTCCAGGCAAGTTGGGCATCTATGGTACGCGGACTGCCTTCTTGTGCTTCATACATCACTTGTGGAGACGTATACTTGCCGTATTTGATCCATCGAGCGTGGTAGATTGCCGGTATACCGATGTACATACCTTGGTAAGCGAAGACCGGCATACCATATATCTGGGTTGCATCCGGGTCCAGATCATCAGCGGTAAAAACGGGGCCATCGACTGGTTTAACCCACGTCTTCAGGTCTTCCGTCCAAACAATACCGCAAGATCTGTGGCGGCGACTTGAACACTTCCACGTACACGCAATTCGGTTGTTATATGGATCGTAGAAGTAGTTTTGCACATCTGAGGACGAGAATAGCACCTTACCGTCACTTGGCTCCTTTTCCGACCAGTGCAGTCCGTCGGCAGAAAACTGTAAGCCGGTGTTGTGGAGGCTTACCCAAGTACTTTCAGGAGATTCGGGATTCGCGAGCTTTATTACTTGAGTTCCGCCGGTAATGATGTTGTTCTCCCTAGAACCTCGCCACTCGACATCGCCAACAACAGGGCGAGTCCAGTGCAAACCATCTTCGGATTCGGCAACACAACACTTCGTATTTTCGTCGTCCGCAATGCAGTAGTAATACATGCGCAGTTTCTCGCCGTTCCTTATGACGGTGCCACCGCACAGGGGACCCCACCCTTCCCACGGTCGCTCCTTGACAAAGACAGGGTTTTTCTCGTACTTCTCAGCCGCGTGAAAAACACGCTCTAACCCAGAGGATTCCTCTACAACCATCGCATCCAAGAACAACCGCCGAAAAGGAGGTCCTGCCACCAATACGGGATCGAGGTCCACCATCCTTGGGATACCAGGGTCCGCCCCTGCGGGCATAGCGCCGACTAATTGGCCAGCGATAAATTGAATCATCTTTTCACTCACCTAGCACTGCTAAAAGTTGGAAGCTAAGTAGCAAACTAGTGACCTGTTTGAGACAACCAAATTGCGATTTGTTTTTCCGTAAGCTTGTGTTGCGACACAAGAAGCTTGTGGTAGCAGTTTGCTGCCTTGTATGCTGCATCAGCCCAATAGGTGTCAAATCTGCCCTGGGTATTGTGGATAAGAGCCCGCACGGGTGTAGTCAAAGCCATAGCCGTCCGAAAATCTCCGGCCCTGCGCAGACAAGGCACGTAGAAATCCGCGAGCAGCACATCGTCACTGGATATATCTATGCCTGCGACATCGACAACCAGCTTGTCGGGTCGCGCAAACGGCGCCGCCAGCAGGCACCACAAACCTGCCTTGCCTGAGCCGACAAGAGCTACTTCGTCGAGCTCTTTGATTTTCAGAATCTCGCCTATACCGTTTTTGTAGATGGATCTTAGAGTGAGCATGATGTCGTATACACGCTCTGCGGTGTCGGTGCGGTTATAGGTGTCAAAGAAATCCTTGTCAAAGTCGCGCTCCGGCGCGTTTTTGGGTGCAATGTGCTCCCCCGTATTGAAAGCGTCAATGGCAATTACAACCCACCCTTTTTCAAGTAGCTCGCCAACAAGTGTACTGGCCGTTTCGCCGTCGGACGAAAAGAAGCCGTTTTTGCCCTGCTCGTGAACGAGAACTGCGACGCGCGCACGCATTTTTTTCGTGTTGGCTCGCTGAGCTTGCCAGAGTAACGCCGGCACTTGGGCCCCACGCGAACTATCTTGGATGACTAGCTTGCGAACAATCGTTTTATCGGAATCCAACTCGCCACGAAGTTCAACTGCAGGCGCAAGCTGCGACGGCACCGAAAGGGCACTTTTCAAAGCCGGTTCGTACAATTCCCGAAATTTCGCTAGTGTTGCTGAGTCACGCGGTAGATTCTCAGCAAGTTGTTCTTCGGAATTCCTAATCAATTGATCAACTATGGCGTCTGAAGCAAGCGAACCCTCTGGCAATTTTCCGTCTGGGAAGCAAAGAAGATCAGCTCTATTGTCTAGCTTTATCTGTTCTTCTTTGACATGTATTAGCTTTGAGTTTTTCAGTCGTCTTGCGAAAAACGTGTAAACTGCTTCGCGGCTGTCTTTGTTGTAGTTGTGCCCTGCTTCAAATCGCACGCACTCAAGTTTGTCCGCTGCTCCGAATAACTCGTATATGTGCTTGATTGCTGGACACTCCACCTCCAACGTATTCTTCGTCCAATCTCCCGTAGCAGCGACTAGAATCAAAGGTCTTGGGGCCGCAAGCGCTGTAATCTCTACGTTGTTTGTGTCGATGCGCAGATTGGGCAAATTCTCGCATCGGCACCCACCCTGCATATGGGCGGATACCATACACACCGGCGCAGCAACAGCTATTCGATCGTCAACTGCCGTCACCAAGAAAGTCTGCGTTCCTCCACCTGACGAGCCGGTTACTGCTATGCGAGTAGGATCCACGTCGGGCAAAGATTGCAAAAAATCTATAGCCCTGATTGAGTTCCAGGTCTGGAGTCCACCAAGACTGATACCCCAAAGTCTATTGCGGCGTTCGCCGAAAGCATCGTGTCGTTCGAGTATTGTTACTTGCCTGCTGTCATTGAAGCCGATCATATCGTATGAGAATACAACGTAACCTTGTCTAGCGAGATTCGCCGCTCGAGTAGGTATCGAGCTGCTCTCGTTATCGACAAAGCGCCCGTCAGCCCAGTGACCGTGGGTGTTCAATACTCCAGGAAAAGGGCCCTTACCCTTTGGACGATAGAGATTCCCAGTACAGTAGAAACCTGGGTAGCTCTCGAAATAAGCCTTTTCAACTGTATAATCACCGTGGTCTATCTTACCGAAAATGCGGGCATTAAGAGGACACTTCTTCGGCTGTGGAAGCAATCCAGCAGCTCCCAATACCTGTTCGCGAATCTCCAAGGCACGTTTTTCCCAGTCTTCACGGGTCTTGTACCGTGAAACTATGTCTGACACGTCGTACTGCATATTAAGATGCCTAACGACAGAAAAACGCCGGTCATCGATAGGACCCACATGTAGGTTCATGTCCTCAGTGTTCCGCGCCAATCCTACGAGTGTCAGAATTAGAAATCCCAACAATATTGTTTTCAAAAGCGCGGCCTCCCCTCAAGTCTAAGATTAGTCTGGAAAGTCAGCAGGTCCTTCCTCCTTGACGTAGCGCATACTCTAGGTCATAATTGCACGCAATGAGAACTAGAGACCTGTGGCTTAATACAGCAGGTGTAATCGCGGCAATCGGAGGAATAGCCTTAGCTATGAGCGCGGCACTTGGATGGAGCGATCAAACACGAGAAGTTTACCTGAGCGATATCCCGAATCGGATTCTTTATGTAAAGCAAGGATGGGGAGAGCTAGGCATTGACGCTGCGGCGCACGCCGCGGACCAGACGCCCGCCAAACTGAAAATTGGAAACAAGGAATACGACAAGGGTATTGGACACCACGCACCGGGTGAGATAATCGTCGACCTCGGCGGCGAATACGACTACTTCGAAGCCGAACTTGGGGTTCAACAGCAAGGTGGAAAGGTGGGTAGTGTGGTGTTTCAGGTCTTTGTTGACGACGAAAAGCGATACGATTCGGGCATAGTTCGCGAAGCAGACGAGGCAAAGTATGTGAAGATTGGCATCTCTGGGGCTGCAGAACTACGGTTGGTCGTGACCGACGCCGGTGACGGCATAACGTGCGATTGTGCCAACTGGGCTGATGCCAAACTGATCAAGAGTAAGAGCATGCAATTTGAAACACCACCAATCAAGAAACTCGATGTTGCGCAGTTTGCCACAGTTGTAACATCCAATCCACGCAGAAAACACGGTACGCTTGTCTCGCGCGTACAGGAGTTCCCAGCCGAAGACCTTTTTCTCGATAAGCAGTTGGGCGCAAATTCTGACGGGACATGGACCGCCCCAAGCTACTCCGGAAAAGCATGTATAGGCTTACTATGGGTTGAAGACAGGAGAATCAGAGAGATCGGCATTGAGTTCTCTCAGAAGATACCTGCCAAGAACGTGTCGGTCGAATACTGGTTGGGACAATCAACGTGGCAAGGCGAATGGAAGCCTCTTGCGAGTACGGTAACAGCTGATCAGCACAACGTGTTACGCGCTCAGATAGACTACAGTGTAGATCCCGCCCTGCGAAATGGCACACGGAAGCTGAGATGGTTAATTAAGGATGCACCGGAAAACCTGCGTGCTAAACGATTGTGGGCGTTCACAAGCTCCCGCTGGGAAGACGTGGATATTCTTGTTATGCTCGACAGATCCGTGCAAGGAGAAACTGCCAGCATCAAAGCTTACAATGGAGCGTTTGTCTCGACCGAAGGTATATTTACCACCAATCTTATGTGGTACACAGGTGCGCCATTGCAAGCACGAGTTCGCTACTCTAAGCCCAGGCCGTGGAAGTCGGATCGGACCGTTCTTAGATTCAGCATGCCGAATTGTGCATTCGGAATCGCTGTAGACGATTTAATTGAGAATGAGTGCATCTACGTGAAAAATGCAGGGGTTTTCGTATCCCTTGGAACCGCCGCTCGCACCTTAGAAGAACATAAGAAAAGGATGGAGGGCCGAAAAACCATCCTGCAGCGCGTTCGCGAAATGCCAGATCAAACGCTATCCCAAGCCTTGGCTAGGGTCCGGAACTCCGTTCAAAGTGCAGGACCAACGATGGTTTCGTTAGCATGCGACAACGTAAAGTTCGTCGTAACCAGAGAAGGAGCAATTCAATTTCCCGTTGATCTTAACCAACCCGCAGACAGACCGCCGGATAGAGCTATCTACAGAGGGCAGATTGCCCCTATATTTGGTTCAAAGGGCAATGTAGTCCTGAAAAGGTATCTTTACGGCGGATGGTTACCCGCTCCAGTAATCGAAATTACAGACGGAAGCATAACGTGTACGCAGATAACCTTCGTTGTCCCATTCAATCGGAAGAATCAGTCCGCGTACCTTGATTGGCTCTCAGAAAATCCTTTGTGCGTAAGCGAACTTACAATCGAAAACCCGTCGCCCGAGCCAGTTGACGCATCCTTCAAGTTTGACTTCCTTGCCGATCGAGTAGAACTCCAACCTATGAACCTAATAAAGCAGATGCACGGCGTGAGTGCGGAAGTAGACGGGCGACTGGTCGCATTTCTTGAAAAGCCGTCGATCGAAGGTCTACAGCTTGACGTCAGTGGTTCTGCTGCTAGGATAAGTGGGAAGATAGGGGCAAAATCAAGAACGACGTTCAGGCTCTTCGTTCCAGGCTGGCGTGTCGGACTAAACGACTACACCAGGTTCACTAATTCACACGGTTTCATCGATCGCTTAGAAAGCTATTGGACCCGTGTGATCTCTTCCGGGATGCATTTCGAGATCCCGGACGAGTTCCTCGCGAATTTGATCCGAGCATCCGTTGTGTACTGCCTCATTGCAGCGCGTAGCGAAGAAAACGGCCGCAGAATTGCCCCTTGGATTGCTTCGATGTCATACGGCCCTTTGGAAAGCGAATCCAACTCGATAATAATGGGCATGTGCCTGATGGGATTCGAAGAGTTTACCAGGCGGTCGCTTGACTTCTTCATCCATAGGTACGCTCCAGAGGGATATCTGACCACGGGGTACACGTTGGTCGGCACAGGATGGCACCTTTGGTCGCTGGGGAAGTTCTTTGAGCTTTACAGGGATGAAAGTTGGATGAAAGGTATAGCTTCTGAAGTTGCTAAAGTGTGCAATTGGATAGTGGCACAACGCAACAAAACCAAGCGACTTGACCCGTCAGGCCAAAAGGTTCCGGAATACGGGCTCCTGCCACCTGGTGTTCTCGCAGACTGGGGACTGTACGCATATCATTACTGTCTTGAGGGTTACTACTATGCGGGCCTTAAGTGGGCTGCCAAAGCGCTTGCAGACATAGGACACACCAAGGCTGCAGATTTCGCAGCCAGTGCCGCTGAGTTCCGCGATGAGATTCTCCGAGCATACTACTGGACGCGATCAGCAACGCCTGTGGTTCAGCTACGGGACGGCACGTGGGTTCCGAGTTATCCCGCACAAGTGTACACGTTCGGCCCGACGGCTGACTACTACCCTGGCCAGGACGCGAATAGGTCATGGGCTTACGACGTCGAGCTAGGAGCGCATCAGTTAGTTCCCCAAGGTATTCTAGATCCGACAAGCCGCGAGGTAGAACAAATGATGGATCATATGGAGGATGTCCAGTTCCTGCGAGACGGATGGCATGACTACCCATCCGGAAAGTCAGAGGCCGATTGGTTCAACTTGGGTGGTTTTGCGAAGATGCAGCCTTACTATTGCCGCAATGCTGAGATCTATGCACTGCGCAACGACGTCAAGCCTTTTGTACGGTCATACTTCAATACGCTTGCCAGCTTAGTAAACACTGAAACTATGTGGTTCTGGGAACACTTTAATAACATCGGCGCCTGGAACAAAACCCACGAGACCGGTTATTTCCTCCAACAGACAAGGTTCATGTTGGTTATGGAGCACGAGGATGAGCTCTGGCTGGCGCCCCTTGTTACAAACAACTGGATGAAGAATGGGAAGGTTGTAGCCATAACCGATGCTCCGACAAAGTTTGGGAATGTAAACTATCGGATAGTATCGCACGTTGAAGACGGCTATATAGAGGCAATCGTTGACCCACCAAAACGAACCACCCCTCAAGCGATAGTGCTTCGGTTGCGACACCCTGAAGGAAAGCAAATGAAATCAGTATTAGTAAACAACACCGAGCATACCGATTTCGATGTCGTTAGCGAGACAGTGCGAATCATCAATCCAGGCAATAACTTGATAACGATCAGGGCTTGCTACTAGGCAACAGCAGGGGATGCACAAAGCACGCTCGCTTTTGCTGAGCATTGTGCTGCCGAAGAGAACTGGGTATATAGTCACCCATTAGAATGAAGCAGCAGCAAATTCGAACCTGAACCGCTTGCGGGACTGAGACCAGGCCAGCACTGCCTCCTGGCGGCCGAGTGCGCGCCTAAGCGCGATCTGGAAGTCGGAGAACATCCCGTATTGCAGTTCTTGACGCACAGCCAAGATGCTGAATCGCCAGTCTTTGCTGAGCAGACAGCTGATCTGGCCAAAAACACCTATCGTTTTATCATCGAGTCCGCAGACAGCATATAGGTTGGCATTCCACCCAGGGCTCGGCATGACGGCAAGAGCGGCACTCACGCGCTGAGAATTGTATCCGTAATGCGTATTTGTCCAAGAATAGCTATAGTTGAGTGCAAGCGAACCGAGAGCCACAAAATTGTGAAAGATTGACACATTAGCGAATACGGTCGAGCCCGGATTTGGTCCACCCCAATCTCTGAAGACACTTGCCGACGTATTGACGGATCCACGCCGGCCAACGGTTATCTGTTTCCCGTACAACTGAATGCCTAGTCCCTGCCCAAACTTCTCTTCGCCGCTGAGCCCGCTATCGTAAGAAAGCCTCGTAGTTAAGGAGTAACTAACCGCGTCGCCGACAAGCGCTCTAGACCGCGACTGTAAATAAGTGTAAGTTGTGTATTTTCCATTTACACCCTGGAGCTTAGTACCGCGCACGCTGGTTGTCCAGGTGCAATCTCGCATCCGACGGGTATAATCGATAGTGGTATACAAGTTTCTACGTGCCGGAAAATCAAAATAAGTGTAGAGATAACCGTCTGTTCCGACGTCAGCACGTTGGCTCCACCGAATGCCCCAGTCTGCGGAGGTCACACGGTTTATCGAAAAGCGTCCTTCAGCTGAACTGGCCCAGTTGTAGTCGTGGTCAATGTCTACTTCCCAGCCTTCGCGATCCGAATAATAGCCCCAACCGGTAGACTCGGAATGTTTCACCCTGATTGCGCCCGTTGATGTAGGGGTAAGCAAATAATATATGGGCAAATTCAGACGAACGCCTTCAGTACCATAGGCGAGCATCTGATCTAGATCGCCTGTATCTCCACTCAGTGACACAACGTGCAGCGGCACGTTGACCAATTTGTCACCATCCACGTAGTAGCTCGCCCGCTTGAACTTGATATCCACACCGGGCCGAATAACCATGCTGCGACACCGGATGAAAAGCTTGCTGTCGAGGACAGGTTGGAAATCAAAGCTGAGCTTGTCAGTAGCTGGTCCTTCCCGAACATTGGGAGAGTCAGACTCAGCAAACAGGTCCCGACCGCGAAAGCGAAAGCGCCGCGATCCCTCTGCCGGAGAAGCGATAAACAAACCGTGCATGGAATCAATCTCGTAGCACAGCGCCACCGCCGACAACTTCTTGCTTCCATGTTCGACCGTTATAGGCTCACCACCTACACGTGCTCTCGCACGGATGACGTTGTTTTTGAGATCAATCTGCGCATCCTCGGCTTTGATTTTCAGTCCTCGGTGGTATATGGTCACCCCCCCAGCGGCATCGATAAGCCTGCGATCGACGTCGTAACCCAGAAAAGTGGGGGACGACACGGTTATGAACGACTCCTCTACAGTCTCGGCTCCTGGTTCTAGGAAGTCAACCCAAGTTTGAGCTACAGCACCACCGCTTACTAGCACGGCGGAAACTATGGCCGTGCCAGGCGTGGTTCCGCTTTCAAGTTTGGCTCGAGCTACGCCCGCACTGGTGCGAGCGTGCGTTTCGATAACTCCCAGGCTAGTTGTAAACTCAACAATAGTTCCGTCGGGAACGATTCTGCCGGATGGGTCCCTAGCTTCTGCGGTGATTGTTGCGTAGGTATTGCCGTTTGCAACAATAGCTCGTGGCTGAGAAGACAGCCATATCGAGTAGCCGCCGGCACTGTTCACATTAGCGCTGCTCGATAGCACGAAGATAGTTATTGTGAGGATCAAACGCATTGAGATTCTGGTACCGACAGCTCGCCTGAATAGCCAGGAGCACTGTACCCTAAACCAATTCATAGACCCGCGTCGTCAAAAGGCTGTTCCTCGAGATGACAGAGACCGGCGGCAATTGTGCGCAGGCTTTCGATCGAGAGCAGCCTGATTGTCCTGCCCGAGACTTCAATAATGCCATCAGCCTCAAATCTCGCAAGCAGACGCGAAAGTGTTTCGCCGGCTATACCAAGATGGGATGCAATCATTTGCTTAGTAACCTCGAGCTGTACAACTTGGGAGTGGGTCTCGCCCGCACAACGTGACAGCAAATAATCAGCAAGTCGCTGACCCGCATCCTTCAAAGTGAGTCGCTCTATGCTAGTTACAAGCCTATGAGCCCAAAGTGCCATGGAGCCCATGAGTGCCAAACTTATTCGAGGGTTTCGGCTTAGTGTATCGAGAAACTCGCGTTTTCGAAGCAGGACTAGAGACGAATCCTTTACAACTGCCGCCGATGCTGGATAGCCGGTATTCAAGAACAACGCAGCTTCGCCGAAGCAGTCGCCTGGCACAGCGATATGCAGAACGTGCTGCCTGGCATCTGCTGACTCTTTGTAGATCTTTACGGCGCCTTCTTCCACGATGTAAAAACCGTGGCACTGGTCGTTCTCGTGAAAAACGACCGTGCCCCTGGGCAAGAACAGACGCTTGGCGGCCGGCAAGAGAGTGACTAGATCTTCCTCCACAAGATGCTCAAGGAAACCGCACCTTCGTAAAGCCGACAACATACTGCCAAACTGCCGCGTCTCCATCCAGTAGATTCTAACCCCGCCTCGGCCAGCAGTCAATGTGTATATGCTTGTCGACAAGCTGGGAATTCGAAGAAGATTCAACACTCTAAACTCTAAAGGGGCGAAATCCAACTGCCGATTTTTACCAATGAGCATTTATTCAAGGAGGTGCGCAGTTGAAGGCGGTAGCGCTAGTTATCGATGACTCAAGAGTTATGCGCAACATTGTTATGAAGGAGCTTCGCGCCTCAGGACTCGCCGAATTCGAATTCATTGAAGCCGAAGATGGAGCCGACGCCCTTAAGAAATTCAATCCCTCAAAAATAGATATCGCGTTTGTCGACTGGAACATGCCCAACATGAGCGGGATAGAGTTCGTGCGAAAAGTTCGCAAAATGAGCCAAGCGAAGAATATTCCTCTGGTTATGGTAACTTCAGAGAAAACCGTCGGCAAAATCGAAGAAGCCTTGGACCACGCCGGTGCCAACGCATACATAAGTAAACCTTTCACGGCTGAAACACTGCAGCGCAAGTTGGCACCACTAATGAAACAAATAGAAGAAAATCAGGCATCGCGTTCAGGAGGAGGATTCTTCTCCAAGCTGATGCGTTGAGTAGATTTAAGGGAGGAAGACAGTGAGCAAAGCAATTCATTCGCCTGAAACAGACCAAGTGCTTATAGGCTGCCTTGACAAGGCTGTGGAATCGACTTTCGGGATGATATTGGGCGAATCCCCAAAATTCAGTGAGGATGGCCAGGACACTACTGAGCACTCTGGATTAGTTGGCATAATTGCCGTTGTGGGCGACGTCTCTTGGTCCCTGAGTGTCGGTTTTTCGCCCCAATCGGCTACAAGTATAGCTCAACAGTTCGCAGGATGCGAATTCGATTATGACAGCGACGACATGTGTGATGTGATTGGCGAATTAGCTAACGTTTTGGCAGGTGACGTGGTGGCAGCACTGGACGAATTGGGAATTAAGGTCCAGATGTCTCTGCCGTCCGTAGCACGCGCATCGAACTTGCAGTTGACACAGCCCGGAGCAGTACATTCTCTGCGGAGAAGATACACTACCTCGTTTGGAGACATCGTCGTGGGATTGGCAATAGGAAAACCGTAGTTATCACGTAAACTGCTTTGGACCTATTGGATAAGTTGCTATGGATATGAAAGCGGATATCAACGATGTTATAAAATCAATCGATCAAGCGCTGGCCTGCTTAAGTACCACTCAATTCGACGACAAGGCTGCTATAGTTGAAGCTGGAGCAACACTTGAGCAAATCACCGCTTCTCTATCCGATGAAGTTGAACCCCTAGATGAAGCACTCCAGATTTGCTTGCAAGCACTTCAAGCCGTATATGAAGACTCAACTAGTGCGCCGGAGTTATTCACGACAACAATAGAAACCCTCAACCTTATACGAAATCTATTAGCCCAAGGAAGCAACGCGGACGAAGGTCTCGCAGACAAAGTGCAGGCGCTGCAGCGCATTCTTGGTAGTGCCGAAAACTTGTCGCAGCAGTACGACTATGAAAACGCACAAATACAAGCCGACTGCCTGGATGACGTGGCAGCACTTCTAATACAGGCAAATTCAGGAGATAAAGAAGATCTTCGCCAGATATATACAGCGCTTAGACAAGTCTCTTCAAAGGTAGAACTCTCTTCCAACGCAAATGAGCTCGTATCGAGTGCGATCCACAAATTGGAAGAAGCGATTGAGTCGTCTAGCGTATCCGAAGACTTGCTAACTGAAATAGCCGGCATAATAGAGGCGGCAATGGAGATTGATACGGACGCAAGCAACTCAATACAAAGTCCGGCTAACGAATTGGAGTCCTCGCCAGGTTCTGGTGATGAGCATTCCCAAATGGAAGAAACGAACATCCCGGCTGTATCTTCTCTGCTGCCAGAAGATTACGACGCTTCTCTGGTTGCAGACTTCGTGAGCGAATGCGGAGAATACATTGAGGAAGCAGAAGCTGGACTTCTTTCTTTGGAGACAGACCCAACCGATGCAGAAGCAGTAAACAAAGTCTTCCGTGCGTTCCACACCATAAAGGGGACCTCCGCATTTCTCGGATTGTCCGCAATTTCCGACCTGGCCCACAAAGCGGAGTCGTTGTTGAGTCGGGTGCGCGACGGAGAAATCCAATATGAAGGAGTATTTGCAGATTTAACTCTTCGCGCAGCTGACATGCTAAAAGCGCTCCTCCAGGGTGTTCAGGTTGCCTTGTCGGGTCAAGAAGTGCGGCTGCCGGAAGAATATGCGCAGCTGTGCCAACTACTCGCAAATCCCGAAGCAGCTGAGTTGTCAGATGATTCGCTGAGCGATGCTACACCGCCCAGAGTCGGCGACATCCTCGTAGCAGAGGGGGCGGTGAGTCGAGAAGAAGTTGAAGCAGCTGCGTCTGAAAAGGGCACGCAGCCTATCGGCGAAGCTTTAGTCAAACGGCAAGCCGCCTCAGTTACCGACGTTGCAAAAGCAATTAGAACCCAAAAACGGCTTTCTCAGGACACTCAAGCCAAAGAGTCGTTTATTCGCGTGCGAACCGATCGGCTGGACAGACTCATCGACACAGTGGGCGAGATCGTCATAGCTCACTCCATGGTCGCTCAAGACGAAACCGTTGTCCAGGGAAGGCACCACGAACTTTCTAAGAAGGTTGCACACTTGGGCAAGATCGTGCGAGATCTCCAGCAGCAAAGTATGTCGATGCGGATGGTACCGCTGAAATCCACTTTTCAGAAAATGGCTCGCGTAGTCCGCGATTTGGCACACAAAAGTGGAAAGCTGGTGGACTTCATTACCGAAGGCGAGGACACCGAACTTGACCGATATATGGTTGAGCTCATAAACGACCCTTTAATCCACATGGTGCGTAACGCTGTAGATCACGGCATCGAACCACCAGATGTTCGAGCCGCAAACGGTAAGCTCCCCAAAGGCATGGTGCGCCTAGCAGCATACCACGCGGGCGGTAATGTCGTTATCGAAATTCAGGACGACGGCAAGGGCCTAAACCGAGATAAGATACTCGAGAAAGCCCTCGCAAAAGGTTTGGTCCCGACCGACAAAGCACTTTCCGACTCGGAAGTTTACAACCTCATCTTCGAACCGGGATTCTCGACTGCTGAAAAGGTGACCGATGTTTCAGGTCGTGGAGTCGGCTTAGATGTTGTTAAGCGAAACATCGAGGCAATGCGCGGTCGCATAGAGATAACCTCCCAACTCGGGAATGGAACCACGTTTGTTCTGCGTTTGCCTCTGACAATGGCTGTTACCGAAGGAATGCTTGTAAAGGTCGGTCGTGAGCAATTCATAATGCCGACGATCAATATCCGGCTGAGCTTCAGGCCTGAGCCGGAGAGCATAGCTACAGTGAGTGGCAAGGGAGAAATGGTAGTAGTACAAGGTCAGTGTCTACCAATGTTCAGACTTCACCGGCTGTTTGAGATAGACGGTGCTGTAGAAGATCCAACCCAAGGACTGTTGATAGTCGTGGATGACGGAGACAAGGGTTATGCGCTGCTGGTTGACGAGATATTAGGTCAACAAAGTGTTGTGGCAAAATCGCTTGGATATGGCATACGGCATATAAAAGGCATATCGGGAGGTGCGATTCTGGGCGACGGTCGCGTGGGATTGATTCTTGATCCTGTTGAAATCTCCGTGGCTGCTAGGAAATCATTCAAAGAAGCAACCGAAGGTTTAACCGTCGCCGAACAAAAACGAGCAGCATAAACGAACCAGGTCGACAGACATTACCAAAAAGCATTCAATGAAAAAATTTAGGAGGTTCCGTAATGAACACCTCGACTCAATCTACAGATGATCTGACACAGCGATCTAGCAGTTCGGGTTCAAGCTGTTCTCAAGACAGAGGCGGTAAATATCTCACGTTTTTCCTAGGTGGCGAAGAGTACGGTCTGGAGATCCTCAAAGTACAGGAAATCATCGGTATGATGCCCATAACTGCCATACCGCGCTCTCCAAAGTTTGTCAGGGGAGTAATTAACCTGAGGGGCAAGATCATACCGGTCGTAGACCTCCGACTAAAGCTGGAGATGGAAGCTAAGGAACAAACCGACCAGACCTGCATGATCGTCGTCCAAAGCACAAGCGGACAAATAGCGATAATTGTCGACAGTGTTTCCGAAGTCCTTGACATTGCAAGTGAGGACATTGAAGATTCGCCCACTCTCGGAGACCGCGTGCGGTCTGATTACATATTGGGAATCGGTAAGTCCGAGGGCAAGGTCAAGCTCCTACTTGACATCGACAAAGCTCTCGCGATGGGAGATACCGAATATGAGTCAATCGCCGCGGTAGCCGAGGCAGCTGAACTTCAAGGCTCAAGCGTTAATGTCGGCAATTCTCAGACTGACCAAGACAGCATCGATATGGAAGCTGCTGCATAGAGGAAACAGCACCCGCGTTTTACAGCCGAGGGGGTGTATCTCCATGAGAGGATAAGTTTCAAACCCGATTCATTACAACAATGCGTAGTAGGCAGCAAATGAGCGTAGGTAAGAACGTTTCACGAAAAGGAGGGTCAGAACAGTGAAAGTGATGATGTGGTGGCGCAATTTGAGGATCGCAAGGCAAATTCAGCTTGTGGGACTGGCGATCGTTATCCTATTTTGTCTTCAGTACGCGTGGATCTTCCCGCGGATCAAAGCCAACTTAATGGAAGTGGATAAGTTGGCGATAAAAGACTCAGTTGAAACTGCTAGCGGAGTTATAGACTATTACCGCGAGCTGGTCCAAAAAGGCGAGTTGCGAAGCTCCGAAGCAAAGGAGCTTGCAGCGAAAGTGATTTCGTCAATTCGCTATGACAAGACTAACTACTTCTGGATCCAAGACACATCTCCCCGCATGATAATGCACCCGATCAAGCCGGAAATGAACGGCAAAGATGTCTCGCAAGAAGCGGATCCAACGGGCAAAAAGTTGTTCGTAGAGTTTGCCAATATGGCTAGGTCTCAGGGCGAAGGATTCGTAGACTATCAATGGCCCAAGCCTAACGAAACCAAGCCGTCTCCCAAAGTATCGTATATAAAGTACTTCCCTGAGTGGGATTGGGTAATAGGATCAGGAATCTACGTTGATGACGTCAACGCTATGACTTGGGCCCTGTTCAAACCTATACTTTTGATAACTTTGTTCGTTGCGATCGCTGGCTTCCTGCTGGCGCACTTTGCTGCTGCAGCAATCGCTAAGCCGGTTAATCAACTCGCTGATACAGCTAATGAGCTCGCTCTTGGGAACATCGATGTAACCGTGAGCTTTGAATCCACTAATGAAATTGGAAATTTGGCAACCGCATTTAGAAGACTGGCAGGCTACATGCAGGAACTGTCTAACAACGTTCTGCAGATTAGCAAGGGCGACACGCAAGTGGAAGTGCAACCAAAGTCCAATAAGGACATAATTACTCGTTCGGTAGGGAGATTGATCAATACACTCCGCGACCTTCTGTCTGAAGGAAAATTGCTGATTTCTGCGGCTATCGAGGGACAACTCAATATCAGAGCGGATGCAAGCAAATTCGAGGGCGGCTACAAAGAATTGATTGAAGGTATAAATCAAACCCTCGACGCTGTTACACGACCGATTGATGACGCCTCGCTAACGCTTGAAAAGATATCTGCCCGCGACCTGACTGCACGCATTATGACCGACTACAAAGGGGAGTATGCCAAAATAAGGGAATCCTTAAACTCAGCCGCTGATAATCTGCAGACCGGACTACTTCAAGTCAATGTTGCGTCAGAACAGGTGGCTTCTGCTGCTGAGCAAATTGCGTCGTCAAGCCAGTCTCTCGCACAAGGGGCTTCTGAACAGGCTAGCTCGCTGGAAGAAATATCGAGCAATATGCAGGAAATCGGATCTATGGCAAAGCAAAATGCCGCAAGTGTGGAAGAAGGCAAAAAGATTGCTGAAGTGGCAAGAGAGCAGACTGAAGCTGGTGCGAAAGCTATGGAAAAGATGTCCAACACCATAAACAAGATAAAGGCATCTTCAGATGAGACAGCAAAAATTGTCAAGACGATAGACGAGATTGCGTTCCAGACAAACTTGCTCGCGCTGAACGCCGCAGTCGAGGCTGCAAGGGCAGGAGATGCCGGTAAAGGTTTTGCTGTGGTTGCTGAGGAAGTGCGCAATCTTGCGATGAGATCCGCTGAAGCAGCTAAACAAACCGCCGACATGATAGCGGAATCTGTAAAGAACTCCGAAGAAGGAGTTCTCGTAAACCAGGAAGTATCAGCAAATCTTCAGAAAATCTACGAGCAAGTCAACAGAGTGAACGAAGTAATGGCTGAGATCACCGCCGCTTCTAAACAGCAGACCCAAGGAATTGAGCAAGCGAGCGAAGCCCTGAGCCAGCTCGAAAAGATCACTCAGCAAAATGCGGCAACTTCCGAAGAAATGGCAAGTACTGCGCAAGAAATGACTAGCCAGGCAGCTGAGTTGAAGCGTTTGACCTCTAGCTTCAAGCTTGATGAAAACGGAAACGGCAACGGTCAAGGGACACCAACCGGTGGAGCAAAACCGATGACGGCCAAACCCAACGAGCACGTCTCAGACCGTGCAAGCGTGGGCAAGACTAAGAAGGAAAAAGTCGGCGCAGCGACAAGAAAACCATCAAGCCCGGATCCGGCATCCGTTATTCCGCTCGATGAAGACACATCTACATTAGAAAGTTTCTAACTTTCGATAGTTTCGCCACTCAAACCGGGG
Source organism: uncultured bacterium (assembly GCA_938074205.1). Taxonomy (GTDB): domain Bacteria; phylum Armatimonadota; class UBA5829; order UBA5829; family UBA5829; genus CALJES01. The sequence goes on from CALJES010000006.1 coordinate 160,863, forward strand.
TGCCTTTATATACACGGCACCCCGGAAAATCCTTTAACCAACTCCCTTTGCAATTATATAGAAGCAGCTTCGATATCAGATTGTTGACGGTCAAATATGTAAATGCAGATTATCTAGGGACATAGAGAAAACGATGCGCGCAGAACTCTCGACACCAAAACATGTACAACTCGACAGCGCATCCTTCAACTGGATAAGCCGCGTCGTGTACGAGCGCACAGGTATTGTACTGGGCCAAGGCAAACAAGAGCTGGTTAAGGCTCGCCTTGCAAAAAGGATGAGAGCTACGAGAATAGACAGCGTCAAAGATTATATAAAGTACATCAAAGAAGACCCCACTGGGTCGGAGATGCGCGAACTGCTGGATGCTATAACCACTAACAAGACCTCATTCTTTCGCGAACCGGACCACTTTGACTACCTTCGCGACGCTATATTACCGGAGCTGAAATCGCGATATAAAGCCATACGCATATGGAGTGCAGGATGCTCTACAGGGGAAGAACCATACACCATCTCAATGGTCCTCCACGAAGCATTCCCCGATATCCACAGTGCGGATGTAAAGATTCTAGCCACGGATATTGCGAATACGGTTCTGGCAGAAGCCCGTTCTGGGGAGTATACGTTCGACAAAGTGAAAGAGGTACCGAAGCCTTATTTGACAAAGTACTTCACTACCATCCAAGGCGTTAACGAGACGATTTGGAGAATCGCTCCGAGCGTGAGAAAAATCGTCTATTTTGCGAGGCTCAATCTGATGGAAGAATGGCCTATGAAGGGACCGTTCCAAGTAATTTTCTGCCGGAACGTGATGATTTACTTCGACAGGCCCACACGAGAAAGGTTGGTTAACCGTTTTTACGATTACCTTTGTCCGGGCGGATACTTGTTAGTTGGTCACTCAGAGTGCTTGTCTTTGTCTACTTCACACAATAACTATGTATACGTGCGACCTGGTATCTACAGAAAGTCCTAGCTCAAGAGAGTTGCGTTGATGAAGAGGATAATTGGTATTGGAGAAATGTTTGTTTCCGACGACCCAGCAGACGTGATAACAACTTACGCGTTAGGAAGTTGTCTAGGCATAGCAATATATGATCCCGCGGCCCGAGTTGGCGGGTTATTGCATGCGATGCTTCCTGATTCTACGGTGGATCCCGAAAAAGCTAGAGAAAAACCCCTAATGTTCGTCGACACCGGGGTTCCAATGTTGTTTCGTGCTTGCTATGCCCTAGGTGCAATGAAGCCGAGAATCGAAGTAAAAGTTGCCGGTGGTGCTAGCGTAAACAACTTAAGTTCGTCGGATATGTTTCAGATCGGCAAGAGAAATTTTCTCATGTTAAGAAAACTGCTATGGAAAAATGGCGTATTGATAACGTCGCAGGATGTAGGAGGTAACGCTTCTAGAACTATGTCGATCAACATTTCGGACGGCGTGGTTATTGTAAGGAGCAATGGTAAGGAAAAATTCCTATAAATTAGAGATTGCACCCCGCGTGGAGGACTCGTATGTCACTAAACGTGTTGGTTGTGGATGACAGCGCGGTCATGCGCGCAATCATAACTAAAACCCTTAGAATCAGCGGTCTACCGATAGGCGAAGTATATCAAGCATCCAACGGGCTAGAAGGTTTGAGTATGCTGAAAGATCAATGGATTGATTTAGCTCTGATAGACATCAATATGCCCGAAATGAACGGTATCGAGATGATTGAGGCTATGAGACAAAATGAAGATACAGCCTCACTTCCTATACTTGTGGTCTCGACTGAAAGCAGCGAAACCACAATAAAAGAACTCTGGAAAAAGGGTGTGGAATTTGTGCATAAGCCATTCGCGCCAGAGGTTTTGCGAGAAGCGGTAATCAGAGCTACCGGAGTTACAATCGATGAAGAATCCGAATCAGGAACTCTATCAGACAGCAGCAACAGTTTTTGAAGAGGTCGGCTTCCTATTTATTGCGACAGAGCCGGAAAACGGTAAAGCTGGTCACTTCGAAGCGGCAATCTCGGTTGGCTTTTCAGGTGCAGCAGAAGGCAGGTTGGTACTGGCTGCTTACGGCTCGATATTAGCTTCGCTCAGTGCTAACATGCTTGGTGAAGACGACCCACCCTCTCCTAAACAGCAGGAAGATGCCCTCGGGGAGGTAACCAACATCATATGTGGCAATGTACTGCCCAAAATATTCAACAAGAATGACACCTTCAGGCTGTGTGCCCCCCAAACCATACCGTCAGATGAGTTTTCGACTTGTTTCAGTAAAGATTGTCTTGCAAAAGCCGAGGTCCCTCTGGAAGAAGGGGTAGTTAGACTGGCTCTACTCGCGGAGAGTAAGCGATGATTCGAGTACTGATAGTTGACGACTCGGCAGTGGTTCGGCAGTTACTGCGCGAACAGTTGTCCAAATACGACGATATCGAAGTTGTGGGTGACGCGATTGACCCCTATATGGCACGAGACAAGATAGTTAAACTTAAACCGGACGTAGTCACCCTTGACGTCGAAATGCCCCGTATGAACGGGTTGACTTTTCTGGCTAAGTTGATGCAACACCTACCCACTCCGGTTGTAGTGGTGAGTTCACTCACTCCTGAAAACAGTGAAATGGCACTCCAAGCTTTAGCGCTTGGGGCAGTAGAGGTAGTTCCCAAACCAGGTTCCACATACTCGGTGCCCGACGTGGATAAACGCCTTGTCTGGGCGATTCGAGCCGCCGCCAGTGCAAGAGTTGGGCGACGTCCAAAAGCTGCAGACTCGCAAATTCAAAACGATGCCACTCCACAAAGTACGATTAGGATTGAGACGACACACAAAATCATAGCAATCGGAGCATCGACAGGTGGCACCTCAGCAATAGAAACCGTATTAACCGCATTTCCGACTGATGCCCCGGGAACGGTGATTGTCCAACATATGCCGGAAAATTTTACTGCAGCCTTCGCAAACAGACTGGATAAAATCTGCCAAATGGACGTCAGAGAAGCCCGCGACGGTGATCAGGTTGTTCCAGGGGTAGCTCTAATCGCGCCGGGCAACAAGCACATGTTGCTTGAGATTAGTGGAGCACGGTACTTCGTAAGCTTGAAGGACGGACCGCCTGTGCACTATCAACGTCCCAGTGTGGATGTGCTCTTCTATTCAGTTGCCCGCAGCGCTGGGAAAAATGCTGTGGGAGCTATACTAACTGGTATGGGAGTAGACGGCGCCAAAGGATTGCTCGAGATGCGGCGACAAGGCGCGCACACAATTGCCCAAAGTGAAGACACATGTGTAGTATTCGGTATGCCTCGCGCAGCTATAGAACTCGGCGCTGTTAAAGAAATATGCGCCCTTCAAGATGTGGCAAGTGCTATCCTGAGCGCGTGTAGAAGCGTAACCATCTCGACTTGTACACCACGATAAAAAGATAACGTTATCAGGCGAAACACACTTTAGACGCACCAAACACGCTCCGTATCCCCAAAATTATTAACGAGAAGCCGCGGGCTTTGTCTAGAAAGACCCGCGGCCCTGTAAGTCCTACATAACTCTTCTAATCTAGCTACGGCACCGGAGGCGGAGGCGGTGTTTCAGGTTTCTCGCTTGCCGGTGGCTCCACTGCCTTATCGGTTTTGGCAGGTTGAGTCGGTGTCGTCTTAGGTGCTTCCGTCTTTGGCGTCTGCGTCTTCGGAGTTGTTGCCGGTTTAGGCGGCTGTGCAGCTGGCGTGGTAGGCTTAGGAGGCGGAGGCATTAGCTTGTTTTCGACTTTGCTCTTGGACTGCAAATCTTGGAACCATTTACCCATCTCCATCGGGATCTTACGCTCAAGTATGAGCTTGTTTAGTTCCGCCTTCTCCTCAGCCGACGCGTCCCTGCCCAACTTGTCAACCTTGATTATGTGGTAACCGTAGAATGTCTTAACAGGCTCGCTTACTTCACCGGCTTTAAGTTCGAAAGCCTTCTTTTCGAACTCCTGAACCATGCGGCCGCGGCTAAACCATCCCAGGTCGCCACCTTTCTTCTTGCCAGTCTTGGGATCAGTGTTGCTCGGATCTTCAGAGTATTCATCGGCGAGCTTGGCAAAGTCCTCGCCGTTCTTGATCTTCTCGTAAATCTCGTCGGCTTTACTCTTGGCTATTTCCTCCTTCTTGGCCTGATCTTTTTCTTCGGCGGGGAACCTAACCAAGATGTGCCTCGCCTTTATCCACTCCGCGTACTCAGCATCCGAAACCTTGACCTGTTTCTGGACTGTCTTTTCGGCAAGCGCGGACATCTTAGTGCCGGCAAGGAAGCGGTCACGAGTTATGCGAAACTGCGTCAGGAGCTCGTCCACGCTAGACATTCCCATACGTTTTACGGATTCATTGATCTTATCCTGTAACTCCTGCCAGGTAAGACTAACTCCAGCATTCTTAGCCGCCTGCTCAATCATTTTCTGATTCAGGATATCCTGAAGCGTAGACGGAGCCTGCCAGAACCAAAGGGTTTTGAGGAGTTCACCCTTTGTCACCTTAATCCCGTTTACGGTGCCCACAACAGTATTGTCGGGAGCTTTCCAAAGCTCCATAAGCACTTTCTGCTGGTCGAATTTAGCTTCGGTTTTCGCGGCCGCAGCAGATGACGGTTTTGCCACCGACTTAGCCTGTGCAAATCCGCTCAACGCAAGCGCTAAAAGCATCAGCATTGCAAACACAAACGTGATAGTTCGGTTGCGCATACAAAACTTCTCCTTTCTTCGGTTTTGCATATCCACCAGCTTATTATACTCCCTCAAGGCCAGAAATTTCCTTCTTGGCCGACAAATGTGAGTCGGCGTGAGTGAAATGGTTGGAACTCGCGTCACATTCAGAAATTCCAGGCGTTCACCTCCTCCCTAGAAGGCATTGAACTTTGAGCTCCCATACGAGTTACGGATATGGCAGCTACCTTTGCGGCGAATCGTGCTGCGTCCACTATTCTTGAACCCTCTGCTATCGCGCAAGCCAGCGCTCCAGTAAACGCGTCCCCCGCTGCAGTGGTGTCGACAGGTTGCACCCTGAAAGCCTCGATGAACATTTCCTCCGATCCCGCCAGGACGAATGCCCCTGCTGCACCAAGTGTTATTATGACGTTGCGCACTCCCAAATCGCGAAGTAGACGTGCAGCCTGCTGCGGATCAAGACGCTCAGAGCTTTCTTCGCCGACCAGGTGCGCTGCCTCGTGCTGGTTCGGAACTAGCACATCCACTTGCTCCAATAGCTCCTTAGACAGCGGACGAATGGGCGCAGGATTAAGGATAACTTGGGTGCCGAGTAATTTCGCAAGCTCGATCGCTCTACGCACTGTTTCCGAGGGGATCTCAAGCTGCACAACTAATACATCTGACTCAGCAATGACAGACCCAGCATTTTCCACATCTTCCGGAGCAAGCGCGTGATTGGCACCCGGCGCCACAACAATAGAGTTTTCCCCTTTTGAGTCTACGGCAATCAAAGCTATACCACTTGGGTGTTCTGAATCGATGATGACATAATCGGTTCTCACTCCAGATTTCTCAAAGTTCTCAAGCGACATTCGACCGAAAGCGTCGTCTCCTACTCTGGCAACCAAGGTAACGTCTGCTCCGAGCTTTGCCGCGCACACAGCTTGGTTTGCCCCTTTACCGCCTGGAACCATTACAAAATCGCCACCGATTATCGTTTCTCCAGGTCTTGGAATGCGCTCGACTTTGACAACAATATCTATATTCGAGCTTCCGACAACAGTGATACGCGGTGCCAAAAATCGATCAACCCCCCTTGTGATATCCAGGACTTAGTGTATTTTGCAAAGTCCTATGTAGTCAATCGGTTTCCAATCACCCTTTGGTAAGGTTCCTGTAACTTGAACAGCCAGCCTACCAAGCTGCAAATTGTGATTTGCCAGCATGGGGATACGATACATAGGATCAAAACCATTGACTATGTTGTATCACTTACAAGTCGAATTACAAACACCAAGCTATTCATTCTACTGCAACCGCTGAACCGATTCTCAATACAGTCAAAAGTTGAGAGGTCTCCACTTCTACACGCTGCAACTCATTCGCTAGTTACCCGCCGTAAACAAGCCTAACTAAAACGAGTGCTACTGTGTTGTTAACACAGTGGCACACCACGGCAGGCACCAAGGAAGCGGTTGATTCGCGCAGAATAGCAAGAACAAGCCCAAGCACGAAGAGCGGAAGAAAACCAATCGGCATAGTAGGGTGTACTGCCGCGAATATCGCGGCGGAAGTCGCAGCTGCACCCCAGAAACCCATCACTCCACGCAGAGCCGTATGCAAGAATCCTCGAAAGAAAGTTTCCTCAACCAGTGGGGCAATAATCGCCGCAAGAACAACAGCGGCAACGAACGCAATCCTACCCTCCAAGAGCTGACTAACTATAGGATGTTCGGGTAAAACCGCTTTCCCAAAGACGATACGATTTACGTACTGTGCAATCGCAACCGACAGAATAACGAATGGCACAGCCCCACAGTATCCCGCAACACCCCAAATTACGTCTCTGGATATTTTCTCCGAACTCAAACCGATTTCTCGCGGATCCTCGTGCGTATATGACGTAAGGAACAGTAAGACCAGTAGCGCTACACACAGGCCCAAAAGGGCAGCAACACACTGCGCACCAAGGTGGATGGCTGTGCCCACATCACACAGCGGCTCGATTCCGCCCGCAATCAGCAGACCCGCCGTAACTCCACCGATAACAATGTTCGACAAAACTCCGGCTATGAAACTCAAAAGTAGAACTTGGGGTTGTATCCGAGGGCGAGGCTTACACAGGTAATGGAGTCCTTTGTAGAGAAAGTGTGCAGCAATGATGATTCCGACTAGGATTAAGAAAGCGAAAAACGAAGCGAAGACTCGAAGCGACGAACCTGCACGGCCAAAATGAGCAGTCTCAGCGCCTTCGGGCATGGAAAGATCAACCAAGAAACTGCTTGCGATATTAACACCGAGTATTCCGCCGACAAAAATCCCCAGAACAAAAAAATACCAGCGCGGCACGCGAAAGTGGGCGTTTGGGCTGCCTGTTTCCATGCTCGGCTCTAAGTAACCTCCGTCGACTTTGAGCCGCCGTCAGACAGATCATTGGACAGGCTTTTCACTTTGTCATCGTCCGACGGAGGAACACCTGGAGCGCATTTGGCGGATTGTGGGATGCCGGAATCACCAGTACCGGATGTGATATCGATACTGTCCGGTTCATGAGAGGCGATAACGCGCTTTTCGAGCAGTTCCCTAAAAGCTTCCAGTGTCGCTGACAATTCAGCAGCTAAGCGATCCCGAACGCTCTCTAGCCTGCCTATCTCTACGCGAAGCCTTTCTACTTCCTTTTGAGCTTCGATAGTCATCCGAACCCTAGCCTGTTCCGCTTCCTGAAGTATCATCTCGGCCTGGCGCCGAGCATTAGCTCGAATATCGTCCGCTGTCCTTTGCGCAAGCGTCAGCGCGCTGGACATCGTTGCTTCGATCTTCTTGATCCTGTCCAGCTCCTCATGAAGCGCTTCCAATTTTCTCTGAAGCTCAGACTTTTCCGTCAGTACTTGCTCCAGCGATTCCTTGACGGTTCGCACGAATTCATCCACTTCCTGCTTGTTGTAACCTCTAAAGGACGTTCTGAACTGCGTATGTGTTATGTCTACAGGGGTTATAGGCATAGTTTTACCCCAATTCTTCGGCACGTGCTGCAGCTGCCTTTACGGCGTCTATTAACGCCGATCGAAAGCCTCCATGCTCAAGCGCGTCCAAACCAGCGATGGTTGTACCGCCCGGACTGGTTACCAAATCCTTCAATCTCGCCGGATGTTCTTTTTCCAAAATAACCATATGCGCTGCTCCTAACACAGTCTGAGCAGCCAGAGTAAACGCCGCCTCCCGGGGCAATCCCACGCGAACCCCAGCATCCGCAAGCGACTCTATCATGACGAACACATACGCCGGCCCGCTTCCGCTGAGACCGGTTACAGCGTTCATCAGGCTTTCGGGTAGTTCTATGCCGACGCCCACTGCGTCAAAAACGGCGTTTGCGAGCTGCACATCTCGATCATCTACCGCACTCCCTCGAGCATATGCTGTTGCGCCCTGCCCGACTCTGCACGCTATGTTTGGCATAGCACGAATGACTTTTGTCTGAGGCGGCAAACGCGATTCAATTGCGGAAAGTCGGACCCCAGCAGCGATCGAAATCACCAATTGGTCACACCTCAAGCCGTCTCGAATCTGATCCAGCACTACGGGTACTACGGAAGGCTTAACGGCAATCAGAACAACGCGAGCATCCTTTATTGCCTCCCTGCTGTCCGTAGTCACAGACACACCCAGACTGCTTGCGGCCGTCGATAACCTATTCCGGTCAATATCCGCCATGATTACGTCGCACGACCGGCACACGCCTCGCTTGATGACCCCTTGGGCAAAAGCACAGCCCATTGCACCAGCGCCTATTATGGAAAGTTTTCCAATCTCTTCACCCATTGCAGTTAACCCCTGCCTAGCGAACGCTGTGGTTGGTCAAGCGAGACTGACATTAATTCTCGCGAAATGGTCCCTGAACCCGCCGTCCCTTTTCGCCGTTTTCTACCTCTATGACGTAGTTGGCAGGCGTAAACATATACACCCTTTCGCCAACCTTTTCGACAAATCCGTCTAGGGCATATGTAACACCGCTCAGAAAATCTATTACGCGAGTGCACATATCTGGTGTTGCCTTCTCGAGGTTGACGATCTGCTGATGACCCAACTTTAGCCCGTCAGCCGCCTGCTGGGCATTGTCAAAGGACTGCACCGTCAACCAAACCGAGACATAGTTAATGCGAGACGAACCTAGCTTAATGGAGGATCTTCGGTGTCTGCCACCAACCTCGTTCACCAGCTCTATTTCTTCGTCCTCGTAGTAGTCACCGAAACCCAGTTTCTCCTTGAATTTAGACCAGAAACCCTTTGGTTGATCATCGTGATCCTCAAGCGGCGCAGCTCTCAAAGTCTTCACCCTCCTATCTAAGTGCTCTCTGACAACTGTGGAGATGGCGATTGCTTATTCCCGTATCCCTATCAAGTTAATGACTCCCTGCTGCCGAAAATCGCAGTTCCTATGCGCACCATGTTCGAACCTTCCTCGATTGCTACTTCGAAATCTTGAGTCATCCCCATTGAAAGGAAGATTCGATTCTCATCAGGAAGCTTATCCCAAAGCTTTTTAAGTTTCGCGAAATAAGGCCGGGTTTCCTCCGGCTGATTCACAATCGGTGCCATACCCATTAGCCCGCAAAGGCGAATACCAGGGATATCTCGGATTGATCCAGCTAGATCTAGCGCATTATCAGGTTTTACTCCGAACTTGGATTGCTCTCCTGAAATGTTCACCTCCACCATAACATCAATACATCTGTTTGCTGCTTGAGCTCTGCGTCCGAGCTCTCGTGCGAGTTGTTCGCTGTCAATGCTATGGACGAAGTCGAATATCTCGACTGCGTGCTTTGCTTTGTTACGCTGCAGATGACCTATCATGTGCCAGCACACTGCTGTGCCTATCTCAACGAACTTCTTCTCTGCTTCCTGCACGTAATTCTCACCGATGTGCTTTACTCCGTGCGCCATTGCTTCCTTAATCTCCTCGACGGATCTGGTCTTAGTTACCGCAACCAGAACGATCTCTTCGGAACTGCGACCTGCCCGTCGAGCTGCGATCTCTATACGCTCCCGAACCGATTTGAGGTTCTCTGCTATGTGCGACATTGTCTGTCCTGCGAATGCCAACCTGGTCGACTGGAATAGTATTACACCAAGTTCCGCTTGAGTCAATAGGGAAAGCGATGATCAATATTTCGTCATTAAGGGTCTACTAGGCAATACCTAGAGAGTGGTTAAACTGCGCTTCATTCCGAACCCGTCTATGCGATGCCGTTTTATTTTACAGCGGATCTAACAAACACAACTTCTAGCCAGGCAAAAGGCAAAACAGAGAAAGCGCTGATTTACCAAAGTTAAATAACTCGATGCAGGACCAACAGAGCGCCACCCAAGTGAGATCTGGTTGAGGACCGGTCAATTCGCAGCCAAGTTCGAAGACCAATGAAGCAGTCAATGGATTAAGACTACTTTTATATGCGCCAAGCTCAGTCTCAATGGGATTGCATTCCAGATGAAATAGAAATGTTACTCATACCTAACGGCACAGGAGGTGGTCCTGATGAGAGCTTTACCACTACAGCCTTTTCGATGAAAGGTTCCCCTGATATAATCTGCTTAATTCCTGCCACCAACACTCTATCGCCTTCCGAAAGACCGTGTGGTGAGGGTGTCTGGACACGAACACCCGCGTATCGCCCGGGCTCTTGAATGTAAAACGTGTTTGCATCAATAATTGAACTAACTATCTTCTCGCCGTCTGCAGCGACGGCGTCACCGTCGGAGCATGACTTCATCCCATCTATCGAAGATCTGGTACACGGCGCCACTACTATTCCATCAAAGTGACCTGCCACAATGTCAACGGCCCACCACTGGCTCACGCGGGTCGCAACTGTCAGCTTGCCCGTAGTGATCTCCATTGTATCTGCACACCATCGCCAATCCGTAGTAGTTGTAAAACTGGCAACAGCTTTTCCTGCCGGCATTCCGCCCGCAAAAGCCCCATCGATCACCCTAAGCTCCACCCTTTCATCTCCACCATCACAGCCTGCATGCACCCACCCGCCCACGAAATACGTTCCGTTCGGCACGTTAATTGTTTGATATACCCCACCAATCGCACTCGCCCATCCCACGTCGTGTCCCAGCGCACACCTACCGTCCTTGGATACAGGTGATGGAACATAGGCTCCCCCGCCATCAGTTCTGACTGAAATATGGCCCGGATAATCAACAACCCCATCTCCGTTGCCGTCGTTACCCCAGGGATAGATCTCCCAGAAGCTCCAGCCCTGGAGCCCGTACTCAAAACTGCCATTTTCCAGAATAGCTGAACCCGGACTTTGAGTAGTAAATGGTCTTCCCTCAGCCGCAGCCGCCGCGTAGCCTGGTGCAGCAGAGATCACACGGAACTGGTAGTTCCGTCCAGGCTGCAAACCCGTAAGACGCACCGTGTGTCTAGTAGTCGACTCTTGCGATGCGACAGTACTACCGTAGCTGAATGTTTCGCCATATTCCACGGTGGAGTCTGAGGGCACGTCCGTAGTCCAGGTGATTGTTGCACTGGTTTGCGTTACCTCACTCACAGTGGGACCGTCGATTACGCGCACAGCTTGGCCGACGGGCGTAGTAAACGTCCTGTCGGCGGAGAATGCGTCGCCGTCCTCCACTCCGTCTTTAGCGGTACGTATGCGAAAATGATAAGTGGTGGCGGGCGCAAGTCCGATTAACACGTGCTGATGTGAAGTTGAAGCCGTCGATTCTCGCGCTGTTATGGACCCGTAGGTCTTGTCACGACCATACATCACCAACCCTTTCGCGGGAACATCTGTGTTGTAGTTTATGCGAACGCTAGTTGCAGAAAGAACTGTCACAGTTACGTTGGAGACTACAGGTCTGGACGGTTTCGAGTAGTTCTTAAAAGTCGTGTACGGCGGCTTAGGACTGAGATCTTTCTTCATCAGTCCGTAGCCTTGTTCCCAGGGAAAGTCTGCTGCAGTATGCCATGTGGCAATTCGGACATAGTCATATTTGTCCTGGGTTAGCGTGTTGAAGTAATCTGTCATATATTGCTGATAAGTTGCGTACTTCGTCGGGTCCATAGAATAGCCGAATTCCGTAATCCAAACCTTGATGTGCGTATCACCATTGGCGTCCAGAACTGACCGTATATTGTCAAGTTTCCACGGCTGGAACGGTCCACCATTTGCCGGATACGGATGATCTGCCACTGCGTCAAAATAGCCTTTTGCGCCGTGTTGATACATCAACTGCAGGAAATAGGCAGCGTGTCCCTCGCCACCATCGTCGATGCCTGTCGTCGACACCATAGCTGTTGGATCCGCTAGCTTGACTGCCTTGTAGCAACGAATCAACCAAGGGGTATAAAGGTCAGCGCGGCTGAATCGCTTCGCCGGATCTGGGTCCCAAGGGGTATACCAGCCATAGCCGTTCGCCTCATTCCAGAACTCGTAGTATCTTGCCCTACCTCGAAACCGGCGTGCAAGGTCATAACACCAGTTTTTAAAATCCTCTATGTGGGATTCGCCTGCAGGATACCTAGCGTTCGGCGACGGCACATTTGGGTCTATATTGTCTGGCAGAGCCCAAGTCGGAGTGCTGTTAATTAGTATTACCGGCTCTATGTTGTTGTCAAGACAATAGTTTACCCAGGCGTCTACTGAAGACCAATCGCGTTGCCCCTCAATGGGCTCGATCTGATCCCAGTTGACACCAATTCGAGCTGAGGCGCATCCAGCTTCAGCCATCTTCTGAAATTCCAGAGGATTCCAGACAGCTGCGTCATAGCCCCACCATTCCATCGGCACAGGGTTCATACCGAAAATCAGCGGCCTATTGTTCGCTGCGGAACACGCATAAGGCAAAATAAGAACCCCAAATACAGTGGCAAACCCCCAAACCGTGCTTAATTTCATAAGTTCGCCTCCATAATCGCTTTCGTGCACCTTGTACACGGCAGTATATCACGCACGTCGACGACCTTCAATCAGTACGCCTTCGGCGTGTTTGCCTGGGTCTTATGCGAATGGAGGCACGAGTAACAAAATGCCAGACAACTGTCGGGGCAACTGTCAGCGTCTGCAAGCACAGTTGCGGCTTTGTGCCGGAATCGAACATCGTTTTAACGACGCCCCAGCAAATCGCGACTTGAATAGCCACGGTTTACTTTCGCTTGATATTTTCACAACCGATAATTCGGCATGTGAAGCTCCGCCTTGCAGGTTGAAAGGAGTACTAAGACGAAGTTAGAAACTCCTCCTTGACAATATTTTGTTTGTGCGTTATCATAGTTGAAAGGAGTACTAAGACGAAGTTAGAAACTAGGAGACTGCGTAAAATCGTGCGCATTACTGGAGGGGTGGTGAATGTGAGGTCTTGGTCCTGCGCAGTAATCATCCTTGTCGTGGTCAACGTCTTGGGCACCTCAGCACCCGCAGCGAACCCACCTATATGCCCTTACATAATCGATTGGAGTACGGAAATAGGCAACTGGGCGCGCGGCGCGCCCTGGATAAAGGTCCATTATGCCTGGAATATAGCTCCTGCAAAAGCCGCAGGCGCGAAGGTGTTCTATAGGCCTTGGGATGCGGACGAGCAGTATCACGACGACGGTTGCCTTCCTTCGAACCGAACTGGCGCTCAATATGCCGATATGGTTTGGGCAAAGATCTCGAACTTGCAGGAGAAGCCGGACGCTGTTGGATACCGAAATGAGTTCAACTGGGACAATCCTGCTGCAAGCAAGAGAACCTGCGCTGAGTTCGTAAATTACGCAAATAGGCTACGACAACTGGGTTACAATGGCAAGATCATCTTCGGGTCCTTTGGAGTCGGATGGGTAGACGCCAACATTTGGAGCGACGCCGATCTAATGGCAGCCGTCAACGCCGCAGACGGTGTAGAGACCCACGAGTACTTCGACCTGCAAGTTGAGTGCTGCGCGCCGTGGCTTGCATTTAGACACAGAGACATTGCTCTTGCAAACCATGCTTATCTAAGAACTAAGGAATGGTATATTGGCGAATTCGGTAGTGACAGGGTATGTGGGCACTGCACGTGGTGCGACGACTATCCACGTTGCAGACGCGGTTGGCGTGATCAGAACAAGTTGTCGGAAGAAGCTTACATCCAGCAAATGTCGATATACCGTGCAGGCTGCGCCGATCAAGTCGTCGTGGTATTTGTGTTTCAGATTGGTTCTCCAGGTTGGGCTGACTTCGAGGTTTTTGGCACGTCGGTCGCGAGTTGGATGAAGACAACTTGGAGCGCTGCGCCAGGCAAAATTTCCGGCACGGTAAAGAACACAGCAGGTACGCCTCTTATCGGAGCAATAGTGACCGCTGAACCCGGACCCTATACGGCCACTGCGGGTACTGGGGGCGCATACACTATTGAAAACGTACCGCCAGGGGTTTACCGCGTCACGGCGAGATTTACTGGTTATGCACAGGTTACGCATACTGGAATTGCAGTGAACAGTGGTCAGACAACTATTGTGAGTTTTATCTTGCAACCTCTGATCTCCATAAGCGCTGCAAAATATTTGCCGGATGGAATCTCCGTCACTATAAGCGGTATTGTCACAGCGCAATTTCCTATAACTGGAACTCAGGAGCGAATATACGTGGAGAACCCGGACAGATCAGCCGGCATTGCTGTTCTGACAACGACCCCTGTGTCCGTAGGTGATTATGTGCAATGTACCGGCACGTTGACCAATGTCAGCGGCGAGCGAGTTCTCAACGCTGTAAGCGTGGTCCAAACAGGCACAGGAACAGCGTTAAAACCGATAGGTCTTAACAATCGCCAGGTAGGGGGCGGGCCTTTCGGCAAGCAGAGTGCCGTGCTGAACACCCATCCCGATTCCTATGCGGTTGGCCTGAACAACGTTGGCTTACTAATACGGTCTTGGGGTAGAGTCACGTATGTCGATCCTGGTGGTGGTTTCTTTTATTTGGACGATGGGTCAGGGATTCAGGATGGCTCAGGGTATGAGGGAATGCGCATTGCTTGCTCTAGTCTGCCACTACCGGAGATAGGAATGTACGTTACAGTTACAGGTATATCCGGAGTCACTAAAGTAAACGGCAAGCCAGTTAGGCTTTTGAGACCTCGTTCGGAAGCAGACCTGTCTTATCGAACCGGGGTAAACTATCTTTTGAACGCGGGTTTCGAATCTGGAAACCTGGCAAACTGGATGGTCTATGGAACCGTCGACGGCGTGCAGTCGGGAACATGGTTTGGAGGCATTTCAGCTCACTCAGGCAGTAGGTTTCTCGGCAATGCCGCCGACGGGGGAACAAAGAGCGGTGGCGTCTATCAGCGGGTAACAGTAGATCCTGGCAAATACCAAGCTCGCGCTTGGAGTCGTGTGTTCCACGGGGACAATCCTGAAAACTCAGCCGTAAACAGGGTTGGCATTGATCCGTACGGCGGAACAAATCCCTTCATAGACACGGTGATATGGTCACCGACAGATACTCAATCTCAAGCGTGGCACAGCGAATGGCGCGAGCTTGCGACGCCTATCGTTAATTGTCAGGGTGGTTATGTAACTGTCTTTCTTGATATGAGGCAAAACAACAATTCGAGCTGGCACATAAATTGCTTTGACGACGCTGGTTTATATTCCGTACTTGACTAGTGCCAAAAAAATGTCAAAGATAGCTGACAATCACATTGCTCACCCAAAGTGCTAAAAACGGGGCGAAAATCAGGTAATAATACCTAATCCACTCCCTTGACAATTGTTCACTCTTGGGCAATACTCTGACTGGGATAAGACGTGCATTGCAGCGTCTCGGATCCGAAGCAAGTGAAAGCCCATCATTACTGATTCGCGAGACGGGGTGGATGCACGTCAATTATAAATAACGGAAAGGAGGGAAGAGAGATGCAGAGAATCCTAGCAATCTTTGCGCTGCTGGCTATTGCTGTAGGAGCGCAAGCCAATGTCGTGAACGGGACGTTCGACGCTGGCCTGACTGGTTGGACTGCAACCGGCGCCACAAGCATCAAGAATCCGGGCGATTTCGGTATGCCAGCTTCTCCGTCGGGGGGCCCGTTTGCAGCCGTCATCAGTTCCTGGGGCGGCGACTGGGGTGGACCACTTGGTACCATCAGCCAAATTGTCAACTTCACGGGAGCGGGTCTACTGACAGGCGAGATTTATGCCGCAGCCCATTCTGGAGATCCTTGGAGGAACGTTGCTACCCAAGTTCTTTGGAATGGTACTGTGGTTGCATCCGTGGCACGCGATGCAGACCCGAATCTCTGGGCGGATGCATTCCCGTGGGTTTCATTCAGTGTCCCGGTAACAGGCATTGGCGCAAACGAGCTGAAGGTTAACTTCATCGTCCACTTCGCCGAGTGGAGCTGGACAGCGGCAGACAACCTTCAGGTCATTCCCGAGCCAGGCAGCCTGGTCGCTCTCGGAACTGGCCTCGCGAGCCTCGCCGGCTTCGCACTCCGGCGTCGAAGGTAAGGCATTCTCTTTAGGACGGCAGCCCGGATCTAATGTGATCCGGGCTGCAGCTATAAAGGAGGGGTAAAGAAATGGTCAAGGCAAAACAACTGTTACTGTGCGTCTTGGCAGTTTTGTTTTTGGCCACTATGGCCTTAGGCCAGATTATTAATCCAAGTTTCGAGGCCTCACTGCAAGTAACCGACGAACCCGTTGTACTTACGGGCACAAATGCAGTCAATCTGGCGAATCCGCCAGTGATTCCAAACAGTGTGGTCGTTACTAACCAGGACAAAACAATAACGTACGTGCGTGGGATAGATTACACGATAGGCAGTGGTATCAGAATTGCCCGAACTTCCAATAGCAGCATACCCAGCGGCGCCACAGTGCTCGTTAGCTACCGATATGCTACCCTCGAGGGATGGACCCGCTACGGGTTCACTGTTCCTGGCGAAGGCGGACAAGCTGTTCTGCCATCCTTTGGGTGCCCTGGCGGTTCAGGCACGTTTGATGTACTCTTCCCTGACCAGGGTGCCGCAGACGGTGAGGTAGTAGTCGGTTACCAAGGTTGGGGCGACCCCAAAAATGGCGGCGTATATCAAACATTTGAAGTCACGTCTGGTGCTGGAGTCCTGATTATTAGCTCTCGAGCGTTCTCTCTGAACTGGAGCTTTCAGCCGACAGATATAGGTAATAGAGTCCGTGCGGGTTTGGTAAGCGGTGTGGCAACTGATCGCTCCGCAGTCACAGAGTGGTATGGCGACAGGGGCTCCCAGAACTATTGGGGACCTGGTTGGTCGGACATAAGTATACCGGTGCCAGGCCCTGGCACATACACACTGTTTATTGAGAACCACATTGCATGGGGAAGTGGTATCTGGAGCAGCCTGTGGGACAATGTTCGATTGGAACTGTGCCAGGTTGCTATTACAAGTGGTCCGACAGTAACAGCAACAGGTCCAGACTTTGCAACAATAGAATGGGAAACTGATCAGCCTGCCACCACCATCCTGTATTGGGACACGGACGGTCCTCCTTATGTCAACACAACTACCGGGGAAATCGGTACGCACCACAGCATCACGCTGACAGGCCTTACTGAGTGTGCTACATATCACTTTGCGGTGAAGTCTGAAGCGCCGCCTTGCGCACCGGCAATATCACCGGATATGACCTTCATGACGACCTGTCTCCCCTGTGGTCCAACACTTTGCAACGGGGACTTCGAAGCCAAGGATGAAGGCGGGAATCCCACCCTTGCACCGTGGAGAAAAATCGGCAGGTTTGACGGGCTGATCGAGGGGCCTTGGTTCTTTGGCCTGACTGCTCACAGCCCGACCCACTTCGCCGGCACCGCTGCCAGCTACGACAAGAAAGACGGTGCAGCAATCTTCCAAACGGTCTACACCGTTCCCGGCAAGCGCTATATGGCTCAGGCCTATATATGGACCCAAAATGCAGGCGGAGTGCCGCAGAACACATCAGTCAGAATAGGAATTGACCCATTGGGCGGCACTGATCCGAATTCACCGTCAGTGCAATGGAACATCACCGGGGACACGTGGTCCTATACGCAGCACTGGGAAACAGGCGAGCAACTCGGGTGGCAGCCGATATTCGTATTCGCAGATGCCCAGAAGGACATTGCGACGGTCTTCCTGCAGGTTAAGCACAAGTTCGCAGATGCTTGGAACGTGACTGCGTTCGACGACGTGAGCTTTGGCGAAGCCGTGGTCGCTTCCTCTGCTGCCCTTTGCAAGCAGCTTCCAGTCGGTTGGCCAGTAGACATGAAGGACAAGGCGGTCACATATGTCTATACGCTCAACCCGCCGTTCTGCTATATCGAAGACGACGACCGGGTTTCAGGCATTAAGGTCAGGCTTCCTGACGAAGCCCCTCTGCCGAGCGTTGGCGATCGGATAGACGTCGTCGGGTATACCCAGGTGGTTGACAACGAGGCACAGGTGACAGCGACGAGCATTACCATAAACTCCATGGGTTCAGTGCCAGATCCTGTGGGAGTGCCAAATAAAGGAGTCGGTGGCGGACAGTCCGGTATTCAGCCGCCTGTTCCTGGTGGTGTAGGACTCTCCACAACTGGGCTTCTGGTTAGGACATTCGGTAGATGTGTGGCGGTCGACTGGGTGCCCAACCCATTCAATTGGCTGTGTCCCTTCTGGATTGATGACGGATCCGGTGTTGACGGCGGCACAAGATATGATACTGGCCAACACGTAACAGGTCTGAAGGTCTACTACGGCCTAGCAACCGCGCCTTACAGCGTAGGCAACTATCTCCTGGTTACCGGTGTTGCAGGCGTTGAAATACACGACCCAACCCCTCTTGAGCCGAACAGCGGAGACGAATACCCTGTGCGGGTTATCTACGTGCGCGACAGCGCGGACATTGTGGACCTTGGACCATAGAGACCGAACCTAAAGATCCCCTAAACCAGAAAGTTGCCCCAGAAGCATCAGCTTCTGGGGCCTTTTTACCACTGCAGGAGTTACAGCCAGTTTCTAGAATATCTGGAGGTCCATTTGGCTCCTTGGCCTCAACAATCTGGTTAGCCCGCTGCCTGATACCTCACAGGTCGAGATGCCTGTTATAAGTGCGAAGCTGTTGTTGTATGGTGGGATCAAGTTACTAAGATCTAACTTGAGACCTGGTTCAGGTAAGGAACCATCGTTCACGTAATAGGTGGTTCTTCCGAACGCGTCCTGAAATGCACGCACCCTACCCCACACGCGAACCAGTAAACCGATGTTGTTAGGTCCAAACCCACCAACCACGCCTCGCTGTCCAATGTTATACACTCCCAGATAGTCCGATCCGCCTACTGAAGCACAGGTCATCCCGATAGGATAAAGAGGATTACTTGAAACAGCGGACAGGATGCGAGCGTTCTTGACAACACGCTCACCATTTGGGTTGGTTGCAATGCCGCCTATGACTGTCACCTTACTACCTACAGCGACTGTGTCAGCAGACTCTACTCTAATACCGCAGGTGCGGTTCTGTTTTTCAACGTAGTAAGCACCGACTTGAGCTGGCACAGCGGTTACTATAGCATCAGATATCAATACTTCTGAAGCATCGCGAGCCAGCTTGGCAGACGCAAGATCTATAGATGCTATCTCAGCCAACACAAAGTCATCCACGCTCCAGCAGTTCCAGGAAAGTGACTCGCCTGCATCCACCGCGGTAAACAGTGTCATGTACTCGCTCGTTGCCTTCGCCATGGTCGATAAGCATATGTAATGATAGTTAGCCGCAGTGTTGCCCTGAAATATATTCGGGTTTGGAAATGAATAAGCGTTTCGACTCCAGACTATCGTAGGCGCGGTACCAGTAGTGCCGCCGGCTGGATCCAAGCCTATTCTGGCCTGCATCAAACGCGAAAAGCTGTCGCCGAACACGTCATATTTCAAATAATCTATGCCGTTGATTCTCTCCGTGGGAAACAGTGCAAACCAGCCTGTAGCTCGATACCACTTTCCGGGCGTAACTCTCACACGCTGATAAATACCAGTGGTTGGGTATGGTCCCCCATTCTGGGCAAACTGTGCGGCGTACATGCTGGGCGCGCGCGGAGGCATATTCCAGAACCACTCGCCGCGATGAACCTGTATGTTTCCCGACCAAGGCGCCCACGGAGAAAGATTCCCAGTTTCAAAACCCGGGTTAGATAGCAAATTGACACCAGCTGGAGCAGTTGCAGCAACCATGTCTCGGGATACGGCGCTTCTGTAATTTGGCCTGGCTGAGCTTACGCGAAAATGATATATAGTATTAGGCGAGAGCCCAACTAGCACCGCAGTGTGAGAAGTAGTCATGGCAGACGAATAGTACGTGTGGGCGTACGGCGGGCGGCCTATTGCATACTCCACTTTGGTATCTGATGCTACATCGGTAATCCAATAAATTGTAATACTGTCTGAAGACTGACTTAGGATCTGAGGGTAGCCATCTATAATTTTCACCTGGCGCATAGGCGCCTCTTCAGGTTCCGACTCCACATATATGGTTGTCGCCAAATCATAAGCAGGTTGTGCTATTCGATTTACAAATAGCATGCCGCCTGAGTATAAGTCGTTATTCGTTCTGTAAGCACCAAATGCAGCTAAATCTTGCCTTTTGATCTCTATGTAGTAGGTCTTTCCTGGTACCAAAGGGGGGAACTCACCGGGGCTCCAAACTACACCATTTGATTCGCGATAAGCCTGGGCAGCCAGTACTTTGGATGTTCCAACCTGAGAACCGATGGTTCCGTCATAGTTGTAAAGCGAAACAATATAGTTGCCAGATGTATCAACTGTAAATGACGCCGAGACCAAACCGGTACCGCGAGCGACGAAAGTTTGACCGAATGTGCTCGCGCTTGCTACACGCGTTCCCCATTTACCCCACTTGCCAGCATTTAGATTGCAGAGAAAACCAGAGCCGTCAGAAACCACTATTATCCCAGTATCCCAATCCCAGACTGGCGTCCAAGATGTACCGTCAAACCACCATAGACAGCCGTCGGGACAAGCATCCCCGTTATCAACAAGCGGTTCTACCAGAAATATGGAGAAGCTTTGACCATCGGATCTGACTACTTTTACACAATAAGTTTCCCCCGGATTGGTCGGCACCTCTCCTGGCTGCCACACGGCAGTCTGCGAACTGCTATATCCTGCAGATATTGTACGGCTGGGGCCAATTTGGGGTCCATTGGGTCCACCTTTGTGCACTGAAACAACAAAGTTCGCGTTTGGAGATGCAACCCTAACCGTAACCTTCAATATACAACTGCCGTCAGCGACGAAACTTTGTGCTACACCTTTATGCCAGGTCGTATCCCAGGTAGGCGCATACTGGAAGTGTGTAGCTCGCGCGAAAACCTTATGAGTGAATACGCTGTCCGCCAGCCCTAAACCGTGTGTTGTACCCCAAGCCAGATGATCATCTGCAATAACGCTATGCGTAGTTCCGGGCGTGCCATAGAATGAGAACTGTCCCGAAGGCGGCGTCCAGTAAGCGCCGCCCCACGTCGAATTGCCTGCATCATTGCAATTCACTGCCATCTCATATAATCCGACACCCATTGGATCAAGTATGTATCCTCCGAAATTTCCGCCATAGATTGCGTTTCCGCACGAGAAAATGATCAAGGCAATTGCGTTTATGAACAATTTTGCGCGACTTCGATGCATAGCTGATTCCCCCATTCCGAAAAAAGCGGGGCTGTGTGGAAAAGCCCCGCCTAACGACTTACCTTGCTCACCCGCTATTCCTCTTCGAGAACGGTGATAGCTAGTTCACCGGTCTGTGTGACAGCAGGCTTGATCATTCTAACGTTTTTCATGGCTTCAGGCGTTATTTGATAACTGGGATCATCAAAGTCGTAGTCCGTCTTGACAGCGCTGATTCCGATGACTTCGACAAACTTTCCGACTTCGCCAAAGTAGCTGTAGGGACCGGTGAAAACATACAGCCCCGTCAAGCTGGGATTCGGAGGATATTCCGAGTACCCCGGAACCTTGGAACCGTCGTCGATCACTATGAAGTTATTACCGTTGTTATCGAATCCAGCACGCAGGATTCTACCCCAAGTTTTAACAAGGAGCCCAACAGTATTAAGACCAGTTCCCGAAGCCGCTCCCGCATTGGTAAACCACGGGTCACTTGAGCTACCAGCTGCTACATCCTTGTTGGAAACTCCCAGCGGTTCGATTGTGCCGCTCTGACCGGTGTCGGCAATCTCAATTGCGCGAATCACCCTCTCACCTGCAGGTTTGTCCAATCTCAACTGTTGGTTCATTTCCATACTCGAAAGGGTTCTATTGCGCATCCTGCCCCATGTTATACAGCCCTTGATGTTAACTCTCTTGCCGACCTCCAGCCAGCTCGGCCAATCAGTACCAGGGGCTAATGTGACCTTTATTCCCGCTTTGCGATCCGGATCTTGAACGTAGAAGTAAGGCTCACCGCCGTTGTCATCCGGATCATAGTTCGTATTGGCTATGTAGGTCACAATTGGACTGCCCAGCGGCTCTGAACCGACCAGATCAATCGGCGTATCATTCGGCAACTGCTTTGCTTCGGCAACGCTGGAAACTCGTGTCAGCGGTTCTTCCTTTACATTGTCCCAACACACAAAGTTCCATCCGATTGCATACCATATCCGCGTCTTCAGGAATATGGTCGCGACGTTGCCTTGCGCTATTGCTACCACGCCGACCTTCTGCCACTCCGCAGCACTTGAGCATGGACCTTGCTGCTGATACCTGCGCCAGTCCTGGGTCTGTCGGTCCGAACTCCAGATGATGTTAGAGCTGTAAGGGTCAGTTCCACCTGTCGGGTCTATGCCTATAAGGCCGCAGGTCTCACCGAACCTATGCGGGTAGCCTGCACACGGGTTACCCGCGCCGTAGGCCTGTGCCCATATGTAAGCCGAATACGAGAGCACCTCTCCCGGGGTCGTAAGCACTCTTTGATACAAGGCACAGTTATTAAGTCCGTAGTTAGATACGCTTCCCGTGTAAAGCATCCCACTCTGAGAGGGTATCGACCACTCTCCCGTTCGGAACCACTGCGGCATGCCCGCTGCTTTCTGCCATCCTGGAATGTCACTGTTAGGTGTACGATTAGGCACCGTTACTTCAAAGTCACCGTTGAAAAGTTCAACACCGGGCTTGGTAACAAAGCTTGCGAGCGTTGGCGGCTTGGGATAACGCTGGGCGTTGTACCCAGGACCAATCGATGCTACTCGGTAGTAGTATTTGGTGCTGGGGTAAAGCCCATTAACAGTGATTGCATGGTGGCTAACTAAAGTGGGATCATACACACTTTGCCCATAGCCAGAGGTTAACCCGTAATCGACACGACTGTCTGAGAGAACAGGGGTTGAATCGGTTGAACTTTTGACAGTGTCCCACTCTATGAGGCAGCTCGTACCCCCATCTAAGGGCGTCGCTTTCACGTTTTTGATGTAAAGTGAAGGTTGCGCAACAAACGTCAAGTCGACGGTCGCAGCATCTTCGTAATCTGTCGCCGTCGCTCGTATCCTATAGTGGTAAGTAGCACCTGCCGTGAGCCCAGTGAGGGTAATCTCGTGATTTGCCCTGGGATTTGACGGGTCTGCTTTTGTCGTACCGTATGACTGCGTTGGACCATAGTCCACGTATCCATAGGTACTCAGGGGGTTTTGACCATCAAACGTATCAAATGTGATTTGCACAATGTTTGCCGACACGCCAATCACGTCTATATTCTGAATCTCCATACTATGTGTGTCAGCCAAACGGACGTCGTCCACCTGAACGATCTGAGGTTCTGTCACAGTGTTTTCGGTAGTGGTATATTGTAGCCACACGGCAACTGAGCCCGAGTCGCCAACGGTTGCAGCTGCCTCCAGTTTTCGATAGGTAGCTTCGCTGTAAGCAAACACGTCACCCCAGATCGGATCCCGAGGCGGAGCCCAGACAGTCTGAGGAGACGGATTTGTACCCGGATTGGGATCTATCCCCAGTCGAAATCCCGCCCCACCACCGTGAGGGTGATGAGTGGCGAACCAAGCTTGAGCGTAGTATGTTTTTCCGAGGGTTAATCCTTCGACAATCTGATACAGGGCTCCACGCTTGCCCCCGCTCTTTCCTATGCACGTGTAAGGCTTGAAATATTTGCCTAAGAAGTATGATCCGCCGTGGGGACCATAATTAGAGGGATCTGTGGGGCTACATGGTGGTGGCACGTTCCAACTACTGTCGAACACACCGTCGAACAGGTCTTCAGCACTGGCTCCCCAATAGTTCCAACCCGGAACAACTACACTGCCGTAAGGAGGCGTTTCGAAATCGCCGTTTACAAGGAGGTTGACCCCCCAGCAAGGCCCCGCAGCAATTGCTAGTACAAGGCACAACCGCACCGCAAATTTAGAACTCATTTACTTTCCCTCCTTTCTAACCAGTAATGTCCGCCGCAAGCATTTCGCCATATACCAAACTGAAAGGCCGCCGAGCCGAGCTCGGCCCGACGGCAACAAGTATGCTCTATAAGATTTTCCTAGCTTACTTCCGGCGGCGGACTGCAAATCCGGCAAGTCCGATGAGCCCTGTTCCGAGAGCTAGCACGCTGCCAGGCTCCGGAACGCAGCACAGACAGAGATTGTCCCACGAAGCCCACACGGGATTACCGGATACGGAACCCACCTTCAGAGCCACGACTACATAACCCTGGCTAACAACCATGCCGTAATTGCCGTTGGGATGTGGGGACCTTATAATCGGCTCCCAATTCCAAGCGGTCGGCGGGTTCATCCCCCACGAGTCCTTCTTGAAGGCAATGTCAGCTGGGTTGCCGATGTCAGCTCTGTTGGCGTGGTTCTCGTTTGGATCGTTGGTGGTCCACAACATTACTTCAGCCCAGCCCAGACCATCTATGTCGCCTGCCCAAGTGCCACTGACGAAGCACAACACGCCAACTGGACAAGCTACCACCTGGTACCACCCAAAGCTTCCAGACTGGCCCTGATTGAGCCAGGCAGTACCCTCGGGCGCGGTTGGACCATTGAACGTTACAGCCCAGTTTGCGGCTCCCCACGGGGCCCACCATCTGGTCCACCCGGTCTCGTCGCCTGTAGACCAGTCACAATTCACAAGCCTGTTTGCACTTGCCGATACAGCCAGGCTGAGCACCGTCAGGACCGCCATTAGTGCGTACGCTTTTCTCATCTCTTCTTTCACCTCCCTCCTCAATTTGAACTTGTCTGTTTGGGAAGCGCAGTTTAACTGCTTTGCTTGCCCTCCTTTGTGTGATGCACTCGCACATCACTAGCTGCAGTATATCCGCCTTATAGGCACCTGTCAAGATAACAGTAAAAATCAGGTATTTTTGCGTACATTCCCCCAAAATGCTAGAAAAGCGGTGACCCCACGTCTGGCATACCGGGAACCCAGCCGCGCTCCATAAGCGACCAATCTTTATCCCAAAGTCCTAGCGTCTTTACCGATCTGCCGCCGACAACCTCTTCGTGATCGGGAGTCATCAACACATATTTAACATGCCCGTCGCAGAAAACTACTGGCGACCTAGGTGCGTCTTTATCGTGGTTTGCAAATCTATGCTTGGCAGCTTCTTGTTCGCTTTCTCCTGGATATGCACCCCATATCGTATGAGGATCGGCAAAATACGCGTGCATACAGCGGTCGCCCAGCAGGATCATACGACGCGTAGACTTCACCGTAGAGGTCTTCCTTCCGGGCCTAACCTTAATGCCTGACCCAGTTGCCTCGTTGTAGCCTCCGAGCGTAGCAACTACCATACCATTGACCATCCAGGCCGCATTCATTGGGTAGCTGGTTCCCCACCACTCAAAGTCGGTCTTCCGAAGTGACGGATCAACATTCATGCTCGGATTTATCTTAGGTTCGCTTGGGCACCGCCACATGTTGAAATTCTTGGTGTAAGCGTACAAAGGTCTCTCCTGAGCTTTTGGCTGGCCTGGATCCGGACTTTGACCGGTTTGTCCTCCCACACCCTGTCCAACTGGATAAGGAAGCAAATATTGTGGGGTATGTACAGGACCGGAAAACCAAGGAGCCCAGGGAAAGCAATCATCATAATCGGATTGGTACCTATGAATGGCAGCTCCCACCTGACGCATATTGGCTATACAAGACGCTAAAACGGCACTCTCTCTGGCACGGACAAATACAGGAAAAAGTATCGCTGCCAAGATTGCGATTATGGCTATGACGACTAGCAGTTCGATCAGGGTAAAGCCAATTCGTGTTTTATGTAGCCTCGCTTTCATCTCGTTCCCTCCCGTTCTCTCCAGTCTTGCGCCCACCAAATCCTGTTATCAACACACTGAAGGGGTTAGCAAGTCTGTTGCCTTACTAACTTTATATTGCTCTTCAAAACTCTTGTCAAGCACCGTCCCACAGCCGTTTTCAAGTTATTCTAATTATCGGCCTAATTTGTTAACTCTAAGAGGAATTTATAAAACACGTTACCTGATTACAACAATATCTGACTCAGATCTTGCCACAACTATTGGCAATACCTTTCCGTTCTCCAGTTCGGTCACGCTCCAACCAGTTACTATGACAAAACTGCCCGCTGCCGGTTTTGCGAAGGAACCGCATCTTACCTTGAGCTTCGTGACCGTTCCAACATCGACCGCTAGAGATCCGTCCTCAACATAGAAGTAATCGGATCCACCAGCAGACACCTTGCCAGCTACGGTCACCAGAACACCAACATTATAGGCACCCGTTCCTAAGTACACCCCTGGTGTAACGCTATTCAGACTGCCGCCGCCTACGCTGCGTATAGTCATAAAGAACGGCTTCACAGACGCCACTGCATCATAGAGAGACATCGACGTGCAACTTAGATAACGGCTGCCATTGCTGGAAGCAATGGTGCCCTGCAAGAAAAGTCTTTGTCCTGAAGACAGCAAAGGTAAGTTGGAACCGTAATTGACGCGTATCGCTGGCAGTCCGCGCTCAGAGCTAACAAAGAACACATTGCTTCCG
The DNA here is from genome assembly GCA_938074205.1 of uncultured bacterium. Taxonomy (GTDB): domain Bacteria; phylum Armatimonadota; class UBA5829; order UBA5829; family UBA5829; genus CALJES01. The sequence goes on from CALJES010000006.1 coordinate 187,513, forward strand.
AGCACGCCTGCAGTGCCTGTATACACAACTGGTCCCATAGCAACCGCTGTGCCGTTGGTCAGCTTCAAAGCGGCGCCAATGGGATCACTTCTGTGCAGAATTATGTTGCGGGATATGCTGGTTTCGTTGAGCATACGGTCGTAGATTGTGTAAGTAATAGTGTGCGGTCCGTCCACCTCGTGCGTAGGTATCCAAATAGTGCTGTAATCAGTGTTGTTAGAATCTACCAGCACTCCGTCCACTCGAAGCTCTGCTTTGCAAACTCCGGATCCAGTATCCGTAGGAGTACTTGTAGGCTTCACTACCAGGCCTCCGCACACGTAAGTACCATTCGGCACGTTAATGTTCGCAAGCGTTGGCCCTGTTCTATCGGGGTCGGGTTGGGCACACCCCCACTGGACAAACGTTCGTCTGAGGCTTGCCACGTGCACGCCACGGACCTCGATCTGTCCAGGGTCATTCGTTCCTAATCCTGCGTCCCTGGCAATCTGAAGGGATGGTATACTGCTGATCTTGTAACCGCAAAGGAGAGCATGAATAGTGTCGATCGCTACAGGATCTTTGCTGGCGAGAATGCAGTGCATTTTTCCCTCTGGCGGCAGCACTGTCCAACCTCCACCTCCGCCTCCGCCATCGGGACCTCCCACTGGTCCGTTCATTATGCCTACCAGTCCGTCGGTAACTACCAAGTCCGGAGGACGGCACAGAGTCATGTCCACCATTCCCCTGGCGTTGGTTTCAAGCTCGTTGTAACCCCAGGAAGTTTGGTGAAGCAGAGCCCATTTATAGCACTCTAACCCTGGGTAGTGGTAAATGTCAGTGGGAGCCAACCCAAACGCCAGCTTAAGCGCGCCCGTAATTCCCGCCAGGTTGTGATTCTTTAGCACTGGAACACGTATTAGTACGTCGCACTCCAGCACTGGGTTGGGAAGCACGTACACTCGGTCGATCAGGAATCCCTGCTTCAGAACGCGTGTAACCCTTGCGGGATTATATGGCCCGCTATATGCAGGGTAGTTTGGGTACACTGAGCCAGTTCCGCAGTCATTTGCATCCACAAGCCTGACGCCATATACATCTTCAACCATGTATGGTGGCACGGCATCCAATCCGCAGTCTCGGTAGGCTTTTTGGGTCATGGCTCTCGAACTCCAAGAACCTTGTGTACCATCTAAAAATGAAGCTGACCCTTCGCAGATAGTTATGTCGCTTGCAGAGACTCCTGCTTCCAAACACATCGCAATAATCGTGCGCACAACTTGCGGATGAGTAGTGACACCGCTATTCATCGGATGGCCTGCCTGGACCAGGTTTGGTTGAATAACCACTTTCTTACCAGGACCTACATTGTCCGGTAGCCCCCCAGCGAGCTCTATAGCCTGTCTAACTGCGGCATCGATTTCATCGTTCGTGGGATTAACCGATGGTGTCTGCGTAATTGCTACGACGGCTGTTGCGTCACCCAGTTGAGCCTTCGTGAATTGGTTCTCCAGAAGACTCAGAGAACCCAGAATGATCGACGCCAGAACAACAAAAACAAGCCTACGTCTTTTTAACACGTATTTGCATATACTCAAACCGTAAATCCTCCTGCATCAGGCACAAATACTTGACGTAGTTGATAGCCAATGACATTGTCAATATACCCCCGTTACCAAAGTAGGTCAAGGTCTTTGACAGGCAATTGACAGAAGTGAATCATGCTTTTATATAATCGCGCTTCCAAAGTCTCACACGCCGGAAGAGATTTGACATCAGCTCTCTGAGGGAATATTATGCAGCAGGGTATGCGGAGATGGCGGACGCACTGCAGATACTCCTGATAACATTCTCAATTCCACTTATCATAGCTCTGATAGTCCACACCGTGCGCCACGCACGCGAACTCGACCGTCGGATAGCAGAGTACCGAGAAGAACAAGAATCGCAGACCGGTCCAGTCAACCCATACGAACAAATGGCAGAGCTTTACAGAATCGAGGGAAATGACCTGGATAAGACGAATTATCCGAAACGAGTGGGTCCCGAAGACCAATCCGAACGCTAGAGAGCAATCGGATGCAGCACTTTTTGAAGCATTTGAAAGATGACACTTATATATGCGTCGGAATATGTGGTCCGATCAAGGAGGCAAGACTTGATAGAAGGATTTGATATAGGGAAGTTCTGCGATGCAGTCCTAGAGGCAGCCAGACTCGCAGGGGCAGAGTATGCAGATGTTCGAATTGTGCACCGCGAGTCGGAGAGTGTCGACCTGCGAATAGGAAAAGTAGAGAGCTTGTGCCAAAGCTCAACCATCGGGTTCGGTGTACGGGTAATAGCAGCCGGTGCGTGGGGGTTTGCGGCGAGTCCCAAACTCACTGTTGAAGAAGGAAAATCTATCGCCCAAGAAGCCGTTCGCATCGCTCGGGCTTCTGCTTCTGCAAAACGACGCAATGTAAGACTGGCGCCTGTCGAGCCAGCGGAAGGTTCGTTTTCTAACGATTGGGAAATTGACCCATTCGAAGTGCCGCTGGAGGAAAAGATAGATTTGCTGAGAGATGCCGATAGATTGATGCGCCAAGCGGAGAAGGTCAAAGTCACAGACTGCAATATGGACTTTTGGAAGACTTACCAAGTACTTGCTAGCACCGACGGATCCTATATAGAGCAAACCAAGATCGAGAGCGGCGCGGGAATAGCCGCAACGGCAATAGATGGAAACGAGGTTCAGAAGCGCTCCTATCCAGCATTAGGCGGCGATTTTGCCGCTGCGGGATATGAGTTCGTTGAATCTCTAAAGGTAATCGAGCATGCCGAGGAAATAGCACGACAGGCTGTGCAGCTCCTAGATGCACCGCCGTGCCCGTCAGGCGAGTTCACACTCGTCCTGGAAGGCAGCATGCTTGCGCTGCAAGTGCACGAATCCTGCGGGCATCCGATTGAGCTGGACCGAGTACTAGGAATGGAATCATCGTTCGCCGGTACTAGTTTTTTAACTACCGACAAGCTAGGTTCATTCAGATATGGTTCTGAGATTGTTAACATAACAGCCGATGCCACAATACCAGGGGCATTGGGCAGCTTCTTCTACGACGACGAGGGAGTACCAGCTCAGTGCGTGGAAATTGTAAAGAACGGGGTATTTTCGGGTTACCTCAGTTCTCGTGAGACTGCTGCCGAACTCGGAATCTCCAGCGGAGGTGCAATGCGTGCTGATGGCTGGGATCGAATACCACTCATAAGGATGACAAACATCAACCTCCTACCTGGAGACTGGAATCTGGACGAGCTTATCGCGGATACGATCGACGGCATATATGCAGCCACGGTCAAGTGCTGGTCTATTGATGACAAACGGCTCAACTTCCAATTTGGCACAGAGGTAGCATGGGAAATCAAAGACGGTGCTTTGGGCCGAATGTTCCGGAACCTCACCTATAACGATATGACACCACGCTTTTGGAATTCTTGCGATGCAATATGTGGTGAAGACGAGTGGCACGTGTGGGGTGTGCCCAACTGTGGAAAAGGAGAACCTATGCAAATTGCCCACGTGGGACACGGCGTGGCTCCAGCTCGTTTCAGAGGCGTAAGAATGGAGGCTGCAAAGTGAATTCGCATTGGATGGGAGAAGACAGAATACGTGCTATGCTGGAAACGGCTCTCGCGGTTTCGCCTGCAGACCAAACAGAGGTAGGGTTCTCAGTTGGCAGTTGGGCGCTCACGCGCTTTGCTAATTCGTACATCCATCAGAATATGGCGGGTTACAAGGTCAACGCACGAGTTCGAGTAGTATTCGGCAAGAAAGTGGCCACGACATACGCTAGTGTTGGCAGCGACGATGATTTAAAATCACTAGTGCATCGCGCTGTTGAAATGGCAAAGCACCAAGATGACAACCCAGACTTTGTTTCCTTACCTGAACCATCTGACATTCAATCTGCTCCACAATTGCCCAAAAGCTACTCCGATGCTACCGCTGCTTGCTCAGCGCAACAGCGAGCACATTTGGTTCGCGCAGTAATATCGGAAAGCGACCGACTGTCGACGTCCGCAGCGGGTTCTTTGGCCACTTGGGCGTTCGAGCACGCAGTTGCCAACTCTCTTGGCATACGAAGCTACTACCGAACCACGGCTGCGAGGTTGATTACAGTAGCGACCGGGCCAGACGGAGGATTTGGTTATGCATCTGCAACTTCGATCGACATAGAAGGCATTGATGCATCTGCTGTCGGACGCGAGGCGTCGGAAACCGCACTGGCGAGCTCAAATCCCATCGAGATAGAACCAGACGAATATGAATGCGTATTGTCGCCGTACGCCACGGCAGCAATAATCGAACACTTTGTCCATATGGGTTTCTGGGCACGCGCGTTTCAAGAGGGCAGGAGCTTCATCTGCGGACGAATGGGGGAGGGCATTGTCGCACAAAATATAAGTATTTGGGATGATGCGCTGGATCCTCAAACATTAGTGACACCGTACGACGCAGAAGGAGTCAGCAAGCAGCGAGTGAATATGGTAGACAACGGTGTGGCTAAAGGGCTCCTCTATGATTCGTACGCAGCACACCGCGAAGGGAGAAAGTCGACGGGACACTCAGGCAGCATCAACCCAATCATGAATCCAGGCGATGCAACACTCAATGATATGATCGCATCAACGGAACGAGGACTCTTAGTAACTCGATTCCATTATACAAACGTGGCACACTTAATGAGTGCCTCCATAACAGGAATGACTCGCGATGGAACGTTTCTGATCGAGGACGGAAAAATAACAAGACCGGTAAAGAACATGCGCTTTACACAGAGTCTGATCGAAGCTCTGTCCAACGTCGAGATGATTGGCCGTGAACTGAAGTTGGTAGATTCGACCCTTGCGCCAGCAATCAAAGTGAGAAAATGGCGATTCGTGAGTTCAACTGAGTTTTAGCCAGGAACTTCACGTGCGAGGGCCTGATTGTAGAATTAATCGATGGTAATCACTTGGCTCCAGACTTCACTCGAGCCGACTTTATCCCACGTTTCTCAAAGGACATACTCTAGATAAACTATGTGAGAAACAAATAGCTAACCGACGCAGTTCAGGAACCGACTGCTCAGCACAAGCGTAGAAAACATAGAATTGGAATCTAATACTTTGCTTCACTGATCTATGCGTGCTGATGACTTCTGGCAAGGCTATAATATACTAACCTAAACGAAACTTCCCGCCGAGGAGGTAACAGATATGAACTGGGCAAAGACGTTTCTTTTAATGGGTGTGCTTACAGCTTTGTTGGTGTTGATAGGCGACTTGGTAGCAGGCCAGAGCGGTATGATAACGGCTCTGGTATTCGCTGGACTGATGAACTTCTTCAGTTACTGGTACAGCGATAAGATAGTCCTGATGATGTACGGAGCACGAGAAGTAGATGAATCAGAGGCTCCACGTCTGTACTCTATTGTTCGCAAATTGACAATGCAAGCCGGCTTACCAATGCCTAGGGTTTATATCGTTCCTGCTGATCAACCCAATGCATTTGCTACGGGGCGCGATCCGAGTCACGCCGCTGTGGCAGTCACTGAAGGTATCCTCCAGCTGCTCGATGACGAAGAATTGGAAGGGGTAATCGCTCACGAATTGGCTCACGTGAAGCACCGTGATATACTCGTGGGAACCATAGCAGCGACAATTGCAGGAGCAATAATGATGATCAGCCGTATGGCACTTTGGTTTGGCGGACGAGCTGATGATAGAGACCGCAACGGCAATGCGCTGGCACTACTAGTGGCAATGATAATAGCGCCAATCGCAGCTCTCTTGATTCAGATGGCTATTTCTCGGTCGCGCGAGTTCGGTGCCGACGAAGGAGGAGCTAGAATCTGTGGAAAGCCACTGGCGCTAGCAAGGGCGCTAGCAAAGCTTGAGCGTAGCGCTCGGATGATGCCAATGGATGCCAATCCTGCTACTGCACATATGTTCATAGTAAATCCGTTTTCTGCAAGGGGCATAGCAAATCTTTTCAGCACGCACCCTCCCATAGAGGAACGCATTGCAAGACTCCGAGAGATGGCGGCCTAGTGAAAGCAGTCGTCCTTCGGTCTACAAACGACCTGGCAGTTCTTGATGTCCCACTCCCAAAACTAAGACCCGGATGGGCACTGGTCAAGGTAACTCACTGTGGAATCTGCGGCAGCGACATCCGATACCTGCGCGGCGATAACCCCTGGGCCAAACAAACCCTCGGCATTCATATACCGAATCCCAAGAACATTATTCTTGGCCACGAAGTTACAGGAATTGTAGCCGAGGTAGGACCCGAAGTACCTTCTGATCTACTTGGCAAACGAGTTGCCGTTTTAGCATTCGGGACGTGTAGGGCTTGCGTACACTGTCGCCGCGGCGACGAGCACTTGTGCGAGAACACTCGGCATCTTGGACACGGCGCAGGCTGGGAGCAGCTAGACTATTACTATGGCGGTATGGCTGAATTTGTGCCTGTCGAGTCGGAATGGCTGGTGCCGCTGTCCGATCAAGTCTCGAACGAGGCCGGCGTTCTTTTGGACCCTCTGGGAGTAGCAGTGCACGCTGTACGGAAGACATGTATCCAAGATGAAGACACAGTTCTCATAATCGGCGGCGGAGCTGTCGGGCAACTTGTCATACAAGTGATAAAAGCTATTGCAAAAGTTCGCGTAGTACTAGTCGATCTGTGTGAGCAGATTCTGCGGATTGCTGTAAGGATGGGTTCGGATGCCGCCTTCGTTCCGACATCCCCTCAGTTGCGCACAGCCACTTTGGAGCTTTCGAATGGATACGGGTGCCGTGCGATTATCGACACGGTCGGTGCTCCTTTGCAGCAATATTTACCGCTTCTTGGCAGGGGTGGAACTTACGTAACCATGACTGTGACAGAGGAACCGCAACAGCTCAGGACCATCCACTTAGCAGGCGAAAGATCCTTGGCGTCCTCTTGCAATTTCCGCTTCGCTGAATACTACGAAGGATTGTCACTACTACAACGTGGAAAGATCGACGTAACGCCTATTATCACTCATCGGTTCCATTTGGAAGAAGCAGTGAAGGCTTTCCGAACAGCCGAAAACAAGCTCGAAACCGGCGCAGTGAAGGTCATACTTCACACTTAGTAAGCTATATTTCCGCCTCATTGAAGTTCTTGATCTATTCCTTGGATCTAGTTGACGTATCACATATCCCCAAGGTATACTACCAACTGGGGGTGATGAAAATTGAAGAGGGGGACTAGAGGGTTTACTCTTATTGAACTTCTGGTCGTAATCGCGATCATTGCGATACTTGCGGCAATACTTTTCCCCGTTTTCCTTACAGTCCGTGAATCTGGTCGGCACTCGGTCTGCCAAAACAATGTAAAAACGCTCCTTCAGGCGTGCATTCTTTATGAAAACGACTATTCGAAAATCCTGCCGGGTTCTATGGGTGGCTGGACTAACATGTCCGTTATGTGGTGTGCCAAGGTGGATCCCTATCTGAAGCAACTCAAGAAGGCAGCCACAGCCGGCGATTTTGATATGGGCGGTGTTTTTGTCTGTCCCAGCAGGTACCAGTCCAGAAACCGTACATATCCCCAAGATCCCATTTCTGGAACCCTTGTTCGCACTTACGGTTACAACTATTACTACCTTGGTGGAGATCCGAATAACCCGAGTAATCCTGGCTACCACAGCCTCAGCGAGGTTGTTAAACCGACGAAGACTATTCGCCTGCTCGAGAGCTGGCGGTTCGATTCCAGCGGCTCTAACTCGGCATGGGGACTTTTTACAATGGGCTGTGGATCGATGATGTGCTATCCGCCGTCCACAAGCATATGCAGACCAGACTATGTGTGGCCTCCTGGCTGGCACAGCGGCAAGAGTGTTGTAGGCTGGTTTGACGGCCATGTGACGAGCGCAGAACTGCCTCCACCTGAACCTCCTGGGGCACCTCATACGCCAAATCCCTACGTGGGCATACTCGTGAAATCCTTGTCCGGTGCGGTAGATCCCTATTTCCGACTTGCCCCACCTAAGCCGTGACAGTTCCCGTAGCCCATTTAGCGGAGATAGAGGCTTTCCAGAACAAGGCCCGGCAGCCAGCATAGGTTTATACACGCACCTCAATTATACTGAACTTGACCAAGTGCGTTAGGCTGACGTATACTATCCGCCGTGTGAAACCGTTTCCAAATCCTCTATATGCACAGGCAGGAGGTTACAATTGTCCATAGCTGAGTCAACTCGACGAAAATTGTCCATCCGCGAACTCGAAGATGCTGCGCGCGAGATGCGTGCTTATGCGCTTGTGTCTATCCATGCCGCCGGAACTGGGCATCCCGGCGGATCGCTTTCCATTATGGATATCACCGCTGCACTGTTTCTAAACGAAGTAAACATTAAGCCGATTGATCCTCGCTGGGAATGCCGAGACCGAGTCATTTTCTCAGCAGGTCACAAAGCCCCCGCACTTTATGTAGGCCTCGCCAAAGCTGGTTACTACGATCTGGATGACGTCGTAACGCTGCGCAAGTGCGGTAGTCCATTCCAGGGGCATCCCCACTGCTTGAAGTTGGCCGGTATCGAGGTATCGACCGGCTCTCTGGGGCAAGGTCTGGGCGTTGGAGTTGGAATTGCGTTAGCTTGCCGACTTGACAACTGCCCCGCGCGCGTATACGTGGTGATGGGCGACGGCGAGCAGCAAGAAGGAAGCATATGGGAAGCTGCTATGAGCGCCGGACACTATAAGCTTGACAATTTGTGCGGTATTGTAGATGTGAACCGGCTTCAGATAGACGGCTGGGTCAAGGATGTAATGAACATTGAACCGATTGCCGATAAATACCGAGCGTTTGGCTGGCACGTGATAGAGATAGATGGTCACAATATGGAACAAATCCTCGACGCTTTCGACGAAGCCCGAAACACAAAAGGGAAGCCGTCGGTCATAATTGCCCACACTGTAAAGGGCAAGGGTGTATCCTTTATGGAAGACCAAGCCGGATGGCACGGTATAGCTACGAAGACGCGCGAAGAGCTAGACAAAGCCCTGGCCGACATTGGTTGCCCTACTCTGACGCCTGAAAAAGTTGACGAACTCTTGGAGAAAGCACGAGCATACGCCGAGGCCATATCAAAAGAAATTGACGCGCGACATCCGAAGTTTCGTGACAACTACTGGTGGAACGAAAAAACCGACATGAAGGTCGAAATGGACCCCACCCGAATGGGGTTCGGTCGCGCACTAAGGGACATTGGCGACGACGAGCGCGTTTGCACACTTCACGCCGATATTTCAAAGTCAATTTGCATCACTGACTTTGAAGACGGCCATCCCGAAAGGTTGAAGCGGGTGTTCTCCGTGGGAATTGCGGAGCAAAACATGATGCAGGTTGCCGCAGGTCTGGCCCTGAACGGAAAGATACCGATCACTGGAACGTACGGTGTGTTTGCTGCAGGACGTCCATGGGATCAGATCAGAACCACCATTTGTTACGGCAATCTAAACGTAAAGATAGCTGGTGCGCACGGCGGGATCAGCGTGGGACCAGACGGTGCAACTCACCAAGCACTCGAGGAAATAGCCCTTATGAGCATCCTACCCAACATGCATGTCGAAGTCCCCTGCGACTCCGTTGAGACAGAGAAGGCAACAAAAGCTTGCGTGTTAGAGGTAGTTGGTCCCGCTTACATTCGGTTCGCTCGCGAAGCCACGCCGATAGTCACAACAGCGGACACACCATATAAGTTCGGAGTAGCGAATATCATCAGGTTTCGCCATGAAGCACCGAGGTTTATCGATGCATTTGAGCAGGTACTGTCAACGGATTACTCGAGCGAATGCGAGGACTTAGCAATTATTGCCTGCGGACCCATGGTCCCAGAAGCTATGCGTGCTGCCTGGATATTGAAGCGTGAGTATGACATTGAAACGAGGGTAATAAACGCTCATACAGTAAAGCCCATCGACGAACAGGCAATACTCGCAGCAGCCAACGAGATCGGCACTATCGTAACCGCTGAAGAGCACCAGGTGGGCGGCTTTGGAAACATCGTTGCAGGCATTGCAGCCAAGCGGTCCGATCATGGTAAGCCTCTCAAGATCGCCCAGGTGGGCGTCCAGGACACCTTTGGCGAATCCGGACAGCCTTGGGAGCTTATGAAGTTGTTTGGGCTGACCGCTGAACACATCGCCAAAAAGGCCCTAGAGCTGTTGAGATAGGTAGACCTTGCTAACAATTGTGCGTCGCCAGGAGGCCGTTCTCAGCATGAACGAGAATGGCCTTTCTGCACCTATTTCTGGCACGAATCCCACAACCTCGCCATTGCAATCAGGGGGTTATGGCCCAGGTAGTCAGGACACGGACGGTTGTAGTTTGTTTGCGGCTTCCGTGCAAGCGCGAGTGGATCGCCGCCATCCGGGTGGTAGAACTCCCAGATCGTACCTGATCTTATAAACTGACGGGCGGAGTCATCAAGAGCTTTTTCAACGAGAAGTCGTGCAGCGTCCCTATATCCATACGCAATGCAACCTCGCGTAGCCCAGTACGTCATGCTGTTCCACGCCGGGCCTCTCCAGCATCTCAACTCAAACTTGGGATCGCAAATTGCCACGCTCGATATAGGATGCTCCGTAAAAAAGCGCTCAGGGTTGAGCAGATTGTCGTTTACTACCCGTTCCGCCTGTTCCGCCACTGCAGCACCTACTACAACAGGCCACATTCCCTCAAACGTTAGATGCCTCTGCTTAGGATCACGAACTGCCCACACGTCATGAAAGAAGCCAGTATTCGAGTCGAAGAGTTCATTCTGAATAAAACTTGCCAGAGTTCTGGCCCGACGTCTAAATTGATCGGCACGTTTTCCTAAAAGCTCCGCCCATTTGGATGCGTGATCGTATAGCCAATAGACGTGGGAGGTCGCATCAATGCAAGCGAATGGACCCTGTTGCGTATTATCGAACCTTACGCCCTCATCGACCCCACTTTCCCAGCTTCTGTTGATGAGGATATCCAAGTAGTAGTATCCCTCTGGCTCGGCCTTACGAGCATTCTCAAACCATTCTATCTGTCGCAGCAGACGATCAAAGCTGTGACCAACAAGATCCAAGGAACCAGTGAGTTGATAATGCTCTTGGACAGCTACAGGCCAGACCGGTGGGTGGCTGCGAGTCTTACTCCACCTTGGAGGATCGCTTTTCATCCAAATTGAACCCGGGATCAAGCCGTCCTCTGTCTGATTTGCAAGATCGTTGATTATCTGGTTAGCAGCATGCTCAGGCTCGCTAGGCAGGACATCCAGTATCTGATGGACTATGTCCCAATGCCCAAATGCAGGACTGGCAAAGTAACCTGGACCGATTTCCTCCCAAGGTAACGCAAATGGATAAACAGGGTCATGGACGCTTCGTTCATGTAAGTCGGAAACATAGGCAAGCATTGAGCGCCATTCGGGCTTGCCCAATCGTGTTACCTCATCTTTCAATCGATCAAGCATAGCGACTAAAACTTTAACACGCGATTCGTTCTGAAATCAAGTTGCGATCACTGCGTTAGGCTGGTATGATTCAAAACAGAATTAGTTTGAGGTAGACCATCCAAATGCCGTATTCTAGCGATATCGACGCTGAGTTTTTTCAATGTAAACTGGTGCACAATTTGTGGCTGCGAAGTGCTGCCCGAGCCGGCTACGCGGTGCCTGCAGATGACGCGCAGTTGGTATGGGAACTGCTAACTGTTTACGCGGACGCCCAGGACCGTTCGAGCCGAATAGTGGAATATGCATACAAGACTGCTTACGAACTGGCAGGTAGCGTGTTGACAAGACTGTCGACGCAGGAAGCTATGGGTATTTATCGAGATTTGTTACTCGAGGCTATCCTGGACCAGTGCTGTCCGCAGGGCGGTCGAAATGACGCCTTGGAAAAAGCCGTCTGTAGAAAACTCATCACGTTTGCTAACGTCATATCCGACGCTTTTTGTGAGGCAAACTCTGACCTGCTTAAAAGAACAATTCGCCACGAACGTGCGGAACGCCTCGCGGACGAACTAAGAATGGCAAAGCGTATCCAGTTGCACTTGCTTCCGAAGGTGATACCCAACGTTCCCGGCTTTCAATTTGCCGGAAGGCTGATACCGGCTGAAGAAGTCGGTGGCGACTATTGGAGCGTCAAACATAAGAAAGATGGCAATATCATCACCTTGAAATTGGCCGACATAACGGGCCACGGACTAGCGGCTGCCACTCTCGTTGCGGCGGTCAAATTCATCTCGGGCGGTTTTTATCAGGGATCGTCGAGTGCGGCGGAAGTGATGAAGAAGACGAACCGAGTGCTCACTATCGAAACACCACGCGATATCATGGTAACGATGGTCTACGGATGGCTGAAGCCAGAAACCTCGGAGCTGAGCATTGTCAATGCAGGGCATTCTCCTGTGTTTTTGTGCTCTGGTGATTACTGCCAAGATATCCCGCCGACTGGACCTGTTTTGGGAGTTATCGAAGATGCTGAGTTCGAAGAGCTACACATAGTCATGAAGTCCGGCGATATTCTTTTTTTGGGCTCGGACGGCATTACAGAAGCTGGTGCCCCTCAACCGTTCGGAATAGACAGACTCAAATCTATCGTCAAACAGAGGTCGGCGCGATCTGCAGATGAGATTGCCGACGCAGTAGTGAAACAGGTAACCGACTACGCAGGAAAGCCCCACGACGACATATCCCTGCTCGTGGTGAAAGCCATAGATGAGCAGAACTCGTAACAATCAAGAGCTGGTATTCACGAGGAATGAGAAGTACTGTGCTAATAAGACCACCTCAGAGCCCCAGGCTCATAGCTGCGCTAGAGATTATGCTTGTCCTGCTTTTCTACGGCCACGCAGCAAACGCTAGGAGAACAGCAACCGGCCTGCTTAATAAGCTTTCCGCCACGACGCGCACATCGAACTTCGTCGTAATGCACGAACCTGAAGATCCTTTTCTCGCCCGCTTGCTTGCAAGAACAGCAGAAGCTGAGCTAAAGCGCATAGCTGCCAACCTTGGATACAAGATCACCAATAGCAAGCCTTTCAGGCTTTATGTTTTTAGCAGCCATGCGGATTTTCTAGAGGCAGGAGGTTTAGAAATAGGAAAACTGACAGTAGGAACAGCTTCGCTGAGTACAGAGGAGATCTCAGTAGACGCAAGTGGGGTGTTCGATCTGCCGGAACGCATACTTGCCCACGAGATAACACACGCTGTAATCTTTCGCTTGCTAGGTGCACTTGCCGTAGAAATGCCGCTCTGGATGCACGAGGGTTTGGCAAAGTATGAATCGCGCGAACCTGCTGCCTATGACGATGAAATGATTGCTACTGCTGCGGCCGAGGGTTCTGTTATACCGCTTTCCAAGTTACGGAATTCGTTTCCGAAGTCCAGAACTGGACTCGCTTATGCGGAGTCTGCATCTGTGGTTAGGTTTCTCGTGGCTCGGTTTGGTCGCAACGCACCCAGAAAACTCATAGAAAACCTGAACAAGACAGGCTCATTCGACCAGGCAATGATTAACGTAACCGGATACAGCACAACTGCTTTTGAGCGAGAATGGCACAAAGAGATATCAAAGCGATATGAAGGTCTTCGTCGGATTCGTTTGGCGACAGCATTCTTCTCCGTCCTAATGGCCGCGTTGGCGGTAATGGCGTATTTGGCAAGACGCATCCAAAAGGCTGACGGTGCCAATTCCTACGACGGAGACGCAAGTAGCTGCGAACCTGATGAGGCCGACAACAATTATTGATCATCAAAGGCGCAGCACGTTAGCAATACACCGCGCCCACAATTACAATCGACTCGAGCTAGCTCAAGGCTATTGATCTGCTCATCGTCCACCAGGTCCAGGCGAGACCATTGGAGGAATTTCGACGGGAGTCTTGAGGACGTACACCAGGTTCTTGTACTGCTTCATATTCACCTCGATTTTCGCATCTCTCAGTCGTTTGTTGAGTTTTCTAAGGAATGCTGGATCGCTCTGCGATTTTTGTAACGCGACGTACGTCTTGACTTCCTCCTTCGCATCTTTGAACAACTTGTTCATCTTTGCCTGCTCTTGAACAACTTTGAAAATTGCATACTGTGCCGCGCCTGTCTGGCTTCCGAACGACAGTACCTCGCTAACTTGGCCCACTTTCGTTTCTCTAGCCGCATTAACTATAGGGGCCGGCATAGCACCGGGATTATCGAGGTCCACCCAGACTCTTATGGGCTCACCCATTGAGAAACGCCGATCCGCGTACTTTGCCGCGATCTCGCGGAAGTCGCCGCCTTCCTTAAGTTCCTTCAGAGCGTCCTCGAGTTTCGCTGCGTCGGTGCTTAACACAACTAATATCTGCCTTCGCTTGCCGTGCACAAACCGTGGCTTCATGGCCTCGTATGCTTCTTTGAGCTCTTCTTCGGTTATCTTAGTCAGCTTCGAAGCCAGATTGATCCTTGCTTGAACAGCTTCTATCTCCGACCACAGGTTCTCCTCGCCCATTATCCTGACTTGGTCTTCATAATTGCCGTCGCGCTTCAGTCTTTCTATCTGCTCCTGAATCTGCCGGCGAGTGGGAGGAACCCTTTCCTCATGCGCCCACTGTATTATGATGCGCTGTTCAATAAGGCTTCGCAGAACATCCTCACCGAAGCGACGACTAACCTGGTCGAGGTACACAACCGCGTGTATAGGCTCCCCGTTGACTCTTGCGACTGTACGTGGAACTCCGGGTACCTTCGTGCCGCAGCCCGACAAAGCTGCAGCTACAACAAAGAGAACTAAAAGCGTTGATAGTGTTTTTTTCATGGCTCGAACTATACTCCATTCACTGTGACTTTGCAAACAAGGGATTATTTCACGGAAACGCTCGCAGGTCCTTCTAACCAGCTCAATTTATTGTTAGCGGAACTTATGCACTTCTATTAGGTTTGAAGGGACACCTGTCCGGTTGTCTAAGTGATTGTTGGTGCAGAAAAATTACGAAACAGCGTAGACGAGAGAGCATATACTCGCCAATCAACTATCAACTATTCACACTTCCACTTGTGATCTCGTTGGAGGTACCGAACCAATGAAACGCTTCGGACTAGGGTTTGTCGGATGCGGCGGTTACGGCAGATCACTAGCTGATGCTGCCGCTCGGAGTGAGAAACTTGCTCTGGTAGCGTGTTGGGATCCAAATGATGAAAATGCTGCTGCTCTAGCAGAAAAACATGGTATTCGTCAATGTTCCACACTAGACGAGCTGTTGAACATATCGGATGTCGAAGGGGTAGTCATTACAAGCCCCAATAACGCACACAGAGAAAATGCAGTGGCGGCCGCTTCTGCTGGCAAACACGTATTTGTGGATAAACCTATAGCCAACACAATGGACGACGCTTGGTCTATAGTGGATGCTGCGTCACAGGCCGGTGTCGTACTAGCCGTGGGGCATAACACCCGACGGAGTGCTGGGCATCGAAAGATGAAAGAGATGATAGACACTGGTGCTGTTGGCACTCCCATCACTGTAGAAGCAAACTTCTCACATTCAGGTGGTTTAGGTTTAAAACCAGATCATTGGCGCTACACCCGTGAAGGCTGCCCTGCTCTACCGCTGATGCAGTTAGGAGTTCACTTTGCGGATACCATTCAGTACTTACTGGGAGACGTTCTGGAAGTAGCATCATTCATGTCGCACGTGGTTATTCCTGCCGATAACGTGGATACTACAGTGAGCGTGCTGCGATTTAGGGGCGGGTTTCTGGGCTATCTGGGATCGAACTACGCAACACCTTCGGTATTCTACGTCAACGTATACGGCACAGGCGGGAACCTTTACTGCGAAGGCGGCAGCCAGCTCCATTACAAGAAAGCCGGAAGCTCAAGCAAGGAACCAGTCAGCGTTACGCCAACCGATACACAACTCGAGCAACTGGAGGAATTCGCCAATTGCGCCCTCACAGGTGCAAGGCCGGAGGTGGACGGTATTGCTGCAATCAAGGCCTTGGCAATAGTCAGAGCTGCTATCAAATCCGACGCTGAGAGAAGACCGATACCTACTGCCGAAGTAATTGGTAGGAAGCTCTAAAGACTCTAGCGGGCTCCGCGTTTAAGTAGAACGGCGGGCACTGTCGAAACTATGATCCATAGGTCGAGTAAAATACTTCGCTGGTCGATATACATCATGTCCATCTCGACCCGCTTTTCGTAAGGCAGATCGCTCCGCCCACATATTTGCCAAAGCCCTGTGATTCCCGGCTTGACGGTCTTGAACCTTTCGAAGGCCGGACCATACTTTGGAATTTCATCCGGCGCAATAGGTCGGGGGCCTACGAACGTCATATGGCCCAGAAAGACGTTAATGAGCTGAGGTAATTCGTCAAGGCTGGTAATGCGGAGGAACTTTCCTACCCTCGTTATCCTAGGGTCCTGTTCCAGCTTGCAATTAACGTAGTACTCTCGCCTGAGTTGCTCATCGGACTGCAGGATCTGTTCAGCATTCTCCACCATAGATCGGAACTTATACATATCGAACTCTTTGCCTTCCATACCGACGACCCTGCGCCTGTAAACAATACAACCTGGGCTATCGAGCCTAATAGCCAGCGCTATAAGGGCAAACAGAGGTGAGAAAACCAATAATGTAATAGTAGAGAGAACCAAGTCAACAAGTCGTTTAACGAAAAAGTAAGCTTTGCCAACGCCTTGCTTGACGTTGGGCAGTCTCCGGCGTCGACGTTCAGCAGCTGCGATCGCAGCTATCCCTGCAGGAGCCAATACGAAAGCGGCAACCTCTGGAACAGTTCGAGAGTTGTCCTCTGAGGCCTGCGCCGAACCGAACGCGACTAACAGCAGAAAGGCTGAAATGCACGTGATCCACGGGTTTCTACTCAACAGAATGCCCCCAATAAACACGCAAATCCACGCGATGGATGGCGATCGTTTCACCATTATCCATCCGTGGACTCCTTTGGTTCAGCGTATGGATTCTATCACGAGAACTAGCCATCGTCAACGGAGCGTAAGAGTTTTCGAGATTACGATCCCTCAAGTAGTTTTTCCATACCACAAGGCTGCCCTGGCAAACTTACTAGTGAAAGGATTCAGTAGCTTATACAGCTCACTGCTTCACAGTTCTGAAATAATAAAAGGATTATAAATGCATTATTACTTGACATGGCGAATTGCGGGAATTAAAATGTTTTTAGTAAATCGACTTAATAGGAGCAGCATGCATGGCCCCGACAATCAAAGAAGTTGCCGAAATGGCAGGTGTTTCAATCACTACGGTCTCGTTTGTTTTGAACGATAAACACCCTCAAGTTGACGGACTTTCTGAATCCACCAAACAGCGTGTAAGGGCGTGCGCTGCCGCACTGGGCTATCGTCGGAATCCTGCTGCAGCATCTCTGAGATCCGGCAAATCACTCTGGATAGGTGTCGTAATTCAACCCGTAAGAGATGAAAAAGAGGCACAGGCGTGGGCTCCGTACGAATTGGCATTGATCTCGGGGATTGAAAACGCGCTTCTCGGACTGGGCTATTACCCTGTGCTTGGTTCCAAATCGACCACAGGAGACGTCACCGGTTTAGACACTCTCGCGTACTCTGGTGTAGCAGGACTCATATACCGTCGTCCTCTCAGACAAGAAGTGAAACGACTTGACGAACTTCGCCAGGAAGGCATTCCATCCGTTGTAGTATTTCCTGCTCGAAAGGAAGACTTGTATCCATACAGCATTGATCTCGACAACGTAGCCGCTGGAAAGCTTGCGGCACATCTGATGTGCACAGCAGGTAGCAAACGACCGGCAGTAACAGTCAGCGGGTTCTTTGGTCACATAGAGGAAGATAGAATAGCTGGGTTCGTCGATGGTGTTCGAAGTGCGCTTGGCTATGAACCGATGATCTGTAACACATCAGGTATACGTGACGAGGCCGCGAGAATAAAAATAATGGAAGATTTCCTCCGATCAAACAGACCGGATGCGATACTTGCAACAGAAGCTTGGGGAGCGTATCTTATTACGTTCGCAGCTGAGAACGTGCAGCTCAGGTTCCCACAGGATTTGATGATAATCGGTTTTGACTGCTACTCTTTTCGTAGTGCGCGGAACGCAGTAGTCTCGGCAATTACAACCTCTTGGTGGGAGGCGGGCCACGTGGCCGCCCAGTCGCTGGTCGACATAGTTAAGAACGGTACGGTTTGGACAGAGCCTAAGAAACTTGAGCCTCGGTTTATCCCTGGTGACACCACGCCGCCGGAACTCGTTGAAGAAGGCAGAACTGGCTGGATGGTTTAGGCGACGTCTCCGCACTCTCATCACTCGTATAGCTTCAAACAATACCTCGACAAATGGAGGATCAGATTGCGTAGCTTTACTGTCTTTGCATTTGCAGCACTGACGCTTATATCGCTGGGCGCTTCAGCAGGTCCTGTGTTGGATGATCTACTGAATTACCCAGTTGTCGATCAGCGTTGCCCGGAAGAAACCATTAAAGAAGAGGCGATGGGACTTATCAAACAGGGAAAAGCAGCTTTTATTACGCTCTCTAAGGAAAACCCTTTAGGACAAACCTTTCGAGTAGGCAAAAACGCGAATGTTTTGTGGCGCATATGCCTTGGCATATGTCACTGGCCAGATAGCTGGCAACAAGGCGAAGAGGTTACCCTTACACTATACGACAGTCCTGAGAAACGCGAGAAACTCTACAGTCGGACGATTGATTTTGAACATAAGTGGTTCAAATGGGATGTTGTGTTTGATGTGCACCTGCCCACAAGCCCAAATGCTGATTACTATTTCGAGCTCACCCACAACGGAGGAGCTGATAATTCTATAAATGTCGCCTACATAGACCAAGATGCATATCCCCACGGCACAGCTTACGTTGGAAACCAACCGAGAACAAATATAGACCTATACTTTGTCGTTATTTCGAAACCGAAAGGTGATCGCGAAAAAAACCTAGACCGATTCCTGGATCGTTTCGACATGACCCGTCCAGAGCTGCATCAAGCCAGGCAAGCAATCACGAGAGGCGATCGTGAAGGAGCCTGTGCTGCTATCCTTGACTGGTTCAATGGCTATATGAAGTCTGCCGACTGGGTTTGGAGGTTGGACTCGAACAAGAACTTCGATACTACGCGAATCGATCAGGTCTGCGATTTAGGCAGACTATACAGAGACGATCCGAAGCACTCGGAAGAGTGGATTCCTATGGGAACAGAAACTACTTGGCGAGAGGTCTGGCCTGAAAGTTCAGAGTATGTGCGGATGAACGATTTGTTCGCATCTCTCGGTCACGCCTATGCTGCAACGCGCGACGAAAAATACGCGCGTAAGCTGGACGAATTGATGGCTGACTATATGCAAGACAACGCATCGCCATTCGAAGGCGGCATGCGCGGAGGCAGATGGGTTGCGATGTTCCAGGCGTGGCGATTGGGCGATGCCTGGGACGGAGTTGCTAATGCAATAGAGTCCACGGCTCTTACTGGAGACGTTAGACTGGCTTGGTTGGATTACTGGGCAAGAATGGCCGACTTCGCTATGAGAGAACCCTCAGGCGGCAATCACGCGAACGCTGTTGCTGAGGCACTCATGAAATTTGCGTCGCGATTCCCCGTCTTCAAGGACTCGAAAAAATGGTTCGAATTCGGCTGGCAGAAGCTGGTAAATAACTCGCTGAGCCTGTTCTACGATGACGGCGGATGCGTTGAACCAGCAATGAACTACCACGGTTTCTCGCTTGCGAATCTAATAGCTGGGATTGATACCGCCAAGGGCTTCGGTATAGAACCCCCAGCTGAGCTCACAGCCAAAGTGGAAAAGGCCCTATCGTATACAGCCTATATGCTCAAACCGGACGGTCAGATACCCAGCTACGGCGATACAGACTGTGAAGACTTCCGACCCAATGCTCGAAAATGGGAAGGCTGGAGAAAGGGCGAAGCAATGATGGGAGCTCGGCTATTCAACCGCGGGGATCTACTTTATATCGCCACAGCAGGTAGGGAAGGTACAAGGCCGCTCCATAACTCGTACTGCTTCCCTCAAACAGGTCATTATGTGCTCAGGAGTGATTGGGGCGGCGAACGTGGTGAAGGTTTTGAAGACTCTAGATACCTTTTCCTCCGAGCAGGGAGATTCGGCAGCCATGGACATGATGACCTCAATAGTATAACGCTATATGCTTATGGGCGTCCCTTAATTATAGATCCAGGCCGCACTACTTATGGCACACCGCTGATGTTTGAGCTGTCCAAAAATATTTCCCACAATGTACTGTTAGTCGACAACCTCGATATGAATCACCCGCATCCGTCACTAGGAGCTTGGCATACCACATCTCTCGCTGACTTCGTAGAAAACACCTACTCAGACCTGTATCCGGGAGTTGATCACACAAGAGCAGTGGTATTTGTCCGCCCTGATTACTACGTGCTGTTCGACAGAGCGAGGTCAGAAAATCCGCACTGCTACGGATTGAATTTCTGGCTTACACCGCCGCAGGTCACAGTCAATGATAAGGAACTTTGGGTGCACACAAACGAGCCGAATGGATCAAACATTCTACTGCGGGCTATATCGAAGGAGAACACGCATATAAGTACCCGAGACGGAACTGTAGATCTGGCAGGAAGCAAGCGCAACGATGTTCCGGTAGTCACGTTTCGTCGCTACGGTATAGCAACAACAAGCTTCGCTACGTTGCTATATCCGTTCCCGAATCAAGTGTGGCCTCAAAAAGTTCAAACCCAAGAGTTCTCTGTGAAGGACGGCATAGGCTGCATAGTAAGCACGCCCGAGAAAACCAACATAATCGTATACTGCTGGAATACGGGAAGCGCAAAACTCCCGCGCGACGCTTTTGAGTTTCAAGGAAAGGCTTGTGTAGTAGACGTGCAGCATAAGAGCTTTGCAGCGATACGCTGCACTTCCTTGCGGCTACAAGGCGAACAACTTGTACGCTCTGCTCGTCCTGTCGAGGAGTTATGCGTAGAATATACCCCTCAAGCCGTATTGGTTCAGTACAGCACCCATGAGCCAACGCTTGAAATAAATGCCCGTGGGCGTAAGACTGCATTCATAAATGGAAGACAAATACAAATAACAGGGGATTTCTTCAGAACTTACTAGATAGCGTAGTTGCTGACTTGAGGATCCGACTCCCTTATAAATTAAGACTCCCTGAGCCGCAGGATGCTAAGTAGCAATCAATGAAAGGGCCGGACTGTTTACGATCCGGCCCATAATCGTTTCTCTCGATCGACAAGAACTCTATCTAGTCAAAGGGCAGAACGGCGTACCACCGCGGGGACCTGTGCCGTTGCCCCAACCAGGTCCCATGCCTCGTCCGCCGCGCGGTCCAGCACCGGGTCCCGGCCCCAAACCCAAGCCGCCCCCTGGTCCAAGGCCTAAACCGCAGCCGGCACACCACCAGCACATTGGCCATCTGGATTTGATGATAGACTTCAGCTTATCACGCTGCTCAGGTGTAAGTATGCTCAGAGCACTTGCTGCGCGGTCAATCGCCGCATCTCGAATCCGCGCACGTATCTCGTCAATATCGGCAGCCAGTTGCCTGATTGCACCCACGTTTGGCTCATCGGCAGACCACAGTTGGATCATCTGCTTTATCTTGGCGAGCAGCTCTGTTCTGTCTGCCAGGGTCGCCGTTAGAAAGTCCTGCTGAATTTGTCTGAGCTGAGCTAATTGCTGATCGGTCAGACCAAGCTCTGCTGCCAAGCGACCGAGCCATGGGCCACAGCCCCAGAAACCCACCCCCCAAGCCTCGTCAGATGCTGGCGGTGTCGATGGAGCCACCTGGACAGGTTGGACTCTGGCAGCTTGTTGCCCTCGCGGAGCCGCGTTTAGCATCACACTTGCCAAAACAGCTGCCGCAGCGACGATAGCCAATAAGATCCATTTTGCCTTCATTTGTTGAGCCCTCCTTAGGCTTAGTTTGTTTACCCTGCCACCCTCTTTAGACGTTAGATGTGTACTCGTCGTTGCACCTATTCTTTGATCACTGTATTTAGGGCGCCGTGGTCCTGAGGCGGATACGGTTACCCCAACCGCCGAGTATACCTAGACCACACGCTCCGCCTCCTGGCCGTCCGCATGCTTCGTCAAGTGAGCACATGCCGCGCTCAACGAGTGCAGTTAGCTTGTCTTGCTGCGCGGGTGTCAAGCAATCCCGTAAGGCAAGCAAATACTCAACGGTGTTTTTCGCCATCTCCTCGCGCGCACGGCTTAGCTCGTGCAAGGCTAACAAAACATCGTTCTTGTCCGCTCTCGGGTCACGCATCAACGCAACAAATCGATCCCGCGCCTGCCATACTTGCTGACGCAATACAGGCCTCGATGCAGCAAATTCTTGAGTTAAGTCGGCCACTACACGCCTCTGTTCTGCCGTAAGGTTGAGATAGTCTTGCACGGCCATAATGCCTGGTTCGTCAGTTGAATTCGATCTGCTGCTGACGAATCTTGCAGCTCCATATGAACCGACCGCTAGTAAAACCAGCATGAGAATAAATGTGAACCACTTAGCAATCATCTCTTAGCTCCGCTCTTCTCAGATATCACATTTCGGAACCCTGTAAGGATCGCTGCTTCGACTAAGTCATCATGTTGAGAAAGTCCAATGATACTTGCCACTTGGTTTACAGACGCTGTATGGGGCCTTACAGGACGTTCCGACCTAATGCCGGCGGTGAAACCAATTCCAATGCTAATCAGCGACAGAATAGCCGCCGCCCATCTGGGTACAGGCAGTGCTGAGATACTCCTCACGCGTTCTCGCTGCCGTATCCGCTCGCGAAGCGCCTCGTAACCCAGAGCTGGTCTGGTGGGTTCCCATTGAGCAATGAGTTTTGATAAACGCTTGAACTCCTCATACTTCAGTCGACACGGCGAACAAGCAGATAAATGTACTTCCAGTCTGTCCACCAAGGGTGAACTAAGTTCTCCATCAACGTAGCGCACAATTAACCGTTCAGCCTTTTTACAATTCATGCTGCTCGACCTTCCGATTTATATGACAATTCTCAGCTCCCAAACCTGCGGCTTTGCAGAAACAAAAACCTCTGGCCATGGCAAAAAAGCGAAGTAGCTGCAACGTGATGCTCTACCTAATTGCGTTCAACCCATGTAATCAGCGAGTGCCTTGCGAAGATTAGTCTTGGCGCGATGTAGGAGAGATTCTAACGCCTTGACCGATATCCCCATTGCTTCCGCAGCAGCCTTGTAGCTAAGTTCCTCGTATGTTATAAGAACAATTGCAAGCCTTTGATTTGCAGGCAACCTAAGAATAGCATCTCTAACCAGAGTCGAGATCTCTTTACTTTGAGCGCGAGCGGCCAGATCCACCTGTGAGTCAGACTCATGTTGATCGGACAATGCCTCCTCACGAACTACAGATCTCCGTTTGGCAGCATTTAGACAAAGGTTTATTACGACGCGATACAGATAAGTCGAAAACTTGCTGGCAGCTCGGAATGCGCAGCGTCCCTCGTAGATACGCGCAAAGGCATCCATAGCAATGTCTTCCGCGGCATCTCGATTGCCCAAAAAGCGATATGCAACGTTCACAGCCCTAGCGTAGTAGCGGTTGAACAGTGTTGCAAACGCATCCTCGTCGCCTAGGGCAGCACGCTTCATCAGCTCGGCATCGTAATCAGCCATAGGTTGCCTATTATATGACAAACGAGAGCGCAGCAACCTGCGCTCTCGGCAAAGCTTAGCTATCGTTTAGTCCAACCACTATCTTCTAGCAACTACGAGGGAGCGCCAGTAGAAATCAGACACTAGGCTATCAACAGCAACCCCGTTCCTTGACGCAGAACAGTGAACGAAATAGCCGTCACCGGCATATATACCACAGTGGTCTATATAGGGATTCTTGCACTGAAAGTACAAACGATCCCCCGGCTGAAGCTGATCGAGCGGCACGTTTATGCCCACTTGAGCTTGTTCTCGCGCGGTGCGCGGCAACTTGATGCCATATTGTGCAAACACCATTTGGACAAAAGCTGAACAATCCATTCCCGTAGACGGATCGGTGCCCCCAAAAACGTAAGGCACGCCCGAGTATCTCAGAGCAGTTCGGACAATGGCTTCTCCAAGTGCCTCAGTGCGCGAGGCATAACCTCCACGGGATGTGTATCTCGACCCAGCATACGCCGGCTTATCCGCAACCACCGCGTAATCAGTCAATCTGACTAAGTGCTTTGAAATCCAGCCTACAGCTCCATTTGACATCAGAACCCCATACCACTGCCCCACATCGTCAACTATGGCAAGTGGCGTTTCCTGTTTCACCGTGGAGTACTTGGCAGATTTGGGAGTTCGCGCCTGGTAGATATCCGCTTTGGCAGCTATTACGATGCCGACCTTGCCCAATTTTACATACTGCGGGTTTGTTTGTTCTTTCGAAGAATTCTCCCTACCCATTCCGGTCGCGCAACCAGCTTTGTTGCCTTGACTACTCAATCCCGGAGAGTCCAGCGACAAAGTGAGCATTTCGCCTGTTGCTGTTGCGCCGATGGATGCACAGAACACCAACAAGATTGTTCCCAGGCCTAATAATGTAAGATGCTTCGACATTTATCGTAACTCCCCTACTGCTCGAGAACCGACATCCGTAATTATTGGCACACCACGGAGATGATTAGACGGTGCCAATAACGACAGTGTTTCAAGGCAACCCAGGTATAGCACGCCGTGCGTTTTCGTAGTAGACCTTACGTAAGACCTCATCCGGCAAATGCAAACCATAGATTCTCCACCTTGAATAGCCCCATCTTCCGATATAGTCAGGGTACTCAAAGTACTCATCTCGTGTCTCTAGGAACCGATAATATGCGCGATAGATATCTGGCGACATAGGCATGTCGGTTCCGAAAAGAATTCGGTCCTGGTATCTGATAAAGAAATCGCGAGCAGTGTACGGCTGACGTCCCAGCTCGTCGATTCGAGCAGAGAAGTCGATGTAAACATTCGGAAACCAATCCAACAGCTGTGCAACGGAATCCAAATCTTCAGGGTTGTTAGCAACATGAGGCAGTATAAATGTAGTCTGTGGGTGAGCTGCAATTACTCGATTCCGTTGCTCAAGCAATTCCCACTTAGAATAAAAGGATCCATAAAAACTCCACCCCGGAAACTCTTGGAGCGTAGTGTAGTGTTCGTTTGTTTCATCTATCGGTAAGAAGAAAGCGACAGGGTCAGATACGTGAATCAACACGGGCTTGCCTAATTCCCCTGCTCGCTTCCAGATAGGAAACAACCTATCATCGTCGACCGGAATGACCTTGCCAGTCGCATCAGTAAACTTGAGGCCTAGCTCTTTCGTGATCTTCAGCCCTAACGCACCCTTCGCCACATCCTCCTCGAAGTGCTGAATCGCGAGATCGGTGAAGCGCTCATTCTTTATTAGTGTGAAATCATCCCATTGAGCAAAGTCCGACATAGTAAATGCAGCAAACCTGTCGGGATAAGGCTTAATGTAGTTGTCGACGAACCACTCAAAACTAACTCGCCTGAGCACGTAACCTTGTTCATCAAATGGCACTGTCACGTTGCCCGACAAGTTTACAAAGACTGAGACACCTACCTCGTCCATGATTCTCACCATTTGATCGGCCGAAATCTGACCGAAAAGATGGTTATGGGCATCTATCGCAGGAAACTTCGCCTTCTGCGGCGTGTTGTCAGGCCTTTTAAGCATTGGTTTCGGCTTAAAATTTCGAAGCAGAAGATCTCCAGGTTTCATGTTTGTTCCCACGTGCGTGTTATTGACGTTCCAGTCGTACACCTCGCGCGTTAACCGGTCAATCTTTATAGCAGCAGGTTAGCATATCACCTGAGCTTGAATGTCTCCACACTGTTCCTTCCCCTGAAACAGCGCCTAAGCCTAAGGCAAAATTGGTTCTATTCCAGTCATCTCACAGAAGTCGATCAATGCGGGATATAGGTGCTCGCCATACCCCAAGCATGCATATTCGTTTGTCCAGTTCTGGAGCAACTTTTCGATGTCGCAATGTGCGGTTACGAACCCGTGCGGCCAGAAAGGTATACCACACTCTGCCCTTCTTTGATCAATTTGATCAGCAGGCGGCTCAAAGATGGAACATCGAGTGATGACCATAGTAAACCGACCGTCTACACGGCCAAGCCTGGCAAGCACACCCTCCCCAACCTTGCATACAAGTTTCACAGACAACCCGCCGGCCTCTCCCTCCGTTGGAATCCCGTGCTCTGCAAACCCCGCTGGACCAACTTTGCCTGCGAGTGACGGCGGACATGCTCCGTCACCTATTATCTTGACCTCTTTGGTATTTTTGTCGATATGCTGAAGGTCTCCGTAGTAAACCGGCTCCGTGGAGAGCTTCTGCAACAACAGAACCGTTAGTGCAGTGTTAAAATCACCAAGAGTTGATGTGCCCCACCCATCCTCAAGCATCATCGACTGGGCGAAACAGGTGGCCGAGTAATCGTCGCCCAACCCGGGAAAACTCTGTATGGTGTAGAAATCCCATTTCTCCCTCTCGACAATCTTCTTAATTGCCAGCCAGAGCCGTATCGATCGCTCATTGACCACGGTCATTTCCGGCATCTCGCCGAAAAGTTCCTTTATTCGAGGCTCGACCGCTTTTATTTCTTCGGGACTGATGCTCTGAGCTGTTCTGATAAGTTCCGTCGTATCACGAGAGTCTATATCTATTCCGAACATTTTCATCCACTGCGATGGATCTGCTACGCCACACGTTTGTCCCATACCACGTCCACCAAATGTCCCAATAGTGGACATGTTCAACCACTGCTTGATGTGTGCTGCTCGACAAAAGCTGACAATTTTTGTGATTTCGTCGGGATCGTCTGCTGCACCGTAGACAAACTTGTGGTGCAAACCGATTTCCATCAGAGCACCATGGAGCACGAGGCCACCAACCGGTCTCCAACCTTGAGAGCCTGGATGAGTCCATATCAAGACTTGTTTGCCAGTCATCGCGAAATCTCGAATAGCCCCCACTAGATGTGCAGCCCACACCCAGGTCCCCGTAAACAGAATGACAGACGAAACCTCGTCATCGTGTTTCATTCGCTTAAGCGCAGCTTTGGCTTCGTCCTTGCTGGCTACGACTACCTCGTGCTCAACAAGCTTCAGCCCTGCATTCCTTAGGGCCTGTTTTGACCTAGCGACTATTGTATCGTCAATGAAGGGTTGACCCATAGGGTCCTTAAGACCGTCTTTATGAACTCCATAAACAATGAATCCGACCGTTGGTGTTATCATGTTTTTCTCCTCCTCTCGCCAAGCGCTGAAGGATTACACGTGGTGGTCACTACTTATTAATTAATAGTTGACTTGCCTAACATACGCGCTACAAGCTACACATCAAGCGAACTGACTGCCAGATACAAGTCCAAGTATTTTGCAAACCTCTCATTGTAGAACTCAGCATTAGAAGGATCTGGCCTTATCTCACCTGTCACACGAACCCATTTAGACGCCAAGTTACGAACGTCCTCTTTCGTGTGTGCCGCACAAGCTAGCATCGCCGCGCCAAGACAACCAGCCTCCGTGACTGCCACCGTCTTGATACGGGCACCGAGAATATCAGCTTTCAGTTGTATCCACTTATTGCTCCTTGCCCCACCGCCTATAGCCACTAGTTCGCTAACTCTTATCCCGGATTCGCTGAGTATTTTGAGATTGAGGCGCATCTCGAAAGTCACACCTTCAAGTAGTGCACGAAGCATTTCGCCACGCGTTGTCGTGAGGCGCAATCCTACGATTGCCCCTTTTGTGCGAGTATCGAAGCGCGGCGTGCCAGACGGTGTGAAATACGGCAGCACTAGCAATGATGTCGGTTTAGCAGACATATTTTGAAGTAGAAGCGTATATGCGCTTTCGCCAACCTGCTCTGCAAGTTTAGACTCCGCTTGGCCGAATTCATCTCGAAACCACTTCAGCAAGTTCCCACCAGTAAGACTAAAGGCTACCGTGGTATACATTCCAGGCAAAGTATAGTCATACGTGCACAGATTGTTCGTAAACAGCTGCGGACTGAATATACGCTCCGTGAAAGCAGGAGTAATACACTCCACTGTACCGATACTGTATACGGCTGTCCCAGCACTAGTAACCCCCGCACCCAAGGCTCCACACGGTTGATCGTGTCCCCCCGCTACTACTATCGCACCAGAAGCCAACCCCAATCTGCTGGAAATGTTATCAGGGATTATACCCACGATGGCACCTGATGGTAGTGTACGGGGCAGCCTTGAGCGCTCCAAATCCAACGCGTCCAGGATACAGTCGCTCCAGTCGTGGCGCCGCAAGTCAAACAGCATAGTCCTACCGGCTAATGGCCAACTCATCGCCGGCGTAACTCCAAGCTGCGTGTGGATAAGATCCTCAAAACAGTGAAAGCTTGCTGCCTGAGACCAGATTTCTGGGTAGTTGTCTCGAAGCCACAGGAGTTTGAACAACGTGAACATAGGATGAGCCGTGTGCCCAGTAATTTCGTAGAGGCGTTCTCTCCCGAACTTCTCACTCCACTTATCGACAAGAACTGCTGCCCGAGTGTCGGAAGAAACCATCGCGTTGTAGAGAAAGTTGCCGTTCTTGTCAACAGGAGTGAATGCCTCACCCTGACTCGATATACCAATTCCCCTAACAGGATCATCAGCGCAAGCAGATGCTGTTTCCCGAATGACCGAAAGACATGAATCGCAGACAACTCTAGAGTCCAGTTCGGCCCAACCTTCCTGTGTCGACAAGACGGGATACTCGCGATAAGAAACAGCCAACTGGCGACCACTGGAGTCAAACACAACTGCTTTGCACCCGGTTGTACCAATGTCGAGACCTAAGTAACTCACCGGCTTCCCTCCAATAAAAAATACCTTATTAACAGCGGAAAGCTTTCCCTGCCCCAAAACGCGCTGAGCCCGCCTTTCGAAGGGAAGAAAACTCAGAGCTTCAGGATGTGCACATCGAGAACATGGAGAGGAAAATCGCGAACTGAGCGGTAGTGTTCTCAGATGACAAGCAAATGGTGGGCGAGGTGGGATTCGAACCCACACGGGTTGCCCCGGCGGATTTTAAGTCCGCTGCGTCTGCCGTTCCGCCACTCGCCCACTATTCTGTCCGGGACTAGTGTACCAGAGCGTCGCTGAGTAGTCAATTTGGTCGATTGCTCAAATCTAATGACTAGTCTTCACAGCATCCGTGAACTAACCTCTCAGCTTCGACACGATAGATGAGGCAAGAAGCAAAATTCCGGAAAACACAACGATCGTTGGGCCCGTCGGCAGATCCAGCTTGTACGATAGAAGTAGACCTGAGACTGTAGATACCGCTGCCGAAACGATTGCAAACGCATAGATACCAACAAAGCGCTGGCTTAACAAAAGCGCAGTTACAGCAGGTAATACCAAAAAAGCAAATACGAGGAGCATACCAACCACGCGGATCGAAAAGGAAATCACTATGCCCAAAATGACATAGAAAAGAAGATCCCAAAATGCAACCCGTATCCCATGTGCCTTTGCAGTTTCGGGGTCAAAAGCTGAAAACATAAACTGTTTTTGAAACAACGACCACATTAACACTGTAACAGCGAACAAAAACACTGTGAGATAAACTTGTCCTGGGGTTATTGTCAGAATATTCCCTGAAAGGAGATTCAGCATATACGCTTCCGCGTGAGCACTCTTAGCCACAAACAATACGGCAATCGCCGATGCCAACGCGTATGCCACTCCGATTATGCTTTCCTGCGTAATCCGACGGTTTCCAAACCTCACAGCGAACGCTGCAACTCCTCCCAAGGTTAAAGCCAGAGAAACAGTCGCAGGATTCGCACCTGTGCACAAAGCCAACCCAACGCCAGCACTGGACACCTGAGCAAGTGCCGCTCCAACAAAAACAATGCGACGCAAAACCACGTGCACGCCTAGGAATGCACAGAGACTACCCACTATCAATCCACCGGCAAAAGCAACCCGGAGAAACGGTACTGTGAACACTTCGCTCACTTGTCTTACCTCCCAGCCAGCACAACGCGCCTAGTGCCGCATTCTACCAGCTCCACGGGAATCCCATACACCCTAAACAGATTCTCCGACGAAACGAGTTCGGAAACCGGGCCAATGGTCTTTAGCCCGCCGTCTACAAGAGCTATCGTCTTTGCGTAGTTCACAACGACATTTAGTAAATGACTAACCATCACAATCGTGATCTTCTGCGAATCGTACAAATCTCTTAGTAGTTCCATAATGGCATACTCGCTCGCGACGTCCATGTCGTTGGTCGGCTCATCAAGAGCAATCAGATCAGGCTCGGCAGCCAGAGCACGTGCAATAAGCGTTTTCTGCTTCTGACCCCCACTGAGCTCCCTAAACTGTCGATCTGCCAAGTCTTCTATCCCGACTCTTTCCATACACGACAATACAAAGGCAAGATCTGATCTGGAAGGTTTACCGATCGGGCTCATCAATGAGTATCTGCCCATCAAAGCGACTTCAAGAGCGGTAAGAGGGTATACCTCGTCCATCGACTGCCGCTGTGGGACATACGAAAAGCGGACTCCTGGAGCTTTCGCGACATTTCCCCTGAGCGGTCTTATAATACCCAACATTGTCTTTAGAATAGTGGTCTTGCCCGCACCGTTGGGTCCGACAATAGCGAGAAAATCTCCTTTACTGACTGAGAGATTGACGTCCGAAAGCACTCTCCATTTGCCGTATCCCAAGTCTGCATGCTCCATCACCACAAGAAAGCCGCGATCGGCGGATTCGTCGCCAGCAAGCTGAGAGCTCTGGTTCATCTGTGCTGTCCTCCAATCAGGATTTCACTGCATACCAAAAAACGTTCAGTCCAACGCATTGACGAACTTGTCTACCCATGTCTCAATTAGATCAAAATAAGTCTTCGTCCCCATGGATCCCACGGAATACGGTACTACCTGATACTTGATGCCCACCTCCCGCGCCACCAGATCGGGAAAGCGCTTAGGGTATATAGATTCAACTACAAGCGCCTTCACATTCTCCTCTTTCATTCGCCTTATGAGCTGCGAAATGTGTGAGGGCGACGGCGGGATACCAGGATTCGGCTCAAGTTGGTCAAAGTACCTGAGTCCAAAGCGCCGGATGAAATAGCTAGCACTTTTGTGGTACGTCACAACCGGCTTGCCTTTGTGCGGTGCCAATTTCTGCTGCCAGGCTTTCATATGCCGATCGATCTCGTCTACGAAGTTGTTGTAGTTCTTCTGGAAATACTCTTTGTCCCCCTCCAATACACGCGTGAGGCCCTCGTAAATGTTTCTGGCTATGATTTTCGCATTTAGGGGATCGTAGTAGTAATGCGGGTTACCGTAAATGTGAATGTCGCCCGAAGCCCCTGTGACCTTTCCTTTCGGAACCTCCATTCTGTCAATTCCGCGTGAGGCATCGACATAGCCGGCACTACCTCGGCGCACTTTTGGATTCGCAGCTGCATTAAGCAGAGCGTCAAGCCACAGATCAAGATCCAAACCGACCCGCACAACAAGATCTGCTCTTGCAATGCGGGAAACATCACTTGGTCTGGGTTCGACAAGGTGGTAGTCCTGGTCGGGTCTGGCAATAGAATAGACAGAAACTTTGCTTCCGCCAACATACCTTACTATGCTGGCAAGCTCCGGCGTAGACGTAACTACGTTGACAGCGCCATCAGCAGCAGAACCCATAACTGCAAGTACATGCAAGCACACAAAAACCACGGTCAAGACTCGGACAAACGTATTCGTCATTTCGGCTAACCTCCCGTATTCCGTTAAGACTTCTAAACTACGAATTTAACATCACCACCTGTTCACTCCAGGTTGTGGGTGTGAGGACCGATCCCCCACGCCCAGTGTAGCCACAGTTCGTTGTAAGAGTCAGCGTTTGGTCTATAACCGTGAGTTGCTTGGAGTCGAACGTAGTACTGCTCCGAAAACTGGCGCGTTAAAATAAGAGATACTGCCGATTCGTGTCGGGACACATCCTGTGGAAACTCAGACCAGTCGTAGAGGAAGCCTACGGAGTTATACCTATTCCATCGATAGTCCGCCAACAAATAATACCCCTTTGCCCTGACTCCATCCGAATCTAGCGTTCCTTTTCGCCAAATGTACTCGCCTCGAAGCAAAAGTCTCCGCGCGCCTCTACCGAACACTCTGTAGCTCAAGTCAAGTCCGCCCAGATGGACATAGTTTCTGACAAGTGTCGCAGCATCCTCTTCCGAGCTTCCCCCAGCCCAAGACCAACCGATCTCAATTTCAGTTATATCCCCCAGTGACTTGGCAAGCCACAGGCGAATCGTTCGAAATCGATCCGTCACTCCGGCACCAGGGCCAACCATTATGTTTGGAAGGTTGGACTCCTCGCCCTCCGAACCATTAGCCCAGAACCCAACATCCAGTCTAGCGAAAAGTTCGGCACTCACCGGCAGGTTGTAATCAAACAGTATCCCTTGTCCTGCCAGACTTTCGGGTGAGACAAGATTGCTCAACGCCAGCGGTTGACGAGCGTATAGCCACGAGTGGTTGTGAAGTTGATTGACCCTACCGAATGGAACAAACTTCTGACCAATCACGACGTTGAGATTCCGTATTAAGGCCAGATAGGTAATGAACGCTTCGTGTATACCAAAATGCGAGTGGCCAGATTCTGCCGGACTGCCCGCGATAAACGCGTCGAGTCTCACATTGGGATACACGTAACTCTGTAGCGCCAACTCAGCATCTGTTAGCCTCAACTTCTGCTTTTCCGGATCCGCTTTGTCGTCAGCAAACTTAGACTTAGCTTGCAGAATAAAGCTGATGTCAGGAAGCTGCTGGAATCTACCTCCAACTTCGCTGGTTGTTTGCGGTTGCTCTGAAAAATTTCGGTCGGGCTGCAGCAATTCGAGTCTTTGTTCTAGGTCGTAAAGTTTTTGTTTCAGCTCCTCAACGTCTGAAACTCCTGCAGAGGTATCATTGGCAAATAAAACATCTCCTGCCAAAAGTATACATACTAGCACGAAGAATATTCGTTTCATTGAAAATCCCCCTCAGTGTGAGACAAGATAACGCATAATCTGAGCGTAGCCAGAAAGACGAACTGCGGCGCGCAATAAAAACGCAGGTAAGAGTTGGTTACCTTAGCAACTAAGAGGAGTAGCTATATGGTGGAGCGCGGGGTTCTTCGCCGTGGGGCAAATCGACAGGATAAGGCCAGTCTTGCGTAACAAGAGGGCCGTCGCGCAAGATTTCGGTATGAGCGTAACTCGGCCCGCTGGAATCTAAACCTGATTGAAGGCCAAGCCAGACACAAGCCGGACACGTATGAAGCCTTTCGTGCAAACCATCCCCGTGACCGCCGCACGTGTGTGCGAACGCAGCCCCCAGGAGTAGTACCATATAGGGCAGCAGGCCTAGCAGAATCAGTTTTCTTACGCACATGACTCTGCTCTGCTTCATATCATCAATAAGTGTACTTCGGAAAATTGAACCAAGTCAACCGTTCTGCGCGGAAATGCCGCGATTGTCTTGCGCTGGTTAGAAAGCCTTGAGTAAACTAAGAGTCGTAGCATCAAGGTTGCCCACTGTCCTTTTCCTAGTCCAAACTGGTCCTCTATGAGTATAAAAAAGACAAGGCTATCCAAGGCAGCGAAACTCATTCAAGCTGTGGTAATTACAACAGCCACGAGTTTCATCGTTCTAGCGCTGCTTTTTCAGTACCGTATACGCATCGCTAACGACTGGCAGCGCTACGCTAAGCTTCCGACCCTTCGACAACCCGGCAAAAATGATACGGTGGTAGTGTTCGCACCGCACTGCGATGACGAAACTTTGGGCTGCGGGGGTTTGCTTGCGACAGCAAAATCAAACGGAGCCAAGGTACGAGTAGTACTAATTACGAACGGAGACGGTTACCGAATTGGAGTAGCCAGAGCATACGGCACAATCCGTGTTACACCTGAAATGTGCATCAGGTATGCATACCATAGGCAAAAAGAGACGCTTCTGGCGTTATCAAAGTTGGGAATCAAGGCAGACGAAATAACATTTCTGGGTTATCCGGATCGGGGCATCTCAGCACTATGGACCGAATTTTGGAGCAGCGACACCCTCTATGTGTCCAATGCGACCAAGACCAGCCGCTCACCCTATGCAAATTCACTTACACCGAACGCACCTTACTGCGGGGAGAGTCTGTCACGTGATATCGAACGCATTCTGATCACGGAGAAGCCGACAATCGTCTACGCACCTCATCCATTCGACGATCATCCCGATCATTATGCTAGCTACTGCTTCGTCGCAGCTGCAATCGCCCAGCTAAGCCTGGAAAAGCCTGATCTCGCCTCGAGAATAAGACTGCTTACATATTTAGTACACAGAGGAGACTGGCCTGTGCCGAGGGGAGATCATATCAATGAACCCCTGGCTCCGCCTCATGCGCTCTCAAGAGGTGAAACCAAATGGTTTTCATTTCCACTGAGTCCGGCTATTGTGCAAGCAAAGAGAGCAGCAATTAAGAGCTATAGATCACAAACGTCAATAGAAAAGGGGTTCTTGACTAGCTTCGCTCGACGCAACGAGATCTTCGGCGAGCTTCAAAGACGTACTATGCAACGAGTTCAGGTAGGAAGGATTTCCATTGACGGTTCGCCAGCTGACTGGCGAGGAATTCACCCTGCATTGATTGATCCAACGGGAGATCATCTGCTTCGTGAGATCAGCAAGGGAGGCGACGTTAGAGCCGTGTACGTATGCGCAGATGATCATTACATGTACATCAGGATTGATTGTGCTCGGCCCCTCTCTAAGCGCATTACCTACACGACCTACATCCGTATAGTCTCTGAGGACCGTCCCATCACGCACTCCAAGACACAACGCAAAAAAAGTGTCCCCGTTCCGCCATCCCCCGAAGGGACCAAGTACAACGTGGCCATCAAGCCCAGCTACTTCCATAGGCCTTTAGGGACAATTACCTGCGTTCGAAAGAACGTAATAGAGATCGCACTGCCGGGTGTTATCTTAGAACCGAATGCAGTGGTTTTCTTGCAAGTTCGAACGCGACTCGCGAAGCTCACAATTGACAAAACAGGTTGGGTAGACATTCACGTTCGCGCCCAAGGAACCAATGACAAGTAAGTGACCACGGCAACCAAACAGCGAGACCGACAATAGGTAGGTGTAAGTCTGCCCTACTCGTTAATCTGTGGGCAGAATCGGTGGGCTAAGTCTATGAGTCTGGTCCGAAGCCCTTTTCGAGCTTGTCCAATGCCTTCCGGAATGATTCTATGAGGTCTATCGGCATCGGGAAAACTATCGTTGTATTGTGCTCGGTTCCTATTTCGCGCAGGGTCTGCAGGTACCGCAGCTGCAGCGCTTGGGGATTGGCACTAATCGTATCGGCCGCTTCTCTCAACTTCTGAGCTGCCTGAGCCTCGCCTTCTGCATTAATGATCTTGGCACGCCGCTCTCGCTCTGTCTCAGCTTGGTTCGCCATTGCGCGCTTCATACTTTCGGGAAGCGTAACATCTCTAACTTCCACGGCAAGGACTTTGATTCCCCAGGGCTCTGTAACCTCATCAATTATGCTTTGAAGCTTGGAATTGATCTTATCTCGCTCAGCCAGCAATTCGTCCAGTTCTGCCTGGCCTATCACACTTCGCAACGTCGTTTGAGCCTGCAAAGAAGTAGCTCTGACCCAGTTCTCCACCTTCGTGACAGCGTACTCCGCATTGATAACCTGAAAGAACACCACTGCATCAACCATTACCGAGACGTTGTCTCGCGTGATAATCTCCTGTTTCGGAACGTCCATGGTCACGACGCGAGTGTCGATTACGATCAGCTTGTCAATAACCGGCCACACAAAACGAATCCCGGGCATCTTGACGTGATCGAAACGACCAAAACGCAACAGCACGCCCCTTTCCCATTCCCGGATTATCCTCACTGAGTTAGCGACGACAATAACCACGAAAAAGATTAGAATCCCTATCGCACCGTATAACTCTCCCATAATACCCTCCTTGAAATTTACTTAAATTGTCTACTGAACACTGCAAAGCAGTTTAGTTGCCACACTCACAGCCGAAATTCGCACTCACTCACCTGCGTGCCTGCGAACCTTTAGCTTGAGACCTTGCATCTCCACAACTTCAACCAGCTCACCCTTTGAAATCTTACCATCGATGCTGGTAGCAGTCCAAAGAGAACCGTCGACGAACACCTTGCCTATCGGGTCAAGGTCAGTTTTAGCCTCGCCGATGTGTCCAACCACACCTTCCCGACCCGACAAATAAGGGTTCTTGAGTGCTCGAACTCCCAAACTCACCACAAAGGCAAAAAAGCCAGTAGTAAGCAACGTCACGAACGCAAGAAGCCATATAGGCAGCATGAATCCCTCCGCAGCCCTGAAAAGCATAATCAGCCCCAGGAACAGACTTATTGCGCCGCCGACTGTGAGGACCCCATGTGTCGGCGTAAAGAGCTCAATCAAGAACATTGCTATTCCAAGAGCTATAAACACAAAGCCAGCCACATTAACGGGCAGTACGCTATAAGAATAGAGCAAGAGTACAATGGAAATGGCACCAATTACGCCCGGAAATATCGATCCCGGATTGGCGAGTTCGTAAATCAGGCCGTATGTTGCTGCAAGTGTTAGAAACAGCACCACCATCGGATTGCTCAGGTAGTGCAAGAACTTTTCCCATGGGCTCATGGGTTGGTCTTCGATAGGGGCAGACTTGGTTCTGAGCACTATAATTTTGTCGCCAGCTACCTTCACACGGCGGCCGTCGAGCTTATGCATTAAATCCGCTACGTTCTTAGCGATAAGATCGATAACGTTTTTTGCAAGAGCCTCTTTGGACGTCAGATTCGATGCCTCGCGCACAGCCTTTTCAGCCCACTCTACGTTCCGCCCACGTTCTTTAGCAATAGACCTGGCCTTGGCAGCAAGATCGTTTATTATCTTGCGTTCCATGGACTTGCCAATTTTCTCAACCTCACCGGACGGACTCAGTGCCACAGGTGTAGCAGATCCGATATTCGACACCGGCGACATAGCTGCCACGTGAGCAACCATTGTAATTAGCGCGCCGGCAGAAGCTGCAGTCGCTCCGTCCGGCGATACATACACTATGACGGGAATCTTAGATGCCAGAATAGATTGGATTATCTTCTGCGTGGAACTAAGCAGCCCACCCGGCGTGTCCATAACAATTAAGACCGCTTGAGCCCGTTCTTGGGCGCGAGCTATTCCCGCGGTGATGTAGTCTGCCGTTACCGGGTCTATCTGATCGACTATATAAAGCTGGACTACCGGTAGTGGTTCCTCAGCGTGTAACGGCAATAGAATCAGGATTAGAAGTAAAAGCAAAACGATTCTAGGTATCATCTCGACACCGAATCCTACATTTAGATATTACTTCCTTCCCTCCCTATGGCACTCATTCCTTTGACGAAATACCTCCGGCTGTGTTATAGTTTATACCCGTGATGCACCTCGGAAGTCCCTCTAGTATACCACGCCTTTGGATTTTGGACCTCGACGGCGTAATATACCGCGGCAAAGAGCGGCAACCTTACGCAAGGGAGTTTGTCCTGCACGTTCGGTCGCAAGGCGATATGGTCCGTTTCCTCACCAACAAGGCTGCTCATTCACGCGATGAATACGCCGGGTTATTGACTTCTCTTGGCATACCAACATCGTCGAGCGAAGTAATGACTTCAGGCTATGCCACAGCACTTTACTTGGCGGAGAACGGTGCAGAGGGGAAAACCGTATACTGTATCGGCGAGAGCGGTATAGAGCGGGAATTGGCAGCATTTGGGATCAATGTGATAAGAGATGGAGAGTTGCCGAACGCTCAAATCGAGTACGTAATTGTCGGGATGGACAGGCGGTTCACCTACGACAAGCTTGCTCGAGCACAGAAGGCAATCCTTAAAGGTGCAAGATTTATAGCTACTAATGAGGATCCTACTCTCCCAGTCGAGAACGGTGGTTTGTTGCCTGGTGCCGGGTGCATGGTCGCCGCAGTTAGGGTGGCAACGTCTGTTGAGCCTTTAGTTGTGGGAAAGCCTCACACCTACGCTCTAGAAAAGCTGATGGATTCGACTGACACTGTTCCAGAACGAACAATTGTCGTAGGTGATCGATTGGATACCGACATACTTGCTGGTAAGAGAGTAGGTGCAAGGACAGTGCTAGTACTCACGGGAGTCACTACCAGGGAGCAGGCTGAAAAAGCCTCCGACGAACTCAAACCGGATTTGATTGTTGAAACCCTGGGGGATCTTCTACAATGCATGTAGCACTCACAATTGCTGCCTCAGATCCTTCCGGCGGTGCAGGCATTCAAGCAGACTTAGCAGTGTTCAAGGAGCTAGGTGTATACGGCACGTGTGTGGTGACTAACGTAACAGCGCAAAACACCCGTGGAGTCGACAAGATTTGCAAAGTGCCACCTAGAATCATCGCAGCTCAGATAGATGCCATAACCAGCGATTTCCACGTGGCAGCATGCAAGATAGGTGTACTATATTCGCCCAGGGCGGTATCAGTCGTTGCCGAACGCATAAGACGGCGTGAGATAGCCCAGGTAGTCTTGGATCCTGTAATGTCGGCAAAGGATGGCCGGGTGCTTTTGACACCAAATGCATTGAAGCGAATGAAGCGTTTCTTGCTGCCACGAACAATGCTCATCACGCCCAATATGGACGAAGCTTCGGCTTTGAGCGGCGTTGACGTAAGAGATGCCTCTACCGCGAAAGAGGCAGCCAAAAAATTGGTTGATATGGGAGTCAAGGCAGTGTTGATAAAAGGCGGTCACTCCGAGGGGGAACCTGTTGATATACTGTACCACGACAGTCAGTTTTACGAATTTTCTGGCAAGCGCAGCGACAAACTAATGCACGGTACAGGGTGCGTATTAAGCGCCGCAATCACGGCCCGATTGGCCCTAGGTCACGAGCTTTTCAATGCGGTAGAATTCGCCAAACGTTACGTGGGAAGAGCAATAGAGCGGTCAGTAGCATTGGGGAAAGGACGGATGACGCTGTTTGTGGGAGGACTTGAATGAGCACCAAGTATATATTCGTCACGGGGGGAGTCGTCTCGTCGGTTGGCAAGGGAATCACCACGGCTTCGCTCGGAAGACTCCTGAAGAACAGGGGTTTCAAGGTTACCGTCCAGAAGCTTGATCCTTACATCAATGTCGACGCAGGAACTATGAACCCGTATCAACACGGAGAAGTTTTCGTAACCGATGATGGCGCGGAGACTGATCTTGACCTAGGCCACTACGAAAGGTTTGTGGACGAAAACCTGACTCGGTCAGCAAACATTACCACTGGCCGGATATACGACAGCGTGATACGCAAGGAAAGGCGCGGCGATTACTTGGGAGCTACGGTGCAGGTCATTCCACATATCACAGATGAGATCAAAGCTCGAATACGTGAAAACGCCCAACAGGCAGGTGCTGACATAGCAATCGTTGAAATAGGCGGCACTGTAGGCGACATTGAGGGACTTCCATTTCTGGAAGCGATCCGCCAGTTCAAGAAGGATGTCGGCGCACAGAACGTTATGTATGTACACGTTACACTGATACCCTCCGTAGGACCCTGGGGCGAACTGAAAACGAAGCCAACGCAGCACTCGGTAATCAAACTTCGCGAAATAGGCATTCAGCCCGACGTTCTAATCTGCCGCACTAAAAGTGCAATGAGCGAAGATATGAAAGACAAAATCTCGCTGTTCTGTGATGTTGAGCGCGAAGCTGTAATAGAGGCAAGAGACGCCAAGACCATATACGAGATCCCCCTCAAATTCGAGGCCGATGGCCTCTCAGACCTTGTTCTTAAAAAGTTCGGCTTGGAAAACGGCACTCCTGATTTGAAGGATTGGCAAAGAATAGTAGACATCATCAAGAATCCGAAGCACAAATCTACGGTTGCCATCGTAGGTAAATATGTAGGCAACGGAGACGCCTACATAAGCCTTGGCGAAGCTGTGCGCCACGGCGGTATCGCGAACGACACCGGAGCAGAGATCGTCTGGGTTGACTCAGAAGACGTCACAGAAGATAACGTAGCGGAAAAGCTCGGTGCTGCGGACGCTATCATTGTGGCTGGCGGATTCGGCGCAAGAGGGGTAGAAGGCAAAGTCTCCGCGATAAAATATGCTCGCGAGAACAAAATACCATTCTTAGGAATATGTTTCGGTCTGCATTGGACAGTTGTTGAGGTAGCACGAAACGTGTGCGGATTGAAAGAAGCAAACACGGTCGAAGTCGATCCGAACACACCGCACCCCGTGATACACTTACTTCCTGAACAAGAAAATGTTCGGGAAAAAGGCGCTACGATGAGGCTTGGGTTGTATCCGTGCCAGCTTATTGACCGCACGCTTGCGGCCAGACTCTACGGGACAGACCTCGTATACGAAAGACACAGACACAGGTATGAAGTCAACAACGCATACCGAGCAAAACTGGAACGCGGCGGATTGATTTGCTCCGGCGTGTCCCCAGACTACCGACTAGTGGAAATAGTGGAGCTGAAAAACCACCCATTTTTCATTGCGACGCAATTCCATCCTGAATTCAAGTCCCGGCCAAATCGACCGCATCCTATCTTCAAAGGACTCATACAGGCAGCGCTTGCTTACCGAGAAACCAGACAGAACACTCAGGCACCAGTGGTCGAGACGGTATAACCGAAGTGCAGGGTGGCCAGATACTAGCAACAACTGCCTCAATATTTCTGCTCCTATTGGCGGGATACGCAGCCAAAAGGTTTGGCGTACTGAAAGCAAGCGATGCAAGTGTTGTAAATGCTCTCGTTATCTACCTTACAATGCCTGCCTTCATATTCGTTTCGATACACAACAAACCCATAACGCCGGAGATGGTCAAGGCGCCGGTCGCCGGTTTCGCAATGGAAATGGCGGTCATAGGAATTGCCTATGTTGTAGCACGAGCACTGCAACTAGACAGGCGGACGACAGGAGCATTTATGCTTGTTTCAGCCTTTGGAAACACAGGATTTCTAGGATATCCAGTCGTCACAGCTGCGTTCAATCATAACAAAAGCGCCTTGTTGTCCGCTGTTATGTTCGATGAGTTTGCGATGGCCCTGGCGCTCAATAGCATCGGAGTTGCCGTGGCTCTAACATTTTCCGGGGCAGGACTCGACTGGAAGTGTGTGCTGGAATTTCTCAAGACGCCTCTTTTTCCGGCGACAGTAATATCGCTGCTGCTCAGGAGTACGGATCTGCCCAGATTCTTAACAACAGCGCTTGACCATCTTGCTGCCGGAACCATACCGTTGGCAATGATCTCTATAGGATTGAGCTTGAGTGCTGGAGCGATAAGAAATCATCCCACAGCCATAGCTGCATCACTTGTCCTGAAGATGGCAATTCTGCCAGCGCTCGTGTGGCTTGCGGTTACAGCACTCGGCATAGAGGGAACAGTCAAGCAGGTTGCCATTTTAGAATCCGCTATGCCGTCGGCAGTTTTTTCTGGCGTCGTAGCTTCACGATTCGGTGCCAACGGGACATTCGCAGCCGCGGCAATATTCGTTTTGACCCTATGCAGCATTGTACTGATACCACTTACTCTAGTTCTAATCACCTAGCAACAGATTGCTATAATTGAGTAGCTATGACTGACAGAATCCTTGAAGAACTGAATGAAGAGCAGCAAGCAGCAGTGCTGCACACGGAAGGTCCTGTACTTGTGTTTGCCGGTGCAGGCAGTGGAAAAACTCGTGTGCTTACCTACAGAATCGCCTACTTGATTAAGGAAAAAAGCGTGCGGCCCCATGAGATTTTGGCGGTCACATTCACAAACAAAGCTGCAAACGAAATGAAGGAGCGCATAGAACAGCTCCTTGGACAAAGGGCAGCCGGCCTGTGGGCAGGCACCTTCCACGGTATTTGTGCTCGCATACTACGAGAGAGAGGCAACGAAATTGGGATCGATCGCAACTTCACGATATTTGACGATTACGACCAGTTGTCCCTTGTGCGCGAGTGTATGGATAACTTGAATTTAGACCAGAAGCGATATCCTCCGCGGGCAATCCTCGATCTCATTTCCAGAGCCAAGGAAAGATTGATCGAGCCACACGAGTTCGGCATCCATTTTTCTGGACAGAACGAAGCAATTGCGAAACACGTTTATCCCTTGTACCAGCAGAAGTTAGCCGAAAACCGCGCTACCGATTTCGATGATCTGATAATGCAGACAGTCAAGCTGCTTAGAACAAGCGATTCCGCGCGTGAGCATTACCAACGTAGGTTTAGGTACATCTTAGTAGATGAGTACCAGGATATCAACTACGCCCAATACGTGCTCGTAAAGCTCCTAGCAGCTAAACACCGAAACGTATTCTGTGTAGGCGATGACGATCAGTCGATTTATCGCTGGCGTGGTGCAGACGTCGGCATCATTCTGCAGTTTGAATCAGACTACCCAGATGCAACGGTTTACAAGCTTGAACGAAACTACCGCTCTACTAAGAAGATCCTGGAAGCTGCAAACAGAGTAGTTTCGCTCAACCGCAGCAGAGCCCAGAAGAAGCTGTGGACAGAAAATCCCGAAGGCTGCGACATCGAGATCATCGAAGCTGGCAACGAAATTGACGAGGCAGAACGTATCGCCTATTCAATCCAACAGAAGATCTCTTCCGAAAAGCGCGAGTACCGCGATATTGCAGTGCTCTATAGAATAAATGCGCAATCACGCGTACTCGAGGACACATTTATGCGCCATAGGATCCCCCACAAACTGGTAGGGGCGGTCAGATTCTATGAACGCAAGGAAGTAAAGGACATTATTGCCTATCTGCGTCTTGCAGCGAACCCATTTGAAAGTGTCAGCTTGAGGCGAGTCATCAACGTTCCTCACCGAGGAATAGGTGCGGCTTCCTTCGCTAAACTGGAAGAGTTCGCCTTGGAAAGAGGCATAACGCTGTATGAAGCTCTTCACAGGTTGGAAGAGGCAAAAGACATAGCTAAACGCACAAGAACCGCTATGGAGTCCTTCGCAGCAATCATAGACCACCTGCACGAACTCAGCATGCAACTACCTGTAAATCGCCTCGCCGAGGAAGCAGTAGCAGTATCTGGCTATATTGACGCTCTCTCCCAGGAACACACAGTAGAAGCTCAATCAAGGATTGAGAACGTAAAAGAACTCCTAACCGTTACCCATCAGTTTGTTGAAAGTAGCGAGAACCCGAGTCTTGCAGCCTTCCTGGAGCAAGTATCACTGATATCCGATGTGGACACGTACGACCCCTCTGGAAATGCGGTCACGTTGATGACGCTGCATTCCGCAAAGGGACTTGAGTTCCCAGTAGTTTACATAGCAGGAATGGAAGAAGGTATCTTGCCGCATAGGCGTTCGGCAACCGACAACGAAGAACTGGAGGAAGAAAGACGGCTGTGCTACGTAGGAATGACGCGTGCGAAAGAGGAGCTCATATTTTCCCATGCGTACAAGCGCACGCTAATGGGCCAAACACAGCTATGCGAGGTCTCACGCTTCTTGCGCGACATCCCGAGCGAGCTATTCACAGGCACCTTGCCCGACATGCGCAGAACCCAAGACACTCAATGGAAGCGAGAT
The DNA here is from genome assembly GCA_938074205.1 of uncultured bacterium. GTDB lineage: Bacteria > Armatimonadota > UBA5829 > UBA5829 > UBA5829 > CALJES01. Next base: position 231,181 of record CALJES010000006.1, read on the forward strand.
TTTGTACCGCGCATTACCCCTGCAACTGCAAGTTTCAAACCGGCTACAAAGGTGGAGCATCCGCATTTCGGGAAGGGAATTGTTCTCAACTGCACCGGATCAGGCGATGATGAACGGGTGACTGTTGCATTCGACGAATTTGGTGTCAAGGTTCTAGCAGTAAGCGTCGCAAAGCTTAGAAAAATCTAAGAGTTACCAGTGCGCTCCCACCGCTTTATTCGATCGGACGCGAGCGGTTGCACACCTGAGATATGTCACCATTCGGTATTATGTAGAGGCTGCCATCCTCTCCGCGAATTCGCGTGGTTCGCATGCCAAGTTCTTCTACGGTACCGGTAACAGCACCTATCGTAACGACGTCGCCCACTCCATACTGATCCTCTATAAGTATAAAAAGCCCCGCAATCCAGTCTCGAACCAGCTTTTGTGCACCGAATCCCACAGCTATACCTGCCACGCTTGCAGTAGTCAACACGGGAACAATGTTTATGCCTGCGGCCTGGAGTATCATTACAACCGCCACGAAACCCAGAACAAAAGATATCGTACTTCCAAGGAGAGTTTGCAGAGACTTTATGCGAGCTTCGCGCGCAACAAGCCGGTCTTTGGCCACCTTAGCGAGCATTGATTGAGCGAACCTCGCCAGAATCCTAAGCAAGATGAAACGGACAAGAAAATATGCCACGATGATCACAATGATCCTCGTGGCTGCACTGACGGCACCCTCTAGGTGCCTGATCAGAACTTCAGACCAATATTCAGTGTCCCACAGGTTCTGCGCAGTCTTAAGATTCACAGGCAAACGTATTACGCAACGACCTAGCGCCGGCGCAAGAATGCAGGGATATCCAACTCGCTTTCGGGAATCAACTCTTCCATCTGCGTGTCAAACGGCAATCCCGAACCCGATTCGCCTTCTTGACTAGTTACCGTAGCAGCACCTGCTTTGGCTGGGACAAGTTGTCGTCGTTCAGCATCAAATCCTGTTGCCACAACTGTGACCCTGACCTCATTCGACATCGAGTCGTCCAGCACCACGCCGAATCGCATGAATACGTCGTCGCAGCCGCAGGCCTTCTGCACCAAATCGGCTGCTTCATTAACCTCAGTAAGCTTCAAGTCAGGAGCACCCACGAAGTGCATCAGAACATTCTGCGCTCCATCTATTGTAGTCTCTACTAGAGGATTGGAGCAGGCTAACTCTGCAGCACGCACTGCTCGTTGGTCACCGCTAGCCTGGCCAATACCTATGAGGGCAGTGCCCTTGTTCTCCATAACGGTTCTCACATCGCGAAAGTCAATGTTTATTACCCCAGCTAAGGTTATTATGTCGGAAATACCCTGAACGCCCTGGCGCAAGACGTCATCGGCTATCTTGAACGCCTCAATAAGAGTTGCATTCTTGTCGACAACGGTAAGTAGTCTCTCGTTTGGAATGACTAAAAGAGCATCCACAACGTTTCTGAGCCGATCGATTCCTTGATCAGCTATATCCGCACGCCGGGGACCTTCGAACGCGAACGGCTTGGTGACTACCGCTACTGTGAGCGAACCAAGCTCTTTTGATATCTCCGCGACAATCGGTGCTGCACCGGTGCCTGTGCCACCACCCATTCCCGCTGTTACGAAGACCATGTCGGCCCCTTCGAGAAGCCTTCTAATTTCCGGTCGGCTTTCTTCAGCTGCCTCACGTCCAACTTCTGGGTTTCCACCGGCTCCCAAGCCGCGTGCCACGTTCTCGCCTAGCTGCAGCTTTTGTTTTGCACTTGACAATTCCAATGCCTGGCTATCCGTATTCATAGAAATAAACTCGACGCTGGACACCCTGGCGTCGATCATCCGGTTGACCGCATTGGTCCCTCCACCGCCAACACCTACCACCTTGATTTTCGCGCGCTTGTCGACATCGCCACTCCCCATAAGCTCCATACTCCTCTCCCATACTCGTATCAGGCTTACAAATGTAAACGCTCTGTATTAAGGCAACTGCTGCATACAACTCGTTTAGAAAACAAATTAATGCGCTCTAGCCAAAAAGTCTCCGGAAGAAGTTGACTACGGTCTGCTTTAGTGTACCGGTTTTTTCCTGTTCCCGCAAGCCCATCTGCTCCTTCGCAGCGTATTTAATAAGGCCCACTGCAGCCGAGTATATGGGGCTAGCCACGGTATCGCTAAGTGCTCCCACGTCTTTAGGTACCCCTATTCTAACCGACGGATTCAGAGTCTTCTGAGCGAGTTCGACGGTGCCCGGCATCAACGCACCACCTCCAGTTAGAACTACGCCTGCCGGGAGCATATCTAGCTGACCCGACTTAGCGATCTCCATGCGCACCATTTGTAAGATTTCTTGCATTCTGGGCTCAGTTATCTCAACCAAGACCTTTCTCGGCAACTCTATTGGACTTTCGGTGCCAAGCTGGGTTACTTCAAACGTATCGTCTGGACTTATTAGACTTTTGTCTGCCGCACCGAATGCGATTTTTACTCTTTCCGCTTCTTCTCGGGAGGCGCGCAAACCCACCGCGATATCGTTAGTAACGTGATTGCCGCCTACTGGAAGAACGGATGTATAGTAAACTTCCCCACCCACGAACACAGCAATGTCGGTAGTTCCACCCCCAATGTCGACCAGCGCAACACCCAACTGCTTTTCCGCCTCTAGCACGACTGCCTCGCTGGCTGCAATAGACTCCAGAACGGTTCCATCTATCGAAAGACCAGCACGATGAACGCACTTGACAATGTTGTCCAGGAACACGCTAGAGCCTGTCACTATATGGGTTTCGACTTCCAGACGCGTAGCCGACATACCCACTGGATCGCTTATACCGTCCTGGCCATCAACGACGAAACCTCGAGGAATAGCGTGTATAATCTCGCGCTCTGGGGGCAGCACGATCACTTTAGAGGCTTCGATAACTCGCTCGACATCAGCCACTCTTATCTCGTGGTCTGGATTAGTTATTGCAACCACGCCGCGGCTGTTTAGCGATGATATATGCTCGCCAGTAACACTCACCACTGCAGACTTTATAGTTACACTACCTGCCATACGCTGGGTTTTTTCTACAGCAGTGTGGATAGCTTCGGTAGTTGCATCCAGATCTACAACGACACCTTTCTTGAGCCCATCTGACGGCGTTAAGCCGACACCTATTATGTCTATCGCTCCTGTATCTGCATCGACTTCCGCAAGAGCACAACAGGTCTTCGTCGTTCCTATGTCCAGTCCCGCTACGTAATCTTTTCGACTCAACCCTCTCTCCTCCACCTCAATCTCGTTTCAGTCAGCAAATATCGCCGAATTAACGAAAGATTTAGGAAGATTCTGCCACCCAGAGCGACTACGGCTGCCAAGAACAAATCGACACCTATCTGATCGCCCAGATATGCCAACGCAGCGGCAAGCAGAGTATTTACCACGAAACCTGAAAAGAAAATATCGTCGTGGAACTTGCCTTCTATTCCAGCCCTGATACCGCCGAATATTGAATCAAGCCCAGCTAGGGTAGCCAAAGACAAGTATGCCGCCACGCTGGAGGGCAGACTCAAGCCAGGCAGCCAATATATCTGGAAACCGATCGCCAGACCAACTAGAGGAAGCCAAATCATCTACCTTCCTTACCTCGACTTTTCCTTGGGTTGAGGAAGCGGCTTTGCCCAATAGAAGCGCATGCTTCCGGAATAAGCGGGCACCGTGATATCAGGCTGCTGCTTTACTTCGATCATATCAAGCAAGAACAAGCCATCTGCTGCTCCGCCCGGCAATTCAAGTGCCTTCTGAAGAACGTCAGGTTTGCCGATAGCTTTTATCACATAAGGCGCAGCCACCTGCACTGAATTGACCAATATCACTGGGCCCACACATCGAATCGACGATGTGGCTATTAACCGCTGACCATTAACGGAAATAGCTTCGGCGCCAGCGGCAAAGAGTTCGTTAACGACAGCGCGTATGTCATAGTCGTGAACTATGTAATTCTCGATTACCTCAGGGCGCGTTTCGTTCACATCGCGCTTAGGGCTATCGTGTAGGGTGACGATTATTCCGGGCCCGTGGACCGCAATCTGTCCCGCCAGCATCTTAGCTTCCTGCAAAACAGACTCCAATCCTAATGTTGCCGCCTGACCAGTTGCTTGCTTTCTTAACAGCTCTTCATAGCGTTCTTTGTATTCGGCAAGGTCTTTTTGTAAACTCGCATTCTGTTGCTTTAGGTTGATGAACTCAGCTCGAAGTGCAGGCCAACGATTCGGAATCCCCTCAGAAACGGCACGCCGCTGCGTTCTCAGCGACAGAGCTAACAGCATTCCAAGCACTATGCACAGTGCCGTAACTTGGAACACCCAACCCTTGCCCCGTGAAGGCGGAGACGCAATTGTCGACATAGGAATTTCTGTATAACCCCTCTTCTACTCAGGCAACACACCTTTGAAAATGTAAATTGTCGGCAAAGCTTTACTCATCAACTCGAGAGGAAATCAGACGCCGCCCGACTTAGGACGATAGACCGGGAATTTGGGGCATGTCACGTCGATATACACAGCCTCCTGAGCCAACGCGGGCTTGCAGATAAGCGCGCTCCGCAACACTGCGATTTTCTCCCCCAGGCTATCCGGCTGACCAAGCTTGACGCGCAAGCCGCCGCACATATTTAAACACATATCGCCCATGCGGTCAATTGATATTCCAGCAACTTGCAGTTCGTTTTCAGAAGCAGTCTTAACAGCCTTAATTGCCGCGACGATTTCTTTAGACTTACACCTAGCACCCACGTAAACTTCGGTTGGACGGTCGACCCGTATCAATGGCAAGTCGCGAATGGATTCCGTGGTCACGTGAAAAACATAGCCATCAGACTGAACCAGGTATACCTTCCCATTGATAAGAATTGCCGCCAGCGGTTTGTGCTCGACCACTTTAATCATAAGGCATGAAGGAAAATGGCGCTCTAATCGAACTGTTGAAACCTCGGGGATCGCTGAAATGGAACGGCAAATCTGCTGACTCGGAATAAGGAATATGTTCCGGCCTAATGCTAATCCAGCTGATTGTTCAACCCTATTCTTGCTGGCAAATCTTACACCTCTCACTCTCACTTCTCGTACTGCCAGCAGCGGTGTCTGAACTACAAATGCCACACATGAGGAAAGCAGCATTGCACATAGAAAAAGCGCTGCCAGTGCTTTGTTGTTTGGTCTTATACGGTTGGAGGGCTTGATTAATACACGTGATCCATTACACACTCTGGCTCTACCAAACCGGCCGGCAGTATAGGACTTCATCATCGCCTTCCACCCTCGAGAGCAAACTCTATGAGCATATCCAAGAGGCGACTGAATGAAATGCCAGCCGCCTCAGCCGCACGCGGCAATAAGCTGGTTGGGGTCATGCCTGGTATAGTATTGACTTCGAGCACGTATAATTCATGATGGTGGTGTGACTCGGAAACGTTCTCCCTGCAGCCGTGCACATACACAATATCCGTACGAGACATCCCACTGCAGCCAAGAGATGTGTGAGCTGCAATGGCTAATCTCTGTGCTTCAGATGTAATCTCCGGCGGTATTCGAGCTGGCACGATCTCTTCCGTAGCACCAGGAGTATATTTTGCTTCGTAGTCGTAGAATCCTTTGGCGGGCACAATTTCTATAACTGGCAACGCGATTGGAGCATCATTTCCTAAGACGCTGACAGTAAGCTCAATACCTTCTAAGAACTCTTCCACAAGAATACGGTTGTCATATTTGCGAGCCTTTTCGATTGCTTCTTCCAAAACACCCGGATCAACTACCTTTGTCATGCCTATAGTCGAACCTTGGCGGCTTGGTTTGACGATGACCGGGTAGCCGAGCCTTGCTGCACGACATGCAACCCAACCACGATCCCAACCCGAATCGTGGCATGTGAAATCGACAGAGCGAGGAACCGGGATTCCGTCTGCAGCCATAACCTTTTTTGCCATCACCTTGTCCATAGCAAGCGCACTCGCAAGCACGCCTGAGCCTGTATATGGAATGTCAAACAGTTCAAGCAAACCCTGGATAGTACCATCTTCGCCATACCTGCCGTGAAGGGCTATTACAGCTACATCGGGCCTAAAACGAGAATCCAAAAGGCAATCAAGCGGTAATAGTTTATGAGTATTGAGCACCGACTCTCTAGCCGCGACGACTGCTTCTACCTCTTGTTCAGCTCCTGGCAGAGACACCGCGCTGCGATTTGAGGTCGTCCCGACATCAACGCCGAATACGTCGTACTTCGAACGATCCAGAGCATCTAAGATCTGTTTTCCACTTGAGAGAGACACATCACGCTCACTTGATACGCCGCCCATAAGGACAGCAACCTTCAGCTTGGTATTTCGTCCGACCATTCTCCTACTATTCTGACCTCGTATTCCAGCTCCACACCAGTTTTTTCTTTTACTATGCGCCGTACTTCCTCGGCAAGAAGGCGAATATCAGTAGCTGATGCGTTTCCTCGGTTTATTATGAAATTTGCATGTACATCGCTAACAACTGCGTCACCTCTGGAGAGCCCCTTACAGCCTGCTTGCTCTATCAACTTACCGGCACTCATACAGGACAACAGTCCCGATTGATTCACGTCCTCCGCTGCCAAAGGATTCTTGAAAAAACAACCTGCACTCTTGCCGCGAGGCTGTGATTCTGCTCTGTGTCGACGAACCCTATCCAGAAGTTTGCGTATCTCTATTCCGTCGCCTGGGCAAAGACGAAAAACCGCCTTGGTAATGATCAGCGAATGGTCACGTTGGAAACGGCTGCTCCGATAGGAAAACTCGCACTCTTCGCGGGAGAGCACAAACTTTCTGCCAACCTCGTCAACTACTTGTACCGCACTAACAACTCGGTCAATGTAGCCAGCGTGCGTACCCGCGTTCATAACTAGAGCCCCACCTACAGTTCCTGGCACCACACCGACTGCTTCAAAACCCGACAAGTTATTGTCGGCTGCCAGATCGGCCACTGTCGACAGCCTTGCACCGGCACCAGCCTCAATATAGGGCTCCACAACACTTACGCGCTGAAAATCATCCATCAGCAACAATACCACGCCGCGAATGCCTAAATCAGAAACCAACAGGTTTGCCCCATCGCCTATAACCATCCACGGGAGGTTGTGTGCAGAGACGTATTTCATAAGAGAAATCAGGCTGCGTTCATTATGAACCTTTACAAATACGTCGGCAGGCCCACCTACGGCAAGCGTGGTGTGTGCGGACATCGGTTCGTGTTGATAGACTTGAACACCGTCAATACGTGCAATGTCCCTTGCTACAACTGATGCGTCGAAGCTCAAGAGCAATTACCCCGCAGGTACGCAGCTAGTTCTTCGGCAACGGTACGGATATCGCCGGCTCCCATAACCAACACAATATCGCCGGACGAAAGCTCGCCCACGAGTTCTCTGGCAACGTCACTAAGATCAGGGGCGTACCGACCACCTGCAAACCCCAGCTCTATCATGCGCTCCACAATTCGTTCACTCGAAACGCCTGGTATCGGTTCTTCTCGTGCCGGATAAATAGGTACAACTACAACCTTGTCAGCTGCAGACAATACTTTTGCAAAGTCCTCTAGCAGAAAATTCGTTCGAGAATACAAATGAGGCTGGAACACCACTACCAGCCGACCGTTGTACGCAGAACGAGCAGCTTTGATAGTGGCCTCGATTTCAGACGGGTGATGCGCATAATCATCAATCACAACTACATCTCCCTCGTAGACTATCTCGAACCTACGAGGAGCACCACAGTAATTCTTCAAAGCACTCCTAACCGATCGAAAAGGCACACCAAGCTCGAGCGTAACTGCTGCAGCGGCGAGCGAATCTATTATGTTCTGCTCCCCAGGCACCCCTAGAACCAAGCGGCCGAGGGTCTTACCTTTTCCGACAAGCGTATACTGAGACCTAAGACCATCAATCGAAATATTCTCTGCACGGTAGTCAGCACCCTGATCACGTCCAAACCACACGACCTTCGTTTCTGACGAATCGGTTAATTGGGACTCGACCAGAGGCTGCAATGCTCGACGGATTCTAGCGTCATCCGCACACGCAACGATGAGGCCGTCCGGTTCGACCTTGGAAGCAAATTGATAGAAGGCTGCCTCGACCTGTTCGATCGTGCCGTAATAATCCAGGTGGTCCGCATCTATATTGAGCACAACCGCAATATTAGGGTTGAGATGGAGAAATGATCCGAATGCCTCGCAGGCTTCAGTTACTATGACTTGATTTCCGCCAAGTCTCAGATTATCCCGATCAGTACCCAACAGTGCCGTCGGATCCCAACCGCCATGCTCCAGTACGGCTGCGATCATCGCAACAGTTGTCGTCTTTCCGTGCGCTCCAGCCACTGCTATCTTGTGCTTGTAGTTGTTCATAATCTCTGCCAGGATTAATGGGCGCTCCATCGTTGGTATGCCGCGCCGGCGTGCCTCAACGAGTTCTGGATTATCGTCTGTGACAGCAGCGGTGTACACGACCACGTCTGCTTCGTCGATGTTTTTTGTATCGTGCCCTACAAATACATCTATTCCGAGATCCCGCAATCTCTGGACAGTCTCACTCTCTTGTCGGTCAGAACCAGTGACCCTATGCCCAAAGCTATGGAGTAACACCGCGATGGCGCTCATACTGACGCCACCTATTCCTATCAGATGGTAATGCTTGACCACAATCCCTTATCCTTAAACTTTGTCTTTGGCGCAAACCAGTCCGGAGATTATCTGCGCTACCTTCTGAGCCGCATCCGGTTTGCCCAATGAACGGCTGGCTTCGGACATTGTGCGAAGACGATCGTTGTGCGTCCGCAGTTCAATTATTGCGTCTGCCAGTTTTCGGGGCGTAAGCTCGCTTTCGCGAAAGACCAGGGCTGCCCCTTGATCTGCAAGATACCGAGCATTTGCGCTCTGCTCATCCGCAACCGCGTGCGGATACGGAATCAGTATACACGGCAGACCTGCTGCTGTGGCTTCAGCCAAGGTTGACGCACCGCTGCGCCCAACAAGCAAATCTGCAGCTGCCATGGCCAATGGCATATCAATGAACGGCTCGACTCGGTAAGAATCTTCAAACCTCTCAAAACCCGTAGACTTAAGCTGCTCAACCTGATCCATATTGTTAGTCCCCAACTGGTGAAGGACCTGAGTGGCATCATCATTTAAGCTAGGCCAAGCAGCAAACATCAACTCGTTAATTCGCCGAGCCCCAAGGCTACCGCCAACAACAAGCACTGTGAAGCGGTCTTTCTCAAGACCTAACGCCGCGCGCGCCTCTGTCTTCGTCGGCAAGTGCAAAAATCTCTTCCGAATAGGTAAACCTGTAACCACAACTTTATCCCTTGGAAAGGAGCTCACCGTCGCAGGAAATGTTACGCACACACTCGTGGCATATCGAGCAAGCCATCGATTCGCGCGTCCCGGGATGGCATTTTGTTCGTGTATGATTAAGGGTTTCCGCAGTACACGCTGCGCAATAAGAACGGGTACGGTCGTATATCCTCCCATTCCAACTACCACGTCAGGGCGAAATGTTCTGAGAATGCTCAGTGCTATAGCAAATCCTGTTATTATCTTGGCAAGTCCGACAAACTCGGAAACGGCGAACGATTTAGGAAACGGCGCGCAGGGAACCGATCTAAACGTTATATCTGCCTCTGATGCTATTTGCTTCTCGGGACCAGCGGCACTACCAACGAACAGCAACTCGACGGTCGGATCGAGTTCTCGCAAAGCCTCCGCGACAGCCACGGCTGGGTACGCGTGCCCTCCCGTGCCTCCTCCGGTTAACACTATCCTCATTTGCTTCCTCGCCCTCGACCTCTACTTCGATATTCCTGGAAACAGACAAAACTAATCCCAACCCGAGCAAAGTAGTCACAAGCGACGAGCCGCCGTAGCTGATAAGTGGAAGTGGAATACCGGTGGCAGGAATCGAGTTTGTAGCCACGGCCATGTTGATCAGAGCTTGCGTGCTGACTGCGCTTCCCACGCCGGCGGCAAGCAAGGCGCCGTATAGGCTCTTACTTTTCTGAGCTATGACGAAATTGAGAACTGCTAAAAGCGAGAACAATAATACTAGTACCAAGCTGCCCACCAATCCTAGCTCTTCGGCTAGAGTTGCGTATATGTAGTCCGTGTAAGCAGCCGGTATGTAACACTTTACGCGCCCTTCGCCTAAACCCACCCCGGTTAAACCACCGGTTCCAAAACCTATTAGGGAATGCACTATTTGATAGCCCGCGTGATGGTAATGCCCCCAAGGGTCCATGAAAGCAGCCACTCTCGCCCGGCAGTGAGGTAAATAGGTCATAGCCACAACCACCGCGGCAATCCCTAAAACGGCTGCAAGGACAAGATATCTTTTCTTTGCGCCAGCCAGCGCGAACATAGCGAACATTACTGCGAAAAGGACAGCGGCAGTGCCGAAATCCCGTTGAGCAACAACCAGCAAGGTAATCAGTCCCGACCATCCAAGCGGCACCAACCAGCGTTTTTCTCTACCTTTCGAGAAGATCCCCGGTCTGCCAAGAGCTCGTGCCAAGTACACGATAATCGCCAATTTTGCCAGCTCTGACGGCTGAAACATAAACGGTCCGAGTCTAACCCAACTCGTCGAACCATTGATGGTGACTCCCCGCACTAATACATAAACCAGCAGCACGATCGCCGCTAACAAGATAACTATACTTAGTCTTCGAATCCATTCAAGAGGAATAAGTGAAACGAGCAGCATAAGACACACGCCCACGCCGGCATATGTTATTTGCCGCTTGGCAAAGTACCACGCGTCATTTCCATATCGCGATTGGTCGGCGCTCGTGGGATAGCTGGCATCGAAAACAAGAAGCACCCCAGAAACCACCAGAAATAGGACGATACCTAACAGAATCAGGTCGGGCGAGTTTATTCTTGCATTCCTTTGCACTGCTGACATCTCTTCCTGATCTCCTTATCCAGCTTTCACTTTCAGTTCGAATGTCATTTGTGATCGGATACAGAATCCTTGTATCTAAGAACTATATCCTTGAAAACCTGACCGCGATGCTCGAATGACTCAAACATATCAAAGCTTGCGCAAGCCGGATTAAGTATGACCACGTCGCCGGGTTCAGCCAGAGACCTAGCCAGGGCCACTGCATCCTCAAGGCTAGAGGCTTGCGAAACACGTCTGAACCCCCCGCTCAAAGCTGCGGACATTATCACCCCGGCGTCAGAACCAATTAGAATAACGTATTTGGCTCTCCGCTTAAATGCCTTGACTAAAGGGCTGAAGTCGGAGCCTTTATCCTTGCCTCCGGCTATAACGATTTGCGGTGCGTCAATCGCTTCGGTAGATCTTATCGCTGCTTCGACATTTGTGCACATAGAGTTGTTGATGTAGCGAACGCCATCGATTATCGCTACTGTTTCCAAACGATGTTCTGCACCCTCAAAACTCCGGACCGCCCGAGCAACACTTTCGGACCTTGCCCCAAACGCGACGGACGCGCATGATGCAGCAAGAACGTTTTCTAGGTTATGAGCGCCTGGGATTCCAATCTCGGATCGCAAACATACAACTTTCTCCTGCCCTGCCAGACGAACTACCAATTTGTCCCCCCGAACAAAAGCACCCTCAGAAACTTCTGCAAGCCGCGAAAAGAACAGAACATGAGACTTCAAAGAAGAAGCTATCTCTGTGGTGAATGCATTGTCGGCGTTCAGTACGGCGTAGTCGGTCGGTCCTTGATTCTCGAAAACGCGTGCTTTTAAGGCTGCATACTCACTCAAATCCTTATGTCTATCCAAATGATCGCACGCAATGTTTAGAAGCGCAGCTATTACAGGTCGGAATGAGTCAATCCATTCCAGTTGAAATGTGCTAACTTCGGCTACTATGACACTGTCGGAATCGGCTATAGTTGCAGCAGTAACCAAGGGCATGGGGCCCTGGCACATACCCTCAGGCGATTCAACCCTTGTACCGGCGACATTTCCGGCGACATAAGTCTTTTTGCCGTCTGCCGCTAGTATAAGAGCAGTGAGTATTGTGGTGGTAGTCTTGCCATTCGTTCCAGTGACAGCGATTATGGGACACCTAGCAATGCGGTATGCAAGCTCAATCTCCGATATAATCTCGATGCCTACGCTCTGCGCTTTAAGCAAAGTCGGATGGTCCTTAGGAACGCCGGGACTAGGAATAAGCAAGTCGATTCCGTGAAGATCCGCTTCATTTGTTCCAAGATGCACCTCGACACCTGCCGACTCAATTTTTCTTACTGCATCCAGGAGTTCTTCACGTGGCTTGAGATCATACGCGTGTACAAACGCACCAAGCCCGCACAGTGCTTCGGCAACAGCAATACCCGTGCGGCCTAGTCCAATAACGACTATTTTCTTACCTCTGTACTCAGACGCATCCACAGTCTACCAAACTCTCCATACTGCTCCAGCAAAGCCCACAGCAGTTGCCAGCACGCCAAGTATCCAGAATCGGACTACGACCATAGGCTCAGGCCAACCTGAGAGCTCGAAGTGATGGTGAACAGGACTTTTCCTGAATACGCGCCGACCTGTACCAGTAAAGACTCTCGTGAACTTAAACACTGCCCACTGAAGTGCGGTGGATAATCCCTCAAAAACGAATACAAGACCGATTACCGCCAGCAGAACTTCTCTGTGCGACACGACGGCAGTGGACGCGAGTGCCGCGCCTATTGCTAAGGCGCCTGTGTCTCCCATAAACACCTTGGCAGGATGTGTATTGAACCATAGAAATGCCATACATGCACCGGCGATTGCAGGCAAAATGCTGTAGAGTGTTAAATCACATTCGGAACGCACCCCCCAAGGAAGAAGAATTGCACAGCAGATGAAAGCTGCCGCGGCCATGCTTGCAAGACCGGATGCCAAGCCGTCTAGGCCATCCGATATGTTAACGAAGTTTGTCATACCGACAATATAAGCGCCCGCGAACACCCAGTACCAAACCCCAGACAGAATCTGATGACCACCAACAAGCAACACTGGCACAAAGCCCTCTGCACGACCCAGCCCAAGCCATGCAAGAAACACAGCAGCAAGCACTGCTTGCAGCGCCGCCTTTGGCTTACTCGGGAGCCCTCTGATCCCTCGAATCTGGCGTATTGTAAGATAATCGTCGAGCATTCCTATCAGCGCATATCCCACCATCAGGTAAAGGACGGCCGCCAAATCTGAGCGCCTGGTGAGTTTGTCTACATCAATAACCCATTTCGGATTGCGCGAAGCCAAAATTGCTGCAAGGCAACCAGCAAGCACTCCGGCTATTATGATCAGCCCGCCCATTGACGGCGTGCCCTGTTTTACGCGGTGTGACTCAGGACCATCCTGGCTTATAACTTGGCCCACCCCGCGCCGCCTAAGCATCTCGATTAGACCTGGTGCCAATATAGCGGACACGGCAAAAGCCGTCGCAAACGGCAACGCTACCAACACTTCGAGAACAGTTTCAGGTGCCAAGCAACGCCTCCACTATTTTCTCCATTCTCATTGCTCTGGAACCCTTGACCAATACGATATCGCCTTCTCGAACCAGCCCCGGCAAATATTCAGCCGCCTGCTGGCTATTCTCGAACTCGTGCACTTGTTGTATAGAAAACCCGGAATCGGCAGCACCCTGCGAGATTAGCTTTGCAAGTTTGCCCACGACAACAAGCACGTCTATTCCCAAGTTGCTAACTACACGACCGATATTCGTGTGCGCATCACGTGCCGCCTCCCCTAGTTCAAGCATATCGCCCAACACGGCAACTTTTCTGCCTCCTTGCATCATCCGAAGCGTTCGCAGTGCGCTTGTCACAGAAGCTGGGCTAGCATTATAGGTGTCGTCGATGACGACAAAACCGCCCTTTGTAGCAATTACGCTGCAGCGCTTCTCGGGAGGCTCAAAATGGGCTAGCGCTTCCTCCATAGCCGGATGGGGTACACCCAAAACCTCGCCTACAGCTACAGCGGCAAGCGCGTCGAGAACAATGTGCTCGCCCGGCATCGAAATCCTAGTCCTCACTTCGCCAGTGGGGGTACGCGCTTCAAAAGTGCAACATCCTTGTTCATCCACGTCTACTCGGACAAGCCGCACGTCCGCCCTTGGAGATTCTCCATACGAAACCAAGCGAATCCTCTTTCGAAGTCGAAAGTGGTCGAAATACGCATCATCTGCATTTAGGATCGATACTCCGTCTTCCGGCAACGCATCAAGCAGTTCGGCCTTTGCATCCGCTATCGCATCGAGTGAGCCAAGCAATTCGATATGCGAAAGACCGACGTTGGTAATCACACCTATCTGCGGCCTGGCTATGTGAGCTAGGTAAGCTATCTGCCCCAGACCGCGCATCGCCATTTCCAAAACTGCAGTTCTATGCTTTCTTGAAAGCCCAAACAGCGTTAATGGCAGTCCTATCTCATTGTTGAAATTGCCCGAGTTCTTCAACACTGGACCAAGATACGCCGTCACGGCTGCTATCATTTCCTTTGTCGTTGTCTTGCCCACGCTGCCAGTAACACCGATCACAATTGGTGCAAACTTACTGCGATAGTATCGAGCAAGAGCACCAAGGGCAGCCAATGTATCCTCAACACGTATGGCAAGTTGCCTGGTCTCCACCTTCCGAGACACGACCACGCCGCTTGCACCTCGCGCAAAAGCATCAGCTAGAAACTTATGACCATCCGAAACCTGACCTGTCAGAGCAAAGAAAAGGTCGCCAGGTTCAAGTGTGCGCGTATCAGTACTGACCCCGCTGATTTCCGCATTCGGATCGCCGGAAAGCAACTCACCATCACATGCTTCTAGTACCTCGCTGGCTGTAATTGGCTCCATAAGTTACAAACCCTGAAAAACCGAGAAATAAATCCGAAGACCGACCACCGTGTCTCAATCGCAATTGGTGCGAGCTAAACTGACCGAATCACACCAGACGCACGCCTATCTAACACTTTGCTAAGTGCGTTTCTAGCTACTTCGCGGTCATCGAAGTGAATAGTGTGGTCGGCAAATATCTGATAGGTTTCGTGACCCTTACCAGCAATCAGAACAAAGTCGCCAGATGTCGCCTGCTCTATGGCAGCTTCGATGGCATCCTTTCTGTCAACAATAACTTCTACCTGTGCAAGCTTTTCCTTAGGTACACCTGTCAATATCTCCGCTATTATTTCCTCAGGTTTTTCTGAACGGGGATTGTCCGACGTTACCACTACCCTGTCCGCCAGCTCAGCCGCAATCCTGCCCATGATAGGTCTTTTGCCCCGGTCACGATCTCCGCCACAACCAAAGACGACCATCAGCCGCCTCGAAACAATTTGTTTTGCAGCCTTCAGAACATTCTCCAATTCATCAGGTGTGTGAGCATAGTCAACTACGACACCAAAATCCTGACCGCAATCCACAAACTCAAATCTACCAGGAACTCCTTTTACTGTCTCCAAGCCCACAGCAATCGTATCGACGTCGAGTCCAAACGCGACACCGACCGCTGTGGCTGCCAAAGCGTTGTAAACATTAAAGAATCCACCTATAGGCATTTCGATGCGTCTAACTGCACCTGCATAAACTAGATCAAATGAGACTCGGCGGTCAGTAACATTCACGTTGGATGCTGACAGGTCAGAGTTCGATTGGATACCAAAAGTAATAACTCTTCCCGGCGCGGCGGCGATAAATGCTGATGCAGAATCGTCGTCCGCGTTAACAATTCCCACAAACTCCTTTGTTGATAAAGCAGGGTAATCGCGAAAGAGTTTGATTTTCGCGTTTAGGTATGCTTCCGGAGTCTTGTGAAAATCGAGATGGTCACGGGCAATGTTAGTAAATACGCCACAATCGAATTCACATCCGACCACCCGCCCTTGCTCAAGTCCGTGCGAGCTTACTTCCATCGCAACTACTTGTACGCCGCGGTCGAGCATAGTACTCAAAATTCTCTGAATATCCACGGACTCAGGAGTAGTATGTTCGGTGTCAATTAATTCGTCACCAGTTCGCGCACCCAGAGTGCCGATTAACCCAGTCCTTTTGCCGGCCGCAGAAAAGACAGAGCATATGAGGTGAGTAACGGTAGTCTTTCCGCTCGTGCCGGTCACACCGACCAACGTGAGATCACGAGAAGGATGCCCATAAAAGTGTGCTGCCATTTCGCCCATTGCCCAACGTCCATTTTCTACTACAGCGCATGGCACCTCACCGTGAACCCCCAAAACACTGCTGTACTCTGCAACAATTGCTGACGCACCAGCTGACAGCGCCTGAGATATGAAGCTATGGCCGTCATAGGTACCGCCCTTAATCGCTACAAAAACCGAACCTGGCCTGACGCGACGGCTGTCGTAGCATATGGCCGTGACATCCGCATCGCGGCCGTTCCATTTAAGCAAGCCCGTAACATGGATAACCAAATCTGAGAACTTCATACTCTAAAGAATTATAACGCTCGCAAGGGCAGGTGTGGATTATAGAATATGCTGGACATCCCTAAAATACCGAAGAAAAAGAAGGGGTTGTGCAATTCGGAACAAGACTCGCCCAGTTATCTTGCCCAGCGTGCACACCCCCTACAGTATGGGTCGGCCTGCCGAAGCTAACCGACCCACGCTCTAAATAGAGCGATACCTGCCCGTAAGCAGAGAGCCGAGCAGAATGGGATCGCGGAGGACAAGCCTGAACTGCCCAGATCCCAGGACATTGTCCTTTCCGGCGTCGTCCCAAAACTTATATCCACGACCGCAAGATTTCTCCTAGGCCAAACTCTTGCTACCACGCTTCTTCTCGTGTACACTGCCGCCATTCGAAGGTTGCGGCGGAATGTGGTAGTACCAAAGCAGTTTCTGCGCAATTTCACGGAAGGCGGGCGCAGCCACAGTAGCCCCAAAATGAGACCCATGCGGACGATTAACCACAACAGCAATTGTAAATCTAGGATTATCGGCCGGCGCGAAACCAATGAATGAAGCCACAAAGGCATTTGGTAGATAACCGCGCCCACCGGAATCCGCAACTTGCGCACTACCCGTTTTCCCCGCAATTAGATAGCCCTCAATTTTGGCATTCTTTCCTGTCCCACCTTCAACACACTGGATAAGCATCTCTGTCAGTTTCGCAGCAGCCAAACGAGAAATTACCCTCTGAGGTTTTGGTTTCTTGAGGCGTGCCATCATCTTGCCATGAGATCCAGTGCCGCGAACTATAGTCGGCGGAACGCGCACCCCGCCGTTCGCAATAGTCGCGTATACGCTTGCCATATGCAGCGGAGTTACTGCAATTCCTTGACCGAATCCTATGTTTGCCAAGCCGACAGTGCCCCATCGGTCGGCTTTCGGCAGGTAGCCCACTGCCTCCAAGCTAAATCCTGATTTTGGCTTTTCCAGTAGTCCAAATGCCTCCTCATAATGTCTTAGTTTCTCCGATCCCAAGCGCAGTGCCAAATGCGCTGCTCCTATATTGCACGAGTACTTGATAATTTTCTGCATATCCACCGAACCGTGCCCATGCAGGAATGGTTGGTGTAACGAACATCGGAGATTATTTTTTCCTATTTTCTCTCGCCCAGTGCATCGCGCAAGCACACTACTGGGAGAGATTCCTTCGTTTAAGCCTGCCGCGACAGTGATAGCTTTTAGAGTACTGCCTGGCTCATACAGACTCGCAACCGCATGATTTACCCAAGTTGACTGCGGAAACTTGAGCGCGCTGTTAGGATCAAAGAAAGGAAAGTTAGCCAGCGCCAGGATTTCTCCGGTACGGGGATCCATAACTACGACACATGCGCTTTCAGGTTGAAATTTCTTGACAACACGTGTCAGAGCTCGTTCAGCGATATGCTGGACATTTAGGTCGATCGTCAAGAACAAGTCTTTCCCGTCTCTCGGCTCGATAAGTACCCGTCTTTCGGCTTCTGGGATAATCCTTCCTCGAGCGTCGACCTCAGCAAGGATCTCGCCGTCTTGATTTGCCAATATGTCGTTAAATTTCCACTCGATCCCGGCAAGAGGTCGGCCATTTATGTTTGTGAAACCCAAGACTTGAGCAGCCGCCGGCCCGGCGGGATATACTCGTTTTCTGTGAAACCATACCCCGATTCCGGGGATTCTTTCATACCTCTTTCGGCCATCTTTTTCCACCAGCCATCCTCGCTTTACCTGGTCACCGAGTCTGGGATCAATCTTTTTTGCTAGCCAAACGATACCTCGACCCTCGCTTATCTTTTTCCGGTAATTCTTCGGATCTCCGCCAATTAACGCAGAAAGACGATGGGCTGTAAGGCTTACATTCTGCACTTCGCGAGTGTTGGCGAAAATTGAGCACGTTCTAATGCTCACTGCTAGAGGATGACCATTGCTATCATAGATACTACCCCTAGCAGTAAGAGTTCTGATTTTGGCCCAGCGTATCTTCTCTGCCCATTTGGCATATTCATCGGCCCTACACAACTGAATGAAAACAAGCCTGCCACTTATAGCCGCGAACAGGCACAAAAAACCCAACATCAACCACGCCGATCTTTTTTTGACAACTTCCCTAGTCCGTGACCCCATAAGACATCCCGCTCTCGACGCAGATCGGAACTCGCGTAGATCGGCAGACAACTTCTCGTCGCTACTACCTCGCGCTTGCAACGGACTGCGGCGGCTGGAGGTATTCATAGTTGGTCGCCCAGATCATACCTGTTTTCTCCGCAGCCGCAGCAATCTGCTCTGGACTTGAACAACGAGTTATGGCTACGCGTAAACGTTCGTTCTCAATCTCTTGGATTCTACAAAGACTAGAAAGCTCAACATTGTGATAGCCAAGAGCGGTTACCGCAGCGTAAATAGCTATGCACGCTAAGGCAATGATAACCGACGCGACTGCCGCTATCCGATACAGTTTGCGAACGAGATTATTGTTCGAGCGTCCGCGGCGTACTCTTTTGAAACCAGAATTAGGCGGCCCACAGCGTTTGCTCTGAGACGACAAAATTCTTTCTTTCACTGGCACTGGTACTGCTGACATAAGGATTCAGTCCTCCCTTCCCACCACACTAGCAAACTCCCAGTTTTTCTACACATCGCAGCTTAGCGCTGCGGCTTCTCGGATTGAGCCGGATCTCGTCTTCACTCGGGCGCACCGGCTTGCGTGTCACCACCCGAACCAGCTTTTGTGCTCCACACTGACACTCGGTTGCTGCAGGCGGACACCCACACTTACCTGCGTACCGCTGCATTATCGATTTCACGATTCGATCTTCCAATGAGTGAAAGCTTATAACGCACATCCTACCGAATTCCTTAAGAGATTCAATTGCAACAGGCAGAGCCTGGTCGATCGCCTCTAGTTCTCTGTTGACGACCAACCTCAGCGCAAGGAATGTGCGTGTTGCCGGGTGAATTCTTTGTCCCTTATAGGCATCGGCAACCGCGGAAACTATGGTATCTGCCAACTCTGCAGTACGAGTGATAGGTTTATTCTTTCTACGCCGAACAATTGCGCGGGCTATTCGTCGCGCGTGGCGCTCTTCACCGAATCTGCGTATCAAATCTGCCAACTCTTGCTCGCTGTAAGTGTTAACGATCTCCGCAGCGTCAGGACCGACGCTGAACGGATCCATTTTCATCGAAAGCGACTCGTCTCGCATAAAAGAGAAGCCTCTTGTAGAGTTCAACTGCCAACTGCTTACACCGAGATCGAAAACAGCACCGTCTATACTGCTCACGCCCTGTGAACCTAGGATCGAAGCCAAATCCCGAAAATCTCCTTTCACGATACGAACCGAGCCACCGTATTTAGCTAACCGTTTTTCTGAGTAAGCTATCGCTTCGGGATCCTTGTCTATGCCTATGAGGAAACCATCCGGTCCAATCCTTTCGAGTATTTCAGCTGCAAGGCCACCGCCACCAAGAGTTGCGTCTACATACACGCCGCCTGGTTTGGGATCTAGCAGAGCAAGAGTTTCATTTTTCAGTACCGGCGTGTGAAAACTGTCTTCCGGACACATCTGCGTTCTCGTCCAATAATTTGCTAAGTAGCGGGCCCAGCGCTTCTGCAGAAGCAATGACATCCTTGTCATCCTCCACAGCTTTCTTATGTCGCTCAAGCACTTCTGGACTCCATATCTCTATTATCAATCCGCGTCCACATATCACGACTGTGTCCGTGATACGCGCGAAGCGTCTGTGTTCTTGGGAAAGAGAAACGCGGTATTGGTTGTCTGTCTTGGTCTCCAACATGTCTGAAAACAGATGCCTAGTCCAACGAATGACATCCGGGTCGAAAAGACCACGGATTGGATTTTGGCTCAGCTTCCTCATTGCAGGTAAAATCACAGACTGCAAGAAGTCGCCAGTTAAGCACCACAAGCAGTTAAGACCCTTTGTTATGAGGAATGTTTCGCCAAGTTTGTCTCTGAAGACTTTAGGCATGACAAAGCGCCCTGCAGGATCAACGCTATGGGTATACGTGCCGTAGAAAAGGTGCAAATCAGGCATTTTCGTCCACGAGTCTCCTCAAAGTTACCAATGATGTTGCTCTGAGGCTTCTACAGGTCTCCAGATGATCTAACCTGGGTTTCTTTATGGTCTCCAACCAAAACCAAGTGCGAATATAGTAAGCCGATGTCGGACCCGTGTCAATAGGTTTTTGCAAATTTTTTGCAAGAGGTTTTTTGGTTTGAGCACACTAAATGCCCGCAGAACAAACGCTAAGCGAAAAACCGAAGGCTAGAAGAGGATTGCTGTGGGAGGAGGTGCAATGATGTTAGAGAGCCAAATTTTGGAGCCTGCCGTGGGTACGAGAGTAGCTCCAATGCGTTTGGTTGAAAGTTGTTGGTGATCCAGGTGGTCCTATCGGCCCCCGCTCTTGAGTTCCGCCAAGGTGTCTCTGAGAGCTTCTATCTGGCGACCGTATTCAGCCCAGTCACCTTTGCGCTGCGCCTCAATTGCACGTTCGTACTGCGACACTGCCTTGTCGATCAGCCGCTGGAGATCCTGCGCAGGACTCATGCGCTCCAATCCTTCCTCGCTCGGCACCACGGAGGTGGTTCTAGGAGTTGATACTGGCGCACCTACGACTCGTGCTAAGGCTTCATCTAGTGTCGGCTCCATCGCTATGCGGTCACCCATCGCCACTATAACACGCTTGAGTTCGGGAATTTTGGTCCCCGTCGACAAAAGGTATATGGGCATAACGTATAGCAGCGATGACTCAATCGGTATCACAAGCAGGTTTCCGCTTCCAACCTTTGAGCCCTCTTGGTTCCAAAGGCTGAGCTGCTGGGATATTTGCGTGTCTTGACTCGCTCGACCTGCGATTTGTTGCGGTCCATAAACGTTCTTCTCCTCTGGGAAACGATACAACACGAGGTTACCGTAGTTCGGATCGTCGCATCGCGCACACATCCAAGCTACCATGTTTTTCCTGCCGCCAGCTCTTATGAAGGGAGTCATTAGAATAAACTCTTCTGCTGAACCATTCGGAAGCCTCATGATGACATAATACGGTTCCATCATTTCGCCGTCTTCAGCTCCCTCGGCAACTGCCACCAACGCCCGTTTCGGAATCTCCCATAGATCATTGTTTCGATAGAACCCGTCCGGGTCTTCTGGACCGTAGTGATACCGCGCGTAGACTCTGGCTTGCACACGGAACATGTCTTCCGGATAACGAATATGACTTTTGAGACTATTGGGCATCTCCTGAATGTTCTTGAACACGCCCGGAAATATTCGAGCGTAAGTTCGTATGATTGGATCCGCATGAGGGCGTTCGATAATGTAAGCGTCTACTTTGCCGGTGTACGCGTCGACAACCAGTTTTACAGAGTTTCTTATGTAGTTTATTCTGCCGCCCATGTAGTGATATGAGTACGGATAGTAGCCTGTGGTAGTATAAGCGTCTCGCATCCAGTAAAGTTTGCCGTCTGCTACGACAAGGTACGGGTCGTTATCGAAATCCAGAAACGGGAACAGCCTTTCGGTACGTTCCCTGATGTTCCGGTAGTAAAGTATGCGACTATCGGAAGTGATGTTCTCGTTAAGCAATATGTTGATATCCGAAAACCGTAACGAAAAAAGCAGCTTTCTCCAGAAGCTCCCGACTCGAACACCACCGTCTCCCTTGTAGGATGTGGCTTTGTGCTTTTCACCAGCAGGATAATCGAACTCTGGAGCGGTCGTTTTGACGAACACGTAGCCCTCCGTGAGCTCTCCAAAGTACACGCCGGGATTGTCTATGCGAAGATCCACTGATGCAACAGGCGGCATATCCTTTACGAAGAACTGTGGTAGACCTTCGCTGTTTACCTCATTAACAGGACTCATCGCAAATCCATATCCGTGTGTATACTGCAATCGCCTGTTGATCCAGGTCTGAGCTTCGGACGGAAGCCTCTGTTCGTCAAGTTCACGCGCAGAAAGCCAGACTTGTCGGTATCGAGACTCTCCCCCTTCGTTTGGAGCAAGCCAGTATCGATCAACGTCCAGATCGGTAAAGTAGTAGTACTGCTGAATCGTCTGAATTTGGTTGTAGACATCCTGCAAGTGCACCTGATCCCACAACCTGATGTTCTCAATAGTTGGTATGTTGGACTGAATTTGTTCAGCAGTAAGGCGTGGGTCTGCACGAAATTCACGGCCGGCCACGGTATTGAGTCCATATGCTTCAAATGTAGCTTTGATAGCCCTTCGAATATAGGGTCTCTGCTTTGCAAGCTCATTCGGCTTAACGGTAAGGCTTTGCACCATAGCCGGATAACCCGCGCCGATGACGATTGAAGCCCCTACAAGTATCACCAGCGCAGCCAGTGCATAGGTTATACCGCGACGGTAAATGTTGAGGAGCACCAAAAGTCCGCCTACCACAGCCAGCGCAAGAAGAATCCAAAGAACAGGCAACTTAGCATGAAGCTCCGTATAGCCCGGACCATCGAAAATCGATCCACGCGTGTTTAACAGATCGTACATCGAAAGCCTGTAACCCCACGCTTTGAGGAAGAACATGGCTGCTACCAGCATTGCCAAATGTGATTTCACTCCGGGAGCAAAATGAAGCCTGCCGGCGATCGACTCAAGCGCTTCATCTGCATAATGCAGTGCAGCAGCAGCAACTGTTGACGCAGCAAGAGCGAAGAAAAGCCAGTGATACACATAGCTCAAGAAAGGAAGCCTGAACACATAGAACCCGATATCTTTGTGGAAAACTGGATCAGTAATACCGAAAGGTATGCCATGATGGTACAGGAGCCACTCCTGCCAATGAGTTGCAGCCTCCAACCCAACCATTGCAGATAGAACTATGCTGGCAGCGAATATCAGCAAGCCTATCCCCCTTCTAGCAAGCCTGCCAAGCCTTTCGATCAACTGTTGCTCAATACCAGTCGGAGAAGGAGGAGGCGCAATTCTTCTGGCATACCAGAGATTTCCGTAAATGATCGCGAAGAAGACAAGACCGAACAGAAACCCCACCTGGAATTTGGTCCAAAGTGTAGTAGTGAAGATTCGCTGGTACCCCAGGTCGCTGAACCAAAGCCAGTCGGTCAACAGATTGACCAGCGCTCCGCCAAATATCACTAGGAGGGCAATGAGTGCGACTACGGCGGGGCCAATATACCTTCGCATCGTATAGAAAACCTCCAGGCGGCGTACCGTTTCGTACGACGGGATTATACCATCTAGCACGTGTACTCACAAGCAGGTGTCGGCTGACGTGGCGTTTAATACTGCCAAAGGTCAAGTTTATAATTTATAATGAGGAGAATAAGACACGTGAATATACAGATCCTGGGCACGGCAGCGGCAGAAGGTTGGCCTGCAGTATTTTGTGGCTGCGGCACGTGCGAGAGAGCCAGACGCTCAGGCGGAAAAAACATCAGGACGAGACAGTCCGCTCAGATTGACGAAATCTTCAAGATAGATCTGCCCCCGGACACGCATTACCATCAGTTTATATTCGGCCTCAGGCTGAGCAAGCTCAAACATCTTTTCATCACCCATTCACACGAGGACCATCTGGCTCTCAAAGAACTTCATTACTTAAGACCGCCGTTCGCACACAACCTAGCCAACGCTCCGGTTAGGGTTTATGGCAATTCCACAATAACACAAGCCATTAACGCCCTTTCGGCAAAAGTCCAACTACCACTGGAGACGGTAACCCTGGAACCATTCAAGCCAGTGCAAGCCGATCATTTGACTGTTTTTCCCGTACCGGCCAGCCACATATCGACAGAAATGTGCCTAACATACGTTGTTTGCTCGGAAAATGTTACAGTCCTATTTGCGTGGGATACAGGGTTATACAGCGAGAAATCACTCGATTTTCTGCGAGGTTTTCGCTTTAATGCAGTGATCGCGGAGTGCACTCAAGGCACGCTGAATATGCCCTCTACCTCTCACATGGGCCTCGATGGCGTAGTGGCGTTAAGAGACAGCCTTGCACAAAGCGGCGCGGTAAATTCAAACACTCGAGTCGTACTCACTCATTTCTCACACAACATTGGCTTGCTACACGACGAACTAGTGGAAATAGCTTCGGCACACGGTATGGAAGTTGCTTGGGACAGAATTACATTGAATGTCGAATAAGGCACAACTCTAGCGCTTGTCGGCTCAGCAATGTTCTGCTATATTGTGGGCGCTATGGAACGTACACTTGTATTAATCAAACCTGATGCTGTAAGGCGAAAACTAATCGGCGAAATCGTCAGCCGAATAGAGAAAAGAAACTTGAACATCATTGCGATGAGAATGCTGACTCCACCGCGGGAACTCGCTGAGAAACACTACAACGTGCATCGCGGAAAAGACTTCTTCGAGCCGACTGTTCGGTTCCTCTGCTCGGGTCCAGTGGTTGCAATGGTTGTCGAAGGCGAGAACAGCATTGCTATTACCCGAAGGATGATTGGCTCAGTAGACCCTTGCGAGTCAGCCCCAGGTACAATCAGAGGTGATTTCACGATATCCGCACGTGAAAATCTCATTCACGGGTCAGACAGCGCTGAATCTGCGGATTACGAAATCGCTTTGTGGTTTCCGGAGCTGGTAGAATAATTCTGCTTGTAGCCTGAACCTACACCACCTAGAATTCGATCCGGCATTCATTCCGCATCAGCTCTAGAGCCTGAACCAAGTCCAGGATTATGTGATTGTTATAATGAACGAGCGTCCCCAAGAAAACGAAATGGCTATTGCCCAACGATACATAGCAGACGCTAATCCAACTTCGGACGAGTAGTATTTAGTTATATGTATATACCTGTTTTTTATGAGTGCCTTGCATTCACCACTCGACATTGCCTTAAGCTTTGCGCAACAATGAACCAGGAAACTCTGTAATCATATATCGCGGCAGCACGCAGCTGTCGCTTTTTGTTTCTGCGATGCGTGGATAGCCGTGTTTCTGGGTAAATACGTGTTTGACGCAAGCAAAAACACTTGACACAATTTAAATGTGTAAACTGTGCCAGTGTTACAGCGATCCGGGAGGAATCCAGTAATGTCAAATGTGATATACCTTGACCATGCCGCAACCACACCCATAGACCCCGAAGTATTAGCTGCTATGATGCCTTATCTAACCGATAAGTTCGGGAGTGCATCTACTTTGTATTCGCTGGGTCGCGAAGCGCGTGAAGCGGTTGAGCAAGCCCGTGCTAGCGTTGCTCAGTTGATAGGTGCAGCACCAGAAGAGATCTACTTCACCAGCGGTGGCACTGAGTCTGACAACTGGGCAGTTTTTGGTGTTGCTGCAGCGAACGCGAAGAAAGGCAAGCACATAATTACGTCCAAGATCGAACATCATGCAATACTCGAGCCTTGCCACTGGCTAGAAAAACAAGGCTACTCCGTAACCTACCTACCAGTTGACTCCAATGGATTTGTCGATCCTGACGACGTGCGCAAGAGTATCACGGATGAAACTGTACTCATAACGATAATGCACGCAAATAACGAGATAGGGACTATCGAGCCGATCGATGAAATTGGTAAGATTGCAAAAGAAAAAGGAATACATTTCCACACCGACACTGTACAAACCGTTGGGCATATCCCGGTCGACGTAAAAGTCCTTCACTGTGACTCGCTTGCAATTTCTGCTCACAAGCTATACGGACCCAAGGGAATAGGAGCTATATATATCCGCAAAGGTGCTAGGGTTGAAAGATACATGCGTGGGGGCGGACAGGAAAACAATCGAAGAGCGGGCACGCACAATGTGGCCGGTATTGTTGGGCTCGGGAAGGCAGCTGAACTTGCAATGGCACGCATGGCCGAAGAAGCAGAGAAGCTCGTGCGGCTACGAGACATGCTGATTGATGGAATCGAGGCAAGGATTGAGAACTCAAAGCTCAATGGCGATAGAGAAAAGCGACTACCGAACAATGTCAACTTTTCGTTCGAAGCCGTTGAGGGAGAGTCGATGATATTGATGTTGGACATGAATGGCATATGCGTCTCGTCCGGCTCAGCATGCACATCAGGTTCTCTCGATCCATCGCATGTACTTATGGCGCTCGGTTTGAGACATGAACAAGCCCATGGATCACTACGCATGACTCTCGGTAAAGACAACACAGAAAGCGATATAGATCAAGTACTCGAGGTATTACCGCCGATTGTTAAGCGCCTTCGAGAGATGTCCCCGTTGTACCAGAAGAGTTAAAGCGCTCAATAGAAACTCAATCAATGGCACATGAAATTTGGTTGACAAGGACCATATTGGGGTACATAATTCAAATGGTGGGATGATAATCCCAATCACGAAGGGGGTGGATAAATATGAGACGTGGGTTCACGCTCATTGAACTGCTTGTAGTCATCGCCATAATCGCTATTTTAGCAGCGATCCTGTACCCGGTGTTCCTAACTGCCAAGCAGAAAGCTTTTGTGTCCCAGTGCATGGCTCACGGCAGACAATTAGGTCAGGCGATGCTAATGTACCTTGACGACAACAACGACCGCTTCCCCAGTCAAGCCACCCAGGAAATGATGGATAAATTCAAAGACTACAAATGGACCTACGACTGGCCTTATGCTCCTGGGGTTGAGACATGGGGCATTCACTACGTAAACGAGTTCCGGTTTATCCAACTCGCCAAATATGTGAAGAACGAAGACATATGGAGATGCCCCAGCCCCAGTGGACCTTACGGTACACGGTACGCGTATGGCTTCAGGTGCAGCTGGCTTTTCATACGGAACAAGCTTGGATACGGCCAGGACTTTGTAACATATCCGGATACGCCTATGTGCAAGCCGGATCACCCCAACCAAGGCCGACTCATAGGAAGAACAGTTTCTGAGGTTCTAGCCAACGACAGGGCACAATATGGTCGGGCGACTTCGCCGTCCAAGAAAATTTGGGCGTTGTGTTATGGACTCGGTCCAGACATTCCCGTAGAAGCATACCCAGGTGGTCCGGTCATCACTCCCTACTATCCGCACCAAGACGGCAGTATATACGTGTACCTGGACGGGCACGCTAGGTGGCACGAGATGGGATGCGGTTGGGCACCAGTGGGGTACACGAACCACAGAATGGACCGACCGCACCGGCACTAATTGTTTGCTAGACTTTATTTTGTAGACTATGCACGGCCTACTATCTGTTTAGAGAGCAAAACCCTTGACCTGCCACATTGGTTGATCTGATAACTCATCTGTGCTGTAACACCGATCTTTACGCAAGCGCGAGCAACAAAGCCGTTTCGCAAATCGTTTCGTACACGCTCCGATTCTTCGCTAAGAACTGACCTGCTTTGCTGCTGTAACTGCTTGGCATTGTCGCGCGATTGACTCTGGATTTACAAATATGGTATCGTACCAGGTGAAGGAACGAACTTATCGGAGGGGAAGCTGAGGGAGATTAACCCAGGTTTCCCTTTTATGTTTTGTGAGCGTTCGATATGAGTATTCTTAAGTGGCTGAGTGCAAACGAGCGCGAGCTTCACAGGCTCCGCAAGATAGTAGAGAAGATCAATGCCCTTGAACCGTCCATAAAGGCCCTGTCAGATGCCGACCTCAGGGCAAAGACGGAAGAGTTCAAGGAAAGGCTGCAGATTAGTGAATCTCAGCACGCGCTGACAGAGGCTGAACGTGAACAGCTGCTGCGCGAAAAGATGGATGAGATCCTGCCTGAGGCGTTTGCTGTTGTCCGCGAAGCCAGTGTCAGAACGCTTGGCATGCGCCATTTTGACGTCCAGCTGATGGGCGGCATTGTTCTACACGAAGGCAGGATCGCCGAGATGAAAACCGGTGAAGGTAAGACGCTGGTTGCCACACTGCCGCTTTACCTAAACGCTCTAACAGGGCGTGGTGCCCACCTCGTAACGGTTAACGACTACCTCTCAAAGAGAGATGCCCGATGGAACGGTCCTATATTCCACTTCCTTGGGCTCACGGTAGGCTCGATACACGGACAAAGTGCGGAAACCGGCGAAGCTGGCAGGTCTTACATATTCGACCCAGACTACAAAGCCGAAGGCGAACACGAATGGGATCAGCTACGACCAATTTCGAGAAAAGAAGCATATGCCTGCGACATAACCTACGGGACAAACCACGAATTCGGGTTCGATTACCTGCGTGACAACATGGCCTTCCGCAAAGAAGACCTTGTCCAGCGCGAGCTAAACTACGCCATAGTGGACGAAGTCGACAGTATACTTATCGACGAAGCGCGGACTCCTCTTATCATATCCGGCTATGGTTATCGCTCGAGCGACATGTACTACAAGATGGATCGCGTGGTGCGCAGACTTCAGCCCGGACGTGATTACACGGTGGACGAGAAAGCAAAAACAGCCACGCTGACCGAAGAAGGTATAGCTCGAGTCGAGGAACTGACAGGATGCGGCGACCTGAGCGCTCCCGAAAACCTCGAGATAATGCAGTATGTTAACGCGGCGCTGAAAGCTCATGCGGTGTTCAAGAAAGATGTAGATTATGTTGTCCGAGATGGGCAGGTAATCATAGTCGACGAATTTACAGGTCGCCTAATGTTCGGTCGGCGATGGAGCGACGGACTTCACCAAGCAGTGGAAGCCAAGGAAGGCGTGAAGGTTGAGGAAGAAAACCAGACGCTCGCAACTATAACCTACCAGAACTTCTTCCGCTTGTACCGCAAGTTAGCCGGTATGACAGGTACGGCGAAGACTGAGGAGGAAGAGTTTCGAAAAATATACGGGCTTGACGTAGTCGAAATCCCAACACATAGGCCTTGCATCCGAAAAGATCTGCCAGATGTTATCTACAAAACTCAGGAAGCAAAGTTCAGAGGCATAACTCTCGAAATACTAAAGACGTATGCCCGACAACAGCCGGTCCTGGTGGGAACGAGATCAATAGAAGTATCGGAAAAGCTCAGCGAACGGCTGATATCCGAACGGCTTCAGCTCCTTGCGGCAATTGAACTCCTGCGCATTAGGCTGGACCAAAATAAAGATATCCCGAACGAAGAAAAGAACAACTATCACGCGCTTCTGAACTCCAAGTTCGACGAGCTAACGATACCCAAACTCAACAAACTAGCGAAACGCCTAAATTTCGACCTGGACATGCTAAAACCGGAGAACGTGAGCGCGCTGGCCCAAGCACTTGGTATCCGGTCGAAGTACGAGCCCAAGCTTGCGGAGGCGCTCAAAGATGGCATTCCGCACAATGTCCTGAACGCCAAGTACCACGAGATGGAAGCTCGAATCATAGCCCAGGCAGGACGGAAAGGGGCCGTAACGATTGCAACAAATATGGCGGGCCGAGGCGTTGACATCATCCTTGGCGGGGCTCCACTGCCCGGCGAAGAAGAAAATGAATCTGAGCAAGAACCCTTTGAGTCGGAAGAGTTCGAGCCAGAAGACTTCACTTGGGACTTCGAATCGTGGGCAAAGCAAAATCCAGACAAGCTGGCCGAAGCCAAGCCAGAAGCGCTGGACGTCATAAAACGCGGCGGCCTGTACATAATCGGCACTGAGCGTCACGAGAGCCGCCGAATCGACAACCAGCTGCGAGGTCGTTCGGGACGTCAGGGCGATCCCGGTATGTCGCGTTTCTTTGTCTCGCTGGAAGACGAACTTTGGCGGTTGTTTGGAGACAAGTCAAAGTCGTTCTTACTGTCTGGGTGGCGAGAAGACCAAGCGCTGGATGCGAAGCTACTGTCGCGAATGATTGAGCGCGCACAAAAGAAAGTGGAAATGCACCACTTTGAGATAAGAAAACACGTGCTTGAATATGACGATGTGATGAATGTTCAGCGCGAGACAGTATATGGCATGCGCCGAAAGATTCTTGAAGGCGCGAATTTGCGGCCGACTGTGATTGAATACTTACAAAAAACTATGTCGAACGCCATTGAAACGTACTGCCCTGAGGGTGTACATCCCAGCGAATGGGACACAAACGGTTTGTTCCAGCATGTCAATTCGATCCTACCGCTAGAGTTCTACGCGAAGCCTTCTGACCTCCGTAACAAGAAGCGAGAAGAGCTTCAAGACTTTCTTTACGATATCGTAGAACGAAGTTATCAAGCCAAAGAGCAGGAAATCGGCGAAGAGTTAATGCGTGAAATTGAGCGACATGTCGCTCTCGACTTGATCAACCGAAAATGGATAGACCACCTGGATGCTATGGACTATCTCCGAGAAGGCATCGGACTTAGAGGCTATGCCCAACGAGATCCGCTTATCGAATATCGCAAAGAGGCCTACGAGCTCTTCCAAGACACGATGAACAGCATCCAGGACGAGATGGCCCGCATAATGTATCGCGTTCAAGCCCAGCGGGAACCAATCAGACGACGTCGGCCGACGTATGAGAACTTAATGGAGCTCGCCGCCAGTGGACCCGCAGGAATGAATGGCAGCTCACAGGAGTTGAGACCTAGAACACCCGTGCCGGCAGCGGCTGGCAAGAAGAAGATTGGTAGGAACGACCCCTGCCCCTGCGGAAGCGGTAAAAAGTACAAGAAGTGCTGTTTGGGCAAGTTCGAATGAGCAGTTTGCATCGTTTCAACACGACACACTATATCCTCTGAATCCGGTTGACTATGTTGAAGGACGTAATTGAGAAGATCGAGACAATAGAACAATCCCTCGAAGAGTTGGGAGGGCATCTTTGACGTCTCCAGCATCCAAGCCGAAATATCAAGACTTGAACAGGACTCCGCGAAGCCAGAGTTCTGGGAGGATGCCGCGCAAGCCCAAAAGAAACTCAAGCAACTAAGTAGGCTGAAGGAAACAGTTGAACCGTTCCTAAAGCTTCAGTCAGAGATCGCAGACCTTAAGGTTCTAGCGGAACTTGTCGACGACCCGGACAGCCCAGACGCCACGGAGATAAGAAGAGAAGCCGACCGCATCGAGTCCGAATGCCAGAGACTTGAACTGGAAACTTTGTTATCCGGCGAACATGACTCCGCAAACGCTATCCTCGAGATTAACGCCGGAGCGGGAGGCACCGAAGCATGCGACTGGGTGAGCATGCTCCTCAGAATGTACCTTCGCTGGGCGGAGCGTCGAGGCTTTCGCACTGAGATACTAAACAGTCTGGAAGGTGAAGTGGCTGGACTAAAGAACGTAACAGTATTCGTGGAAGGGAGAAACGCCTACGGTTACCTGAAGCATGAGCGCGGTGTTCACAGGCTCGTGCGAATATCCCCTTTCGACGCAAATAAGCGCCGACACACGACCTTCGCTGCGGTTGACGTTATCCCCGAACTAGAAGACGACTCGTCAGTTGAGATCAACCCCGACGAACTGAAGATAGATACGTTCCGCGCCAGCGGCGCTGGCGGTCAGCACGTAAACAAGACAGAGTCAGCGGTTCGCATTACACATTTACCGACAGGAATCGTTGTAACTTGTCAAAACGAGCGTTCCCAACACAAGAACCGCGAGAACGCGATGAAGGTACTCGCGGCACGCCTTGCGGAACTGCAAAGAGAGGAAAATGAACAGCGAATAGCTGAACTGCGCGGCGATCTAAGGGCAATTGAATGGGGCAATCAAATTCGCTCCTATGTATTCCAACCATATACTATGGTCAAAGATCACCGCACGAATTACGAAACGGGTGATGTAATACGTGTTATGGACGGAGATATCGACGACTTTATCCAAGCTTCGATGAAGAAATCAAGTACTAGAAATGCCGTGGCCGAAACTGCGAAGTGCGCGATAAATAACAACGAAAACAGCAACTAGTTTAGCCATAATGGAGACAGAGTTTGTGATGTCCAGCGTCTTATAAAATTGCGATCGAAAAAACGTCGAAAAAGACAAATGACTGCAATGGTGTGGAACGGAGTACTAATTGTTATTGCTGGCCTGTTGAGCCTCCTGAGCGCGGGGACGTATTGCGTTGCTCAACAATCGGAGGTCGTGGAAACCGAGTGCCTTTCTCCTTTGGGCAACAAGGACGCAGGCAAGACAGAGACGGCGCTCGGTGACTTAGCAGCCGATGCAGTTCGATATCTACTTCGCACCGATGTTGCGTTTGTAGCTGCAAGTGAACTCCGCCCCAAAGATCCGCCAATTCCCGCAGGCAAGATCAAACTCAGCGATATACGTCATCTTATCTCGTATCCAGATGACCCTCTGGCGATCTTGGAACTGACAGGAAAAGAACTGAAACAAGTTCTCGAAAGATCTGTCTCTATTTACCCTCAACCGAACCTGGCGTTTCTGCAAGTATCCGGCCTAAAGTTTGCATTCGATCCCAAGCACCCGGCGGGAGAGAGAGTGAACTACATAGCAGTAAACGGATCACCAGTCCGAGAGGACGCAGCGTACACAGTCGCTGTAACCAACTCTATGGCAAACGGTGCGCTGGGGTATTGGAAAATCTGGAGCGAAAAACACGTTAGATCACGAATCTCCGACACGTCCATAGTTAAAGCGCTCGAAGCATTCTTCAAGGCAAATTCGAGAATTGACTACTCCAAATTGGATAGAATCACACCCACTCAATAATGAAATATGGGGTAATATCCGACATCCATGGTAATCTGGTCGCACTCGAAGCAGTTTTGGAAGAACTTAAGAGCTTCGAAGTCGACAGATTCATTTGTCCGGGAGATGTCGTTGGATACGGACCTAATCCAGCAGAATGCATAACGCGGGTCAGGAACTTAGACGCCGTAGTCGTTCTCGGAAACCACGACGCCGCAGTATGTGCTGAGATGGATATCGGTTGGTTCAACCCTTTCGCTCGTGAAGCTATAATCTGGACTCGCGACCAACTTTCCGAAAACGACATCAAATGGCTCAAAATGCTCCCTCTTACTTACGATTTTGACCAGTACATTGTTGTCCACTCTTCTTTGGCAGAACCTCAGGCCTTCCACTATATTCAATCAACAAGTGATGCCAAGATTTGTTTCGAGCATATGGACAGTTTGAGAGCCTGTATTATAGGTCACAGTCACGTCGCAGAAGTTTACGTGCGCGAAGAAGGCAAATCTGCGATTCAGCGCATCGCTATGCAAGATGGCGGAGAGCTTCGGCTTGAATGCGACTACCGTTACATCCTTAATTGCGGAAGCGTAGGACAGCCTCGCGACGGAAACCCTTATGCTGCGTGCGCGCTTTTCGACACCGATACTATGGTTTTCCAAATAAGACGTGTTCCCTACGATATTAGAGAAGTTCAATTGCGAATGAGAAAGGTAGGTCTTCCGGATATCTTAATAGAGCGGTTAGAATACGGAGTATAGGGATTGTGACGATCTATAGAATCCATCTCTTCGTCTGCTCAACACTGCTCGTGCTAGCTGTCCTGCTGGGATGTGCACCCGCAGATCAAAATCTGAGATTCGACGGCGAACGCGCGTTTCACTTGCTGAAATCCCAAGTCGATCTTGGTCCGCGGTACCCAGGTTCTCCAGGACACGACGCTGCTTACCGGATGATAGTCAGCCACCTGAAGAGGTACGCTTCAAAATGCGAAACTCAACAGTTTAAGGCAGCCGTCGGCGAGAACAAGAGTGAATTACTCCTGAAAAATGTAATGGCAGTATTCAACCCTGATGCAAACGACTATATTGTGATTGCGGCACATTGGGATACTCGTCCCACAGCCGACTGCGAAGTCAATACCGAGAACCGCAACAAGCCGATACTCGGCGCGAACGATGGGGCCTCTGGAGTAGCGGTTCTCTTGGAAGTTGCGCGGCTGCTCCACCAGCGCCGACCTCCGATCGGCGTCATTATGGTCCTTTTCGACGGTGAGGATTATGGGCAGAATTCGGATGATATGTTTCTGGGTTCGCGTCACTTCGCCAGAGATTTGAAACGGAGCCTTTCGTTTATGGGAAAATCTATTCGCGTACGATACGGTATCTTGCTAGATATGGTGGGAGACCGAAACTTAACAATCTACCGTGAAAGGCATTCCGTGAATGCGGCACCGGAAGTCGTCGACAAAGTATGGCAAGCAGCGAAAGAACTCGGGTATGGCAAATATTTCCAACAGGAAATGAAATACATAATCGAGGACGATCACGTTCCGTTGATAAAGGCAGGCATCAAGTGCATTGATGTTATCGACTTTGATTATGCGCCCTGGCACACGCTGGATGATACTCCGGATAAGTGCTCACCGAAGTCCCTAGAAATTGTCGGTAGAGTTTTGGAGAAAGTAATTTACTCAGAAAAGCCCTAGCTGAGAGCGATCCGTTCTGCGGCTACCATAGTAAGCCAATGGCATTTCAAACGTAACACGAAGATGTGGAAACTAGCAGCTCGATCGTTAGCTGTGGCTGTTTCGGCTCCTTTGCTAATAAGCGCATTTGACCTCTTGCGGCGACATTGGGAGTTATTGTGGCTGAATTGGAAAGCACCATCAATCATTCTCATAAGCACCGGTCTACTAGGTTTGGGTATCGCAATCGGGATTGTTGCGTCCGCCTTCGCCCTGACTAGTTCACAAGACCGACAGCGTACGCTTTGGACGGCACTGACAGTTTTCTCACTATCGATCGTTCTCTTCGGAATTCTGCTCAGACACGCAATCCTATCCGGTCCGCAAACTTCATTATTCAACACGATTTTGCTGGCCTCTTTAGGCGCGCTGCTTGTCGCTTACTCAGCAATACTTGCTTTGCGTGCCACCAATTAGTCGGGAAAATTACTGACGCAAGACCGCGACAGCTTCAATTTCTATCTTTGCTCCCTTGGGTAGTGCAGACACTTGAACTGTGGAGCGCGCCGGTGGATCTGACTGGAAATATGATCCGTAAACCTCATTAACTTGCTGAAAATCACTAAGGTCGGAAAGGAAAATGGTTACCTTGACGAGGTCGTTAAATCCTAAACCCTCTGCAGCAAGTATCGCACCTATGTTCGTCATCACCTGGTGTGTTTGGCCTACAATATCGGTTGCCGTCATCAAGCCAGTTTTGGGATCCAGACCAATCTGACCTGATATGAACAAAAAACCATTGGCCTTTATTCCTTGTGAATATGGACCTACTGCTCTCGGTGCGCCCGGTGCCTCAATCGCTGCTCGCATTTTTGCCTCCTTTTCTCTAACAAGTCGACTACAAACATTCAACCGACGATATTCGGCTTGGTAACTCAACTGTTCTTTCCCTAATAAGCGGTTTAGCGGTTTTAAATCAGTAGGTATATAGCAAGAGCCGACAAAACTATACCAAACCACTGAACCGGCCGAAGACGTTCTCGCCAGAGCAACCAACTGGCACAAGCAGTTAGAAGGACATTTCCACAGCTTCGAACCGGAAAAACAATGACTCCAGGAAGTCGGGTAAGAGCCAGGAGAAAAGTAATCATTCCAAGGGCTCCCGCAATACCCATACCGCAGCCAATAGCCGCATCTAACCTTGTAAAGTTATGCCCGCTCACAAAGCGCAATACCAAACCTGCTATCACCCCGACTCCCCAGAAGCCTACCATGTAGATGTGCATATAGGACCCTAACCCAAACTCGATTAGAGCCTTGTTCAAGATGAGGTTTATCCCTGTGAATAACCAGGCAATAAACAACAGAAACAAATTCACTATTCAGTTTCTCCGTTCCCCAGACTCAGAAGTGCCAACGCAACGGGCAAGATTGCAAGTCCGATCCACTGTTTGATGGTTGGCTGCTCACCCCAAATGACTATAGATCCAACGACAGGAAACACTATCGAAAGACCAATAACTGTCCACGACACCGCCAATCGAGCCGAGCGCATATGATAGAAGAACGCAAGCGTAGACAAATAGGTGAAAACACCGGACAGTATGCCAAGCAGGGCCGCGGAGCGGTTAAACTGGCGACCACTAGCTGCAAATGTCAGCACCAAGACAACAGTTGCCGCGCTGTTCAACCAAAAATTCACGGCACGCAGCTCACATCCGTATCTGACAGCAATCTTGTAGCAAAGAGCAAAAACCGTTACGAAAACGATAGAAACAACCAGATAAAGCGATGCCACGTGGACTAGGGTTTCTCCTTTGCGGCGAGTCTGAACGTTTTAATCTCGTGCTTTCCCAACCTAACCTTGAAGCGACCCTCTTTTAGATCGATCGACTTTCCGACAGAACGTTCCATCAAGTCTGTCTCCACGGCACAAGTTGCGTTAAATCCTACAGCAAGCTCCACTTCGCACGCTCTCCTTTGAGTCTCATAGAAGCGAAGGATTATTCCACTGTCATCTTCACTCTTCTTCAGAGCAGTTACAACTACATTTGGCTCGGAAACCCACACGAACGACTTTGACGTTGGCAATATGCCTTGATGCTTTTCGGTAACGCGTGCAATGAGCGGCTCGTTGAGCTCGTAGCCTCGTCGCACTGTGTTGCCTGCGTTCCAATCTCCTCTGTGAGGATAGATGGAGTAAACAACTTCGTGGAATCCCTGGTCAGGTATAGGGTCCGGTTCGTATGGGCAGCGAAACAGTGTCATTCGCATCACGTTTCGACTCACGTCGAAACCATACTTACAGTTGTTAAGAAGTCCAATGCCGTATCGGTCGTCCGAAAGGTCAATCCATTTTTGTGCGGGCACCTCGTTTCCATTGGTTGATCGCTCTATGTAACCGAATGGTATCTCAAATGCTGCACGCGGTTGGGAAATGCCCACAGGGAACGCGATTTTAACCATGGGAAACGGAGCCTGATTAGTGCCGACCTCTTGCCAATCCGCAATCAGCTTGACGTCAACTCGAGGAACACCTTCGTGCAGCATTATCTCCTGCTGGAATTTCGATTTGTTGAACTCGTGAGTAGTGACAATAGTAGCCCGAACTGGACCAGTAGAGGTCAGGCGTACCGTGGCGGCTCGGGCAATGTCTTCCGTCTTCACTATTCTTCCAATATTCCAAGCAGACATGCCGTGCGGCTCCTCCCACAGCACTTGAAGAAGACCCGCCTTCGCACCAGCGGCAAAAACGCTTCGCTTGTTTACCTTGTCGTAGAGTTCAGATATTGTTCCAGAAACTGGATCTACGGTTAACCTCAAGAACTGATTCTCTATGCTGTGAAGCCCAGACTTGACAGATGCGTTTGTTTCATCGGTTGCTCGACTTGCCCAAAAAACCTTGTAGCCCAGAGATGGTACATTCCTCGCAGTAAATATTAATCTGTCTCCAACGTTTTGGGCCGGGCTTACGTGGCCTGCAGCGTCGGTAATTTGTATGAAACCATCTTCTCCCGCAAAAGGAGACGGCACCTCAACGACATCCGTGCGCGTCCATGAAAGTGGGTTGAACACAACTATGGGAATCCCCGGACCCTCTGTAGATATTCGCGATATCAGAATTTCCAGGGAATGATCGATCGCGTCTTTGGCTTTCGAGACAGCTTCCTCGTATAGTTCCCGAGACATCTTGTAGGAATCGTGTATTGCAGAACCACATAGAAGGTCGTGGAACTGATTGAAGCACGTATTACGCCAGCACTTCTCGAACTCCTTAAAGGGATACTGGGCACCGAATTCTGCAGCTATCACGGCGAGTTTTTCTGCGCAAGGAATGACGTTTTCGCATTCACGATTCCAACGCTTTATGTCTGAGTGGGTTGTATAACACCCTTCGAAAACGGTATTTAGCTCACCGTTATGCACGGGTAGCTTTTCTGCTTGAGCCGACACAAGATCGAAATACGCCTGAACTGTGCTGAACTTGATCTTGGGGTAGTTTCTCAGTGTGCTCAACCTAAGCGCTTCCTGCAGCATAGCACGGGTAGGACCTCCACCATGGTCGCCAACACCGTATACTCGCATATAATCATTAATTCCCGACGAACGTGAAAAGGAGACCGCGCTGTTGAGAACCTCTTTCTCTGAGATATCGGAGTTGTAACTCCCGAAACTAAACGCCAGAACTTTCGAGCCGTCGGGCGATTGCCACCAATAAAGAGGTGCCGGTCCGTTGCACCTCATATGATAGTAGTACTTTATTCCCGATTTTGAAAGTATTTGCGGCATAGTCCAGGGGTGACCGAACGTATCAGGCTCCCAACACACAACCGGCTCGAAGCCGAATTGCTCTCGAATATATCTTTTTGCGTAAAGGATAGAGCGCACGATTGCCTCGCCGCTGGACATGTTGAGATCTCCCTCCGTCCAGGTCGAAGCCGTGATTTCCCATTGCCCTCTACTAACTGCCCCTTTGATGCGGGCAAAAACATCCGGATGATTCTCCTGCATTGCGAGATATGTGACAGCCTGGCTCTGCGAAAAGATAAAACCAGGAAACTCGTTCATAAGGTTCATCGCGGTGCTGAATGTGTTTTTGCACACCTCGATGGTTTCAGGCCACAGCCAGAGCCAGTTCATATCGATATGAGCATGACCTACGAGATGGATTGTTAGGCTTTCCGGGTCCGGTTCCTCGCCGCAAATGGAAACCGGCACCATAACGACAAAAGCGAGACAAAATAATAAAATGGGTAGAGCCCGCAAAGCCAACGGCCACACCTTCCTTTCACAACATCCGCTTGCACCGGCTACGCCAAGATGCCATTCCGACTGCACCAACCACGAGTTCGACTCTAACGCGCACCGTGCTGTTCAAAGAAACGAGCGATTTCATCTCTCTCGAAGTATGGGACCTCAACGCCATCATCGAATCTGATTCCTAGCCGCTTGTCGACGACTGAACCGATCGTCTCAACGGACACACCCAGCTTGCGAAGACGTTCGATAATCGCTTCGGTCTTAGTCGATTCGCAAGCTATAAGTAAACTTCCGGACGCAATAAGGCCAATTGGATCGATGTCTACAGCATCGCATATCGCCTGACACTCCGGTAGT
This sequence comes from uncultured bacterium, assembly GCA_938074205.1. Taxonomy (GTDB): domain Bacteria; phylum Armatimonadota; class UBA5829; order UBA5829; family UBA5829; genus CALJES01. Next base: position 270,439 of record CALJES010000006.1, read on the forward strand.
ATGGGTATATTACATCTTTTGACCAATAGACCGACGTCTGCTGCCGTAGCCATTTCGCGAAGTGCCATAGCTAGTCCCCCTTCCGTCGGGTCGTGCATGCTGGTCACTCCGCCGACATCCACTGCAGCCATTGCATAGTCGACTACGCATATGCCGGGATTATCCAAAAGACGCGAGGCAGACAAAATGACATCCTCCGAAACTCCCCGACTTTCCAGTTCGTCTCTGGCGTCCCTTGCAAGAATAGCCGTCCCCTCGATTGCGATTCCACCAACCAGAATAAGATCATTGCCAGGACGAGCACCCGCAGTCCTGACAAGCTTGTCGCTTGCCACTTCCCCAATCATGCAACCACACACCACGAGGCGGCTCACTGTGGAAGTGACCTCGGTGTGCCCTCCAATCAAAACAACCCCAAGCCTAGCACACGATTCGCAAATCTGACTGAACACCTGTTCCGCGCGTGACTCGTCTGAATCCACAGGAAGCAGAATCGTTGCAATGAAGTACCGTGGTCTTCCGCCGTGCGCGGCGACATCGTTGGCGTTTATGACGACTGCATAATGCCCAATGTGTTCCGTAGCGAACGTTACTGGATCTGAAGCGACGACCACTACGCTATTATGCCATTCAATTGCTGCAGCATCTTCGCCATAGGCCGGCCCTATCAGTACACCCTCTGCTCCCGGAATGCTGCTCAGTAGACGATTCAGAACCTCCGGAGGAAGCTTTCCAACACGCAGCTTCACCTTCTGAAAACCTCGCCTGTCCGGAATGCTGCCCAAGCTAGCTCAAATGGTTCGTCCCTCTCAGGAATCGGTCTCACAGGCACACGTGTGATACGGAAGGTGCACTCTTCTGCTGACTCCACTTCGAGCTCAGCGATTGTCCTGCGCAGGAGCTCATTCTCAGGCACAAATGCCAGTGGCTTACCGGTTTCAGGATCTAGAAGTTTGGGATGGATAATAGCGCCGTCGTCTTTGAGTACGAGAAAAGAGCCGCGACTTCCTCCTCCCTGCTCTAGGTATTCCAAGATTGCTTCCAGAAAAGCCGCGCAGGTCAGAGCGAGGTGCCTTGCCTTACAGGCCTGGAGTAGATCCGATCTGTTGGTTACACGGACTCTACCTGCTCTCAGCTGTCTATAGAGATCCTTGGCATCTGCAGCTGCAGACTTACACGCTCTGTATTCCCTTATGTGCCCCCCATACAAGGACATAATTCTCTGGATCTTGGAAATCACCTCAGAAGGCCTCGGACCTTCGCGGCTGGAATCCAGTTCACCAAGCGATCTAGCAAATTCACAGACGCGCACGCTAACATCCGCTGGAACAACTTCTGGAACCTCGCTTCCGTAGACATTTGCTATATACTCAGCCGCTCTCAAACCACCTACCTGTCCAGAATTAAGAGCCGATCCACCTGGACGCTTGACGCCATGCGTCCCTGCCATTTCGCCGATAACGAATGTATGCGGAATATTGGACTGCCACCACTTGTCTACAACGAACCCGCCATTGTGATGCTGCGCACAAACGTTGATCTCAAGCGGCTCGGAGCGGATATCTATCCCGTTCTCCGCATATATCTCAATAGCAAGCGGATTCATGTGTTGGAGCCTTTCTATAGGCGTATCCTGCAGGGCACCATTGCGGCGCAGATATGTGAGAGCTTCATCTTCGAGGGCAAAAAGATCAAAAGGTTCCTTTCCCGGACCCGGAACTGGGTTTCTGGTGAAGTCCAGGTAAACCCTCCGCCCGAGGACTTGGGTTTCATAGTAAACAAGAACGTCTATCAGGGACGACTGTTGGTTGAGAATGCGCTGCGGATCGAAGGGCCATTGATAGCCTTTAAGGAATATGTTGGTCGCCATCTTAGCCGTCGTATCAAAGAAAGGTGCGAGGAATTCCCGCTCATCCCCGCCGGATGCATCAGTGGAAAAGATGCGCGGCACCACCTGCATATATGTGCCAGATACATTCCATCGAAACTTCGTAGAGGCGAGACCAAATTGGGATTCCGTTAAGTTGTGAGCTCTTAGACCCGCTTCAAGAGCAAGCCCGTGAATACCGGTTTGACCTTGAGGATATACACTGATTTCGTACAACTCCCCTGGCCCGCCTGCAGCAAGCACTAGATTCTCACATATAAATAAAGTCAGTCCGTATAAGGCATCATCAACTCGGGAGTTGTCAAAGGTTAGCACACCTGCGATGCGTTTTGTACCGTGTTCAGAAATGTCGATCAGCTCGGCAACTTCGTGCCGATCAAAGATCTTTACGCCGTACCATTCGACTTGTTTCTGCAAACACTCGCTCATGTACAGGGAGGTTTTGGGGCCGGCTGATGTTGCGCGTTCATACGGGTCGTGATCCGTCTTATACCCGATATACGCTCCTTCCGGATCGTGGGGGAAAGGCACGCCGGCTTGAACTAAATGATAGAACTCTCTCAGGGAAGACTCAGCTTCGGCAAGCGCAACATCGCCGTGCATACAACCAAACGCAGTCAGAGTGCGTGCGAAATCTAAAGCCGAGTCAGCTACTGACGGGCTAGTGCCTAGCTTATAGTATGTTTGCTTGTCTGAGCCGCTCATTCTGGATGCGCCCAGCCCCAAGCCAGCAGTAACAACAGCTATGCGGTCTTGGGGATCAGGAACGCCTTTTTGTTCAAAAAACTCGTACAAATGGACGGCGCAGTTCATCCCGGCAGCACCTGAACCGACAATTACAGTGTTCAAGTGATAGACCAGCAGCTCAGCGCCTGAATTGAGCGTTAGTACAGACTGGCGAATCAAGACGACCTCCTTTTCGAAAGTCTCCTCATTCTGATGGTATAATTTCTTCCCGCGAAGTTACTTTACTCTCAGATTAGGCAATAACGCCATTGTGACCTGCAAACGTATCTTCGATTGGGAGAGCTCCAGCGTAGGTGTATAGCGGACATATCCATCGCGTGAGCTGCGGCGCAATATCACTAGTTGAACTAAAGTCGATGCGAGATCCTTCCTTCACCATTGAAAAAGGGTAACTGACTCGGATTTGACACGGGAGGATCTCTCAACCAATCAATACTCGCGGTTTTCCAAGCAAACTAAACAGGTCAACTAGCGAACCCACATCGTCATTCTGCCCGGCGTCCACTCTCTTACAGTCAAGACGTGACCATCCCAGAACAGAATGTTGTTGGCTCCCTCATGAGGACCGGGGAAAAGCAGCCAACTGCGCTTGATGTACTTGCTGTCGCTGTACTTCACCAGCTCGGCATCATTGCGAGGCATCCAGGCGTATGACCTGTAGTCACCGGTATAACTGCACAATCCTTCCGGTTGCCCACCAGCACTTCCATCCGCATTTCCGTTCTGGAGATTGGAGTCGCCGCTGAGGACGTCGTTCTTGCCGAACGGGTAAATGATGCCTCGGTTGTTCTCAGCCTTTGGATTGCCGGCACCAGGAGCATCAAAGTACGTGACCGTGATACTTGGTCTCCGCGGCGCCCTGCGACCTTCGCACATCCCGTTCAGCGCATAACAATAGTTCGCGTAGAAGGTCGGACACCGATACACATCTACCTTACGATGGTACCGCCAAAGAAGCTCAGCCCAGCCTCGCAGACCTTGACGTGTATAGGCTCCGCCGCCATCGTTTCCCCACACGCCAGGAAAAGACACGTTAGCAAACATCTGCCCTTGCCAATCATCAAGGTAGAGCATAGTTGCTGAGTGAATCTGCCGCAGATTGGACTTGCACTTTGCCAGTTTCGCAGATGATTTCGCTTGAACGAACACAGGGTATAAGATCGCAGATAGGATAGCAATAATCGCTATAACCACAAGAAGTTCGACAAGGGTAAATCCGAAGTTGGCAGCCCTACGCGCGCAGCGCATCTGAAACCTACCTCCGCAAGCATAATATAATTCGACTAAGGTACCTGCTGGAACGATCGTCTTTGGAACCCCGAAGTAAGCTCGCGGTGAACCGAACTCCGCCCAGTTGACTCTACCCGTCCAAAGCGGCGCCCGTCAATCGCTATTATTTCAAAAAGGGTCTGCCCACACCAAGGTGAGCAGACCCGTGAACTTGCCAATCAGATCGACTAGTATTTTCGCACGTCCTCAATCGATCTGACGTAAATTATCCTCTGGCCGGGCACAAAGTAGGTCTTCGCACCACTCCCCGCATCAAACGTGTAACGGAAGTCCAGACCCACAACGCCAGTAACCTCGACAAAATCGCCCTCTGCAATTTCGGCAGCACCCGGGTCGAACAGGACCTTTATGCCGGGAACGGTTTTCTGAGTATCGGAGAAGTCCCAGTACTTGGTTACCGCCCCACTGCCGTCGTCAACAGTGAACCAGTATCTGAATCCGACGGCCATTGACCAAAGATCATCAATCGGAGTCGCGGCTACCTTACCGGCTATCCGGATGAGGAGACCGACGTTATTCAGACCATAAGCCGGATCTGTAGCTGGTTGAGGTCCGAGCTGCTTGCCACCAACGTTGCGCACTGTCATACCGAGCGGCTTTACATCGGGATTACCCGAAGATACTACCTCGACCTCCGCGTTGACTATACGCGCCTCTCCGTCATACGCCGTCAGCATGCCTTTCACAGTGACCTTATCGCCTACGGACGGCAATGTAGGAGGATTGCTCACCCGTATACCACCCGTGCGGTCCTCGTCCTCCATGTAGAAGAAGCTTTCGGCGCCGATGGTATCTACATAAGTGACGATCTTCGGAACATCAGTCTCCACGAAGGAACCGATCCTGTCGCCCTTCATCGCGCCGATAGACTGCGGTCCGTGAGTGGCTGGGACGTTCGCAGCATACAACGAATACACACCGGTTGTCCTGTTGCAAGTCAGCGCGTACATCTTGCCGTTGTGATAGTGGAGAGCTGCGATCTGGGCACCCGCTTCGGGCATTCCCTCATCGTACAGATTGCCCGCGACGTCTCTAGCTATGACGTGCCCCAAGTCAGGGTTTGTATAGTACTGGTCCGCTCCCCAACCCATCCAAGCGGAGCCGTCTGCGGGGTTAATTGCAAGTCCCGTTGCCCAGTACGTTCCTCCACGCCACCAATTGCTCCCGTACTGTGCCAGATGATCCAAGCGGTTCGGATCTACGCCGTTCATATGATAAGCAGCGATCGAGCCGACTCTGTTATTGGTGCTGTCGCCCCACGGCTTGCTCGGATCGATATCCCACAGACACGTATTTCCAAATGTGCCTGTGAAGACAGACATCACATTGGTGCGTCGAACTAGCAGATGCGGACCGTAGGTTCCGTCGAAATTGAAATCCCAACTGGGCGACGCAGTTGAACCGGGAGTCTGATCACCTCGTCCGAGACGCACCCAGTCAAAGATCACGGTCACCGAACCTTGAGAAACGGTAGGTACGCCTCCAAGTCTGTCGTCGCCTGTAGCTCCAAAGTTCATCCAAGAGCTTGTCGCCAACGGTGCAGCGCTTGTCGAAGTCCCAGGATCAGTATCGCCTAGAACCTGCGCATATTGCACGCCGTCCCAGTTGCAGATAACTTTTCTGGGAACACCAGCAGGGGTGGTCTCGGCATACAGGTAGCAAGTATGCGGCACTCCTAGCTGTAGATCACCCAATATGCCGAACTGGACAAAGGTGTTTTTGTCCTTCTGGACACCCCACGCCCACTTCGGCGTGCCGTTGTCGTCTACGATACCAATAACTGGTCTGCCCGAATAGTTCCCGGCCGGTATAGCAGGACAGTTCATTAAGAACCAGCAGTTGTATGCATCAGAGAACTCGGTCACAACAAACCTGGCAGCTAGAGTAGCCTGTTTGATCGTACCAGCGACGGAATCAGTGTAGTTGTAGTTGTACAGGTAGGCCGAAAAAGAGCCCGTCGTAGGAGCCGTCTTTGCCATCCTGATTCCTTTGTTGCCTTCCTCGCCAGGAAAGTCGACAATCCCCCAAGTGCCGGACTGGTTCAACCGATAGATATTCCAATATGCGCTGGAGTTCTGCGACCACGGAGCAAGCCAGAGTTTGTTGCGCTGTGGATCCCAAGCCCGCGCAGTAGCAGTCTGACGGCCCCAGCCAACATCCACCGTGTTTACCCACTGGCTGCCGTTCCACATATAACCCCAGTCTCGGCGGAAATCCCAGTGTATTGGATCCGCTCCCCAGGCGGAACCACCGGTTCGACCAACTGAGAATACGTCTCCACCTCGAGGGCTAATCCCTGCCCACGTTAGGAGAAACATACCGTCCACGTGGTTCCAACCATTGTTGATTGTCGGCAGACCGTAGAGCGGGTTCGGATCGAGGATGTTGCCGCCGGGACACTCTATTGTCGGACGCAGGTCTAAGCCGCCGGGAGACCGTTCTATTTCCCCAGTCGCCACATTGTAGCGGAAGAAGAAGTCGATGCGATGGAATGACGAAGTTGTGAAGTACACATTTCCATCACTGCCCACGTCCATACCAGAGAGGTAGTGCATATAGTCGTCGTTGTCAGGGTCGGCATAGCCGTTATAAGGAGTTGTGCACACATCGACTGCCGCAAGGCGACCCCAGTTGAAGTCGTTGGGCAGATAGCTGCAGTCGCAGACGTTGTCCAGCAAGCTCTCCGACGGTTGATAGCCTCTACCATAACCGATCCAGTCCCAGGTTATTTGGGTATTCGTTCCACCGGGACCTTGAGCCGTAGCACATCCGAGCTCTGCATAGCCGGTTCCCCCGCGAAGATTGGGATCACCTAACCAAGAGGCACTATATACCTCGGACACGTTTCCATCTGTGCCAAACGCCAGTTTGACTGTCGGATTAGCGGGGTCGGCGTTAACGTAAAGGTAGGCTTCATACCAGACACCCGTCTGTACTTCGCCAAGATCCAGGATGTCGACCGCCATGTTATTCCACTTGGTAAGAACGAAGTGGGGCGTGCCACCGATGAGCTTTATCGAAAGCGCCGGAGTCGGCGAGCTGACCGGGATGATATTGGGTGAAGTTAGGGAATCAGTCTTTGCAGAAAGCTGCATCAAGTTCGCCTGCTCAGTCCCGCTAAGCGTCAGTTGCTCGATGCGAAATCTGGCTCCGATAGTCTGCTCACGGTCGGCGACATACCGCCACCACTCGTTATACTTCGCCGTTAAGTCCTTCTGCAATACACCCCAGTTATCGTCACCCAAGCTCACAATAGTATTGGACTGTCCCTGGAAATCAGCTTGCCAAATGCCGCCGGTAGGCTTGACCTCGTATATCACTTCCACCGTGCCGTCCGAATTGAAACGCAGTATGCGTTCAGGCAAACCTTCAGTGGAGTACTGGCGAGCGTTGAACTCGCCGCTGTATACCCACTGCCAAAGCTGCTTCCAATTCTGGATACCGTAGACCTTCCCGTCACCCGCCGTTTTCAACTGGGTAACGCCGCCAGGAAGACCCAGAGCATTAAGATCCACGTTAATCACGGATCCATTCGTCTTGAAGATCGTGATGCCACCTGAGCGACCCCTATTGTTGCCGTTATTTGCGGTAACATATATGTTACCTGATCCATCAACGGCAATACTGTTGAAAACCGGTCTCCAGCGGTCCATTATGAGCGCTGGGTCGGTCACAAAACCCGAGATTCCAATCTTGCTCCATACGGCTGCACAGGCAGAAGATATAGTACAGCCGACCAGAACAATGGTCACAAGAAATGCGAACACACCCTTCACTTGTTCATCTCTCCCTTCGCTTGCGTCTGCCTAAGGCGACTAGCATTGTTCCCAGTAGCCGCGCCACTACCGACTTCGATTCTTCTTCCGGCCACTACGATTTTCGTTTTGATTAATCGGTGCGGCAGCTTGGCTACTGGTTATGTGCGTAATACCACAAGATGCCAACTCTGTCAACCGGTCGACACAACATTTTTGAGAAGCGCTGCTTGAATAATTGAAGGAAGAACTAGGAGCGATTATTAGGTAGTGTGAACCAGAAGGTGCTGCCTTTACCAGGTTCGCTTTCGATCCCTATACGGCCACCGTGAGCCTCAACGGCCAGCTTACAGAAGGTGAGTCCGAGACCTGTTGAGTACTTCTGACGATTCTGTCGCGACTCTACCTGGCCAAATTTCTCGAATATCTTCTCGTGGTACTCTTTCGGCACGCCAGGACCGTTGTCGATCACGCATACTTTGACTTCTCCGTCTCGTTTTTCCGCGTTCAACTCTATCTCACCACCCGGCGAAGGCGTGAACTTCAACGCATTGGACAGAAGGTTTTGAATTACCCGACCAATTAGGTGTCGGTCGGCAGTTACCATTATGGGTTCCTCCGGAAAATTCATAACTACGCTTCGGTCCTCTCTCAAAGGTTCCAGCTTTGCCGCTACTTCTTTACACAGCTCGGCGACATCGAATTGCGACAGGTCGAGCTGCATCTCACCATGCTCCATCTTGCTCACATCCAATAGGGAACTTATCATCTCCATAAGGTTCTGAGTCTCCCCCATAACAATCGAGAGGTATTCCTTACCCTCTTTCGATAGAGACTCCGACTCGAACTCCCGCAGCATCTCGAGATATCCATAAATGCTAGTTAGTGGCGTTCGCATATCGTGAACTATCATGTGAGTCAGGCTGTCGCGGAGTGATTCAAGCTCACGCAACTTCTTGTAGCTCTCTTCAATTTTGCGACTGTGAGCCTCGAGCTTGAGAGCGTCTTCGCGCAGCTCAGCTGTGATTCTGGCGATTGAGTCGCCTGCTTCTTGGAGTCGGTCGATCATATGGTTTTGGACGCGAGCGAGCCTACCTATTTCGTCATTTGTGTTGAAACTCAGATGTCGAGCTCGTACATCGAACTGCTCATACAGATTGCCGTCCGCAATGCTGGCAGCCACACCTGCTAAAGCATCTATGTCAGCTGCGACCATCTCTGTTTGCTTTTCTATGGCGGATACTCTCGATGTAATACGTTTCGCAATCATTACAGACGAAACGATTGTAAGCAACCACAAAGCCATTAGACTAACAATTATTAGTTCAAGGTACAAGAATCCTCGTCGAGTATAACGCTCCGCAGCATACGATGTTCGCTTTTCGAGAATGGCGTAGAAGTCGTTTATGGGCTTCATTGCCTTCGCCCTAAGTTGCTCGTAAGTGCGATCGTGAACCATTGCGATCGCCATTGCCTTGTTTGGTTTACCACGTTTGCGGAAGTGCCCTGTCCCGTCATCGTACAAACCTACCAAGGCGTGCATTGCTGCGTTTTCTCGCTTGGCTAGGGCATCTGACAACCGCTGCGCCTCGCTCAGTTTATGAAACTCGGCATCACTGAAACCCAATCGACTCATGCGCGCTTGCAATGAGAGCGCCTGCCCTGGCCTGGTCTTTACGGGAATATCGGCCGCTATGAAATCCCAATATATGCGATTGTAGTGCTCCGGTCTTCGTTTCTTGCCTTTACGAATTGCGAGCACCTCATAATACATCCGCTTGTATTTGGGATCGCCGGTGACAACGTAGCTGCGAACAAATCTGGTCATGTCGTCTGAGCTCTGGCGCAATTCGTCTGCCAGTAGATATGACTCAAAACGTATCCTTTGGCTTTTCGCAAGTTTGGCTTCGTTAACGTAGAGCAGCGCGGCCAAAACTCCTATTGCAATAAGCAGTACGAAAAACAGTCCATAGACCAATTGAAAGAATCTGCGAATAGTCATACCAGGCTCCGTAGGTACACGCCGGATCTACGGCTTTATACGCCGACGTTCTTCCAAAAAGTAAACCGTCCGACAGACTGGTAGCAGAGACAGCTTTGCGCGCTAGCGATTCCTCCCGACACGCTTACGCTCAAGAACAGTCCGCCGAAAACATTATAGCTTGGAAAACCGACTGAACAAAGGTGGCAAAACTGCGGCTCGAATGCAACCGTCACGAATCAGCTGGTTTTGAAATCGATACGAGAAGCACACATTGCGATTCGGCGCGTGATCCGAAGATAATCGGACGACGATATGAGCCGTACGCCTATACCCCCTCAACCCTTCAAACCGGACAGCTTGATACCCTCAACAAAGTAACGCTGGTTAAAGATGAACAGGATGAGGACGGGAACAAGTGCGATTACCGAAGCTGCCATAAGCTGGGTGTAGTTAGTGGAATGCTGACCTACGAAATACTTCAAACCGATGGGAAGTGTGCGAAGCTCTTCAGTTATTGTTACCACGAGGGGCCACATGTAACTCCCCCAAAACCCCATGAACGTAAAAGTGGTCAACGTAGCCAAAGCAGGCTTAGAAAGTGGGAGGACGACTCTCCACCATATGCCCAGATAGCCTGAGCCGTCTATCTTAGCAGCATCTTCCAAATCAGAAGGCAGGCTCATAAAGAATTGTCTCAGCATAAATGTGCCGTACGCGCTGAAAAGACCCGGCACTATGAGAGCTTGATATGTATTGATCCAGTGCAGCCTTTTCATAATGACGAATACAGGTATCATCGTAACAGAACCTGGTATCATCATTGTCGCCAAGTAGGCAAAAAAGAGTTTATCGCGCCCGGGAAAACGGAGCCTGGCGAATGCATATGCCGCCATCGAACTAGTCATAACTTGACCGAACGTGCCGACCACGGCTACAAAGACGCTGGACATATAAAGCCGCAGGAAGTTAATCTCTCTCCAAGCATCCGGATAGTTGCCCCACCACGCTCTGATCTTGACACCATTCACCACAGTGTCTCGCCAGAAAAAGTATTTCGGAAGCAACTGGATGCCTCCGGTTGCTGAAAATACTTCACTAGGTTGCTTTATAGAGGTGCTAAGCATCCATAGGAAGGGAACCAACATCGTGATGGCCCCTATTCCAAGCACTAAATACAGCCCGATCACTTTTCCAAGCGGTAAACGCCTATTCATAGACCACCACTCTGCCGCCTATTCGCCAAGTAAACCGCGTCAATATGAGGATAACGGCGAACAGAAACCAAGCAATAGCAGACGCATAACCCATATTAAACTTCTCGAAGGCCGTTTGGTAGAGGTAGTACTCTATCGTCGTCGTGCTGCCGGCCGGACCGCCGTTTGTGAGAATGTTGGCAGTCATGAAGCCGCTTTGGAATCCGGAAATGATACTCATGATCAGTATGAAGAACGTTGTAGGGCTTATCATCGGCCAAGTAACCGACCAGAACTTTGCCCAAGGACCCGCGCCGTCAATTTCAGCTGCCTCGTAGTAGGAAGAGGGCACCCCCTGCAAAGCGGCCAAGTAGAGGATCATATTATACCCTCCCAATCCGCCCCACAGGCTCATCAAGATCAAAGACGGCTTCGCCCACTTCACCGTCCCGAGCCAATCCGGCGGAATCGCGAAGAAAGCCGCCAAGTGAGAGTACAACACCCGGCCGTACACCCCGATCGAAACAAAAATCGCAGTGCTGCTCAGTATTGCCAGCGTTCTAAAAATGCCATCGCCCCATTCCAAACCAGCGCGATCCGATAGATAACGCAATGCAGCCAATAGGCACACTGCGGCAGCAATGGTGACAAGTCCCAGAAGAATCGCGCACAAAACGGTGAATGCTATTGCCAGTGGTCGACTCGAATAGATGAAACCACCTATCAAGCGGATTATCTTGTTTATTAGCCCAATATCGGCATTGTAGAGGTATTTCCAGAGAATCAGGAGCGCCACACCGGAACACACGGTCGGCAGAAAGTAAATGGTTCTGAGGACTACAATCCCGCGAAGACGCTGGTTCATCATGAGAGCCAGGATCAAACTGCCCGCCATACCGATGGGAATGCCAGCCATAAGGTACACGGTGTTGTAAACATACTGCCAGAAGAAAGGATCGTTCGCGACCAGCCTACCGCCTTCTCGATGGAACCAGAGCAAACTGCGAAAGTTCTCCAACCCTACCCAGGACGGCGGACGGAATATATTCCAGTGACAAAAGGCCATTACAAGAGACAGCACCACTGGTATCGAGGTAAAAGCCAAGAATCCCAAGAAGTTGGGCATAAGAAATGCATATGCCGCAAGAGCTTCTCGCTGGGCAGCTGTCATTACCTGTTTGTTAAGCGCTTTCGACATTTGGCACCTCTAATCATACACACGCCTGGCATTGTACTCCGCTCATCAAACCGTTGTGAACACTCGCATACCGTCTCTACAGATACGCCCTCTAGAATCCTGCATCAGAGATATCCGAGGGCGCGCAAGACGCGCTGTACATGCGTTCCCGGCCAGTATATCTTGTCGCACCTGGCACAGTAGCCATAATCCTGTTGAGTTTGATATACATAAGGCGGCACACGATCTTTCACTTCTGACCTAGAAACAGGTACTATCGGCGAATTGCAGATAGTACAACGAGTAAACAATGCCCTTTCGTCTATACTGAGATTCATCTGCTCGACAACCTGCCTCAACTGCTCAGACGTCGATCCCCAACCAACTAAAACACTTCTGTTGCGCACCATCCTGCGGTCGGACAGCCGGAAATCTCTGGTGAGAAGAATCCGATCCTCTCTCACTGCAAGGCGAACCAGTTCATCATCGTCGGCATCTGGAATGTACAAGGTATCAAATCCAAGCATCCGAAGCCACCTAGCTAACTTTCCAAGCATGCAGTCTGCAACGAACTTTACACCTTCAGCCATCACACAATCAACAGATGATACGAAGCTTTTCTGTAACACCGTGCGTGGATGCGGCGGCTTGAAGTCGTGCAACTAGGCTTTGCCTATACTGTTCGTGAGTCTCTTCATCAAAGAATAGTTTTTCGTACCAATCGATCATTCTCGAGTCGTACTTGTTCAGAAATCTAATTATCGAACCCCACACCCCCGGTCGCATATTGAGTTTGTCCGCACATACATGTTCAAGAGGCAAAGGCGCAATCGCTCCCATAAGTCGGTCCAGCGATTCGTCCGTGTCGGTCAGCCCTGGTAGGAACGGTCCGAGAAATGTCCATGCCTTGATACCACGTTCACACGCCTCCTCCAAGACACGAATCCGTTCCCAAGTCGGCGAAGCTCCTGGCTCAATTCTGAATCGCAGGGATTCGTCCGTAGTTGTCAAAGTGCAGCCCACATCACAGTTTTGGTAACCCTGTAGAATGTCGAAATCGCGCCTCACCAGTTTGCTTTTGGTAAGTATACTCGTATGAAACCCGGCCTCCACAAGAATTCTAACGCACTGCCGTGTAAGTTTGTACCGCATTTCAATCGGCTGCCAACCGTCACATACCGAGCTTACGAACACACGTCCGCGTTTTTTGCGCCTCACCTCGTTTGACAAGACTAGCGGTGCATTTATCTTTACGTCCAGGAACTTGCCCCAGGGCTCAGCGTGATCGGTAAACTTTCTCATGAACCGCGCGTAACAGTAAACACATCCGTGCATGCAGCCGACGTAACAATTAACGGAGTAGTCTCCGATTCCGGACCTTGAAAGAACGGTCTTAGCTAGGATCTCCTTGGGAGCCGCCACAAATCTATTGTAGCACTTTAAGCCTGCAGGACTGCCAACAGCGGCACAATTAGAAACGAGACGGGAACGCACACTGTGTGACCGGTCGTCTATTTAGGCAGAGTTTTACAGTAAGGAGGTAGCCAGCGTGTACATATGTTTCTGTGGGTTATTGATCGTTTTAGGCTTCATTTTTAACACGCAGTGCGCGGCAGAAATAGAACTGAAACGCGACCTTACATACCGAGCTGAGCCGGGCTATGTGGATGTAATGAAGGGCGACAAACTTGTAGCTCGCTACGTGTATAAAGATACACCAAAGCCTTACATATATCCTGTGCTGACATTAGACGGTACGCGCGTTACCAGGGCTTATCCGATGGAAAACGTCCCAGGCGAAGCAACAGACCATCCACACCATAGATCATTCTGGGTCGGATTCGGTGATGTAAACGGGATCGACTTCTGGAGCGAAAGCGAAAAATCCGGCAGAATAGTCCACAAGTTTATGGATTTCGATTCTCCTAGCCCAGGGCACTGGAACATTCACACAATCAACGAATGGGTTGGACCGGACGGTACTGTGGTCTGCATTGAGGACCGCCGTTACTCTTTCGTGTCCTGCGATTACGGGCTCCTTATATCAACAGCTATTGAGCTGACAAGTGCTTCGGGAGATCTCAAACTGGGAAGCACTAAAGAAGGCTTTGTTGCATTCCGCGTAGCAAAAGGAATGCAACTGAAGGACGGGAAGGGACGAATTATAGACTCTGAAGGTCGGACGGGCACAGAGTGCTGGGGCAAACGCGCCCGCTGGTGCAATTACACCGGTGAAGTGGACGGCAAGACCGTCGGGATAACCATATTCGACTTGCCGTCGAACCACGGCTATCCAACATACTGGCACGTTCGAGACTACGGGCTATTTGCCGCTAACCCGTTCGGCGGCAAGGACTTCACAGGCGACGAGAAGCAGGATTCCAGTCTGGTTGTCCCGTACGGGCAGAAAGCTCGCTTCGTGTATATTGCACTGGTCCACCAAGGTGAACTAGACCCCAAAACTTTGAACGCAATTGCTGACGAGATTGCAGGACGACCACTGGCAAAATCTAAATAGTAAAAGCGTGCTCACATTGACCGCCGAAGGTCTGTCGCAAGGTGACGTAACACCCAAAGAACTGAGAGGACCACGATTCCTTGACACCCTCGATGGGCTCCTGTAACATTGTGTTTAACCTTGTATACTATTTCTCCTAGGAGACGACTATGCAGTTAGCTGCGATAACTGACGAGATATCAATGGATTTGGCGCACGCATTGGACGTTATGAAAGAATATGGATGCACGAGCGCCGAATTGCGAAGTATCTGGGATACCAATATAGCCGACCTGTCTGAGGAACAATTGGACAAAGTTGAGCGTATCCTAGAGAAGAAGGGGTTCAGCGTCTGTTGCTTGGCTTCACCGCTTTACAAGTGTGACCTAGGAAGCACCTCCGGCGAAGCCGTAGGTCGGACACACCAAGCTACAGCGCGCACGGCAGATGAGCAGCTGGATCTACTCAAACACCTGGCCAAAGTGGCAAAGCGCTTTGGAACACCTTATATACGCATTTTCTCGTATTGGAAGAGAGGCGAACTAACGCCGAGAATTGAAGATGAGATTGCAGAGGGTATATCAGACGGCGTGAAGTTCGCCGAGGACAATGGTTTGGTCCTCCTGATGGAAAACGAACACGCGTGTTACCTAGGCACCGGTCAGCAGACAAGCAGGTTCCTCAAGCGGTTTGACTCGCCAGCGCTGAGAGCTGTATGGGATCCTGGAAATGCCTATATGGCGGGCGAGAAGCCGTTTCCCGATGGTTACGAAGCGATCAAGGGATACATTTCCCATGTGCATATCAAGGACGCCGAGACCTTGGCGAACGGCAGGCAGCGATTTGTAGTTGTAGGTGAAGGTGAAATCGATTATCCGGCTCAGCTTGCAGCGCTGAAAGCAGATGGCTACACCGGTTACCTCTCACTGGAAACACATTACCGACCCTTTGCGGGAACCCCCGAACAAGGTTCCCGACTGTGTTTGCAGGCACTTCGCAAAATGCTCAGTGACCTTACTTGACTTTACAATAAAGTATACTTCCCGCAACCTGAAGCAATCAATAACAACTGAGCGCTCGGTTGGACGCAACCTGGTTTTGGAGGAATCGATACGATGAGCATCTATAAGATGCGGACAGAATTCGGCAAATACCTGAAGCCCATTCTATTCGTTATTGCTGCAATATTCCTTGTCGGCGCAATATGGAGCTTTGGAACAGCACCCACCAGACGGAAAATGGAGGGAGTCCAAGATCTGGGTGCCGTTATTGCAAAGGTCAACGGTATAGACATCCGACGCGGTGATTTTGAGGCAGCGTACGAGCAGGCCGCAGAGGAGGCCAGAAACAGAGGGATCCGGTCGCCTCTTATGCATGCCGATTTGAGAGCTCAGATATTTCAACAGCTGGTAAACGATGTGGTGCTTTACCAGATTGCTAAAGAAATGGGTGTTGATATAAGCGACAGGCGAGTCAGAGAAGAGATTGATAGAGCTGTGATAGAAGAGCTAAAGATAAATCGAGAAGCAGTTCTGGGAAAACTTAGTAAAAAACGAGCTGCAGTTGACCCTCGCGATGACAACGAATACAAGAGCGAACTTGCAGCTATAGGCTCTAGTTTGGCTCAACAGGAAGAAATAGCGAAGAGCAAGTACCCGCCAAATAAGATAAGGGCGATGTTGGCACGACAAGGCATAGATGCCAAGATCAAAGCTAGTGTGGGAAGGATAACGAACAAAGATGTAGAAGCCAGCTACGCAGTATACCGAATCAGGCAAATCGTCCTTGAAACCGGCAAACTCCCTGAAGAGCAGTTGATGGCAAAAGCCAAGAGGATCGTCGAAGCCGCTCGCAAAGGCGCCGATTTTGCAAAGCTGGCGCGTGAAAACTCTTCGAGCGGTTTTGGTAAGCCAGGCGAGCCGTTCGAGCTCTCATTCGAAACTTCATTCGGATATCCCCAAGAAGTTCTGGAAGAGATCAAGAGATTGAGACCCGGTCAGACGAGCGATCCTATCAAGACCGATTGGGGAATCTTCATTGTCAAACTGGAAAGCCTGAGTTCCAAGATGCCCACAAAGCTGGATAAGAAATCGATGAATGCACGTCGCGAACAAATAAAACAAATGCGCGAGATGCAGGCTTACCAACAATTACAGAAACGAATCCAGCAAAATCAAAACGTCAAAGTATTCGACCCCGAGATTCTAGCTTATTGGGAGCTTAGCAAGGCCATGCGCTCAGCAAACCCAACTGACATGAAACGGCACAGGAAACTTGCAATAAGCGCATTGACCAGAGCACGCATGGCCAATCCGAACAACCCGATTATCGGCGCCAAACTTGCGCAGCTGTTGCACGAAGACGGCAGGACTGAAGAGGCACTTCGCATACTCTATCCAATGCTTGAAGGCAAGGAAGCAGTAACAGAGGGTGCAGACCTCAGGCTGCTGCTTGGGGATATGCTGATGAAAACCGACGAGAAAGAGAGAGCCATAGAGCAGTATAAGATTGCGAGCGAAGTTGCAATTAACGACCCTGCCACACACCAGGAGCTTGTACAGAGATTTGAACAACTGAAGCGGGCCGACCTTGCAACAGCAGAACGCAAGTGGCTCGACGAATACAATCAAAGGTTGGAGCAGTTCAGATCCTTGCAGCAAAGTCCGAGATCTGGTGCGCCTTTGGGAGGCGGACAAAAATCTCCAAAACCGGTTCCCACCTCAGATCCGAGGAAATAGTGGCTGGAACGCTTTACATCGTCGCTACGCCAATCGGCAATCTCGAAGATATCACACTAAGGGCGTTGCGCGTTCTAAAGGAATCAGACCTAATAGCGGCTGAGGACACTAGAGTAACGCGAAAACTTCTCAGTCACTACGACATTCACACTCCGCTCACCTCGTACCATAGTCACAGTGGGCCTGCACAAGTGCACAAGATAATAAACGCCCTAAACGAAGGAAAGAATGTGGCGTTGGTGTCTGATGCAGGCACACCCGGCATTTCCGACCCTGGGTACGAGCTTATCCGCAACGCTGTAAGCGCTGGGATCCATATTGAAGCGATTCCGGGACCCTCCGCAGTGATCACGGCTCTAGTATTGTCTGGATTGCCGAGTGCTCGATTCGCGTTCGACGGTTGGGTTCCACGCAAGCAGGGAGATCGAAAGAAGTATTTTCAGTCTCTGCTTTTCGAAGAACGCACGGTGTGTCTATACGTAGCACCCAACCGTCTGATTGATGCGCTCGAATCCGTACGTTCGGAACTTGGTGACCGCCAAATCGCCGTAGTTCGAGAAGCCACCAAGCTTTTCGAAGAGGTGTTTCGAGGAACGGCACACCAGGCGATCGAGCATTTCAGCCAGGGTGAGATAAAAGGGGAGATTGTTCTGGTTATATCGGGAAAACCCCAAGATGGCGCACGTTCCGCGGACACACACAAGATCGATGCTGAGCGTATTCTGAAAGAATTGATCGAATCAGGGATATCGGAGCGCGACGCGGTAAAGCAATGCGTTCGACAAACTGGGTTGTCCAAGAGAGAGGTATATGCGCTAGCACTCAAGCTCAAAGGCCGTCTGGAGCCTCCACCCTAACATCAAATGCCAATGAACAGCCGGACTCAGATTGCCTGTGCCTAGCTATAGATTCACTGTTGTAGCGGCTCTCGTCGACTATGCTTGTTCGCTGCAAGGTGTCAGTCGGTAGATTCTGAGGCAATGTTTTCAAGACACGAACCACTCCGCTGGCGCTTATAGCTCGCAGCGATTGCAGCCGCGTGCCGGGAAAGTAGTGTTCCAGAATCTGTTCGTAGGACCAATTCGTCGGCGCGGAAGCCAACCACTTGGTCCCCACCTGACATAAACCTATTCCATGACCTGCCCCTTTCCCTTTGAAAATCACTATGCCATCCTGAGTTTGTTCTACAGTAAGAAGCAAGCTTTTCACAAGGCTCAGACCAAGCGCAGAACGAACCTTATGCCCTTCGATCTGTATCTTCCCTGAATCGGTGACGATTTCGAACTGCAGAACTCTTCCCGAACTGCTGATCTTCGCAACACTGATAGCCGACATATTCGCGCATTGCTTGAGCCCTCCGGAAACAAGCTTTTCTTTGAGCTCCGGCAAAGACATCGAAAACTCCCAGGTGATGTGGGGAATCTCCATCGGCTCTGTTACGCTACACAAGTAAGGAAGTCGAACGTTCGGACGCACTTCGGATATGTCCTGCGTGGCTCCGCCACAGTCACTAGAGTACATCACAGAAGCGAGTTTACCTTCATAGGTCAAAACAAGTTCCTCAGTCGTTCTCACAGCCTC
Source organism: uncultured bacterium (assembly GCA_938074205.1). Classification (GTDB taxonomy): domain Bacteria; phylum Armatimonadota; class UBA5829; order UBA5829; family UBA5829; genus CALJES01. The sequence continues at coordinate 289,289 of CALJES010000006.1, forward strand.
AGCAGCACGCGGCGTTTCGGCGGACACCCCATTGTATGTTTGGCAATGGCTAGTATCACAAAGATCGAAGTCCTCGGCGCGATGCTTACCAAAATTCGCCAGTGCGTATGTGCGCGCAGTTATCGCTTGCGCTTTTAGGGCTTCTAACGGGTAACTCGAAGGCATCTCAGCCGACACTACGCCCATGATATAGTCCTCAAGCGACACAATGTTTATTAGCTGCATTCCAACAGGTTTCAATCGCGCCTCAATCTTGCCTCTATATCGACGCGCACGTTTGTTGTCGGCCGATTGAATCGTTATTGCGTCCGATGCCCGAGAAACTGCTACAACAAAAGGACCCGGACTAGATTTCACCTGTAGTCCGACTCTCGTCACAAAAACACCACCGTCTGCCGACAACCGGATGCATTCATCCCCCTCAGTTTCCAAGAGCATTGAGCCGCTCGCATCGAAAAGTTTTAGGCCGCTAGCGGAACTAAAAACAATCGACTTAACACTGAAACCCCAGCTCGCCAAACCGACTCTGAGCAGCAACCCATCCTCACAGGCGCCCTCGCCGGCGGAGAACACACACAACGCAACCGCAACTACGGATAACTTCGCTAGCGTCTTGCCCAACCACCTATATAACATATAGCCTCGCATTCTTTATAATAACAAGACGCTTCTCAGAAACAAAGTGGCCGATGATATTCCTCGCAAGTCAGGACTTTCAAATGGGCTTGCCTTTGGGCACGTGATGTCGAGAACCAGTCGTTTCCTAAGAGATGGAATCTGGAGCAAGTACCTTTAGTTTGGAGGAACACCTAATGCCAACTGATAAGACAGAATGAGGGCCGGCCGAGTAAGACGGAGGGACACGCACACTAAGGCAGGTTCGAACGTTCGTTGCAGGACCAGATCAATCAACAACTTGGGGTCACAAGGCGTTGAGTCAAATAACAAAGAAATCGTTGCTGGCAAGCAAGCTTACAATTGTTCTGTTGAGCAATCTTACCGCCCAGTCACAAACGATCCAAGGAGGAAACGAAGTGAAGATTGTTGAGAGCCCGACTACCAGAGGCAAAAACTCTTTCTACACTGGCAACCGTGCTCCGCTCGTACCTAAACCTTTGATCAAACTTCCTCCAGGCGCCGTAAAGCCGGAAGGATGGCTCAGAAAACAGCTGGAGCTAATGTCCGATGGTTTTACGGGTCGTCTGCCTGAGCTAAGCGAATTCTGCAGAACAGAGAAAAATGCCTGGCTTCATCCGAAAGGTATCGGCGAACACGGGTGGGAAGAGGTACCTTACTGGTTAAGGGGATTTGTCGACTTGGGCTATGTCCTGAGGGATGAGCGCATGATCCGAGAATCCCAAAAATGGATAGACGGTATACTCTCCAGCCAGCAGCCCGACGGATACTTCGGACCCCAATCCAACCGCGACGCAATGGATCTCTGGCCGAACATGATTGCGCTTTACGCTCTAAGAACATTCTACGAGGCAACTGGAGACAAAAGAGTAATCACGTTTATGACCCGTTACTTCAGATGGCAGATGACCGTACCTTTTGAGCGACTGCTGCACGGAAGTTGGCAGAAGGTGAGAGGCGGGGACAATCTGGACTCGATCTATTGGCTCTATAACCATACCGGCGAGAAATGGCTACTGGATACCGCTCGTGTAAACCATGAGCGAACGGCGGACTGGACAGGCGGTATTGCTTCTCTTCACGGAGTCAACTTTGCCCAATGTTTTAGAGAACCGGCTCAGTTCTATCAGCAGACAGGAGACATCAGGTACCTCCAAGCAACAGAGCGCAACTATGAAACAATGTACGAGACGTATGGACAGGTCCCTGGGGGCGGTTATGCGGCGGACGAAAATGCCCGCCCTGGATATACGGGACCCAGACAAGGCACGGAAACCTGCACTTGGGCAGAGTTGATCTGGAGTCACGAGATGCTTGCGACAATAACTGGCGACATAAAGTGGCTAGACAGATGTGAAGAAGTAGTATTCAATTCGCTGCCGGCATCAATGACTCCAGATCTAAAAGGTCTTCACTATCTCACATGTCCGAACCAGGTTCAACTCGACAAGGAAAACAAGGCCCCAATGATACAGAACTCTGGCAACATGTTCGCCTATGATCCCTGGAGCTTTCGATGTTGTCAACACAACGTGGCATTCGCCTGGCCCTATTTTGCCGAGCATACCTGGATGGCAACGCTAGATAATGGGTTAGCAGCTACAATGTACGCTCCATGTTCGGTAAAAGCAAAAGTCGGCGACGGAGTTAACATACGCATAAGTGAGTTGACTGACTATCCATTCTCAGACCAGATTACGCTGATACTAGAGTCACCCAAACCTGTGAGATTCCCGTTGTATATGCGCGTTCCAAGTTGGTGTGCTAATCCCAAACTGGCTATCAACGGGAAGAACATATCCGTGCCAAAGCCTGTGAATGGATGGATCTGTATTACCAGGACGTGGGCGGAAAAAGAGACCATTAATCTAGTTCTTTCAATGGAGCTTAGGATAAAGAGATGGGAGAAGAATCGAAATACTGTGTCGGTCCACCGCGGACCGTTAGCATACTCGCTTAAGATAGGAGAGGAATGGAAGCGATACGGTGGCACCGATGAGTGGCCCGCATATGAGGTCTTTCCGACAACGCCCTGGAACTACGGTTTGGTTCTGGACTCTGCGAAACCGGAAAAGTGGTTTGAGGTTGCCGCGATCCGAAAGCCAGGACATACCCAACCGTTTACGCCGGAAATGGCTCCGATTATGATCAAAGCAAAAGCCAAGAAGATCCCTCAGTGGAAATTAGAACCAAATGGCCTGATTGGTGAGGTTCAACCCGGTCCGGTAAGGTCTGATGAGCCGATAGAAGAAGTCACACTAATACCGATGGGCTGCGCGAGGCTTAGAGTGTCGGCGTTCCCAGTAATCGGCGAAGGTCCCGACGCAATTGAGTGGAAAGATCATGATAACAGCAACGCCTCTGCGAACCCGCAGAAATAGCAAATGAACTGCAGCAAGTATTTCGCTGAAGAATTCTGTCGGTTGGCAGTTTTTCGCTGATAATTAAGTCGCTCGAAGCTGACGCTTGTTTGCTATACCTTCAATCCTACCGATCGTAGTTGTTCCACGAGGCTATCGGTAGTCTCTAGATTCTTGACGTTCTCAAGCGGAACCCATTCCACAGCTGCAGCGTCGGACGATGCCCTTGCGTGGCCTCCAACAACCGCGGCGAAATAGCTGATTATTACGTAATGCCACAGCACGGTCTGATCAGTTTTCATAATAACGTCATGCACATACGCGACCCGCAAAGGCTCAATATCTAAACAAGTCTCTTCTCTGACTTCTCTTATCAGAGCATCGCGCGCTGTCTCGCCAAGCTCTATTGCGCCTCCAGGTAGCGACCAAAGACCCTTGTTAGGCTCCGAGCCCCTATTGACGAGCAGTATGCGCCCGTCATGAACTATCACAGCTGAAACAGCAACTATTGGCCTCAGAATACGCGCGTGCACTCGGTCACTCCCTTTGCCATTAAAACCTACAGGGCGTAGCCCTATCCACATATTGCGTAAGTACGTGATTCGATACCCCTATATTATATGCTTAAAGAACTACCAACGTGTAACGGTGGCAGGAAAATACCGGCCGTGAAATGCATTGACCAGGTGGTCATTAAACCACGCCCAGTTTCAAACCCCGGCATCGATCTGCAGGGCAACGCTCGTAGCAACTCCTTGACACATGCCAAACCCTGTGTTATACAAACATTAAGAAAAGGTCGGAACAAAACGCAAATCTGCACCGGAGAGGAGAGATTTCTATGGGACGGGCGGTTGGTGTCGGTATGATCGGCGTGATGATCTTAATCTTAGCTCTCGCTGTGGGTACACCTCGACTCCAGGCGGATACCTACACAAACACTTTCACAAACACGTCTGCCAAACAATGGATTGCTTGGCATGTCGAGTGTACCAACGTTGACAGTGTTAACTACAAAACTGTTGATGCCTATAACACATCTGCGCCTTCCCCAAAATGGCGAGTGTACTTCTTCGAGCAAGGGAGTACCTTCTACCAAAGGAAGGGTTTCTTAGTATACCCTGCAGACGACTCCGGAACTGAAATAGATCCGGGTGAGACGCTATCCATAACGTTTACGTTTACCCCGACTGCAGGCGCGACACCTTCTTTCACTCAGTATCCGGTTGAATGGCCGCTCGACGGTGAGTTGGTCACCGTAACTCCGGATAACATGGGGTCGTTGGGTTGGAGCATCGCGACGAACGGCGGTGCAAAAGCAGGTATTGTGCCTTACGGTCCCGGAGTGTGGGAAGCAAACCGGGCATTGGTTGGTGAGGAATACAATATACACTTGGGCAAAGGATCTTTTTATGCAGAGCTCGACTACTCTGGCGGACCGGGCAGCTCCGAAACGCCTGCCACAGCCTGGCTAGGATTGGACAGATTTGGCGGTCAGCCTCTTGCTGGCATCCCTCTTGAACGAATCAAGACAATGAAGTACTTCTGCTTCCAAAGCAAGATACCGACACGCACAACCCATCCCTCCAACTGGGAAAGCTGGAATGCTTGGTGGATCTATCCGAGGCAGCCTATTTGCCTGGAATTAACTGCCGAAAGCCCCGACGGCTCCGAGCGATTGCAGTTTTGGTTCCGCCCGTGGAGTACGAGCAAGGTGAGTGGAGACAATTCCGGTAGGCAGAACCGCAGATGGCTGTAGTATGATTGCATCAACGGAACTCCGCAAGTGCAAGTGACTCGGCGATGGTATGTCTATCGAGGATTAGCAGAAGATGGTGTGACCAGCCTAGATCAGGTTTTCGATTCCTGGTCTGAATTGGTCGCGGTTTATGGTGATTGGAAGCTGGTGTCCACATCGAATGATCCGTGGCCTGTTGGCTACAAGAGTGCCGGCTGGGACGAAACCACTGATCCCCCAGGATCTCCTACCTGCACCGCAACAGGTAAATGCCTCAACTTTGTTGTTGGTGCACGTAAAGGACAAACGCATATCTACGGACCAGACAACGATTATCAGCTGAATGTTGTGAACTAGGCCGGTTATTATTGGGGCCTGCGCGGAAACTTGGATTTCTTCACGCTAGGGATAGATCTAAACGGCGATGGTGACGATACGGATCGGGGCGAGCGCATCACCTACGACTTCGAACCTTCGCCCGCAGACCTTCCGCTGCGCAAAGTGGCCACGAACCAAGAAGCCACCTATGACCGAATCATGGGCACTCATGTTAAACAAGGCTCGCACGAGTGGAGACTAGTAGACCCAGTCCTCAACTATTACCCGACAATGATCTTTGGCAAAGTGACTAAGATAAACAACGTCTGTTTTGAATTGGACGACGGCAGCAATATACCAATGAAGACTCGGGTGTACCTGATCCGCAATCTTTACAACTACTACGACTCCGCATCAGGTTACACATTTCCGGCGACAGGTCAATACTGGTGTGTGTGGGGTTGGCTGGAAAAGCCACGGTTCTTCCCCAATGTTGAAAAGCCGCTGTGCCTGTGGACAAGTATCTTCAACTGCAAGAGGCTTAAGTAGCCAACGACACATCGTCGACAGTACAAGAGCACCTCACCCTGCCTACTTAAACTGTCGTCGCGTGCAGGACGCTAGTGCACCTGCGGCGAAGCTTAGTTTGGGAAGCAACTTATTGAGCTGCCATTTGCTTATGGTAGCGGACAGGTGTTGCAGCGGAGGTTCCCAATGGAACTTTTCGAAGCAATTGCAAAACGACACAGCTACCGTGGACCATTTCTCGACAAGCCGGTGGCGCGCGAAGATCTGCGCAAGATTGTGCAAGCAGGCATACAAGCTCCGTCTGCCAGAAACGCCCAGAGTACAAGCTTTGTCATCGTGGATGACCTGGAAGTGATGGCACGCCTGCGCGAAATAGTGCCGATTTCGGCTCCAGCTGCGATAGTGTGCGTTGTGGACCCGTCACCTGTTGTCCACGGCAAGTCGTTTGCGCTGCAGGACTGTGCGGCAGCTGTTGAGAACATGCTACTTGCGATAACGGCACTTGGATACGCGAGCGTGTGGTTGGAAGGTGCACTACACGGTGGGAAAGCCGAACAGGTGGCGAAATTGCTGGACGTGCCCTTGGGTAAGCGGGTACAAGTCATATTGCCGGTCGGCGTACCTGGAGAGCACTGGCAGCAGCGAGAAAAGAAACCTTTTGAAGAACGAGCTTGGTTCAACTGTTACGGTGGAGCTTAGCCGACAACCAATCCCGGAGACAGGAACTAGACATGTCATTTAGCATTCGCGGATACTATGTGATACCTTCGAGAAACCAGTTTTGGGGCCTAGATGAATGGTGCAGGTACGTTGACTGCTCCTACGAGGATGGCTGTAACTTTCTCATACTTTGGATTGCTGGAAGTTTTCGTTCGAGGCTGTATCCGGAAACTTGGCAGTATAACAGACTACACCGCAACATTGAACAGAACTTCTACCCGGAGCTTATTGATTACGCACACAAGAAAGGAATCCGAGCCGTCCTGGGCTTCACGCCATACGCCTACGACGGAGTAGCAAGCTTTGCAGCAGCTCATCTTGATTTTGCAGGACGCAATGCAGACGGCTCGGTCCACAAAACACGTGGTATTCACGACGTAGGCATGTGGCTTTGTCCGAACTACCCGGAGTCGCGCGAATTCATGTTGAACTATGTGCGCGAAATGTTTTTTGAGTTTCACCCCAACGCAGACGGATTGTTCATAGAATCATCCGACTACGGCCACTGCCAATGCCCTTACTGTGTAGATCGATACGTTGAACGCGAGTGGCAATTCGTTAAACAGATATCTGAGGAAGTTTGGAGTACAAAGGCCGACGCAACAGTAATCATCTACCCTATATACTACCAACAGGGCGTCGCCACGCCAGACGAGCACTATACGCTGTTTTTTACGCCTCACAGTGCGCACATTACACCGGAGGTACTCGAAACTAGATGCCGGAAAATATATTGGGAGGGATTATCGTTCGAGAAGCTGGACGTGGCAGCCAGGGGCGCTAAGATAGCCCATGATTACGGCTTGGACGGATACGTTGTTGCAATGGAAGTGTTCGGATACACCCAGGATTGGAACGGCAGACTTGTGACCTATGAACCTTTTGATGTGCCGTGGACGGCTGCCGACTTTCCTATGGAAGATTTGGTTCCACGTGTCTTGCGATTTAGCTATAAGTTCTATTCGCACAACCCTAACGCAACTGAACAGGAGTTTCGAGGCGCTGTGGCAGCGTATTTCTTCGAAGACTCGGACATCGAAGCGGCTGACGACCTTCTGTATCTATGCTCCGTATTGCAAGAATCGTTCCAGCATTTCGGTAGGCGCAGCGCACTTGCCCATCCGGAGGATTTCGATTACCAATACTCGGGTGAAAAGCGCTCTCAGGTATTGGCAACATACACCGAGGCGCTCTCCCGGCTGCAAAAAATAAGCCAAAGACACGCCTCACACGAACTCGGACAAGTGGCACAGTGGATAGTTGATAGGTGGCACGCGATTCATCCTGAAGTGTTTGCACAGGGAGTCTCCAGAACATGATCAAGTTCCTATTCTTCGATTATTCCGAACTGGAAACGGTGAACGGATTCCGTAGGGAAATCCAAAAACCTGTCAAGTATGAAGGAAATCCGCTTTTTGTAGCCGACAAGCCGTGGGAAAATGGCAACATGCAGCTATATGGAAGTGCCATAAAAGCGCCCGGCAAACCGTTTCAGCTGTGGTACAGCGTAGTCCACAAGCCCTTCACGATGCTAATGGCTTACGCTGAGAGTGAAGACGGTATAGAGTGGCGCCGGCCGGAACTGGACATTTACGAATACGAAGGCTGTAAAACTAATATAGTGTTCACAGCCGATCCCCATGGTCCAGCCGTCATATACGACGACGCAGATCCCCGTGAGGATTGGAAATACAAACTGATGTGCGGCGCAGCACCATCAAAAGCAATATGCGCATTCCGGAGTAGCGACGGCATTCATTGGACTCCAGTACGCAAGTACCCGGTGATATCAACCGATCCAGACTGTCCAATGGCTCTCTACCGGGCTCCTGACGGTCGATTCGCTGCTCATCACAGATTGTCTGGATACGGCAGACGAGTATTCAGAAGCGAATCCTGGGATTTTCTGTACTGGAGCGGCGAACCCCGCATGATAATGGAGCCAGATTCCGATGATTCACCTCAAATTCAATTCTATGGCATGGGCGCAACAAGCTACGGTAGTTACGAAATCGGCACTTTGTGGGTTTATCACACTGAACCCAGTGATATGGGACCAGGGAAAATGCTGGGATACCAAGAAGCAGAACTAACCTACGCGCGCCAGGGTTATTGCTGGCACCGCGCTGCGCAAGGGACACCGTTCATACCCCACGGCGAACCTGGTTCATGGGAACAAGGCAACCTACAATGCGCTTCTGCACCCATTTTTCTGGAAGACGAAATCCGATACTACTATGTGGGCACGACCGCTTTCCATCAAACTCGGTGGGAATTAGTTCCACAAACCGCCGGTCTAGGAATGGCCAGCCTAAGACCGGACGGTTTTATCGCTCTGATAGCCGGCGAACAACCTGCTGAACTACTTACAGTATCATTCACTGCCGAAGCACCCTATCTATTTGTAAATGCGCGCACCGGCAAAGATGGTTGGCTGAGGATCGAGGTTCTGGATGCTGTCGGCGAACTAATACCCGGCTACTCAGCTGGGGACTCGGTGCCGATTAGTGTAGACGGAACATGCATGCCTGTAACATGGGCTCCGGACAGGCAGAGTATTCCTATTGACCGGCCTATTAGAGTCCGAGTAATCGCGCAAAATGCTTCGCTTTTCTCGATATTCTCGTGCAAACCAGACGAGGCTAGGATGTACTGGAAGTTTAGAGGAGTAAAGCCGTAAAGTACCGAAGTCGACGAATCAAATGAAAGGTTATCGGAACCGTTTTAAGTGGTTCTGGAAAGACGCGCGGAGCGAACGCTGGCGACTTTGGCATCGTCACGAGATAGCACTAGCTTGGATGTGGAAAAACCGGCTTCGATATTGGAAGCACCGAAGGAAAGTGTAGGCTAAGCGGAGCAAATGAACACTATGTTGATCGATTCAATCGGGCAACCAAACAAGTATAACAGAATGCGCTAAGTTGGAATGAAATAGAATTCCGTGATACTTCTGGTGATTGCCGCTCGTGGTGGTTTACGGCTTGCTGAAACAAACTTGTAATAGCTACAAACGTTCATAGCGCTCGATGTTCACCACAAAGATTATCGCCCCACCTACCATTACCTTTACAGGATTAATAACCATCCCGCCGGAGGCTAGAGTGTCAATAGGAGGTTGACTCACAAACTGTTCCCTCGTGTGGCAGCAACTGTCGAAGATTGAGATTATCTCGTCGACCTTGTCGTCGTCCGCACCTATCAGAAGAGTACAGTTTCCATCGCGGAGGAACCCGCCTGTGGTAGCGATGTTCGTGAACTTGTGCCCCGCCTGCAAAAGGGCATCGCTGACTTTGTGCTTATCACGTTCGTGGATTATCGCTATTATAAGCTTCATCCCACCCACTCCTTCATTGGCTAGCCGCTTTCTTTTCCAAGGCGGCAAGAGTTTATCGCGTCAAGAGCAGCCGCGGCAACTACTTCAATAGGTTGATCAGCGTTTACTACGAGAAACCTCTCCGGTTCCTCTCGCGCAATCGAGAGGTAGCCTTCTCTTACAGCACGGTGAAACTCAATACACTCTCTCGAAAACCTGTCAGTTGAGCGCGTGCGAACTAAGCCCCTTTCCGGCGGCAGGTCAAGCAGAATGGTTAGATGCGGTCGCAGTCCTCCGGTTGCATAGTCGTTCAACATTCTCACTTCACTAATGTTGATGCCTCTCCCCCAACCCTGATACGCCAAGGACGAATCGGTAAACCGATCGCATATCACAACGGCACCATTCGCAAGAGCAGGCTTGATAACTCGCTCAACATGCTGAGCGCGCGCAGCTTCAAATAGAAGTAGCTCTGCTTTACGCGTCAAGGTATTTGATGAGTTTAGCAGGAGCTGGCGAATCTGTTCACCAACAGGATCGCCGCCGGGTTCGGCCGTAACAACTACTTGAACACCGTCATGCTTGAGCTTCTCGCCGAGAAGTCGGGCAAGCGTGCTTTTACCAGCACCTTCGACACCCTCTATGGTAACGAAAAAACTGCCCAGCTCATCGGCAAGTTGCACGGCTTTCACTCTGGTTTATAAACTCGCACCCGCCGGTATGGCTCAGTACCGACTGATTCTGATGCAAGATTGTATTTCTCCACCAATTGATGCTGAACTCTTCTGAGGAAGCTTGATTGAGGCATCATCTCTTGAGGTTCGCCTGTTTCGAGGAGTCTGGCTATTGCTTCCTCAGCGTCCTGAATAGCAGCCTCCTCCTCGTTCAACGGCCCCATTTGGAAAAGTTCGCGCACGGCACCGGCAATCTGAGCATACGTGTTACTTTTCACGGTATATATCGGCACGTTGCGCCTACCGGCATCTTGCAACACAGGAGTCGGTTTGCGCTCGTGGGCTTTCAAGGTTAGAACGGCATCGGCTTCCTTCATTTCCTTGGTGATGTAGGCAGGCACTCTGAGCTCTCTAATCGCCCGCTCCAGTCTGTTTCTGCTGATGCCATAAGGATAAACCTTTACAATTTCAGGCAGCGGCTTTGTGGCTACAACCTGATGCGAATGTTCGAACTTCGCCGCGGCTGCAGGCTTGTCAATATCGCTTGCCTGAACAACCTCTACCTCGCCCTCGGGATTCCGAACCCTAATTTCAGGCCTAGGAGGAACACCCCGGAGCATCTTGTCCACCACGCTGGCTACGTCATGATGGATGGCCAGTTTGTCCATCTCCATTATCTCTATCAGGATGTCAAAGGTCGGCGGAGCCTTGCGCTCAAGAACGGTTTTCTGCGTTCCGCGCCGCTTCGCTTCTTCGTCCGAAAGCGTAACAGCCTGTATGCCTCCGACAAGATCACATAGGGTCGGGTTCATCAATAAGTTGTCGAGTGAATTTCCGTGCGCAGTTGCGATGAGCTGAACTCCTCTCTCAGCTATTGTACGCGCGGCAAACGCATCTGCCTCGGTGCCGATTTCGTCAATCACGATGACCTCGGGCATGTGGTTTTCGACCGCTTCGATCATTACCGCGTGCTGTTGATCCGGAGTGGCAACTTGCATTCGGCGCGCGTGTCCAATGGCAGGATGCGGAATGTCACCATCTCCGGCGATCTCGTTAGAGGTATCAACGATAACCACTCGCTTCTTAAACTCGTCCGCCAGCACGCGCGCTATCTCACGGAGCTTGGTGGTCTTGCCAACGCCAGGTCTACCAAGAAGCAGAATGCTCTTCCCGCTTTCGACCACGTCTCGAATGATGTCGATCGTCCCGTAGACAGCCCGACCGATGCGGCAAGTCAAACCTACTATTCGGCCCTGCCTGTTGCGGATTGCCGAAATGCGGTGAAGCGTTCGTTCTATACCGGCACGGTTGTCCTTGCCAAATGACCCGACGCGCTCGACGAGGTAGTCGATGTCCTCAGCCGTCACAGGAGATTCCGAAAGCTGCAGCACACGCAATGGAAAACGCGCTTCCGGTTCTCGACCGAGGTCAAGCACTATCTCCAGCAAATCCTCGACGTCTTCCTGTTCTTCAAGTTTCTGCCTTATGTGTACTGGAAGAACAGCCAGTAGTTGTTCGAGATCGTCCGTTACCCTTAGTTGTTTAGCACCCAAATTTCGTTCTTTACGCTGTATCGCCATACTCGTTCATCAAAATCGCACACGCTGCTACGGCAGCCGTTTCGCATCTCAGGGTTCTCTTACCTAATGATACCGGGATCGCCCCTGCCTCCGTGGCAAACATGACCTCATCTTGTGTGAAGCCCCCTTCGGGACCAATGATTACCATCGCCGAATCAACTTTCGAGTGTTTCCTAATCACCTGACGGAGCGGTTCGGCGTTGCTACCCTCCCACGCCAACAGTGGCATACCGTATTGCGGTACGGTGGATACCAACTCTTTAAACTCAAGTATTCCTTCTACTTGGGGAACCAGGCCCCTTCCCGACTGCTCGGCAGCTTCCGTGGCAATCCGCCGCCATCTTGCCAGCCGATTGGCGATTTTCGCATCGTTAAGTTTCGGCACAGAATGCTGAGAGACAAAAACTGCAAACTTGGAAGTCCCCAGCTCAGTACATTTCTGAACTATCGTTTCAATCTTATCAGCTTTGGCAAGTGACACGGCAACCGTAAGCTCTAATGCAGGCTCAGTATTGCACTCCCGAGATGCTGCAATCCTCGCTCTAACAACACCGCCCGAACAGGATACGATTTGAGCATCATACTCTGTTCCGCGTCCATCGAGAAGGCATACCCAATCCCCTTTATTTAGACGTAAGACCCGGCGGATTTGGGTCACCAGATCGCCGGCAATATTTACAATTTCACCCTCTTTATAAGCCCTCTCTATGAAAAACCTTCTGTGATTCCCCAAGCCGAACCTCCACCAATACTTGGCCGGCTCACCACTGCAACCCAGGTGTTCTCTTCTCGCACTTCTGATGTCAGCAAACCCACGGATTCCAGCGCATTTGTGACATCAACCGTGCGCTCTTGCACAATGCCCGACGTTATAATAACGCCTCCTGGGCTGACCTTAGCAGCCAGGTCTGGAGCCATCGAAATTATAACGTCCGGGACGATGTTACACACTATAATATCCGCATTCCCAGACCAGATCCTGGGCGAATCTCCGAGCAAGACTGCGACTGCGCCGGAAACACCGTTCCGGGCTACGTTTTCAGTGGCTACGCGGAATGCAACAGGATCTACGTCAATTGCGACTACTTGCTTTGCACCCAATTTCGCGGCTGCCACTGCAAGTATCCCTGAACCTGTGCCTACATCTAAAACCGTCTCGCCTCCTCTGATAAAGTCCTGCAGCGCCTGCAAGCACAGCCTGGTGGATTCATGACAGCCGGTACCGAACGCCATCCCCGGATCTATTCGAAGCAGAACATCGCGATCTCTTATATCGCATTCTTCCCAAGAAGGAGACACCACAATCTTGCCCACTCTTACAGGTTTAAAGAAGGCGCGATATGCAGTTTCCCAGTCTTGGTCTTCGACCCAATTGATCTTGAGCTCAGTTGATGGCAGGGTAAGTCCCATGTCTGGAAGCCTGCGAATTCGCTCTTGAACCAATTCGAGCCGTAATTCTATGAGGTCGTCGACCGGCAGGTAGCCGCATACAGTTCGGACACCCTTATTCAAAATCGACACCGTTCCTAGGCACCCCTCCTCAATGAAGATATTGGAAACGGCGTCCTCAGAACAGTCGTCAGCTTGAACTTGAACTTCTGCCCATCTCATAGGCCATCGAGAGCATCCCTAACTCGTTCGAAGAAACTCTTTTTGTCCTCTTCGGCTTTTATATCTTCACCCCGAAGTCTAGCAAACTTGCGCAGCAGATCTTTTTGTTCTTCCGTAAGATGAGTAGGGGTCTGAACATGGATAAGAACATTCAAATCGCCATGCGTTCCTCCGGCCGGATCCGGCATACCTTTGCCCCGTAAGGAGTACACCTCACCCGACTGGGTGCCCGGAGCAACGTACAGTGTCTCACTACCGTCAAGAGTAGGAACTTCCAAATGCCCACCAAGGGCCGCGAGGGGAAAGCTGATTGTCAGCCGACACCACAGGTCGTTGCCCCTGCGCTCAAATACTTTGTGAGGCTGAACTTGAATAGCCAACAATAGGTCGCCGCGCGGCCCTCCCCGCAGGCCGGCATCACCCTCCCCAGGTATGCGAACTTGCATCCCGGAATCGACACCTGCTGGAATATCGACTGTCCTAGTAACTCTGCCCCGAACCCTACCGTGTCCTCGACACTGTTGACAAGGAGAGCCTATCACGCGCCCCTCGCCGTGGCATCTTGGACAAGTAGATATTCTGATTTGTGTGCCAAAGAAACTGTGTTGTTGCTGTCGCACCTGCCCAGAGCCGCCGCACAACCCGCACACTTCAGGACGCGATCCTGCTTGAGTACCTGTTCCAGCACAAGTGGGACACAGCTCCATTCTCTCGAATGTGACCTCACGACGTGCCCCACGCGCCGCTTCTTCTAGCGTGATCTCGATCTCGCACCTGACATCGCCTCCCGGTTCCGCCCTAGGTCTGGAACGCCGAGTTGTAGTGCGCGTTCCTGTGCCGAAGAACATATCGAAGATATCCGTAAAACCAAAGTCCGCAAAGTCTTCAATGCCTCCATATCCGCCGGCGTAGTTCTGGTCTAGACCCCGGTGGCCGTAGCGGTCGTATATCTCCCTTTTCTCCGGATCGGAAAGAACTTGGTAAGCCTCGTTTATCTCCTTGAAACGAGCCTCAGCGTCCGGATTGTGCTTGTTGACGTCCGGATGATACTGCCGAGCCAACCGTCTGTAAGCCCTTTTTATCTCATCCTGGGACGCGTTCCTCGACACGCCCAACGTTTCGTAATAATCACGTTTCTCGGTCATCTTCACCGCAAAAGACAAATGCAGAATGCAGCACCACGACTGCACTCTGCATTTAGTCAATTATGATTGCATACTCTTTACTGGGAATATTCCTCAGGTTCCGCTGGATCGATGTCTTCGAGCATGCCGCCCATATCAATTTCTGAATCATTGTTGGATTTGTTCGACTTAGACTTTGACTTTCGTCTCGACTTTTTCGGCCTAAGAAGATCGATGCTTCCACTGTCTTCCAATTCTTCGTCCAAACCGCCTTCTGCTAACGCACTGCCAGTCGCCGATGGCTCCACCAACTCATCGTCTTCGTCGTGTTCATCTTCCGTAAAGGTCGTTCCGAGGACCGGATGGTCGAGGACTTCATCGTCGTCGTGAAATGCGCCTACGGTCAGGTGCTCATCTTCATCGTGGATGCCACCTACTGGCAATCCATCATTATCATCGTCGATTCCGCCCACGTTCAGGTCTTCGTCTTCCTCGTGGATACCTGCGCCGGCTAGTTCTTCTTCAAACGTCTCACCCACATCTTCCTCTAGGTCTTCCTCGGTTTCCAACTCTTCTTCATCCAGCAAACCGACGCTAGCAACCTTTTCTTCGTGTTCTTCCTCGTGCTCTTCAACAAGGCTTGTATCAATAGGAACACTCAGCAGTGCGGACACGTCAGGTTCTATCGATTCCGGTAGTACAAGGTCGGTCTCAGCGATTTCGCAAGTTATTTTGCCTAGAGCAATCTCCTCCAGCGCGATGGTTAGCGGATTCTTTGATTGAGTACGAATGAGTGGAGACGCCCCTTCCTTAATCTGCTTGGCTCTCTTAGCTGCCAGAATTGTGAGAGCGTACTTGCTGCCCCAGTTTTCGAGCACATCCATATATGGGAAAATCATAAGCCGCCTAACTTACCTCGTAGATCCAGATGTTTCTAGGTGACGTCTAAAGACACGACTAGGTACAACCGCGAATCTGTTGTCCCGGCACACCCTATCCGCAACTATTATTATAACCTGCTCCCCAAGAAATGGTCAATGCAAGAAGCACGTGAGAGCAAATGCTCACTATTGATGCGACGCACATTACCAGGCCAGGTTGTGAATGAGAGCTCTGAGATGGCATTCGATGTGAATATAGACCAACGCAGGGGTCATTACCTAAGGTAGTATAAGATGGATGGCGCACTTTCGTCAGTGTATGATCAACCACGCTTACGAGAGCACTAACACACCTGACACCGCGAGTTATTTATGTTGATTGTCAGAGTATACACAAATGGATTAAAAACTACGACGGATCATTTAGAGCTTAAAGGATCGCTTTCAGCGACTTCGCAGGCATCCGGCTCAATATCTCAAACAAACGGGTTGCTCAGGTATGCCAGGTTCGATATCATGCCTGCAGCGTCGCAAACTTTGGTTGGCTAACCGGTGCATTTCAGTCTACAAGATCCTTTATCAGAGCTCGTTACAATACTTTTTGTTACGGCTGCAGTTGGTTACATAGCCGTTTTGCTGCGGCAGCCAGTGATCATCGCTGCAATTGTGGCCGGTGTTTGCCTCGGACCCGTAGGGCTGGACCTGGTACGTTCCAAGGATCAGATCCACGTTTTAGCACAGATAGGTCTTGCGGTTCTACTTTTTGCTGTAGGCTTACGTCTTGACTTACGACTCGTACGCACATTAGGTCCCGTGGCGCTGATCACAGGTATCGGACAAATTGTATTAACTGCGGCGGGCGCTTACGGCATATGCCAGGTCATTGGATTTGAACCGCTGGCTTCACTATATATAAGCCTTTCCATCGCCTTTTCCAGCACAGTTGTCGTAGTCAAATTGCTTTCTGATACGAAAGAGATAGATTCTCTGCACGGGCGAATAGCCCTAGGAGTCCTGATAGTTCAAGATGTGGTAGTGATCTTGGTAATGATGGTTCTTTCTGCCCTTGGCGGAAAGCAAGCAGGAAGCCAGCTGGTTTATATTTTCGCAGTTCTTGGGAAAGGCGTCGCGCTAATGATTGGCGCCGGGTTTTTCAGTTATCTTGTATTTCCGCGTTTGCTACCGCCCGCAGCACGCGAATCTGAACTACTTGTACTGGTTGCGTTGGTCTGGGCACTATCTCTTTATGGGGCATCGGAGGTTCTGGGCTTCAGCGGCGAAGTAGGAGCCTTCTTGGCGGGTGTGTTTCTCGCTTCGACTCCGTATCGAGACTTTCTCGTTGGACGTCTTATAACATTACGCGATTTCCTCCTGTTGTTCTTTTTTGTCGAAGTCGGCACCAGAATGGATGTCACCGCTATAGGACCGAAAATCTACTCGGCCGTTCCTTTGTCCATTTTCGCGCTTGTGGGCAAGCCGTTGATAGTCTTAACTCTTACAGGACTGTTGGGCTACCGCAAGCGCACAGGTTTCCTGAGTGGTACAGCCCTCGGTCAAATCAGTGAGTTCTCGCTAATACTCATTGCAATGGGTTCTGAGTTAGGTCACGTTAGGAGCGAAACAGTTGGCATTGTCACGTTAGTTGGACTTGCGACAATCTGGCTTTCTACATTTATGATTCTAAATGCACACAGCTTGTACGGTAAAATCTCAAAACCGTTGAGCTTGTTCGAGAGAAATGTGCCTCAAGCTGAGATCGCGATAACTAAAACCGGCGAAGCACCATCCGAGCCGGAAATAATAGTATTTGGTGTGGGACGCTACGGCAGCGTTATGGTGCGAGAGCTTGCTGCAAGGGGCAAGAGAATACTGGGGGTCGATTTCGATCCTCAGGCAGTCAAATTAGCGTGCTCCCAGGGCTACGCAGTTGTATTTGGTGATGCCGAAGACCCAGAGTTTCTCAATACTCTGCCTGTTTCGAAGGCCAGTTGGGTGGTCTGTACTGTGAGAAATGTGAATACAGCCCGCGCTTTGCGCAGCGGATTAGAGCACACAGGATACTCAGGTAACCTAGCACTTACAGCAGCAGACAGTTCGGAAGTTCAGCTACTTTATGGGTTTGGAGCGGATTTGGTATTTTCTCCGTTCGAGGACGCATCGAAGGAGGCTGTTGATCTGCTAAGCATTAGGGATGAGGAAATAGCGAGAAAGAAGATGGACAGGCTGATCGACCAACTTTCCGATCACTACATCGTTTGTGGCTACGGCAGAATGGGGCAGCAAATAGCACGCGATTTGCAAAGCGCGGGAGTACCTTTCGTTGTAGTCGAATCTAACCCTGAGCAACTGCCAAAGCTAAAAGATTATGGCTTGCCCCACATAGTCGGACGTGCCAGCGAGGATGAAGTCCTTATGCGTGCGGGAATCAAAAGGGCTAAAGGTTTGGTATCAGTAGCACCGACGGATGAGGCCAACGTCTTTATTGTGCTTACTGCCCGTGTGCTAAATCCGGATTTGTTTATAGTTGCCAGATCAATCCTAGTTGAGAACGAATCCAAGTTGTTGAGAGCAGGTGCGAACCGTGTAATGTCGCCTTACATTCTAGGTGGCCGACTTATGGCAGCCGCAATCACTCAACCCGAGACCGCCGAGCTGATTGACGCTCTCATCCAGCTCAACCAAACTGAGACTAGATTGGAACAGATTGATGTGCCGTCGAAATCCCGTTTGATAGGAAAGACTCTCGGTGAGATTGACATTTGGCGACAAACTGGCGCTACTGTGTTTGCTGCAAAGCGAGGCGGGCAACTGTTTTTGAATCTGGCTCCAGAGTGGATTTTGAGTGAGGGCGATCAACTCATCCTGATTGGAACAAACGAACAAAGAGCTCAAGCCAAGAAGCTTATTTCGGAGGTTTCCTGAATGCCACAGGAACGCAAGATTGCGGGTGTCAGCAAGACGGTTTTTACACTTGGTATCGTAAGTCTACTTCAAGACATCTCAAGCGAAATGCTAGTGCCGATTGTGCCTCAGTTTCTCAAGTTCGCGATCGGGGCATCCACTCCTGTCATAGGACTCATTGAAGGAATCGCTGAAAGTACCGCCGCCCTGCTGCGCGTATGGGCCGGATACGCTGCTGATAAGTTCGGCAGACCAAAGCTTCTCACGGTTGTCGGCTACGGATTGTCCGCTTTGTCGAAACCGTTCTTCGTAGTTGCAAGCTCTTGGGAACACGTGCTGGCAATACGCTTTGCGGACCGATTCGGTAAGGGCATCCGCAGCGCACCTCGAGACGTGTTGATTGCAGACTCTACGGCTAACTCTGAGCGCGGGAGAGCATTCGGACTGCACAGAGCTATGGACACAACAGGCGCGATGCTGGGGCCAATTGTTGTCGTAGTCCTCATCCTGGTATTTTTTGGGCAGAGGTTTCTGGTGGAACCGGGCCCGGAACACAGGGCCGTATATAACTTGATTTTCCTTTGCGCAGCAGTGCCAGCGATATTGAGTTGGTTAGTGCTTGTTGTTTTTGTACCCGAAAAACAGAGGTCCAGATCCGATTCTAGTAAACCCCAGGTGCGAATCGGAGCGCTTGATCGGCAATTCCGGTTATTCCTGGTTGTGGTCACGCTTTTCTCGATTGGAAACTCGAGTGACGCGTTCCTTGTTCTTCGAGCAACGAGTGCGCCCATCAAGATGGGAATGGTTTCTTTCTTGTGGGTGTATGCTGCATTCAACGCTTTGTCCGCACTTGTTGCTCTTCGGAGCGGTGTTATCTCGGACAAAATAGGCCGAAAGCCTGTGGTAATTACTGGATGGCTTGTGTTTGGCCTGGTATACCTAGGTATGGCAAGGGCGGACTCGTATCTCGACGTATGGGCATGGTTCTTGTTGTACGGCGTCTACTATGGCTTGGCAGAAGGCATGTTGAGGGCGCTCGCGATTGATCTTGCGCCTGCCCATCTGCGCGGAACCGCAGTGGGAGCGTACTTTACGTTCACTGGGCTGGCACTATTGCCGGCTAGCGTAATAGCAGGTTTATTGTGGAAACACTTCGGGCCGCCTGCACCTTTCTACTATGGAGCCGCTACGTCGTTTGTGTCCGCAATACTATTGGGATTGCTGGTAAAGGTAAAGGAATATACCGCCGCTCAGTCGCCTTGATCTCGAATCCTTGACCCCCTTGCAACGAAGGATTCGAAGAAACAGGTCGAAAACTATCTCGGCAAATTGGCGCCTCCAAGACGCTTGCAACCTGACGGTTCTCCTGCACCAGTTGTATCAGCATAACCACAGTAACCCTTGCCGCCGGGATTGTTTGGGTAGGCAGGAGTCGACCACACGATGAAGTTTGGAAAATTGTAGCTGAAAGGACCGTTTGGATACTTGAAGTACGCAGCGTGCCCGTCACAGAAGGCGAAGTTTTTTCCATTTGCGTGCCAGAACTTGTGCGATGGGTCGCGTGAGTAGCCGAAGGTTTGGTCAAACCACTCTCCGGTGGAATCTGCGTACGTAAACAGCGGCTGCGAACCCTTTTCGAAAAGCAGCACAGTCGCGGACGGTTTAGGTGCTTGCTCAACAATCTGCCTCGCCACATTCTTGGGCAGACAGTAGGAGCGAACTATGACATTACTGGGCCAAGGCTTGCCGGTGCTGTCCAGACGGTTGACCGGGCAAGTAAATATCTTAGTGTTCTTCACCCATTTGTAGATCGCCTGATCCCATATCTTGCCGTCTGTAACTGACACCCAGTCTGGGATCCGACCCTGGTAGTCGGCCGCGTATGCCAGCATCGCCTTACTCAACTGCCCAATATTGGAAGTGCATGTCGCCCTGTTCGCCGCCGACTTGGCTGTGGCAAATATCGGAAACAGAATGGCCGCCAATATTGCAATTACAGCAATCACAACCAAGAGTTCAATAAGCGTGAACCCACTCCATCTAGTTCGCTTCATTTTTAATACCACCCGACCTAGGTCGACTGTGATTCGTTCCTTGTTTGTAGATTATTGTACGAATTTACTTCCGTCAATAGCTATTTTACCCAGTACGAATAACCATTCCGTTATAACTAGGAAATCTGGAGGTCATTTCCGACAGCCACTCGCTTCCAAGTACCAAGAGAGCAGTCGAAAGCGCGTCACAGTAAGTTGCCGACGGTCCCCAAACTGCAGCAAGACTGTTACGATTAACAGGCACTCCAGTTCTTGGATCAATAACGTGACCATAGCAATGGCCGTGCGATTCGAATGACCTGCCGTAGACCGCAGACACTGAAAGAGCCGAATCGCGAAGGACAATAGATTTGTGGACGTTGCCATTCGCATTCGCAATACTTCTATCGCCTAAGCCAACTCTCCACTCACCTAAAGCAAATACCGTGCTCGTTCCGCCGTGCAGCAAAGCACGATTGATCACCGCTGATCGCAGCACTTCGACCGCCTGGTCAACCGCGTAGCCCTTTCCGATTGCGCCGAGATCGATCTCCACACCCGGCAAGTCAAATTGCACAGTGCAAGATTCACTATCCAACAAGATGTGCTCAACACCAACAAACTTGCGGACTTCCTCGACTTCGGCTACCGTAGGCACTCGGCACTCAGCTTGTCCGAACCCCCATAGCCTCATTAGAGAACCGATAGTGATGTCGAACGCATGGTCGGTCCAATACGACAGACCGCAGGCCAATTGAAGCAATTCGAATAACTGTGGATCCACTTTCACCGGAGTTTTGGCTGCACCAGCGTTAATCCAACTCACATTACTACTCGGTTTGAACCGGCTAAGCTCCGCATCAAGCCTTTCAATCTCAGTCAGTGCTTCTTCGCCTGCTGAACGGAGACGAACAGGGTCGTCGCCCTCGAGTATGAGCTCGAAGCGGCAGGCCATAGCGATTGTGGAGAGTTTAACCGCGTTTCCAGAAAACAATTAACAAAGTTCCGGGAGATTATTCATAACAGCCTCTAATAAGCGCTATCAGTGTCTCTGGACGACACGAGACACTGATAGCAACTACACCCTCAGCAGATTCTCAAGCAGAACCTACACTATCTCTTTCTTGACCGGATCCCAGACAGCCATTTTGTTCTTGCGGTAGGAAATCTCCGCCATGCACACAATTGTCTGTACCCGCAAACCAAGATCTATGTTGCAGTTTGGCTCCTTGTTGTTGCGAATGCAGTACCAAAGGTTCTTGTGGTGTTCGCGCTGATCCTCACCGGGACCCTCATACGTAACATCCTCAGGTTCAATTTCATCTGCGTATGGTCGCTCAGGTCTAATTTGTATTTTGCCGCCCCCGAAGAACATAGTTGCTTTGTTACCGCGAATCAGGTCCTCCAGCCCGAGCTCATTAACAGTGGAGCCAGCTAGATATATTATTGCTCCGCTCGGAAACTCCGCGAGCATCTGTGTCTCGTCCGCCACATCTCTAGGTTCCCCATGTCCCTGATCCGTATGGCAAATGTCTTTACCCACACAAGCCACACGGTAGGGAAAGTCGGTAATACTCATCGCGATCATCAATGGGTGTAGACGGTGGGGCCAAAGATCGCCAATAATGCCTGTGCCGTAATCCCAGTACTTTCTCCAACGGAAGAAGCGCTCCGGACTGAACGGCCGCTTAGGAGCGTTTCCGAGCCACATTTTCCAGTCGCAAGTCTGTTCGGTTAGATCGGGGTCGATAGGATAATTCCACTCACCGTTCGGATTGTTTCTACGATAACTGCCCTGCGCCGAAAGGAGGGTGCCGATCTTGCCTGCGCGCACCAGTTCGCCTGCCTTGTGCCATTTAGCATCAGTGCAGCCCTGTGAACCCACCTGGACTAGACGCTTTGTTCTCTTGGCTGTCTCGTACATCTTCAAGGCCTCGTCCATATATCGGCACATGGGTTTCTCAACATACACGTGTTTGCCTGCTTCCATTGCAGCTATGGCAATGGGAGCATGCCAATGATCAGGAGTAGCGATCACGACCAGGTCAATATCCTTGTTCTCTAAGAGCTTCCGATAGTCACTGTATACCTGATCATCTCTGAGCTCCGCTCGGGCTTGGTTTTCGCGGCGCCGTTTCTCCCACACGTCGCATACGGCAACTATGCGCACGTTCTGTTCCTGCGAAAGGCTCTTGACCATACTCACGTGGCCGGAACCCATTCCGCCAACGCCAATAAAGCCTATGTTGATCCTGTCGTTTGCACCTAGCACCTGACCTGGTGCAGGAGCGCCTTGCGCAAACAACTTACTACCGACCATACTGCTGGCAACAACACCAGCTGCGGTAGTTCCGGCCTTTTTGATGAACTCTCTACGAGACATACTCTTGTCATCACGTTCCTGTTTCAATTCGTCCTCCCCTTTGCTATATCATGTTATGCATTGGTTGTTTTGCGGTACTTGAGTTCCAAGCGAAGCTGATCGACTGCTGTCGCGATCAGTCTTAGACAACGAACCAATCCTTCTCGAATGTTACCTTAGCACCATTCAGAATTGCCTCATTCGCCTTTATTGCTGATACGGTAGCCTGGTAGCCTTCGACAGCTCCACACACAGGCTGCGAGTTTTCGCGCACGCTGCGAGCAAAATTCTCCAAGGCACAGTACACGGGCTCTTTCTCTGGCGCAACGCTTCCTTCCTTCCCCGGCTCCTTACCTTCTGCAAGGATCTTGGTTGCATCCGCAATCATGCAAATGCCGGTTTCATCGAAGCAAGTTTCCTTACGCGCATACACTTCCCAACCTAACAATGGTGAGTCTGCCTCTTTGACCATCCAACCCCTGTTTTCCCTCAACAGCAAACTCGACTGGCTGCCCTGGAACAACGAGTATTCGGAACTGAACGAGCTTGCAGTTGTAGCCATATAAATCATGCGGACGTTATTAGGGTACTCAATAACGCACTGAACAGTATCCGGAACATCACGCCCATCGTCCCAGCAGGTGATAGCCCCAAATCCGACAACTGACACGGGAAGCGCACGCAGGTACCAGTTCGCCAGATCTATTGCGTGGATTCCTTGCTCTCCAACCAGACCGGCAGAGGTTGTGCGGTAAAGTCGCCAATTGAGTTCCTTCTCACGATTAGGGTCAGGTGCCATCCGCCTACCCTGCTGCCTCTTGTTGGACTGCGCATATGCCTGTGCCGGTTTGCCAAGGCAACCACTAACCACGAACTTTTCAACGTGTTTGTACAACAAATTTGAACGGCCTTGAAGTCCCACCTGGAATACACCGTTGGAGTTCTTACCGGCCAGTGCTATTTCCCGAGCTTCTTCCATCGTAACTGCGATTGGCGCCTCGCAGTAGACGTGTTTCCCTGCAGAAATTGCGTCGAGCACTATCTGTTTATGCAGATGCGACGGTGTTGCAACAATAACGGCTTCAATCTCCTTGGAATCGAGAAGTTTACGGTAGTCCGTCGAGGCTAGAGCATCCGGCGCCGACTTCTGGGCGCGCTCCAGGTATGGCTGGTAAATATCGCATAAACCAGCTATTTTAGCGGACGGCATCTTGCTTAGCGTAGTCACGAGCTGCCTTCCCCATGCACCTAGACCTACTACGGCTATTGCCACGGGCGGGCCAGGAATCGGCTTTTGCTCTGTCTTTCCAGAATCAGCTGCTTGCAGGGCATCTGCAGTCAACAACAACACGGTTCCTGCTACAGCTCCTTTGAGGAAATCACGGCGGTCAAGTTCAATGTTACTCATGCGCCTACTCCGAGTTACAAGGGCACAAAATGCAGCTGCCCCTTTGTCTTGTTGATTGCAATGAACTAAGACGCAGTAAATCCTGCGCGAATACCTTCTGACAAAGTAACAGCCTGGGTGCGAAAGGCTGTCCCAGCGGATCGGGCGCTTCAGAACTCAGGCGGCAGTTCTTTCAGTTGCGCATTACTAAAGACAGGGCCGTCCACACAAACCAACTTGCTACCTATGTTGCATCGGCCGCACTTGCCGATACCGCACTTCATTTTCATCTCGAGCGTAGTGTAAATCTGCTCGTCTGAAAAGCCAAGATTCGCAAATTCTGGCAGGATATACTTGATCATTATGGGCGGCCCACAGGTTATGGCAATAGCGTTCTCCGCACTGGGTGCCAGCTCTTTGAGATAACCTGGAACATGCCCGACATGGTCTTTCCAATCGTTGTCAGCTTGATCCACGGTCAAGTAGAGATTCGCTTTCTGTCGCCACTCGTCGAACTCATACTTGTAGCATAAATCCCCTGGGGTGCGAGCACCATATATGACGATGATATCTCCATAATCGGAGCGATTGTCTAAACAAAAGTTGAGAAGCGATCTCATAGGGGCCATGCCTATTCCGCCACCTGCGAAGACCAGATTCTTGCCTTTCCACTGTTCGTAAGGAAAGTGGTTCCCCAATGGAGCTCGAATACCCACAATCTGGCCCTCGTACATCTCGTGCAGTGCGGTTGTAACGCTGCCCACACGCTTAACAGAGAACTCCACGTAGCCTTTGCGAGTTGGGGTTGAAGTTAGACAAAATGTTGCTTCGCCCACACCGAAAACACTAACGATTTGAAACTGGCCCGGTTCGTAGGTGAAGTTCTCCCTGAGATCCTCGTCATTGAATACCGCACGAAACGTCTTGGTGTCCCATGTTTCGTCTATTATCTTCGCTATTGTTGCGAGTTGCGGTTCATATGGATTGCGGATCAATGTAGACGCACTGGCTGTCTGGGTTGCTTCTGACATTTACTCTCACCATCTAGGAGTTCGCAACGTGCACTGCGCACAGTATGCGATTAAGGCATGCGCACGAATATTATACCACGTCGGTTGCTTCACGTCACCCCGGGCAGGGATAGAATGCGGACAGGTATAACAAGAGGATGTGAGACTCACGGATATCGACCTCTGCGGGCTAGGCAGCTTCACGGAATCGGAGTGCGGGTTCCGTATCGGCCGTTATCACCTAGAGGAACCTTGGGGCTACATTTACGCCACGCAGGAAATCCTCGTGAAAGTCGACCAACACGGACCAGACTACGTCCAGTTTCAACCTCCGCACGGCACAGTATTTGTTCGTCGAGAGCGATATCAAAGATATCCTTCCCTTCTTATATGGATACGCACAGAGGATGGCAAAGCATTCACCAACTTCTGGAATCCTGTAATTGGGATTGATGCTACAAGCGAACCTGACGAGTTTCTGTGCGAGTACTCACTCGCAAGTGCGTCCTACCACGTCAAAAAATATGGCATTGCAGTAGACACCGAGATTTTTGTTGCCCTGAACAATCCTGCAGCGGTAATCTCGTGCAAGATACTAAACAACAATCACAAGCGAACTATCGAAATCATCCCCGTAATCCGGCCCCATTTCGCCGCGACATCGCTTGCTGCATGGGATGTGCCCAGCCTTTATCAAACTGTAGCGTACTCCAATGATATTGGCCCCCTGTTTGAAATGGAGCTGCGCAGTCCTGCCGGTATCCCAGAGGAACGCAAATACTGCTTTGTTCTGGTTGATATCGACGAGCCGGATTCGGTTGAAGTTAACTATGCACGATTCATTGGCAACGGATCGTTTGAGTGCCCACAGTTCGTAATGACCGTACCCGCACGAAAGACATTTCGGTACAGCGAGCGCAGTGCTGAAAACGCGTGCCAGGGCGTGCAAGGTATAGCAGCCATTTCAAAAACGCTGAGTCTAGACTCAGATGCATGTTTTGAATTCGCAATAATCATTGGAACAGCGTCGGGCTTAACTCGCGGGATGAAGCCATCACCCGAGCAGGTCGAGAACTTATCACAGTATTTCGACGGCAGCGCAAGACAATCAGCGAAAGAATGCTACTCATCATTTCTAAAATCGTCGATAAGAGTAAGAAAGATATGGACTCCTGATCAGGCTTTCTCGAGATATGTCAACGAATGGCTGCCGCTGCAACTCAATTGGGTAAATACTTTGGATCGCGGTTGGCCTACTGGAATGCGCGGCACACGAGATTCAGCCCAAGACGCGACGGCTACGATACCCATCAACGCAGCTCTGGCCCGTGAGCGCATAATCGAAATTTTCTCTGTGCAAAGAAGCGATGGATGGTTTCCACGGCAGTACTCTATTTTCGGAAGACACGGCAAGCACGATTTGCGGAACTATGTGGATGCAGGAGCTTGGGTTTGGGAGCTTCTTTTCGATTATCTGCGCTGGACCAAGGATTTCCAACTGTTAAGAGAAGAGCTCCAGTTCCTCGACAGCGATAAGGGGGAAAGCATACTGGAGCATTCTCTCAGAATTGCGAACTTCTATCTAGCTAACCAAAACCTGGGCGAGCACGGCTTATGCAAGATACGCGAGGGCGACTGGAACGACTCAATCAACCGTGCAGGTTTGGAGGGGCGCGGCGAATCTGTGATGTTGTCCTGTCAGGTAGTACTCCTGCTAAAGCAAGCTGCATATCTGTTAGAATGGCTTGACGAGCACACTGATCTTGTGAAAGAGTTCCGAGAACAAGCGGAGCGACTAACTTCCAATATACTCACCTACGCTCTGAACCGTGAAGGATACCTCAACGGTGTTTTCACGGACAAAGGCGAATGGGTTTTTTCGTCATCGGACCCGGACGGCAGACGGCGGATTAGCATTCCCGTCAACGCGTGGGGTATCATAAGTGGCGTGCTGATCGGCAAATCATGCGAAAGGGTTATCGACATCCTCGCAAAGCTCAAGCAACGCGACGGCTGGCCTCTTTTCACCCCGCCAATAGGTGATCTTCCAATCGAAAAGCTAGGAAGGATCGGACAAGGAGATTTACTTCCCGGTCTTGGCGAAAATGGGACACATTACAACCACGGATGTCACGGCTTTCTCGGCAGAGCAGCAGCCTGTGCAAAGCGCGGCGATTTGTTGCTTGAAGTGCTGAGGTATATGTTACCCTACGACCAGACGTGCCACCCGGTAAATCGCGCAAAAACGGCACCCTACGCGGTCGTCAATCATTGGAAGACGGCAGCTGGCCTAGAAGGCCGTGGTGGAGACGCATTTTTGACGGGTTCAATATCTACGGCGCTTCGGAACGTCTATGACGGCATGTTCGGCATCAAGCCACTGCTGGACTCTATAGCCCTTGACCCGTGTTTGCCCTCAAGTTGGGCAGAATGCTCGGCGAGCTTTTCGTACCTGGGTTCCAGGCTGGAAATCACCTACAAACAGGCCGGATATGGCAGATGGAGCATATCGATAAACGGGGAATCGGTTGACCACAAGAGTGTAGACTGGCTTGGTGAGGCGATCCCTGCAATCCCCGACTCAGCCCTGCGTACTAAGGGGAAAACTCACATCCAGTTAACCCGATAACTCACCAAGCCTCGCTCTAACCCAGAAGGAATCATGTAGTAGGTTCCGGTTCTCTCTCAGCGCATACCTTGTTGAGTACGTCCCGGATGTCGACGTTGACCGGACACAGTTCGACGCACCTGCCGCAGCCCGTGCACCCGACTACGCCATACTGTTCGTGCTGGTATTTAAATTTGTGCATTAGCCGCTGGCGAGACCGAGGCAATTGATCCGGACGCGGGTTGTGACCGGACCCCATCAGGGTAAATTCCTCAAATTGGCACGTGTCGCGGCATCTGTAACGCTCTATGCAAGTTCCACAGACCTCATCCTGAATGTCGAAGCACGAGCAGCTAGGACACATATAGCTGCACACACCACACCCAATACATTTCTGGGCAATTTCGGCCCATATCGGATGATCCCATGCCAACCGCTCGTAGAACTTACCGTCGGAAAACGGCAACACGTTATGCGACTTGAACTGCTCCCAAAGTCGGTTCTTGTTTTCGACGTCATCGCTTGAAGGCGCCGAAAGCCCGTCCCACTCGACAACCGCCTCACCTTTGGGAGAAGTCACCTCTATATAGAACCTGTCACCTAGGTCGTACATAATGGCATCTACATTAGGCTTCCATTTTTCAACATCGTCAGTGGAGGCGCAAAACCAACTCCACCGCATCTCAGCCGGCATGACCGCCACCAGGGTGGTGTTTTCTCGACGGGCTGCATAGTAGGGATCCTTGAACTTACCGTCCAGGAACACCCTGTCCAACACCTGTATTGCCTGAGCGTCCGGCAGCCACATTCCGAGCATCACTCGAGGCTTGTTTTCCGGTACAACCGGCTGGACCTCGACTTCTCCAGGGCGAGCGCTCACCTTAAGCAGCGTCTCGTAACGAGGTAGCAGATAGTCCTTGGGAGGCATCATCATTTGACTGCCATCTAGAATAAGATTGTCGCCAGGGGCAACTTCTTTGAACTCTGCCGGAGCATCAGTTCGTTCCACAGGCGCCACTACGACAAACTGCTTCTGAAGAGCATCTATGAAACCTGGTATTTTATCTTTAGGTAGAATCTTGTCAGCCATTTTCAACTCGCTTCCCTATTGACTAAACACCGTTGCCCAATGGCAACGACTACAACTTCGTATGCGAAAGTGCACACAGATTCACCACCTCGCACTGCTAAGAGTGCTGCGCCGGGTCGACGTCGTTTTCGCGAAAGGTGCCCAGGAGAGGTGCTTCCTCATTCGGGTCACCAGCCTCATAGTCATATTTATTTTTGACAGCTTCAGCCATCTCGCGCATAAGCTCCGCAATGCGTATGCCCACCGGACACACCCTCTCACACTCGCCACACTGAATGCACCTGCCCGCCAAGTGCATAGCACGAGTCGCATGAAACATCCAGTTTTCTTCCGGAACCGCTTTCTTGGCAGTCCATTTCGGCTCAACGCGATCGGCAAAACACACTTCGCAATAGCAGTTCGGACAGATCTGCCGACACGCATAACACCGGATGCACTTTGAAAATTGCTCGCTCCAGTACTTCTGCCTTTCCTCAGGCAACTCCGGCAGCTCGCGGGGCTTGACTTCGGACGGCAAAACGGCTTCGCCGAATTTGACATCAAAAAGAGCCGGCTCACGCTTTGTGCAAGCGAGGCACATATCTCGGTGCACATCAGTGGACTTCAGAAGCTGCTCGCCATTTAGAGTTATAACTTTGATACCATCGGCAGCCCAATCAAGGGCGGTGACGTCTGAGAGCCGGACACCGGCCAGCTCCAGTCTGGACGGATCGACCACTCCTGCGCATCCAAGGCCGATTATGTAGATATTGTCACGCTTAACCTGGTTTTCTTGGATTAGTGCCACGATACTTCTGATATCGCAGGGTTTGGCAACTATTCCTACTTTGCGGTCCTTTGCTATCTTGGGCAGATAAACCGCTAAATTGTTCGCGCACACTGGGTTCCAAACGAGCTTGTCAACATCTTCAGGCCTATCGATAAAAACTGGCGTCGTCCTAAAAGGTACGCTCCCAGGAGCCCATCCGATCACTAGCTCAACCAAACCATTCTCCAAAACTCTCTTTGCCTCTTGACGTATCTTGTTTTCGACTTCAAACATTGTTGTGCTACCACTCTGGATGCCTATAATGTTTTCTTTTCAGGTGTAACTACACCTTTGAAGGGACCCAAGCGCCTGATTTTCTCAGTGAACTCTTGTACCAGCTCCGCAAACCTGTTACCTTCGGAAGCTGAAACCCACTCGAAGTGGAACCTCTCCTCCGGCAAACCAAGCGCCTTCAGGAGATCCTGAAGAAGGGTAATCCGCCGACGCGCGTAATAGTTGCCTTTTGCATAGTGACAGTCACCAGGGTGACAACCAAGAACCATTACCCCATCGAAGCCCTTTCGAAACGCCTTAAGAACGAATGCAGGGTCTACGCGACCGGAACATGGTACTCGGATTATGCGAATGCTCTCCGGATATTGCAGTCTCGAGGTGCCGGCCAAATCCGCACCAGCGTAGCTGCACCAGTTACATAGGATGCCGAGAATTATCGGCTGCCAAGTGCGCTCTTGTTGAGTGGACTCACTGCTTTCCAGCTCAGCTTTCTCTTCGACCAAAACAGCATCTTCGCTCATGTCAGTTCCTATGATCACTATTGCTGGTATTTAGTAAACACTAGATTACTTCTGCTTTATCACGTATCCTGGCTTGAGCTCGCTAACTGTGCAGGAAGCCGCTTCAAGAATCAGCTTGCGGCCGCCGGGACCTTCCGTTTCGGCGACAGTTGTAGCGACTTCAAGTTCCTTAACAACTCCTATGCCCTCCGCAATCCAATAAACACCACAGCTGCGACCGCCAGTTACCGTAAATGGCTTGTCCCAAAGATCCATAGTGCCGGACACACCCTCGCCCGTGTACACTACTTTCAAACAATCTGCAAATGTACCTGCAGGCACTTTCACCGTTTCACGACCCACACCTCGAGCCGAAAGAGTGCACTTCGTATCGCGCTCGCGCATGGTGCCGACGTTCCAGGACTTCAGTGCCATAGCATCAGATGCGCTGTAATAGAGTAATGGTGGCTCGTATTGCTGAATGTCCGGTTGGTTTTCCGTAGATGATTCGGTACGAGAAGACAGGATCCGCAATGTACCACTCTCAGATTTGAGCTTGAGCTCAGTTGTTTCCGAGTGCGAATCACCTCCGCTTGCTGACCATGTGCGCGTCACTTCTTTGTATTCATATACGGTCGAATCGGAGCTCTCACTTGCTGCAGTTACCTCGTACACCGAAACGCCGTAACTTGCGTCGCGAAATGCCGATAAGGTTCTGTTCTCGAACCGCAGAGTTGCGCGAACCAGTTTAACCGTCTCGTATTCCCATTTGTTGCCGACGGCGCAGGGAATGGGTGTGAGCTCGCGCGACTTCGCTGACGAACAAAGCGCAGCGACAATAAGTAGAACCCTTAAACTATGAGATATGAAGGTTTTCACCTTGCAACAATGCAATGAGAACCAAAACACGAGCTTGGTCTCCGCAGAATTCAGTCCTGCTCGCCAAAGCTAGTTTGGCAGCCGAGAATATAAAGCAGCTATTGTCTTCCAGCGAGCGCAGCATCTGCAAGTGCGTCGATCTCTGCAAGGATCTGTTTGGTGTCAAAGCCGCGCAGTCTTGCTGATCCGCTTCGGCATGCTGCCGCACACGTGCCGCAGCCCTTGCAAACGCCTTCATTGACGCGAGCAACCTTCTTCATCACCTGGTTGTCGCGGGTCGATTTTTCACGATCAACAACTTCCACCAGCTCAATCGCGCCAAACGGACACACCTCAACACACAACCCACATCCCACGCACGTGTCTTCGTTCACGTAAGCCGTCATTGCCTCAGAAAGGATAGCTTCTTTACTGAATAGTCCTACTACTTTGGATGCGGCGCCGCTGGCTTGAGCTACCGTATCCGGAATGTCCTTGGGATACTGACAGGCTCCGGCCAGGTATATCCCGTCAGTAAGCACCTCTACAGGCCGCAATTTTGGGTGCGCTTCGGAGAACCAATCATATTGGTCAGTCGAAATCCCCAGTTTCCGAGCTAATTCTTTGGCATCGTCATGGGGTTTCATGGCTGTAGCAAGTACCACAAGGTCGACGCGAACTTCCAGTGGCCTTCCAAGCAGTGTATCAGCACCTTTTACGACAAGCTGATCTCCATCCGGATACACGCGAGAAACCCTGCCTCTTATGTAATTGGCCCCGTACTCCTCGATAGTTCGTCGAACAAACTCCTCATAACCCTTGCCGTTCGCGCGGATATCCATATAGAAGACATAGGTTTGAACGTCGTGAAGCTTGTCCTTCGCCAGTAGAGCTTGTTTCGCATTATACATGCAGCAGACTTTAGAGCAGTAAGGATACCCATGCTCCTCGTCTCGACTACCGACACACGATATAAATGCTATCGAGCGAGGGGTTTTACCGTCCGACGGTCGAACGATCTTGCCGTCGGTCGGTCCGGAAGCGTTCATCAGGCGCTCAAACTGAAGCGACGATATAACATCTGGATATTTACCGTATCCGAACTGTGCCATTGCGCGCTCGTCACGCCATACATCAAAACCGGTGGCCACGACAATAGCACCGAACTTTTCGGTGACAACTTGATCCTGCTGTTCATAGTCGATCGCGCCAACTGGGCAGATCTTTTGGCACACTCCACACTTGCCGGTTTGAAAGTATCTGCAGTGGTCGCGGTCGATAACGGGCTTGTTTGGCACAGACTGAGGGAAAGGTCTGTAGATAGCTCGCCTGGTTCCGGTACCCTCGTCGAACTCGCTCGGAATATCCTTTACCGGGCATTTTTCAAGACACAGTCCGCATCCGGTGCACTTTGATTCGTCTACGCTTTTTGCTCGCCTGCGAACCTTTACCTCAAAGTTTCCAACAAAGCCGTTGACTTCTTCGACTTCGGAATAGCTCCAGATTTCGATCAACGGATGGCTGGCGCAATCTACCATCTTGGGTGTCAATATACAAGCAGCGCAGTCGAGCGTCGGAAAAGTCTTATCATACTGCGCCATATGACCACCGATGGAAGGTGTGCGCTCAACAAGTACAACTGGATATCCGGCGTCAGCTATATCTAGTGCAGCCTGTATTCCTGCGACACCACCCCCTATAACGAGAGCTTTACGGGTAATGCCGAGCCTGGACCTAGTTAGAGGCTCGTTCTTAGCAACCTTCGCAACAGCCATTCGGACTAGATCAATGGCGTGTTGTGTTGCCTCGGGCGTACGGTCGTGAACCCACGAGCACTGCTCGCGGATGTTTGCCATCTCGACCATATAAGGGTTAAGTCCTGCTGCTTCCACACAGCGCTGAAAAGTGGGTTCGTGTAAACGAGGCGAACACGACGCCACGACGATCCTGTCCAGCTTGTGTTCCTTTATTGCATCCTGGATTATATTCTGACCAGGTTCGGAACACATATATTTG
Source organism: uncultured bacterium (assembly GCA_938074205.1). Taxonomy (GTDB): domain Bacteria; phylum Armatimonadota; class UBA5829; order UBA5829; family UBA5829; genus CALJES01. Next base: position 322,579 of record CALJES010000006.1, read on the forward strand.
TAATCGGTCGCGTACACGACACCGGGCATCTCGCGCGCTGCTTCTACGACCTTTTCCACGTCAACCGTCTTCGCTATGTTTGATCCGCACCAGCAAACAAATACACCTATTCTCATGGCAATTTCCAGTTATCTAGGTTATCTAGCTATATTATATTTTCCCAACAAGCCCCCGAAGGACACCCTAGGTCAGTTTTCGGACATCGATCGCAGCAAACTAAGAGTTGACACCTGCAGGCATACTCTGATACTGATCTATCGCATCCAATGCAGAATTTACATCTACCAGGTGACTTGCGAACAGCTTTCTTATTCCCGGTACTTCCATAGCCAAGCCAAGAAGCTCTGTGAAATAGAAGACTGGTATGGTCAGATCTTCACCTCTCATTTTGCCTGCAGCAGCCTGCCGCATTTCGAGGTTTGTCATGCACAGCGGACAGACCGTCACGATGCAGTTTGCACCATGCTTCTTGGCGTTCGATATAATATCGCCCGTCAATTTTACAGTTATAGAACTCTTGGAAATGCCCAGGCTTGCACCGCAGCACTCATTCTTGAAATACCACTCCACGGGCTCTGCACCCACAACTCGCATAGCTTCGTCTAACCTTTGCGGTGCTTCGGGGTCGTCGAAGCCTACCACTCTAGGCGGCCTCAGCAAAAGACAACCATAATAGCATGCAGGTCTCAAACCGCGAAGAGGATACCTGACATTCTCAGCAACACTCTTTAGCACCTCAGGAGCAGTAAACACTTCAAGAGCTGAGCGGACAGTGATCTTGCCCTCGTAGGGTTTGGCTAGGCTGGCGTTGATCTCGCTGCGAAGAGCTTCATCGGACTTCATAGCTACTTCCGCAGATTTCATCCTGTTGTAACAGGCCGCACAAGGAGCTACAACGTCTAGCCCCATGCTTTCAGCTATGCCTAAGGTTCTTGCGGGAAGAGCAATACTGAGTTTGTGATCAAGCGCATGTCCTGACGTTGCTCCGCAGCAGTTCCAATCCGGTATCTCTACAAGTTCGATCCCCAAAGCCTCAGCAACGAGTGTCGTCGATTCACCGAACTCCCTCGCGGTTGACTCCAAGCTGCAACCAGGATAGTATGCATATTTCATTGTAGGACCTCGGACCACGGCTACTGGCGATGTGCAGTTTGATAAACAGAAACACCAATGTGATTAATTCTGCTGAGCATGCAGCCCACTACGTGTAACACAAAGTGCGGGCGAGTGGCTGGGAGTGCGGCTACTTCTCGCTGCTTCCACGACGCGGTCTAGCAAACAGTTTTCGAATCTCATCCCTACCCTTTACAAGAGAAGGAATGAGCGCCAATTTACCCTTCAGAAACATCTGGATCCCCGTAAACACGTCGGAGAAGAAATCCCTAGTCCGCATTTTGTACAGTGCAGTTAGAGTGAGCTCATGCACTCGACCGAATCTCCGCACCTCTGTCAGGAATTGGTCGTGAAACTTGGCAATACTGAGTTCCTTAGGCTTGACTCCCCGCTCCAAGGCAAGCTGCCGGCAGGCGTCCATTACCCTCGATAAAGCGACTCCCTTGGGACACCGAGTGTAGCACGTTTCGCAACCTGCGCAAAGCCAAATTGCGGAGCTTGATAGCACTTCATCCTCAAGACCAAGCTGTGCTAGTCGGAGTACCTGATTGGGAGCTATGTCCATAGCGTAGGCTACAGGACAGCCAGCTGTGCACTCTCCGCACTGGTAGCACTCAAGCACATTCTCACCACAAAGTTCTTGAATGCGGCGTTTAAGCTCGGAACCCGCAGGTCCCTGAACTGGGCTAAGCACACAGCAGCTCTGAGCGTTGTCGGAAATCAAACTTGTCACCCTAATTCTCAGATTATTACGTTCGGCCTCATTGATTTATCGTAACAATGTTACCGTGAACATTCTAACACGGGAACGCCAGTATTGGCAAATACAGCAAGCCAGCCCAATCCAAAACTTGTCACAAAGTTCGCACCTGGACAGCCACCAAGTTTGGCAAAAAGCTCCAGCGAGATGGTATGAATTTGTCCTCGCTGTTGTACAACTGCGGAGATTACTGCTCCTTGGAAGCAAGTTTCACGCATTCATCAAGCACTCTACTTGCATCGGACACAGTCGAGGTGTTGACCAGTTTTTCACCCTCTTTGAGAAACACGATCTCGTGAGTAGAGCGACCGTGCATGTAGAATCTGGCGCGGCGACCCACGAGTTTGTCGGTTTCTTTGCGGGAGACATCGAGGCCGATAACTTGCGGATACCAAGAGCCGCCGTCTAATATTTTCTTCGGTTCCATCCAGCTTTTTGGATCCCCGATGTCCTTACTGAAACTTATGTAAATACCCTCCTGGGGCCATCCCGGCTTGTATCGCGTGCGGTTAAGAAGCATGACGTAGCATTCAAGATGTGTATTCCAGTAAACGGCAGGACCACAAAACGCGTCCGCGTCTTCGCGCACCCAGCCGATCTTTGCCGGAAAGATCGCAGTCACCCGACCACCAATACCCGGTGAATCCCATTTCCCGTTATAGTATTTCCAGACCTTGCCCACGGGATTATCTCGGTGTATCCACGCCATTCTAGCAACGGCAACGCCTTGCTCGCTCAGATCACCCGCATAGGTGCTGATAAAGAAATACATAAAGCGCTTCTGAGCGTCCAACATGCACGAAAAATCCCCGTTTCCGCCGGCGAAGAAACCGTTCTTTGCGCCGCAATCGATCTCAAGCGGCGCATCGATGATTATCCCCAGATCTGTCCAGTGCAGGCCGTTGTCGGTAGACTTTGCTGCGCCGATCTTTGGAGCCGTCAACTTGCTGTCCGGACAAACTCCCCGAGGCTCAAAGTGATACCATCCGTATAGGGTGCCGTCATCAGCTTTCCAGGTGCACTCAATCCACCTTCCGCCGTTGACTACATTATCGAACTCGCAGCGTATCGGCTTACCGAGCCGGAACTGGTCCGGCCCACTGCTGAGAAATGGATGGCCTTGCGAGTTCAGTATATAGAATGTGTCGCCGTCCCAGTGACAGGGGCTGTTGGAATCCGTTGACGACGGAAACTGGACAGTTGGCGCCTCTACAAGAACAACACTCTGAGCAAGGCAAGAGTTTCTTAGCACCATCGCTACCACAAGCACACCAAGTAGGCAAGATAGTAAATGACTAAACATCTCCTTGAACCCCCGATTTCAGTGTCGCGTTCGGCGATACACAGTCAGTTAACCAGGAAGCTGGCAACCAATGATTAGAGTGTAGGTGCCTCCTGCAGAACAAGAGACCCAACCTTACGTCCAAGTTCAGCGCATTGTTTGAGATCTTCATGTGTCGGAACATACTGCACCCGCAAACCTTCATGTGCTATTCGGAATTTCATTTCTTCAAAGGCCGCATTTATCTGTTTTACTGCTTCGCCGCCCCATCCGTAGCTGCCGAACGCCGCTGCAATCCTCTGCGCAGGTCGTAAACCTTTCAAATAACAAAGCAGATCGGCGACTCGCGGCAACATCTGATTATTGATAGTCGACGATCCCAGCAACAATGCTCGCGAGTCCAGGAGCTCCGTCACCACATCGCTTCGATGAACTACAGAAAGGTTCATAACGCGAAAAGAGACGCCCGTTTGCTGAAGTCCATCGGCTATTGCTTCTGCCATCAGTTCTGTACTCTGCCACATTGTATCGTATACCACGAGCGCTTTCGCGCGGGTTTCCTGTTGGCTCCAACGTTGCCACGCGTCGATTATCTTGCCTGGGTCAGATCTCCAGATTAGACCGTGATCGGGTGCAATCATGTCGATTGCAAGACCCATCTCGCGAACCTGCGCGATGAGCTTTTGCACAAGCTGCGAATAAGGAAGAAGTATGTTCGCGTAGTACTTGGCGGATTGATACATCAATTCTGATTGATCAACTTCATCGTCGAAGCGTTCGCCGGTTGCCCAGTGTTGTCCGAATGCGTCCTGAGATATGAGCAGTCCGTCTTCTTCAATATAGGAAAACATGCTATCAGGCCAATGCAGCATGCGCGTTTCGATGAAACGCACGGTCCGAGACCCCAAGTTAACACTGGAACCCGTCTGCACAACCTCCAACGGCCAGTCTTCGCAGTGGAAATGCGCCAGCAAAGCTTTCTTGCCATTAGTAGAGCAGAAGATCTTGTCAGGCTTTACAACATCCACGATTTCAGGTAGAGCGCCTGAATGATCAAGCTCAACGTGGTTTACGACGATGTAATCTATACGTTCGGGAGCGACAACTTCCGTTATTCGGCTTATTAGATCCTTTGCGAATGGCTTCTTAACCGTATCAAAGAGCACAATTTTTTTGTCTACTACTAGATACGCATTGTAGGTACTACCAGCAGGCGTCGAATAACCGTGAAAGTCTCGAACGTTCCAATCTATCGCACCAACCCAATACACGTCAGGTTTAATCTGCACAGGTGTCATCTTTTTCACCCCCACAAAGATAATAGCGCTAGGCAGCTTGCAAGAAACCTACCTAGCGCCAGATGAGACTCAAAAGAACGCAAAACAGGTGGATACGCAATCACCAAGAAAACCCACTACTGGACTACCAGTTCTCGACAAGTACTTCAAAGTAAGCCTGGGGATGCGCGCAAGCGGGGCACGCAGCCGGAGCTTCGGTACCCTCATATGTATATCCGCAGTTTCGACAACGCCACACTGTAGGCTGCTCCCTCTTGAACACATGGCCGGATTCTAACAGTTCGGCAAAACCCCTATATCGTCGCTCGTGGTACTTTTCAGCAACCGACACGTTCTCGAAAAGTTTTGCTATAGCTTCAAAGCCCTCTTCCCGCGCCACCTGTGCAAAATCTGGGTACATAGTTCCCCATTCGTACATCTCACCGGCTGCAGCTGCCTTCAGATTCTCCAGAGTGTTTCCTATCTTTCCCGCAGGGTAAGTAGCAGTGATCTCGACATCGCCTCCATCTAACATAGAGAAAAATCGCTTAGCGTGCTCTTTCTCCTGGTTGGCAGTTTCCTCGAAAACTGCGGCTATCTGCTCAAAACCCTCCTTTCTAGCCTGGCTCGCAAAGTACGTGTAGCGATTTCGCGCCTGCGACTCCCCCGCAAAAGCTGCGAGCACATTCTTCTCCGTCCTCGTTCCTTTGATCCGTGACATACAAATACTCCTCCTGCAGTTTCTGATTGGTCAATTACTATACTTTTACCCAATTTCCACAGCTTTCCTGTACACTTTCACAACGCGAGCTGTATGGATTCCCTATGGCAGTATATTGCCGAAACCATGATACTAAAAGCAGCCAACAGATTCGGCGATACCGCAGTGCTAAGGGCAACCAACGGCATCAGATTACCTCGTAGATTATACATGAAACTGTTACGATTCACGACTGAATCGTGGAAAGATATCAATGAGCGGCGAGCAGGGAAAGGAGAGGTATATGGCGGCTGTCGGAATCCCGAATGTACAAGAAGACCGCTCGGTCCGGCTTACAAAACGCGAGCTCGAGGTTCTGACACTGGTCGTTCAAGGTAAGACGTCCAAGGACATTGCTGACGCGTTGTATGTCAGTAAACGGACCGTGGATTTCCACCTAGCCAACATATATGACAAGCTCCAGGTGTCGAACCGAGTGCAAGCATTCCGACGCGCCACCAGGCTCGGACTTATTCCGTTGGAGGCGACACTGTCGGATAACTAGCCGGACACCAAGCCCAGCCTCGTAAGACACGGCGCCTTCTGTCTCAGAGGCGCCGTGTCGCCATTTACAGCGGCAGCAGCGTTAGGCGAATAAGTATCCCTCCTTTACATTTCAAGAGCACCAAAGTGCCGTTTTGGGAAACCGCCGAACCCAAAATGCGTGATGGTAAACTGGTAACCTTTTCCATTTTCCCTACTCTGTTCATTGAAAACAGTGCCTTTTCGTTGCCGCAAAGTAAAACGCTACCTTGGCGCGTCACCATCACAGGATACACATTGAAGAAAAGAGAACCCTTATCGATCAAGGCATTGCCAGAACCATCAAGCAATACAGCGCGCTTTTCCTTGACCGACCGACCTGCATGCCTGATAGTACTTTCCTGAGCTAGGCAAATGTAGTCACCTTCGCACGCGAAAACGACGTTTGAACACGCGGTGGTGTCGATATCCCTACGCCACATAACGTTGCCACCTCTAACGGCGCACAGACATCCCGCAATACCGGGAACCAGTGGACTACCATAAGCCATTACTTTGTCCAATACACCTGTCGCGTGGACCTGGTATAAGAGGTTTGGTTTAACATCGATCTCCCACACTCGCCTTCCCTTAAGCCCATAACAACCTATACGCGAACGTTGCCATGTAGCGACAAACACAACTTCGTTTTTTTCATCCAGAGCAACTGAGCTTACGGCCCCCGAAACACGAAAGCGCCTGAATCTCCTGCTGCCAGGAGCAAGCTCAACCAAGTAAACATAATCTTTACCAGTCCCTACAGCAAAAATAGCTCTCTGAGCGTTTCCGAAGAGATCGGCACACCAAATCGCCCCGCGCACTGGAAGTTTCCAGATTATACGACCAGAAGAATCGAGAAAGGTTAGTGATGTACGAGATGGATCTCGTTCCGAATAAACAACCGCATAGCCGGCGTCATTAGTTACCAAGGCAGCTGTTACGTCCTTTAAGCCGATCGAATACTGTAGTGAGCCTCTTCTTTTGAAAACGTAAACCCTGCCATCATTCGTCACCAAACAATATGCGCCACCGTTTGGCGAGCAATGTAAACTCCTTACATCACCTGGCAACTTCTGTTGCTCGACTCTAAACTTCGGTGGTGCTTGCGGTATTGGCGCGAGGCTAAGCTGAGTCCTGACGAAAGAGAACACAGCAACGCCGCCCACAGGAACAGCTACGGCGAGGAAAGCCAACATCATCCGTGCGGCAAACTGATTTTTCAACATATTGCGCATTTCGCTCCGGACTGGTAATCTGTTGGCACCGAATCAAGATAGCATCCGTATGGGATGTTGTCAAAAAGCGGCCGCTGGCGCAAGTATGCTCGTCGGTCTGCCCGAAGAAGGAGAGCTTGCCATGTCTCGAGGAACCAGAGTATCTTTGTTCGTCGCATTCGGTGTAGCTGTCGCCTTAGCCTCAGCAGTAGTTGCCGAACTCTCTCCCGGAACCAAGGCACCGGACTTCACACTACCCACACTTGGCGGCGGCAAGTTTACCCTTTCGAAGTGCTTTTCAAAAGTACCGAAGAAGGTTGTGCTGCTTGACATTTGGGCAACTTGGTGTCCGCCGTGTCGATCTGAAATTCCGTTCCTTATCAAAATCCGGAAGAAATTCAAAGCCCAGGAAGTAACCGTTGTAGGAGTGTCGATCGACCGCGGCAAAGATGAAGTAGTCAAGTTTGCCAAGGAGCAAAAAATCAACTATACGATTGCACACGATCCAAACGCGAAAACGGTTGGTGGACCTTACAAGGTATCTGCAATACCGGCAACCTACATCATAGACAAAAAAGGAGTCATACGACACTCGCACGTAGGTTTCCCCCGGGACGAAGAGCAAGGGGAACAGAAAGCGGCGGAGATGGAGCGAGAGATCAGGGCATTGTTGAAGGAGAAATAGAAGAGTCGTCTGACGAAACAGGTTCAACAAAAGTTTCGCAGACGTCGTTTAGGAATAGCAGACCGGAGTGTGTGACCCGGAGCCGGTTGTCAGTAATCTCCAATAACCCGCGGCGAATTAGTTCGTCTATTTCCTTGTTGAATTCAATAAGCGGATCCAATCCAGTGCGAAGGCGAACCTGACCGACATTCACGCCATTCAGCATCCTCAAACCTAACATCAGCGTCTCGCCCAATAGCGATCGTCCGGAAAGTTTCTCAGATCTGTCGACAGGATCTCTGCCGGCAAGCACGCATTCGATATACTCTTTTGGATCCGACAATCTATGGCTCCGCACGCCGGCAACGTAGCTTGTTGCACCTGCGCCGAAACCATAAAATGGCTCATTTCGCCAGTAGACCAAGTTGTGCCGGCACTGAAAACCCGGCAAGGCAAAGTTAGAAACCTCATAGTGTTCATAGCCAGCTGAGACGAGTTTGTAAATGGCGGTTTCGTACATTATCAGTTTTTCATCTTCGTCAGCTAAAGAAAGAGAACCTACCTCCTGCATTCTAGAAAGCGCAGTACCTGGCTCGACAGTTAGCTCATACAAAGAGACGTGTTCCGGCCTCATACTTAATAGCTCATCAAGGTCTGACACCAGATGCTCTACGGTCTGCCCGGGCAGTGCGAACATGAGATCCACGTTTATCTGCTCAAAACCGGCAAGCCGAGCGTAGTGAAATGCTGCAATCGCGTCGCGGACCTTATGGGATCTACCCAGACGTGATAAAATTGCATCGTCGAACGACTGAACGCCTAGACTGAGGCGGTTGAAACCTATCGTTTTCAAGTCCTTCAGCTTTGCTCGATCGACCGACTCAGGGTTAGCTTCAATCGTAATTTCAGCTCCTTTCTCAATACTGAAACTCGCTTCTAGGGCCTCAAGTATTAGGCCAAGCAAATGCGGTGCAAGAAGCGTCGGCGTGCCACCCCCAAAATATATAGTTGATAGAGGGACTTTTCGGCCGGCGATCCCGCTCCCGAGACGGCTTTGGGAAGCTGTTCTTTCTATTTCTATGGCAACTGCTTGAACGTAGTCACTAAATAGCGATTCAAGGCCGACGTACGAATTGAAATCGCAGTAATGGCACTTCGAAACACAAAACGGCACATGGAAGTACGCCGAGGCGGGCACTGATTGCTGTAAAATCATTGACTTTTCAGCCAGTCCGTAGGGACAGGAACCCTAACTAAATATGAATATGCGCCCAAGGCAGCTTTAGCACCGTCCCCAGCCGCGCAAATAATTTGTTTTTGTGGAACATCGGTGACGTCGCCAGCTGCAAACAAGCCGGGTATACTGGTTCTCGCACCGCAGTCAACAGGTATCTCACCCCATTTGTTGAGCTTGACTAGTTCTTTCACGAAGCCACTGTTGGGAGACAAACCTATCTCTACGAACACACCTTCAACTTCCAGTTCACTGATCTCATTCGTGCGGATATCTTGTACAACTACGCTGCGAACAAAATTGTTGCCTCGGATCTCTTTCACGGTAGTGCCGGTCAGAATCGTTACATTCTCTGCCCGGCGCACGCGATCTTGAATGGCCTCGTCCCCTCGCAATCGATCGGCAACCTCGATCAAATATACACGCGGACAAATGCGCATAAGCTGAACCGCAGCATCCAGACCAGAATTGCCGCCTCCGACTACTGCAACATTCTTACCTGTGAACAAAGGAGCATCGCAGGTAGCACAGTACGTTACGCCGCGACCAGCGAACTCTTTTTCGCCAGGGACACCCAGCATGCGAGGCGACTTGCCAGAACTCACTATAAGAGCACGTGAAAAAAAGCGTCTGTTGTCTTCCGTTAAAACCTCAAAGATGTCACCATTACGAGATACTTTAGCAACAGCGGCGTACTCCACAGACACTGCGAAACTGCGCACGTGTTCTTCGAACCTTCTGACCAGATCGGCCCCGGTAATGAAGGTGAAGCCCAGATAGTTTTCAATATCTGAGCTCCACAAAGCCTGACCTCCAATGTCTTTAGTTAACACAAGAGTGTCTAACTGCTTACGAGCCGCGTATACGGCAGCCGTCATTCCGGCAGGACCAGCACCAATGATAATTAGTTCGCGCTCTGGTTTGTTTGTCACATCTGCCTTCCTACTCGCTGATACTCGTGAGTTTGAGATGACGCAGTCAGGACAAAAGCTGGTCGAGCTTATTTCGATTGAACCCTACAACGATCTGGCCGTCTACGTCGATTACTGGTACTCCAAGTTGCCCGGATTTCTGAACCATCTCATTGCGTGCCTGAATGTCTGTGGCCACATTGTAATCCGTAAACGGGACGTTCTTTGACTTTAGGTACTCCTTGACTTGAATACAGTACGGACATGTGGGCGTTGAATACACAATGATGTTTCTAGCAGGCATAAGCCAACCTCCTTCTGAATACTATAGAGCAATATACCCGCGCTGGACTCTTATTATGCAAATAATCCGAATCGTGTAGACTCATCTTGACTGTTTATAGCGATCGGCGTGACGCGCTACATCAGACCTTAATAATTTCTATGCAAAGAAGAGGGAGGCGACGAATCCAAACGGAGGCAATATTTGCTGAAGCTTGAGAATTAAAAAACCACGCCGCGGCACTATGCGACAAACCAATAGTTCTCGCGACTGTTGACTGTTCCACTAAAAAGTGGCATACTGTCGAAGCTGGAAAAATCCTCGCAGGAGGTCTCCCTTGGAAGACAATTCAAGACCCCAGTTCAGATTATCTCGTCTCGTGCGCACGTCATCTTCGGAGATATATCTCATTTGGGATGGAGATTCCCGCGTGGGGCAAGTCCATCTACACTACGCACATGACACCATTCATGCGGCAGTGCTGCTCGAAGTTGACTTGACCACGTCTGAGGAAGAAGACCTGTTGGAGTTAATTGACGAAGACGTTGTCTCATCATATTTACCGAGTTTTGAGCGTGAGGATTTCCTCGTGAGTATGTTCCGCGCCGAAGAGATCAGCTCTTTCAGCTATGCGTCAAGCGACCTGGATGACTTCGGTGCGGAGGACGAAGATGAAGAGGATTAGTCATTCCGCCAGGCATAGCAGTCCGCCAGACGGATTCAGTCACTCAGCTGGGTTTTGTAAGAAGTGATTTGTTTTTGTCGTCGGTCATCGGGACCAGCTCTATCCCTATGCGCCTAGGTGTACACGTACCCACCAGCAAGGGCATTCTCCCCGCACTCGAAATTGCTCGACAACTGAGTTGCGAGTCTGTCCAGCTCTTTTCGAGTAATCCTAACAGTTGGAAAACACAAGTGCTCGAACCAGAAGTAGCGGCTAGGTTTCGACAGAATGCACAATCTCTCAACATATTCCCGATCATCTTGCACACACCTTACCTAGTTAATCTCGCTTCGCCGGAACCGGATATTTGGAACAGAAGCAAGAAAGCGGTTTTGGATGCCTTGCTGCGAGCTCGCTTACTTGGCGCCGACCGCGTGGTGACACATATAGGAAGCCACAAGGGTTCGGGCATGAAAGCAGGAATTTCTAGAGTAGCAGCCGCAGTCGACGAGACGGTTGCAGCTGTTGACGAAGTGATACTAGTCCTTGAACTCGGCGCCGGCGGCGGAAATTCAGTCGGTTCGACTTTTGAAGAGGTCGCTGACATAATAGACCACGTCAAGTGCCAGCAAAGGCTAGGAATCGCTATAGACACTGCTCATTTGTACGCTGCGGGTTATAACATTTCCACCGAAAAGGGAATTGTGTCTGTCTTCGAACAAATAGACCGACTCTTCGGCACTGAGCGGCTTAAGGTGGTACATCTAAACGATACCGAGGTCCCGCTTGGATCTCGCCGCGACAAACACTACCACATAGGACTTGGACAAATTGGATATGAAGGCTTCAGAGCGCTTCTTAGACATCCTGCAACTGAAGGATTGCCTGGAATCATCGAAACTCCCGCTGAAGGCCTAGAATGGGATGTTAGAAACCTAAGAGTTCTTCGCGGTCTTGTCGTCGAGAAAGAAGACGGCTCCACATTCGAGGGTACCAGGCTAGAACGAGTCGATAGGTGAGCGACCCAACTTTGGAGGCTTAAACGAGTAAAGGCTGTGAACTGTTCCTTCTGCCTGTGCAGCAGATGTACGTTGTTCGAACCTCAACTTTCCTGAGTACAAGGCTTCATGAAGCTCTGGAATGCTTCGTACACCCATATCTTGGAAAGCCTGTTGCAATCCTTTCATAAGATACGGCACATAGTCCACTAACGAACCTCTGTCCGGAACGGTTCCGGTAACGCCTTGGGGAACTATGACTTGGTCATCCTCGCTCATATACCGCTTGCCGCCGCCAGCGGTCATCGCTTCTACACTTGCCATACCGCGGTAGCGCTTCACCCGAACGCCATTCTCGTAGAAGTATTCGCCTGGCGCTTCTGCTGTGCCGGCCAACAGATATCCAGCCATTACAGTGCTAGCTCCTATCGCTAAAGCTTTTGCAATATGGCCAATACCTTGGATGCCTCCGTCTGCTATAACTGGTATGCCGAATCGTCTGGCGTACTTGGCACACTTATAAACCGCTGTTGCCTGTGGTCTCCCGACAGCCATCATTGTCTGGGTGATGCATATCGAACCAGGCCCCATCCCAACGCGCAGCGCATCTGCACCTTCTTCAATAAGTGCGCGGCACTGCTCAGTTGTGACAACATTACCTGCGATAACATCAACGTGCGGATAACGCTCCTTTATAAATCTGAGGGTCTCAATTTGATATCGCGAGTATCCTTGGGCGGAGTCAATCAGGAGTATATCAACGCCAGCCTCTACTAAAGCCTCAATCCTTTCGCGATCCTCTTGTCGCGTAGAAACTGCAGCACCTACTAAGAGCTGCTTGTCGGCACTTTTTGACGCTAAAGGATAGTCTTTATTCGTAAGCAAATCGCGCCTCGACAAAAGGGCAACCAAACGAAACTGATCGTCCACCACTGGCAACTTACCCTTCTTGGAGGCTTTGAGGATCTGGTTTGCCTCGTGGAGAGTAACTCCTTTCTTCGCTGTTATAAGATCTGTGGTCATCACCTCAGCAAGAGGACGTGAACGGTCTTTTTCAAAATCGATGTCGCGATTGGTAACAATACCAACCAGCTTAGATCCAAGAGTACCGTCTTCAGTGATTGGAATACCGGAAAAACCGTGTTCACGCTTTATTCGATCGACATCGCTTACGGTGTGCCTCGGACTTAGCACTACGGGATCTATTATGAATCCGTTCTCAAATCGCTTGACCTTCCGGACATGCTCTACCTGAACTTCGATAGTATTATTGTAATGAATAATGCCGATACCACCGAGCAACGCGAGGTAGACCGCCATCTTCCATTCCGTAACCGTATCCATAGGCGAGCTGACAAGTGGACGCTTTATCTTTATGTTGCGAGTAATACAGGTTTCCAAATCGACTTCGCTCGCCTGGAAATCAATATAGCCCGGCAAAATAATGAAGTCGTCGTATGTCAAACCCTTGCCATGGGCGAACAGCTCTTCACCCGACAAGCCGTCCCGCTCTTCAGAAACTTCTGGAGTCATCTTGCGCTTCTGAACAGCCATGCCTACCTCGCCTCTAAAACTGTTGGTTTTACGGTATTAACGTGCATTATATCGCAAAGGTTCCATTTGTGGAAGCTGGGAACAAGGCCATATTGGAGACGTGACAGAAAGGTACGGCTGCACAGGAACGCAGTAGTATGGAAGCGTATTCAATCGTAATAGCAATACAGTGTTAACTCGCGACCCAAATAAGTTGGCACAGATGGAAATCGAAATCTTGAAAAAGTCTGCGCGAACCGGCGTTTAGTAAGCGTCTGTCAACCTTTCGTCGACCACAGTTTCTCGACCTTCTGAGTCAACCTTCCGGAAGAAACAACTTCGAAATCCCTCGTGGCAAGCTGCCCCCGTTTGGTCAACATGTATCAAGAGAGTATCTCTGTCGCAATCGACATATACAGCTTTTACCTGCTGTATGTTGCCTGAAGTCTCGCCTTTGACCCAGTACTCCTGCCTTGATCTACTCCAAAAACAAGTTCTGCCCGAAGTCAAAGTTCTTCTTACTGCTTCTCGGTTCATCCACCCAACCATCAAAACTTGACCGTTCTCGTAGTCCTGAATGACCGCCGCTACAAGCCCGTTGCTATCGTACTTTAGACTATTTAGGAAATCATCCATCGCACTGTAATCCCTCGCCTATCGCACAGTACAAGGTCCCAAAACGGTGCTTTTGCACACGAAGATACTTACCGCTTCGAAACCCATTGTGCAAATTGCACCGGATAGAACCGCCAGAGTTTATCTGTACCAACGCGAATCCCTATACGCGGCCTGGAAACAACAGGCCCAACATCTGCTCCGTCATCGACCACAAAAAGTCGTTCGCCTATCAAGTCCTCCCCGTTCAATTCCAAAGTAATTCCCATTGCTTGCGTCAACTTCGCTGGACCGCTGCAGAGATTCTCCAAGCGAGTTGCTCTGTTTCTAAGCATCAATTCTATACCGTCCAAAGGCACCAGTGCCCTTATGAGAACCGCCTCAGGTACCCCGATCGGTTGTGTCACCAGATTCAAACAGTACTGGTTCCCGTAAGTTGCATAAACGTAAGCATGTCCTGCATTTCCGAACATAGTTGCGTTTCGATCTGTCATTCCTCGGCTGGCGTGGCAAGCCGGATCATCTCGCAAATAAGCTTCAGTTTCTACGATTCGTCCTGAGACCACACCTTCACCAGTCCGGTGCACCAGAATCTTGCCCAACAGCTCAACTGCTACCTTAAGTGTATCCATCAAGTAGAAGTCGCGGCTAAGCTTCTCCATCGCTGTGTTGACAAGGTGCAGTTTAGAACGTTCGGAGAAGCATTGTCAATATCGCGAATAGCTTCGCGCAGATTGTGTTATAGCAATTGGAAAAAGAAACAGCTGAGGTATTGGTATGAGCCCTCGATTCCACAAATTGTCCTTTTGTTTGAATGACAGAATCGCCTGATGAAATCAAGAGCGTGATTACCAGTTGTAAACACGGGATCGTATAATATGACAAACAAATACTTGCATTACTCTGCCGAGAACAAGGAGTACAACACTTGAATGCAGATCACATCAGAGCTTACTTCCCTTACCTTGACCGCTTCATATTCTTTAACCACGCTGGTGTTTCTCCAATGCCTTCTCCGGTTGCCGACGCCATGCGTTCCCTAATCGAAAATGTCGAGCATAACGCTTCGACGGAAGATGAAAAATGGGCACAACGCGAAACCGACCTGCGGCGTTCCTTGGCTACTCTTCTAAACTGCGAGCCGTGCGAAATAGCAATCACTAAGAACACCAGCGAGGGTTTGAGTTACATTGCTAATGGACTGAATTGGAAACCGGGTGACAACGTGGTTATATCCAACGTCGAGTTTCCAGCAAACGCATATCCCTGGCTTGCTCTCGAACGCAAAGGGGTTGAGGTGCGTTTGGCACCAGAACTTGAAGACGGCCGGATACCGCTGGAACAAATTGTGAAACTAGTTGATGACAAGACGCGACTAGTAGCGCTGAGTTTGGTTCAGTATGCCAGCGGCTTCCGAGTACCGGCTGAAGAACTGGGCGAGTTTTGTCGCAGGCGTGGAATACTTTTTGTTCTGGACGTGTTTCAAGCGGTAGGAGCGCTACACGTAGATGTCCGGAAGCTTCGTGCCGACGCAGCAGCCGGTGCTTTCCACAAGTGGCTGTTGGGTCCGGAAGGCATAGGATTTCTTTTCATAAGAAAGGAAATCATGAACAGCATCGATATCGTAGAATGGGGCTGGAAAAGCGTTGTTACGCCTTACACATCCCCCATATACAGGCTAGAGCCAAAGCCGGATGCTTCCCGCTATGAATGCGGAACTCTAAATACTTGTGGGATATACGGTGCAGTGGCGGCTGTAGAGCTCTATTTAGGAGTCGGGGTAGACACCGTAGAGCAACGCCTGATCGAACTAACAGACTGGCTTTGTGGCGAACTAAAGAACCTAGGTTGCAAGGTTTTCAGCCCTCGAGGCGCCGGCGAGAAATCTGGAATAGTCTCGTTTTACCACCCTGATAGTTCCGCTTCAGATATAGTGCGAGCTTTGAAGTCGGAGCGAATAATAGTGGTCAAACGAGCCGGCAGGGTCAGAATTTCTCCTCACTACTACAATACCCAAGATGAACTCAAGCGGCTTTTTGATGTGGTACACAAGTGTACTCATTGACGCTGAGAAACTCCAGTCAACAAAGTTTGACCGGTCGCCACCGCTGACACGCGTCTTTCGAGAAACACCTGGGCGCCATCACTGGCCTCACCGATGCCGTCCTGATGTGTTACAACCACATCCGGCTCTCGTGCTCCAGCCTCGACGGCACGTTTTAAAGCCCTCTGACGAACAATTCTGCAAGCTGCTGTAGTTGCGCTTTTCAGGTCAGGAAATTCGACGCGCTCCTCTTCTCCGTGTAAGGTGTATCCCCACTCGCCGTTAGATCTGATCAGAACTTCAACTCGAACTCGTATCTGCGAAGCTATTGCACCTACAGCATTGGCAACGTCCGCATGCTCAGGGATCAAAACCCGGCAGTGCAAGTGACTGCTTACCGCAGGAGCTAGAACTCCGGCAGGGGCACCAATCGCTATAACTGGCCGCCTGAGACGAAACTTTACTTGGAGCCCGGAGTTACCATTATGGAATGCTTTGTTAATCAGAAAATGCCAGTCCGCTGGAATGTCTCTTATTCTACCGTTTGTTTCATAAGAAATCTCTCTCCGGATAATCTCTTCGAATAAGCGCCGAGTTATGCCTTCCAGTATTTCGCTGATTACTGAATCGCGTGACTTCCCATACAGCACGGCAAACGCATCAAGCATTGCCTCAGCAGTCTCCACATTCCAACGAGTAAAAACACCAGTAGCGTGAAGAATGTCTGTAGGCGTAAGACTAGCCCGTCTAATAACACCTATATTCTCAAGTCTGTCGACCGGCAAAAGTCTATAAGACGCCAAACCTAGTCTTTCTGCGGCGACAACAGCCGGAATAGGCTCGTTCTTAAGAAGATTGACCAAATCCTTTTCGAGACGCGAAAGCTCATCCGATACGCTACCATCTAGTATGAGAATATCCAGCGGAGAGGCATCCGACCACTGGCTGTACGGCAATGGGTCAAATCTTTTTATAAAATCCTCAACAGAGCTGTACTCAGAAGCCAAATACGCAACAGGTACACTTCTCTGAGGACCTATCACCAACCGACGGCTAGCGGAAAAATCTATGCGCGAGTCTCCTCCCAAGCCGACTGTGGAAATATCTACTGCGTCCACGCCAATAGTCCAGTTACCTATTCTGGCACCTTCGTTAGAAATCGTCACCTGGCCGGAGTTTAAGACCGCGCAATCCGTAGTTGTTCCGCCAATGTCGACCACAACGGCATTCCGCTGCCGTGTAAGCACTTTGGCCCCGTTTACGCTAGCTGCTGGACCGGACAGAACCGTCTCGACCGGACGCTTGGATGCAAAGGTTGCATCTACCAGTGAACCGTCACCTTTGACTACCATCAGCTGACCTGAAATACCATATTCCGCTAGCGCCCGCTTTACGGAATCTATTAACGCTCGAATTGTGGGAAGCAAACGCGCATTGGCAACAGCAGTTTGTGCACCGTGAATTGCGTTGAGCCGCCTGCTTACCTCATGAGCACAGACAACCGGGACGTCACAAAATGCCTCTATTATTGCCCGTGCTCGACTCTCCAACGTTGGATTCCGCACACTAGCGTATCCGGCAATTGCGATAGCCTCACAGCCGAAGTACTCAATCAACCGAAGAGCAGCATCCCTGCATGCGGTTTCGTCCAGCGGCTGAATAATCTCACCACTTATCGATACCGCGCCAGGTACGTTGATTAGCGGCGAATGGCCCACTTGTTCTTCAGTCCAATCCCATGGAGAAAGAACCAGCAGACCGACTCTGCTCCCTCGTCCCTCAACTAATGCATTTGTGGCGAGCGTAGTTGAAAGTGCTGTCAACCTTACTTTTCCCAGTGACTGCCTCGGCAACTTGTTGAGCGCATCACGGATACCCTGTACAAGGTCATGGGGAGTAGTAAGAGATTTTGCCTTGTCAATAACCTTCTGCTGGTCAAAATCCCAAACAACGGCATCCGTGTACGTCCCGCCAGCATCTATCCCCAATCCCAAGTGATCTCCAGACATTTTTTCAGCACCTTAAAGCGAGTTTAGTTTATGGCAAGTTGTGATTTCGAAAGTTAAAATATACAGCACCGATGAGAAAACGACTGCGGTTGCGATTGGGTTTCAGATTTGCTGAGTCTCGACAGCATGCTCGTGGCAAGATGATGCGGCGGCAAGCGCTTTGTGGCGAGTTAAGTCAGCTAGACTTCCGATCGAGGAGATTTCCACGCAGCCGCCGCACGTTAATACCGCCCAAGCAACAGAATGAACGTATGCTACTTACCCATCAGCTTTTCAACAATGTAGAGCTCCAAGGTCTCGTAATCTCGCTTAGCTCTGAGCTCCTCCAAAAATGACGTGTCAATTGACCGGGCAACTTCCAGCAGGTGTTCAAATATGCGCTTCGAGTTTATTAAATGCTGGTAGCGTTTTTCGGACGTTGTTGTTCGCAGTGCCTTAACATCGAAACCAACCATCTCACCGTTGGTTCCGTAGCCGTACCTATCGAGAACCCACACTTGGTTAAATGCACTCCTCAGGTTGACCGAACCGAAAGCCTTGTCTTCATCGAACTTCAGCCCATTTTGGTCATTCAGATGTACTGCCCATAACTTCTTGTGCCAAAGTGCGAAAGCCATTTCCTCCGACGGATCAAGCCCCGCAAGAATCACGTGGGCACTTTCAATGTTTACCCCTACTCTCTCCGGATCGATCGTCTTGTAAGCTAAAGCGATGAAATGGCCGGCCGTCGGATTGTAAGCGTGATCCATTGGCTCGTTGGGTTTCATCTCGCCGATTATGCGGATTTCCCTGTCGTAATCGAGAAGAGCATTGACGTAATCGACGCAGCGCTGGGTAGCAGTGACAGGATCTTTTGATTCACGTATGTAGGTTCCCTCGCGGGCAGGCCAAAGGACGATGTTTTTAGTGCCGATCATACGAGCAATATCGATTGCCCGCTTAGATCTCTCCAGGGCATACTTTCGCATCTCCGGATCGTTTGAGGTGTAGCCGCCATCGATCGTATTCGGGTGTTCCCAAAGCCTAGGAGCAACAAATTCAGCAACCATTCCGTGATCATCGAGCAACTTTTTTACCTGAGAAGCAACCTTCTGCGTTGTATCGAGGTCAGCATCAGCAGACACTACGTCGTCGTCGTGAAACTGAACGCCATCGTAGCCAATCTCTCTCAGCTTCGCTACTTTTTCGGCAAGATCCAGTTCGTCACGAACTGGGGGCCCAAACGGATCAGCACCAGTGTGTATATTCCAAGGTCCGGCAGTGTACTTGTACGTGTGATGTCCCATAGTTAGCCTCCTGCAGCACAGATAGATATGCACAACATCATATGACCTAAGCGGCGCCGACGTGTAGGCTCTCCGCCCCTTATGGTTCTTAGTTGCTCGTACTGACAGTCCCTTCCGCACTTGACAAAGCAGTCGAAGTGGGATATACTTCACCCAGAATGAAAGTACGAACGAAATTGAGGATCCATAGGAGTAACTTCAAGTGGGTCTGGCGACACTCCAACTGAAGTGGGGTCGCCGGGCCACGATTGCGTTCTAGCTAGTCGAATAAGATGATTTGGCCGCGGAGACTCCACCGGGACGTCCGCGGCCTTTTGCAAGTCCAGGAAGACTGGGATTCGAAAGGCCAAGGATACAGTGTGTATCTATCCTTGGCCTTTGTGTATTGTTGACCAGAATTAATATCGGACATAATCAGTAACCATTCAGTAGATCTAGGGGGCCGTGATTATGAAAAAAAGAATACTTACCGGCGACCGACCAACAGGGAAGCTGCATCTTGGACATTACGTCGGCAGTCTGCGAAACAGGGTCAAGCTACAGTACGACTACGATACATTCTTAATCATCGCCGACGTCCAAGCGCTCACCACTAATTGGGAACATCCGGAAAGGTTGGCGCAAGATGTGCACGATGTAGCTACAGACTATCTGGCTGCCGGAATTGACCCTGAGGCCGCAACCATCTTCATACAATCAATGGTTCCAGCCATAGCTGAGCTGACGATTTTTTACTCTATGTTTGTTCCGGTAAACGTGCTGAGGCATAATCCCACGATTAAAACAGAAGCAAAGCAGAAGGGCTACAGCGAGCTTATGTACGGCTTCCTCGGATACCCGATTAGTCAGGCTGCCGATATCACGTTTTGCAAAGCACATTTGGTGCCCGTTGGCAAGGACCAGGCGCCACACCTAGAACTCACACGCAAGATCGTGAGGAGATTCAACGAACTGTACGGCGAAGTACTCGTTGAGCCCGAGGGGATGTATGAGAAGCTGCTGGTCGGTCTTGATGGCAATGCCAAGATGTCGAAGAGCCTGGACAATGCGATATATCTCGCTGACCCGCCTGAAGAAGTTATCCGAAAGGTGAATAAGGCAGTAACAGATCCGGCTCGAATCCACAAGAGTGATCCCGGTCATCCGCATGTGTGCACTGTGTTCAAGTATCACAGCGAGTTCAATGAGCAATTCGTGCCAGAGCTAGAGCGTGCTTGCAAGAAAGGAGAGATCGGATGCGTAGAATGTAAGACCCGACTTGCAACCCGTCTAAACGAGATGCTCGATCCGATACGCGAGCGACGAACCTACTACGAAGCCAGACAAGATCTGGTAGACGATATACTTCAAGCAGGCACTGCTCGCGCCGTTGAAATCGGAGAAAAAACATTGGCTGAAGTTAAAGATGCTATGAAGTGTAATTACTTTGCAAGAGAGTCTGTTAGAAGCGGATGATGAAGTACTATCCAGACAAGGACGAATTCAAACGCAGATCTAGACTCGGCGATTTAACGCCGGTATACGCAGAAATACTTGCCGACATGGAAACGCCCGTGTCAGCCTTCAGAAAGATAACCTGCGACAGGCAGGGGGGTTACAGACCGGCATGCGCCCTTGACAAAACCCAATATGCTTTTCTTCTGGAGAGCGTCGAGGGCGGAGAACGGATAGCAAGGTACTCATTCCTGGGCTGTGGTGCAGACCGAGTCATAAAGACGAAAAATAGAATAGTAGAATTGACCCGTGATGGCAACACTCAATCGTTGGAACTAGTCGCGGGCCAAGACCCGTTGCAGGTCCTCAAGTCGGAGCTGCATAGACTACGTTACGTTCCGGATCCGAATCTTCCCAGGTTCTGTGGTGGCGCAGTAGGTTTCATCGCATATGACATGGTGCGCTTTTTCGAGCAGCTGCCGGACACAACCATTGACGATCTCAAGGTACCTGACTGCTTTTTCATATTTACTGACACCATCCTCATTTTTGATCACGTCAAGCATAGGATACGAATAGTTTGCAACGCCCAGGTTGGAGAAGACGCGGACGAATCGTACGATGAAGCGGTTGCAAAGATAGACTCAATCGCGCAGTTGCTAAAAGAATCCTTTGTGCCATCAGTAAACTGCCAACGCCTAACATCTACCCCTGTAAGCAGTAACTTCACAAGGGAGGAGTTTGAACGTGCAGTTCGCAAGTGTAAAGACTACATTGCGGCTGGAGATGCCATACAGATCGTGCTCTCGCAAAGGTTCAAGACCGAAGTAGATGCTGATCCTTTCGACATATACAGAGCGCTTAGGAGCTTGAATCCATCGCCTTATATGTACTATCTGGCTTACGACGACATCATACTGATCGGATCATCTCCGGAAATACTCGTTACGGAAGAAAGAGGCAAGGTTACTGTTCGGCCGATTGCAGGAACTCGCCGACGAGGACTAACAGAGGAGGAAGACAAGCTACTCGAGCAGGAGTTGCTGAGAGACGAAAAAGAGTTGGCCGAACATATTATGCTTGTAGACCTAGGCAGAAACGACATCGGTCGAGTTTGCCAGTATGGAAGCGTGCAAGTGACAGATCTTATGACCATTGAACGGTACTCGCACGTTATGCACATAGTGTCGAACGTTGTCGGCCGTTTGCGCATTGACGCCGATCAGTTCGATTTGCTTCGCGCGTGCTTCCCAGCCGGCACAGTATCCGGAGCACCCAAGATAAGAGCTATGGAAATCATTGACGAGCTAGAACCCACACGAAGGGGCGTGTATGCGGGGTGCACAGGATACTTCAGCTATTCTGGTGACATGGATATGTGTATAACTATACGCACCATACTTATGCAGGGTAATACAGCATATGTGCAGGCTGGTGCTGGCATAGTCGCCGACTCAGATCCTTCTCGAGAATACGATGAAACAGTAAATAAAGCTATGGCCCTGATGAAGGCTATAGAAACAGCTCAACTAGGGTTCGATTGAGAGGCTACATCGCACCTAGATCAAGAGGTTGAGACTAATGGTCGTCGTAATTGACAACTACGATAGCTTTACTTACAACTTGGTTCAATACCTGGGCGAGTTGGGGCAAGATCTCAAGGTCTTCAGAAATGACAAGGTCGGCATATCTGAGATAGAAAAGCTTGAACCGGACTACATAGTAATCTCTCCGGGGCCGTGTACGCCCAATGAAGCAGGTATCTCGATTGATGTAATTCGACATTTCGCAGGAAAAACACCAATACTTGGAGTTTGTCTTGGACATCAGTGCATTGGTCAAGCATTCGGAGG
The DNA here is from genome assembly GCA_938074205.1 of uncultured bacterium. Lineage (GTDB taxonomy): Bacteria > Armatimonadota > UBA5829 > UBA5829 > UBA5829 > CALJES01. The sequence goes on from CALJES010000006.1 coordinate 345,035, forward strand.
AGAAATAGTGAGAGCTCCTAGACTAATGCATGGTAAAACTTCTCTTGTCTACCACGACGGGAAGGGTATATTCCGCGGACTTCCTAATCCGTTCGAGGCTACTCGCTACCACTCTCTTATTGTTAGGAGAGAAACGCTTCCCGACTGCCTGAAGGTGACAGCAGAAACTGATCAGCGCGAGATTATGGGACTGAGACATCGTGACTACCCTATTGAAGGAGTACAGTTCCATCCAGAATCAATCCTTACCAAAGAAGGTAAGAAGCTACTCGCGAACTTTGTAACCAACCGACTACAATAAAGCTTCCAATACCGCGAACACTACCGACAAACACGTTGCCAAGGGTGAGCAATAGTGATTGGTGAAGCTATTAGAAAACTGATTGACAAAGAGAACCTGACGCAAAGCGAAGCAGCTGCCGTAATGAATGAAATTATGAACGGCGAAGCGACGGCAGCTCAAATTGGTTCATTTCTCACGGCACTGCGTATGAAGGGCGAAGCAGTGGAAGAAATCGTGGGATTTGCCACGGTTATGCGCGAGAAGTCTGTGAAGGTGTGTGCCAGATCAGGGGATCTTCTTGACACTTGCGGAACAGGAGGCGATAGGCTTAATACGTTCAATATATCCACCACGGCAATGTTCGTTGTGGCTGGCGCTGGAGTAAGGGTAGCAAAACACGGCAATCGAGCTGCATCCAGTACCTGCGGAAGCGCCGATGTACTTGAGGCACTGGGAGTGAACCTAAACCTGTCGCCTGAATTGGTTGCTGCATCGATAGATTCGGTTGGTATTGGCTTTATGTTTGCACCTGCAATGCATCCCGCGATGAAACATGCGATAGGTCCTCGCAAGGAAATCGGCATCCGTACTGTTTTCAATATTCTAGGACCTTTGACAAATCCCGCGGGGGCAGAAAGGCAAATCATTGGAGTATTTGCGCAGGAGTGGACAGAACCGCTGGCGGAAGTTCTAGCAGCCCTTGGCACAAAGCGCGCAATGGTTTTCCATGGAATCGCAGGACTGGATGAAATGTCGACCATTGGGGAAACCAAAGTGAGTGAACTGATAGACGGACGGGTCAGCACGTATACAGTCGTACCGGAAGATGCGGGACTAGAGAGAACTAACCCAGAGTCGCTAGCGCCTAAGTCCGGACAAGTAAGTGGAAATGTGCAGGCTCTGCTTGAAGTGCTGGAGGGCGAAAAAGGACCAAAAAGGGATATAGTGCTTATGAACGCAGCAGCTGCCCTAGTGGTTGCCGAAAAAGCTGAGAATCTGCGCGAAGGTGTAGAACTTGCTGCTCGAAGTATTGACTCAGGAGCAGCAAGACAAAAACTCATAGATCTTAAAAACTTTTCTCAAGGGATATTAGCGAATTGATCTTACAAAAGATTTTGGACGCGAAGCGCAAAGATATTGCTAATCGGAAATTAGAACTTCCCATCGATGAGCTTAAATCGCGTTTGTGGGACGCCCCGCCTTCGCTGGACTTTGCCAAGCGCCTAGTTAGGAGTTCATCCGGACTTCCAGCCGTGATAGCTGAAATAAAGCGAGCATCCCCTTCAAAAGGCTCAATTCGCAGTGACATAAACCCAACACAGGTCGCCGTTAGCTATGAAAAAGCCGGAGCAGCTGCAATCTCAGTATTGACTGATAAGCAATTCTTTGGCGGCTCGCTGCGCGATCTGGGGGCTGTGAAGGAATCGGTTACAATCCCGGTACTCCGTAAGGACTTCATCTTGGATGAGTATCAAGTATACGAATCACGAGCGGCTGGCGCGGATGCAATCCTGTTAATAGTAGCTGCCCTAGAGGCAGAAATGTTAACACGCCTGATGAATCTTGCGACGGAAATAGGACTCCAGTACATAGTGGAAGTGCACGACGAGCGCGAACTGAAGGCCGCTGTAGATGTTGGAGCAGCCATTATTGGCATAAATAACCGCAACCTTCACACGTTCGACGTATCACTAGATGTAACTCGCCGCCTACTGCCGATGATACCAGTACCAAACGTAAAGAAGATCAGCGAAAGCGGAATTGCATCGCGTGAGGATCTTGAGCACCTAGGTAAACTAGGTGCGGATGCAGTTTTGATCGGTGAAGCACTGATGGTTCATCCCGATCCCAGCCAAAAGCTGCGCGAGTTGCTATCATGACTCTCGTCAAAATTTGCGGAGTAACAAACGTCGAAGACGCAGTAGCAGCTGTCGAACTGGGAGTTCATTTTCTCGGCTTCGTTTTTGCCGACAGCCCGCGAAGAGCAGAGCTGCCTACAGTAAAGCATATTCGCCGCATAATCGGGAGCGATGCCAGATTTGTGGGCGTATTCACCGATGAGGCAGACTGGGTAATTGAAACGATCGACAGTTGTGAACTAGACTTGGTCCAGTTGCACGGATGTCAGAGTGAAGAATTTGCCCAACGAATTGGCCCCGAGCGTGTAATAAGGGCAGTAAGGGTAAAGGGCGAGCAAACTATTCTGAATCTAGAATTTTTTTCGAACGCAGCGTACTATCTGCTTGATTCGTATCGCAAGGGGATGGCAGGTGGTACGGGAAAGACATTTGACTGGAAGCTCGCCGAGAAAGCAAAACTCTATGGCAAACCAGTAATACTCTCCGGTGGACTGACTCCAGCCAATGTATACGACGCAATCAAGCAGGTTCGGCCGTTCGCCGTTGATGTTGCAAGTGGTGTAGAAGCCAGGCCGGGCATAAAGGACCACAATAAGATGAAGGAGTTCATCGAAAATGTCAGGAAAGCAGACGCAAGTACCTGATGCCCTCGGACACTTTGGCCCATACGGCGGAAGATACGTTCCGGAAACGTTGATAACAGCCCTAGAAGAGCTTACAGTAGCCTACCAGAAATACAGGACCGACCCAGATTTCACTGCGGAGTTAAGCTCTTATCTTCGAGACTATGTAGGCCGACCTACTCCCCTCTACTTCGCGAAGAGACTCACTGAGGAACTAGGAGGGGCAAAAATCTACCTCAAGCGAGAAGACTTGTGCCACACCGGAGCTCACAAGCTCAATAATGTTATGGGCCAGATCCTGCTGGCTCGAAGAATGGGCAAACCGAGGATAATCGCGGAGACTGGAGCGGGACAGCACGGAGTTGCCACTGCTACTGCGTGCGCGTTGTTCGGTCTCAAGTGCAGCGTATATATGGGCACCGAGGACATGGAAAGACAAGCACTCAACGTGTTTCGTATGCGATTGCTCGGAGCAGAAGTAATACCCGTAGACTCCGGAACTCGCACTCTAAAGGACGCGACAAGTGAAGCTATACGCGACTGGGTGACGAACGTAAGAGATACACATTACATAATTGGTTCAGTGGTCGGACCCCATCCATACCCTATGATGGTGCGTGATTTCCAATCCGTCATTGGACGAGAAACAAAGGAACAAGTTCTACAACGAGAAGGACGGCTCCCAGACTATATCATCGCTTGTGTTGGAGGTGGATCGAATGCGATGGGTATATTTTATCCATTCATCGAGGAACCGGGGGTACAACTCATCGGCGTAGAAGCTGCAGGGGAAGGTATTGACACAAATAGGCACTGCGCAACGTTAGGCAAGGGTAGACCTGGCGTGCTTCACGGGTCCATGAGTTATCTCTTGCAAGACGCCGACGGGCAGGTGCAATTGACTCATTCGATTTCAGCAGGTTTGGACTATCCGGGAGTAGGCCCCGAACACAGTTTCTTGAAGGATACTGGCCGAGCGACTTACGTGAGTGTTACCGACGCTGAGGCTCTTGATGCATTTTGCTTTCTCTCCAAAGTGGAAGGCATAATACCGGCCCTAGAACCAGCACATGCTCTAGCCTATGCTTCAAAGTTCGTGCCCAACCTCGACAGGGACAAATTGGTAGTTATCTGTTTGTCCGGTAGAGGTGACAAAGATGTACAGACCGTAGCCAAGCATTTAGGAGTTTCACTGTGAGTCTGAGTAGACTGGAAAAAGTCTTTCGCACAGAAAGTTCTATTGGACGCGAGAGTCCATCTACGGAGTACAGAAAGGCTTTGATCTGTTTCCTCACTTGCGGCGATCCGGACTTGGAGACAACTGTCGATCTCGTAAAAGCCATCAGCAATGCCGGTGCAGATATCGTTGAGCTAGGTATTCCGTTCTCAGATCCTTTGGCAGATGGTCCGACGATACAGGCCTCAAGCTACCGCGCACTCGAGGCTGGAACAACTGTTTCAAAAGCAATCGAATGCGTCGAAAAGATACGTCGGACGTTGGACGTGCCGCTGGTTTTGATGACATATTTCAACCCTATTTACAATTATGGATTAAGGCAATTCGCACACGACGCTAGCGCCGCGGGTGCAGACGGGATAATTTTAACAGACCTACCGGTCGAGGAGGCCGCTCAGTGGAAGTATGCTGCAGACGAAGCAGGCTTGGCAACTGTGCCGTTGGTCGCACCGACTAGCACGAAGGAAAGAATAGAACGGATATCTAAAATGGCAAGTGGATTTATATATTGCGTTTCGAGAACTGGTGTGACCGGAGCCGGAGATATTTTGCCCAGCGAGGTCACTGAGTTAGTGGGCCGTACAAAGTCTGTGTCCAATCTACCCGTTGTCGTCGGCTTTGGAATTTCCAAGAGGGAACACGTAAGAAAAGTTCTGCAACACGCAGACGGTGCGGTTGTTGGAAGCGCCTTGGTAGATTTGATAGCAAAGTATCAACGAACACGCCACCTACTGGATCAAGTGTCAGAATTCGTTCGATACCTCAAAGGATAAGTTTGGATGTTCACTAAGGAACAATTCGCTAAGCTGATGGATTCAACGTTGCTGAAGCCGACAGCAACGAAGGAAGAGGTTATAAGGCTCTGCGAGGAAGCAATACACTATCATTTCGCAACGGTAGTGGTATTTCCGCATTGGTTACCCCTTGCTCGACATGTGCTTCAGGGATCGGATGTGAAGCCTGCCACTGTTGTAGGTTTCCCGTTTGGAGCTAATTCAACAGCAGTCAAGCTTTACGAGGCTCGCAGCGCAGTAAGCAATGGAGCTAAAGAACTAGATGTTGTCATCAATATTTCAGCCCTCAAATCCGGTGAGCGCGGAGTAGTCGAAGGCGAGGTTAGACAAATCGTCGACACAGCAAGGCTTACTGGAATGACCCAGGATGCTAAGGGCACAGTTGTAAAGTTCATTATTGAGTGCTATTACCTAACCGATGATGAAAAGAAGATAGCCTGCGAAATCATACGCGATGCGGGAGCAGACTTCGTGAAGACGTCAACCGGAACAGCTCCCGGCGGCGCGACCGTGGAAGACATTCGCCTTATTAGGAACATAGTAGGGCCGGACATGGGCGTGAAGGCTGCAGGAGGAATACGAACCACAGAGCAAGCAATGGCAATGTTGGATGCTGGGGCTAGCAGAATAGGCACATCTAGCGCAGCAGCAATTGTGGAGGGGTATGTACCGGAAGACTACCTCGAAAGCGCAGGGAAGCGAAAATAAACCGGGACGTGCTCTCGAAAAATAGAGTTTGGTGGAGGTCGGTCTCTAAGTGTGTGACTGTAGACCGTGTTCGCCCCAAGCAGAGCAACAATGAAAGTCTACGTTGACTCCGGCATTGTAATCCGCAGGATTGACCTCGGCGAAAAGGACAGGATCCTCACTATTTACACGAAGGAGTATGGCAAGCTCTCGGCTGTTGCCAAAGGGTGCAGGAGACCTGGCAGCAAACTGGCTGGACCTAGCGAGCCGTTCGTACACAGCAAAATGATGTTTGCTGCAGGCAGAGATCTGGACATTTTAACCCAAGCAGATGTGCGCGAATCGTTTCCGAATATTAGACGCAACGTTACGACGGCCTCGTACGCGATATATATATTGGAACTCGTTGACAAGTTCACTGAGGAGAGACAACCTAATTCAGAACTCTTTGATCTTCTGCTAAGCGGGCTATATATGCTCGAAAGCGAAACCGATCCTGAACTAACGACACGTTATTTCGAGCTGCAGATCTTGAAAGCCCTCGGCTACGAACCGCATTTCGAGGCGTGTTTGCGCTGCGGAAACTTGCCCAGATCGGGACGGATTGCTTTTAGTCCATCGCTGGGAGGTATTCATTGCTGTTCTTGCAGTGCTGTGCCGAATGATGCTATTTCAATACCGGTTGCACTGGTCTCATATGCCCGAGTACTGAAAGCGGTGGAACCGAACCGAGTTCGAGATCTGCGTTTTCCGACTGGAGCCCGTCGCGACTTAGCTCGTGTACTCAAGTGGCACATTCGCTATCGATTGGACAGCGATCTGAAGAGTGTTAACTTTCTCCCCCAGGGGCACATTGGCGCTGCAACACAACCGCGCTCAAATTGAAATCTTCGACGGAAAGCGATGATTGGGAACAACTGGCGACTGTAAAGGGTCTACTAAGATAGGGGAATGAGGTTTGTTGGAGCCTTATTGACACTCATCAATCACCGTGCTACTATACTCACCGAAGAGGCGGCGTTCCCGATGGGGATGCATTTTTCCAGAACTATACTCTCAAGAGAAGGGGTGGTGTGGTAGGTCAGTTCTCTTGTAGTACGACTGGACTTCATTGTATGCTAATTCCATCTTTGCAAGACCCGCCCATGCGGGAAGAGAATCTGTAAGGGTAAGGAGATGACTTTATGCGACGCACGAAGGGTTTCACGTTGATTGAGCTATTGGTTGTTATAGCGATCATAGCTATTCTGGCGGCGATACTGTTTCCTGTTTTTGCCCGTGCTCGCAAAGCTGCGATGGCAAGCACCTGTCAATCGAACTTGAAG
>CALJES010000007.1 GCA_938074205.1 uncultured bacterium
AAAACGCCTCGCAGAGCGCTCTTGCAGCCGCGAGGCGTCGGTTTTTTTATGGCGTGGGTTGGCGATTCGGCTATCCGCCTCTTTCGAGCCTTAGCGTGATAGTCGGGGCATCGCAAACTTCCGAAGGACCGTAGTATTGAATCGGCCCAGGAAATACGTAGCAGTCTTCGAGTGCCCACTTGTCGCGGTTGGCAGCAAAATACTTGAAAGGCTCGCCATCTAAATCCACCAGGGCTTTCTTGATAACCGGCACTTCCTTGCCCTTGCGCATCTCGATGTTGAGCATCATCGTCACAGGCGTGCCGCCCGCTACCCACTCATCCGCCGGCTTGGTGAGGTTCTGCACGTTCACTGTGTAGCCAGTCAGGCCGGCGCGAACAAGCTGAGCCGCTGCATAGCCCAGCGAGTAGCAGTAGTCGGCATCGAAATTGGACGGAAATACACACCTGCCTTCATATCCGAAGAAGTGCGCAAGCGGGCTGAACTTGGGCACCTTCTCGCCCTTGGCCTTCATGTGTCGGAACTTATCTTGCAGCAGGTCGATGAGGAGCCGCTCCGTCTCCACCTGCGAAAGCGGAACGTTGCCGTGGCTGTCGCGCCTGAGCAGGATCTCCTGGATATCCGGCGGCAACGAGCCGTACACCTCGAAGCTTCCGCTTTGAGGGTCGAACTTGGTGCTCAGATACTGTAGCCTTTCGCTGTGATCTGCCAAGCTCTGGATGTATTCCTCGTCGGTGGCGAGGATCTTGCTGAGCTCGTCGATCATGCGCTTCATCTCAGGGATAAACTCGGGCAGCCCTTCTGGCACGATGAGGACCCCATAGTCCTTGCCCGCCTCTGAGCGCTTGATGATGATGTCTGCTATGTAGTCGACGATTTCTCGAAGCGTCATGCCCTTCGCCTGAATCTCCTCGGAGATCAGGGCGATATTCGGATGGGTTTGTAGTGCACACTCCAGCGTTACGTGGCTTGCAGCCCTACCCATCAGTCTGATGAAGTGCCAGTATTTGACTGCGGACATCGCATCTCGGCAGATATTGCCTATCAGCTCCGAGTAGAGCTTGCAGGCCGTATCGAAGCCGAATGATGCTTCTATCTGCTCGTTTTTCATGTCGCCGTCGATGGTCTTGGGCACGCCTATAATGCAGGTCTTGCAGCCTTGCGCTTTCAAATATTCGGCTAGGACGGCTGCGTTGGTGTTGGAATCGTCTCCGCCGACTATGACCAGGCCGTCCAAGCCCATCTGCTCGAAGTTGGTTTTGCAGGCTTCAAGCTCTTCGGGCTTTTCGATTTTGTCTCTGCCGGTCATTATCATGTCGAATCCGCCGGTGTTGCGGTAGGCATCGACGATTTCTGCCGTCAGTTCGCGATACTTGCCTTGGATAACGCCCTTGGGGCCTTTGAGGAAGCCGTAGAGTTTGCTCTCATGGTTTGCGGCTTTGAGGGCGTCGAACAAGCCTGCGATGACGTTGTGCCCACCAGGCGCCTGACCGCCCGAAAGCACCACGCCGACTTTGAGCGGGCCAGTTGCTAGGTTCCCGCCAGAGCCTTCTACCAGCTTGACCTCCGGCTGGCCATAGGTGTTCGGAAACAGCGTTTTGATTTGCTCTTTGTGCGTTTTCGGCTCAGTCGGGGCGCCGAACTTGACATCGATTTGCCCAGCGCGCAGAGCCTTGGGCAGTTTGGGCTGGTAAGAATAACGTGCCTTTTGGAGAGGAGATATCTCGCCTGTCATAGTACTCTTTTCCTCTTGCTAATAGACTGGTTTTGCGCCGCTGCCCTTTTTGGGGGCAGCATAATCCGTCCGAGATACTATTATACTCGCGCCGCAAGACGTTGGCAAAGCCGAATTCGGAGCCTGGGATGCCGGATGGAATGCCTCCTGTAACCGGCAAACTTTAGGGTTCGTCTATGCAGATGAACGAGGCAGCGCGCGAAAAGATGTGAACGGAGGTGGAACGAAATGAAAGTAGCAAAGTTTTCGGTATTGACCGTGGGCTTGCTTGTCGCGTTCATTTTTGCCGTGCAGGCGGTGTGTGCTCTAGCCCAGGAGGGGGCGAAGCCTCAGTGGTGGGGGAAACCGCCGAAAGAGGCTGTAGGCGAGAGGCCGGTGGTGCACGGGAAGGTGGCGCAGGTATCTGACACGAATATCGCCGTGCAGACCCCTGAGGGCGTCAAGCAATTCGCGGTCACAGCGCAGACGCGCGTCCTGGTGCGCGGTCAGAAGGCCTCGATTGCGGATGTGAGGGTAGGTGATCCGGTGATTGTGAGGTTCCGGCCGGTGCCTGAGGGCGTGCTGACTGCGCTGCAGATTTTGGTGCCGAAGCCGATGATCGCGGGTCGAATCGTGCGGATTGAGGGGAACAACGTGATCGTCGCTGAGATGCCGATTAAGCCAAGACCGAATCCGCCTGTGGGCGTGCAGCCTGGGCAGCCTCAGCCTCCATCCAAAGCCCGCGGCCTGAAGGCTGTTCCGGGGGCGAGGCTACCGGCTCAGAAGCGAGCCCCGGTGGCGGGGGCAGCGCCCCGCCCTCACAATGAGAAGGGAGCTCCGGTAGTCCAGCCGCGGATTGAGAGGCCGGAACCGGGACCTGAGAGGGTTATCCAGGTTACAAATGGCACCAGGTATACTTCTCGCGGCTACGAGGGCACTATTCAAGACCTGAGAGTCGGTTACTTCGTGCGAGCTACCGGAAACTTCAATGGAGAGGCTCTTGTAGCAGACCACGTGGAGTTCTTGCCTATGGTAGCCAAGGGCACCGTGACCGCTATCGAGAACGGCATTATCACGGTGAAGGCGGTTCGGCAGTTCACAGTGCAGCTTCAGCCGACCCAGGCGACAGTTGTATGGGTAAAACCGCGTGTGGCGCCAAATAAGCGCGGCACTCTCAACGACGTGAAGGTCGGATCTCCTGTGGACGTGGGTTACCATCCGGCAGGGGGCGGCCCTGGGCAGCTTCTGTGGATCGCGGTTTACACCGGAATGTAGGCGACACCGCCAATCTAGCTCGCCTGTAACGGCGAGTAGCTAACATCAGCGCGGCGAGAGTTTGCAGCTTGCCGCGCTTTTTCTTTTCGTCTGGCGAACTTGTCGCATCCAACCTGCGCATCCAAACTCCGCCTACAAACAAGCATTTTCACCTAGTGTACTTGGCACGAATTCTGCAAGTTCTTCTTACGTCGGCCTGTAGATTGGAGTATCGTCGCGGAGGAAGGATGGTTGGATGAGACTGAAGTTGTGTGCTGAAAGCTTGGTTTTGTCAGCGATATGTCTTACGGACATGCTGCTCACGCTCTATTTTGTTATGGCGGGCTTGGCCGTAGAGCAGAATCCCATTATGGCGGCATGCATCGAGCACAGTCCGTTAACTTTTGTAATCGTAAAGATTTTGAGCTTTTTGCCATTTGTGATAGGGGTGGAAATCTACCGTCGGAGAAGTCCCTATTTTGCTAGGGTTGTCTGTCGGGCTGCGATAGGAGTTTACGTGGTGATGTTTGTGGTGCTGACGGCCGCGGTTAATCTGCCATTATAAGCCTATGTGCCTGCCCGCTCCCTTGTAACCGGCCGGACGCCGACCTCCGGCCGGTTACGCTTGTATAAGGCTTTTTTCGTGGATAGTTTTGGGTTTCGAATTGCCGACGTTAATGGTTACGATGGCGGTACGCGGGGCGGTTGACTTCGCTCAGATAAACCTCGTACCACCCCGCGTAGCGCCCCTGGGCATAAGCCGCCTGCAGCTTACGCTTTGCCTTTGTTAGCAGTCTGCGTACCATCGATCGGCTCTTCTTGAGAATGCGCGCTATTTGCTTTTGTGGAAGCCCGTCCAGATAAAGCTCGAAAACGATTTCCTCCCAGACGCTGAGCCTGGCAATCTGCAATAGCTCGGTTATCTGTCGGTGGAAGAGGTAGTAGTGAATTTCCTGGGTCAGGGCTGACGGCTGTGACGTGCTCGAGCACAGGTCGCGGTCTTTAGCTATTTTGCGGCTGAGCACACGTTCGGTATAGATGCCTGATGCGCTTCCGAGCGCACCAATAGCAGCTAGCAGTTCATCCGTTTTGGCCTCTAGATCTCGCGCTTCGCTTGGCGCGAAGAGGCCCTCTGGCCGGAAGTTTTCCGATATGGCTGATTGCGGCTGAGTTTGGGGATTTTCTTTAGGGATAGTTTTTGTGACGAACATTGGTTTCTCCTGATGATTCTCGAGATATATCTCGCCATCCTGGCGCCATTTTGTTCACTGATAGTAGTGTACACTGTTCACCACTAGTTGTCAATACCATGGGGCGATTTTTTGCGGATTGTTTTTTTGGCGGATGCGCAGTTGCATTTGGCGGGGCGACTTTGGGGACGAAAGAGGCGGTTTGACTGGATTAGTTACGGATTGTAATATGTCGCATGCAATATATGATAGTCCCATACAAAGGATAGGCAATGTTTAGTAATCACTCCGCGGTTTTAGAGTGTGTAGAAAAGGGTTTCGGCGGCAGGAAGCTGCTGGTTGTGGGCGATTTTATGCTTGATCGGCACATCAGGGGGAGTGTATCGCGGATTTCTCCTGAGGCGCCGGTTCCCATTGTTGCTGTTACTTCGCGCTGTTCGTCTGCTGGAGGCGCTGGCAATGTGGCCGTGAATGCGGCGAAGCTTGGGCTTAAGGTATGTGCTTGCGGGTTCGTTGGCAAGGATGCTGAAGGGAACGAGCTGTGTCGGCTTCTAGAGGAGAGCGGGGTTTCGACGAAAAGCTTGCTGCGCTTGTCGCGTCGAACCACCACCAAAACTCGGATCATCGGCGGCCACCAGCAGATTTTGCGCCTAGATGAGGAGGAGCTGGGCGATTTCGACCGCCGGGCATATGCTCGCTTGCTCAAGTGTGTTAAAAGCGAACTTGCGGACGGGGTTTCGGGCGTTATCCTATCGGACTATGCCAAGGGGACGTTGAGCGAGTCGTTCTGTCGGAAGGTGATAGGTGAGTGTAAAAGGTTGGGGGTGCCGGTTTTTGTTGACCCGAAGGCTCCCGACTACTCGCGATACGCCAGAGCGACGGCAATCACGCCGAATCGATCTGAGCTTTCTGCGGTTTGTCGAATAGACTCGGGCAATCTGGACGATCTAACAGCGGCAGCGGCAAAGATCCGCAAGGATCTGGGTTTGGAGTTTGTGGTTGTGACGCTGGGCGAGGGTGGTCTTGCGCTGGTGGACGATGGTGGCTGGGAGCACGTGAGTGCAATGGCTCAGGACGTTTTCGATGTCACCGGCGCCGGGGACACGGTGATAGCGGTGCTTGCGTCTTGTATAGCGGCAGGGCTTGACGTTCGCGATGCGGTTCGGTTAGCTAACCTGGCTGCTGGGGTGGTTGTCGGCAAATTGGGAACGGCGGCGATAAGCCGCAAGGAGCTGTTGGATGCGATTGCGCTAGGGCAGGCGCGCATGACATCTCAAAAGATTTGCACGCTAGATGTGTTGCTGGAGAGGGTTGCCCAGTGGCGAGCCAGAGGCGAGGTGATAGCGTTTACGAACGGCTGTTTCGATGTGTTGCACGCTGGGCATGTTACTTATTTGCAGAAGGCGCGTGCGGAGGCTGATAGGCTCATCGTCGGGCTCAATTCGGATAGCTCCGTGCGCAGGCTCAAAGGCCCGACTAGGCCTATTGTGGGTCAGGAGCAAAGGGCGATAGTGTTGGCTGCATTGGCGTCGGTTGATGCCGTAGTTATCTTCGACGAGGACACCCCTATCGAGCTAATAAAAGCTATAAGGCCGGACGTTTTGGTGAAAGGCAGCGATTATACTGAGGATAGGGTGGTCGGGGCGCGCGAGGTGAAATCGTGGGGAGGCAGGGTGGTGCTGGTTCCGATCGTAGAGGGTCAATCCACGACGGGTATTGTTATGAAAATTAAGGCCGAAGCAAACACCTCGGCCTAACAACTGCAATTTCTGCCCTAAGGTTGATTGATTAGGATTACTAAGTTTTCCTAGCTTCTCCTCTTGATCCAACTGCCCAGGCCAAGCAAGCCCGTCAAAAGTGCTATCAGGCTGCCCGGTTCCGGCACCAGGGTGATCACGCCGTTCAAGCCGGTCAGATCGTTCGAGTGAGATGCGCCGGCGTCTACCGCAAACCGCAGGTAGTCACCCGCGTTGAGCGATAGGTCGAGAATGTCGAATGTTACGGTATTTGTGCCGGAGACTGTCGCAGAGAACAGGGTCCGCGCGGGGGTGTTCACAAAGATCCGCGCGGTGGTGGAGTTGCCGCTAAGCAGCCCGTAGAAACTTCCCTGCAGCGCGTACAGTCCGCCTTGAGGCACCTGCCAGCTCAATACAGCCCACTCGGTTCCGTAGATGCTGCCGTTAACGCAGGGCGCTAGCTGGACATGCGAGTTCTTCATTACGTATGGCCTGACGCTGGACTGACCCGGCGTATTAAAGTTGTAGGGCGCAGTTCGGGTCAAGTCTCGAAATATTCCAGAGCCCGGGTTGTATGCCTGTGCGTAGAACCCGTTGTCACCCTGGTAGTTGGGGAAGAGTGTTACTATGTCCACGCTTCCCCCTGTGGCGTATGCTGCTTCGGCCGACAGCGCTAGCACTAGTGCGAGGACAAGTGGCATTCCCCTAATGGCAGAAATGGCTGTCTTTTTCATAGTCGTTTCCTCCATGTGGATATATTAGCATATTTGTGGCAAAAGCGCCACTTTTAATTTGTGCAAGAATTGTGCCAATGGCGGTTGTTGAGCTGGTGTGGGTGGTTGCGCCAGGTGGATATGAGATTGTGAGATTTGCGATCTTCTGGGAGATCCTATTGGTGGGCTCCTTCTTTACGGGCACAATATGTCGGCTATCCGGCTTGGAAGAATGCGTCCAGCCAGTGCTTTGCTATGGCGGCGCGCAGCTTCTTGAGCGCTCTGGCTTCTAACTGTCGGACTCGCTCTCGCGTTATGTGAAGCTCCTGTCCGATCTCCTGCAGGGTTGCGGTTACGCCGTCTTTCAGACCGAACCGCCTTTCTATTATCAGCCGCTCCTGCGGGTTTAACCAGCCTATTAACTGATGCACCATCAGCAGCGCTTCGTGGCGCACGGCGTCGTCTTCGGGGTTTATGCAGTTGGTTTCACACAACCGCTCGAGAAGCGACAGTGCGCCGTCTTCACTGGGTACTTCGTCCAGCGATACCACTGCTTCAGCAGCCTCAATCAAGCGCATTACTTTCTCCCGAGGCATTTCTAGGAGCTCGCAGAGCTCTTCGATAGAGGGATCTCTTCCCCATTCGTTATGGAATGTGATCTTGACCTTGTTGAGTTTACGGATGGCTTGGATAATGTAGCTGGGCACCCTGATTGTGCGTCTTTGCCGTTCGATTGCCCTGGTGATGGCTTGGCGAATCCAGGCGACGGCGTAGGTAGAGAAGCGGAACCCTCTTTCGGGGTCAAATAACTCGACGGCTTTTATGAGACCGATGTTGCCTTCTTGAATTAAGTCGGGAAGAGGCACACCCGAGCGCGAGTAGACCTTGGCAACGCTGACTACGAGCCTCAAGTTAGATTCTATTAACTTTTTCTTTGCTTGCTCGTCGCCTGCTTTTGCTTTCCGGGCCAGGTCACGTTCCTCTTCAGCATCCAGTTGAGGCCATCGACCGATACGATTTAGATACAAATCCATCGAATCGTCGATCTCGGAAGCTTCGGGCAGTAGCTCTTCCATTTCCGGCTGTGTCAAATCGAGCGAATCGCTCATGTAGACAAGCCTCCTTCCTCCAACTACCTCGCACACGCGAGCATCAACCGCACCGCCGGACCGCGGCCTAGCTCGCTAACCGCCGGCGCGTATTTACTGGGCGCGCGCCAGGCTTACAGTCTCGACTACTCCTTCCTGCCCGCAAAGTTGTTCCGACTATCTGCCGGAAAATTCCGATATTCAGTTGTCCGTCTGCACGGTTCACCTTCTCCTCAGCAACCTGCCACTGCCGATCTCGCAGCTTGTCCTCGTTTCGCTGCGCTCGCCGACCGCGAACCGTACAGCTTGCCTATTCGGCTTGACCCCTCCCTGGTGCTGATTACCTTCCTTGCTTGTCTTTCGGTAACCCGGCCAGAACCGCCGGGTTCGCAGATATTCAATTGAGGCCAGTAAATAAGAGGAATTACCTTCTCCTTTTCACACCCCTGGTGCAGCGGCTTGGCACTTTCAAAAGCTTCGCAGTTAATCAACTATACCCTCTAGCCAGCGCTGCCGAAACAGCCTCCATACAACAATTTTTGCAGTGCGAAGTGCAAATATAATACCACCGGCACAAGTCAAGTGCAATAACTAATATCTCAACGCAATAACACCGAGATTAACCGTCACCTACACCTTGCAGGGAATCAACCGAGTTATCCAGCAGCAGGGGCTACACCCCCTACTTTTCTCCTACGACATCCGATGCCCGTTATCCTCCTTTTAGCATACGCATTTTCCAAAAATTTTGCCGGCAAGAAATGTGCCAAAAGACGCCTTCTTCTACTACAGACAAGCAGGCAATTAAATGCCCTAGCAATGCCGATTGCAAAAACCTTCTAGCTTTTAGGTTAGGGCACCTGTTTGACTTACCTATCAGCTGAAAACTAGAATTGACTTGTCCGTAAAACCTAGTCCGCTCTTGGAGTATACAACTATGTCCAGACGATCGTCTGATGCGAGTTTGGCTATTGGTCTTGCCATTGTGATTTTCACGAATGTGACCCCTTGCGCTATTGCTCAGCCGCGTCCAGCCAGGCAAGGAGCGTCGGCAGTATTTGGTCCTCAAAGTTCGCAACCCTCTCAGCAAAAGCTCATCGAGGCTCAGAAACGGTTTCGCAAAGGCCTGGAGCTTTATAAGTCTCGCAAGCTGGATGAAGCAGCCGAAGAGTTTAGGGCTGTCCTCAAGGTGGCCCCAAACTTCGTTCCAGCGATCAACAACCTTGCTCTGATCTATCTGGATAAAAACCAGCCATCAAATGCTGAATCTGCCCTGCGGCGAGCGCTCAGCATCGACCCTAAGAATGAGTTCGCCCTTTTTCAGATGCCGAGGGTGCTGCTCGCTCAGGGCAAGTCTGCTGAGGCCCTTAAATATGCCAAGTCGCTCGTAAAGGCAAGGCCCAAGGATCCACAGGCGCAGTTCATGCTGGGAGTGGTCAACCTGCAGATGAAAAACTACTCGCAGGCGGCTTCTGCATTGAAGACGGCGCTCCAGTTGCAGCCTGACAATCTGGCCGCCCGCTATAACCTGGGATTTGCCTATATGAACATGAATAAGTACGCCGAAGCTCGTGCGGCTATGGATCAGGTGCTCAAGAAGGATCCCAAGAATCTACAGGCGCTGGTGCTTGCGGCACAGGCTTCGGACAAGGCAGGTGACAGGGCCGCCGCGGCGCGATACCTGGAGCGAGCGGCAGCAGCCTCTGACGACCCCATTCCCATTCTTATAAACCTGGCGCAGGTTTACGCCGCGAATAAGAATGAAAAGAAGGCCGAGGAGACCCTAAATAGTGTCCTCAAGAAAGACCCCGATAACTTCCTTGCCAACCTGGGGCTTGGTCGGTTGTATTACGCTACCAAGCGCTACAAAGAGGCTGAACCGCGTCTTGTTGCTGCAGCACAGGCAAAGCCCAAGGATCTCGGCACAATCACCCTGCTTGCAATGACCAGGATGAACCTCGGCAAGATGGACCAGGCGTTGGCGGGTGCTAAAGCCATATTGAAGATAGATCCAAAGAACAAGCTTGGGCTTGAGCTTGCAGGCTACTGCCAAGAAATGACGCAGAAGCACGACGACGCCATAGCTACCTACCTGAAATGGGAGCAAATCTACCCTAAAGATCCGGAGCCGAATCGTAAGCTTGCGAATGTGTATCTATTTAAGCGGGACAACGAGGCCGCTTTTAAACAGTTCGAGAAGGCACTTTCCAAGGCACCGAAGGATGTAGATCTGATAGAAGCCTATGCCGGCGTGCTGAAGACAAATCAACAGTATGACAAGGCTTACAAGCTGTATATGCGTTCGTTGGAGATCAAGCCCAACACGGTTCGCACGATGATCTCCGCGGCCGATTGTCTGAGCAAACAAAAGAAATACGACGAGGCCGAGAGTTTGCTAAAGAAGGCGATTTCTGTTGAGCCCAAGAAGCCGGATGCGTATACCGCGCTTGCCAACTTGTACCGAGAGCAGGATAAACTTGACGACGCAGTGGCCCAGTATCGGAAGATATTAGAATTTGCTCCCAAAGACGTTTCTACGCTCTACTCTTTGGCGCGGCTTTACGATACGCAAAAGAAATATGATGAGGAAATCGCCATGTATCGCAAGCTGCGCGAGGTCGATCCTAAAAATCCAGAGTGGGGCTCCGCTGTGCCTCGCATATATGAGCGAATCGGCAAAATGGACGAGGCTGTCCAGGAGGCAAGGCAACTTGTCGAGTCCGACCCCAAGGAGACTTCCTTCAGAAGCTTGCTCGCCGGGTTGCTGATGAAAAAGAACGACTACGACGGCGCCATCGAGCAGTTTACGGAAATGGCTAAATCTGAAAGCCTGCCGACGAGAGCATACGCGTATCATCAGATTGGACAAGCATACGAAAAGCAGAACAAAACTGAGGAGGCGATATCTGCATACAAACAGGCTCTAGAAGCAAGGCCCGACTACTCGCCTTCACTGGATGCCCTCGCGAAGATCTACGAAAATCAGAACAAGACCGACGAGTACTTGGCCTACCTGAAGTCGCAGGTGGAGAAGGCCAAGCCAGACTCGCCCTTCAAAGCCTTTTTCGAAGCTTACAAGAAGGCCGGCAAGATCGACGAGGCACTCGGTTTGCTGGAGGGATTGGTGCCAAAGGTGGAGGATAACCAGAAGCTAGGTGAGGCACTGGCGGAGGCGTATGTCGCAGCTGGCCAGAAGGAGAAGGCCGTAGATCAATACAAAAAGCTTATCGCCAAAGCCAAGGACGATCCCCATCTAAACCGGAAACTAGGGGATCTGTATAAGTCGATGGATAAGGTTCAAGAAGCAGCCGACTGTTATGAGATAGCATTCCGAAGCTTCATCTTCGACCGCCAACTCGCTTTGGACCTCGCTGACTTATACGAAAAGCTCGGCAAAAAGCAGGACGCCATCCGCGTTTGCAATGAGTATCTCAAGTGGGATCCGGCGAACCAAGACGTAAAGAACAAGATCGCCGTGCTTGAGGGGCGCCAACCCGTCACAACGCCAGTCGCTCCGGAGGTGAAAAGCTCCGATGAGCAGCCGACCGCCAGTGAACCGCAAGGCAAGTCGGAACCGGCGTCGCAGCAACCACCTGAGACTGGTCAACCTGCGGATAACACGCAAAGCCCGACGTCCGGCGAACCTAAGTGAGCGCGGTGATCGGCTGCCATCGGCTTTGGAACTGATACTAAGGGGTGATTTTGTTATATGACGCGGCGAGTTTTGTGGGTTTTGGGAATAATTGTAGCTTGTTCATTGTTGGCATCTTGCTCGGGCAAGGAGCCGCAGAAGGGGTCCGGGGATGGGCAGTTTACAGTTGGGGTGAGCCTGCTCACCGAGGAGCATCCGTTCTACCGCCAGCTGAAGTCGGCATTTCTTGCGGAATGTAAGAAGCGCAACTTAAAGCCCATAGTTCTCTCCTGCAACATGGATCTCGCCACCCAGACCGCGCAGATCGAAAATTTCATTACCAAGGGTGTAGACGCCATGGTAGTGTGTCCTGCGGAGTCTGCCGGTATTGTGGGGGCGATACGCAAGGCTAATGCGGCCGGCATACCTGTTTTTACGGCGGATATTGCGGCGCAGGGGGGCAAAGTGGTGTCCCATATAGCCTCAGACAACGTGCAGGGCGGCAGGTTGGCGGGCGAGTATATGGCTAAGCTTCTCAAGGGAAAGGGAAATGTTGTCATAATCAATCACCCGGTAGTTCAGAGTGTTCAGGACCGCGTAAAGGGTTTCAGGCAGGCGATAGCCAAATATCCGGGGATCAAAATCGTAGACGACCAGGCAGCAGAGGGTCAACGCGACAAAGCAGTTACAGTGACTGAAAATCTGCTCCAGAAACACAAGAAGCTGGACGGCATATTTGCAATCAACGATTCAACCGCTCTCGGCGCATTGGCGGCGATTGAGCAATCCGGTCGGAAGAACATAGTCCTGATAGGTTACGACGGTGACCCCGAGGCCAGGGAAAAGATTCGTGCGGGAACAGCCTTGAAGGCAGATGCGGTGCAGTATCCGCGCGAGATAGGCAGGATAACGGCTGATACCGTGGCGGATTATCTGGCCGGCAAGAAAGTCAAGCCGTTTATTCCTGTGAGGGTGGGAATTGTGGACCGGGCTGCTCTTGGAGGCAAATCCTAATGGGGGTAACAACTGCAACGCGTCCCATCTTGGAGATGCGGGATATAACGAAGACCTACCCCGGCGTTATCGCGCTGGACGGTGTGGATTTCGTGGTGCTTCCGGGCGAGGTTCATGCTCTGGTTGGAGAAAATGGCGCGGGCAAGTCTACGCTAATGAAAATCCTTGCGGGCGCGGAAATTAAGGACTCCGGCCGCATAATCATCGATGGCAAGGAAGCCAACATAACAAATCCCCAAGAAGCTATGCGCTTGGGTATTTCCATAATCTATCAGGAGTTCAACCTTGTGCCGTATATGAGCGCTGCGGAGAACATATTTCTCGGTCGCGAGCCGATGACGGCGATTCCCGGGGTTATCGACTTCAAGCGTATGTATGCGGAGGCGGAAAGGCTGATTTCGGAGCTGGGGGTTCGGCTGGATGTTCGTGTGCCCGTGAATCAGCTCTCTGTGGCGCAGCAGCAGATGGTCGAGATAGCCAAGGCCACGTCAAAAAAGGCGCGCATTATCGCTATGGATGAGCCGTCTGCCACTTTGACTGATCACGAGCTGGAGAATCTATTTACGCTCATTCGCAAGCTCAAAGCTGACGGGGTGAGCGTAATCTACATATCTCACCGTCTTGAAGAGATATTCCACATAGCAGATCGCGTGACGGTATTGAGGGACGGCAAGCTCGTCGACACAAAGCCTGTTTCCGAAACAAGCCGCGAAGATATCATTCGCATGATGGTCGGCCGAGAGCTCAAGGATACGATACCAAAAGTTACTGTCGAGCACGGAGATGTGGTACTCGAGGTAAGAGGGCTCACGCGCGCGGGCGTGATAAGCGATATAAGTTTTTCTGTGCGTCGCGGCGAGGTATTGGGCATAGCTGGCCTTGTCGGGGCCGGCAGAACCGAGGTGGCGCGAGCTATTTTCGGGGCAGACCCAATCGACAGCGGAGAGATAATCCTTGAAGGCAAGCCGGTCACAATACGCTCCCCCAAAGATGCAATCCGACTCGGAATCGGCCTGGTTACCGAAGACCGTAAAGCGCTCGGATTGGTCCTCGGAATGGCAGTCAGGGAGAATGTAACCCTTGCAAATCTAGATCCGCTTTCGCGCTTTGGGTTTGTCAGTCGCCGTAAGGAACAACAGGTTGCCAACCGATTTGTTGAGGAATTGATGATCAGAACACCGTCGGTGGAACAAGCGGTTCAGAACCTTTCAGGTGGCACCCAACAGAAGGTTGTTCTGGCGAAGTGGCTGTTTACGCAGTCGAAGGTGCTGATATTCGACGAGCCCACGCGCGGAATAGATGTTGGAGCCAAAACGGAAATCTACCAACTGATGAACCGCTTGGCTGAGCAAGGTGTGGCTATCATTATGATCTCCTCTGAGCTGCCTGAGATACTCGGCATGAGCGACCGCATTCTCGTGATGCACGAGGGAAAAATCGCGGGCGAGCTCAGCCGCGAAGAGGCCACCCAGGAAAAGATTATGTTCCTCGCCACCGGAGGTCAGTAGCGTGTGGTGTGGTTTTAATTGGCGGGGGCGATTGTATTATCTGTTTGGAGACTTCGCTCCCCGACGCTCAGCCTCGTCAGATGCCGTCGGTTTCCTTGGTCAGGAAAGACATTGCCTCTCAGGAGAGCCCCTCTAGATGAATCGCCCGGCAATGCGTTTTGGTGGTCGGCTGGCATACTCCTACGGCATATACATTTTCCTGGTGCTACTGTGCGTATTCTTCCAGGTTGAGACCGGGACATTCCTGACTGCTCGAAACCTTGTAAACGTGCTTCGCCAGACCTCGGTTAACACCATACTCGGTGTAGGGATGACGATGGTGATAATCACAGGCGGCATTGACTTGTCGGTTGGAGCAATCCTGGCCTTGTCTGCTGTGTTGTCGACGGCGGTGATAATGAAGGGTTTTCCGCCGCCGTTCCCGTTCCCTGCTGATGTGGCAATGGAGCCGGAGTGGCCACTTAGGATGAGTGTGCCGTTTGCGGTTGCGGTTGCGACTTTAACAGGCGCCATTTGCGGTATTCACAATGCCCTGCCTATTGTAAAACTGCGCGTGCCGCCTTTTATAGCTACGCTTGCAATGTTTTCGTTGGCGCGGGGTTTTGCATATATCTATGTCTGCGGCGGGCAGGTGGGCAACCTTCCGGAGGAGTTCACTAGTGCGGTGGGCGAGGGGCCGCTGATGCCGATAGTGGCCATTTCGTGTGTGGTGGTCGGTCACATAGTGCTTACGAAAACTCGTTTTGGCAGGGCTATATATGCCGTCGGCGGCAACGAGCAAGCCGCACATTTATCTGGACTTGCCGTGGGCAGGGTGAAGTTCTGGGTGTATGTGATATGCGGCACTCTTGCCGGGATTGCAGGACTGCTGCTTGCAGGCAGAATCGGGGCAGGCGATCCGAAATCCGGTATGACCTACGAGCTCAACGCCATCGCCGCTGTTGTGCTCGGCGGAACTAGTTTAATGGGCGGGGTAGGAAGCGTGGTCGGGACGCTGCTTGGCGCGATTGTGATTGGCTGTTTGGAAGCTGGGCTGAGCTTGATGGGGGTGCAGTGGTTTGTGCAGATGGTTGTTAAGGGATATGTGATCCTGATGGCGGTTATAGTAGATCAGGCAAAGAAAAGGCCGGCAGCGCCAACCCATTAGGTTTTGCAGACGTCCTAGCTGCGGTAACGCGCGCGGCGTTCTTGCAATTGCTATCCTAAAGGTGCCTTGGAAGATCCGACCTCTGTGATGTAGAAGTCATCCGTCATGAGTTTGAGGGTATACATAACGTATACTGTTTTGGTTTCGCCCTTTTCGTTTCTATAAACGTGTCTTCCAAAGGCAGTGTACGACCCGTCTGAGCGTTTCCGAATTGTCTGCCACGTGAAACGTGCGGTCTCTATTTCGTCTATAGCATCTGCGGTCATATCGGCGTAATCGTCCGCATCTATTGAGTATTCGTATCTGTTATCCAGGAAGACGGCTATTCGGCTTCCGGCCTTTAGATGACTGGTTATCAGGTATGACCTTTCGTATAGCCAGCCGTCGCGTATATCAGCTAGCGCGCTGCGCAATAGGGAATCCTCTCTTCTTGCAAGATAATAGTCGTCGCATAGGGTAAAAGCTGGCCCTATGTAGGACACCACTACGTAAGGCACGACGCAAACTCGAGTAACGCGGACGTAAGGCAAGCAACCGTAATAGAAGTAAACGGATTTCCTGCACAAGTCGGGATCGTATGCGCCGAACACCCAATAGCCGTAGCGAAGCGGTCTGGTATGGGTGTGAGATTTGTAGTAGTAGTATCCGTCGCGGAAGATCGGCGTAACATACCACGCAGTTTGGCCGGCCTTTACTACGAGTGCCTTTTCGATTTCTAAAGCGCGCTTGGCTGAGCGTTTGTCTTGCCAAGATGGGGTCCTGTCTTGGGCATCTGGACGTTTATATTCCTCGCGAGTTCGGTCTGTGCCAACAACAGCTGGTGGCGAGGGTTTTGGTGGTTCGGGCGAACTGCCCTCGCCGACAATAGGTGTAGGTTTGCGGCTTTCGGCCAAGGGTGGTTCAGTAAAATCGTGGTTTCTAGATTTGCCGCCGGGGCCCTTTAATGGGCTCGGGAACTCTATTGGCAGGAGCCTGGCATCGGAGGGCCTTGCATGCGTCGGCGCGTATTTCGACGGCTGGTAGGTGCTGCTGCGTCCCGGATCGGCGGTTATGGGTATGGGCCTCGCGGGCGTTGTGCTGATCACTTGCGGTTGCTTGGGCGCGGGCTCGGTGTGCCGAATAGAATCCCCGTAGTAGGTTCGCGAACGTGGTTCAATTGGTTTGATCATGCCGTTTCCGTGCCGCAGCATAGTAGGCTCGTTTGAGCTGAGAACACTCGCGGGTAAGAACAACGCTAGCGCGAGCGACGACAGCGCAAACACCAGCCTCAAGCGGTTGCCAGCAATTGTCGGATTTGACATGATAATCGCCTCCTACTTTCCATAGACGCAGCTAGCGTGCCGCGGTTCACCTTTTGGTTGGAATTATAATGAATCTGCCGGTGCGTCTGCCCTTTCGGGTTTGAAATGCGATAGGCAATTCGGATAGAATGTGCCAACCAAACTCGTCAAAATGATGGAACAGGTATACAGCCTAATAGGCCCGCAAGGTCGTTTTTCCCGTCTATGCCCCGGCTACGAGTATAGGCAGGAGCAATTGGAAATGGCTCGAGCTGTGGCGGATGCGCTGATTCGTGGTCGTCATCTGCTTGTCGAAGCCGGAACGGGGGTTGGCAAAACTGTGGCCTACCTTGCCCCAGCCGTCCTTCACGCGCTATCTAAGACTCGACCGGTTGTCGTATCCACTCACACTTTAAACCTTCAGGGACAGCTGGTCAACAAAGACATCCCTCTGATGCAGCAGGTTATGGAGCACTACCCTTTTAAGGCTGTGGTGATGAAAGGTCGCGCCAACTTTCTGTGTTTGAATGAACTGGATGACGCCTCGTCACTGGTTGTTTATCAGGGAGATGCTCTTTTCGAGCGGTTGAAGCAGTGGGCCTCAGATACAGAAACCGGGGACATAAGCGAGCTGGACTTTGTGTTTCCCGATTGGCATGAGCTGTGTTCCAACCAGGATACTTGTAGGCGTCAGGAGTGCCCGTACTACGCCGACCGATGTTTCTATTATCGCATGCGCCGCGCGGCGGAATCTGCAGATGTTATCGTAGTTAATCACGCGCTTTTCTTTGTCGATCTAGGCTTGCGAATGATGGATCCGAAGAACGCCATCATACCGGACTATTGCGCCGTGGTGTTCGATGAGGCCCACCACCTGGAAGATGTCGCCTGCAACGCGTTCGGAATCGAGTTTTCAAACTATAGAGTGACGTCATTTCTGAACCGGCTTAGAAAGCGCCGCGACATTGCCGTTACCCAGGGCGAATACCAACTGATCCAAACCACAAACGATGAGCTTTTCGCCTTGTTTGAGGCCGTGCCGAAACAGGAGTTTTTTCTGGGGGAGCTTTACGAGTTTGTTCCGCGCGAAACCGTAGATAATAAGGCCTCTGAGCTGATAGTAATGCTCGACAGCCTGAATACCCAGCTTGCCGAACAGCAGGCAGACGCGGACAAGGAGTTCAAAGACCGTATCCAGGGTTACAGGAATATGCTTACCGGGATGTCCACTGAGCTTCGTCAGGTCTTTTTCGGGTTGGATAAGGGGTATTTCAGCTGGGTTGAAAAACCTCCGAGCATGAGGCTTGTTCAGTGCGTTCTTCACTATTCGCCGGTGAGCGTGGCAGATCTGCTTCGAGAGTGGTTGTGGGAATCTGTTGATTCGGTGATTTGCACTTCGGCAACGCTTTCAAACTCCGGCACGTTTTCTTATCTCAAAAGCAGGCTGGGGGTGACCGATTGCAACGAACTAATTCTCGGTTCGCCTTTTAATTATCGGTCTCAAGCGCTTCTTTATATTCCGGAAGATCTTGACAGTCCCTGCGAAACATCTGAATACGCCGACAGGCTCTCCGAGCGCATAAAGGAAATCCTTCTGGCAACCAATGGCCGCGCCTTTATCCTGTTCACAAGCTACCGGATGATGAATAATGTTTTCTATCGATTGAAGGATTGTATTCCGTTTCGGCTGCTTCGCCAGGGAGAGATGTCTAACGAGAGGCTGATTAGCGAGTTTAAAGAGGACGAATCGACGTGTTTGATGGGAGTGTCCAGTTTCTGGGAGGGTGTCGACGTAAAAGGCGAACGCCTCTCCTGCGTGATAATAGACAAACTGCCCTTTGCTGTGCCCGATACGCCGATTAACAAAGCCCGCTATGCCCAGATAGCCGAGTCCGGAGGCGACTGGTTCCACGACTACGCGATACCCCAGGCTCAAATAAGGCTCAGACAAGGCTTCGGAAGACTGATTCGCACTAGAACTGATTATGGGGTGGTGGCTATTCTCGATTCGCGCATCCGTAGCAAGTATTACGGCAGGGAGTTTCTTAGATACCTACCGTCCTGCAGAGTGACTGGTTCGGTGGAGGATATACGTCGGTTCTTCGATTCGTTGTCCGAACAGCCTGCGTAGTGCAGTTCGGCTTGCTGTGGCTATCGCTGCCGAGAGGGCTTTCCCGATCGAAACGCAACTGCCTTTGTGCGGTCAGGAATCTTCTGAGCCATCTGTTCCCGGAAGTAACACGGTGAACTTCGTTCCGGCTCCCTTTTTGCTTTCTAGTAGTATACTGCCGCCGTGAGAGTCCACTATGGCCTTGACGATTGATAAACCCAGCCCGGTACCCTCAGCGGTAAACTCGCGCGCGTCCTTGGATCGATAGAAATCCTCGAAAATGCGAGACTGCTCGGCCTCATCGATTCCTATGCCCTGGTCAGCTACCTCGATTTTGAGAAAATCCCCGCTTCTCGAAAGTCGAGCTTCTACCTTACCGCCGTCATACGAATACTTAACCGCGTTGCTGAGCAGATTCGTCAGCAGTTCCTGTAGCTGCTCGGGGTTGCCAAGCACGCAGGGCGCGTCCCACGACACTCGTGTTTCTATGCGAATCCCGCGCGACTCAGCCTGAGGTCTTATTAGGGAAATTGTCTCGTCGAGCAGGGCCTTGAAATCGCACGTACACCGAGGAGCAGAGTCGGCGGGGGCTTCTTTTAGCGCGGCTAATGCTAGCAAATCCCTAACTAGAGCCAGGAGTTCCTGGGTTCTGGCCCTCGCGCGGGATATGGTATTCAACACGCGTTTAGGCACCTCGCCGTGAAGCCCTTCAGCAACCACCCTCAGCAGGCTCTCAATCGCGGCAAGCGGCGATCTGAGCTCGTGCGCCACTTTTCTGAGGTATTTGGACTTTGCCCTCTCGGTTTCGGCGAGCTTTTGGTAAGCCTCTCGCAGACTGTCTGCGGTCTGCTGAAGCTGTTTGGAGAGGGTCATAACTTCCTGCTCTCGCTTTCTGAGGCGGGCAGTTATCGATGTGGCGAAATACACACAAATGTATAGAGAGGTAGTCATCACCCAGCACGCAGCAAAAACCTGGATGGGATCCTTATACAGCTTCGGATTCCCCATCCCCACAGGCGAAACATAATGCGGTAGCCAGCCGTGATATTCGCCAATAGCTATTAGCCAAAATATACCAACGGCAAGCGTGGCTTGTCCGAACGCTGCGCGCTTCGAAAGAAGAATGCTGGCGATGACCATGTGAAACACAAAATAGAACCCAAATAGGTTTTCTAGACCTCCAGATAGGTGAATAAGTGCGCCTAGAACAGCCAGGTCACAAGAAATCTGGACATTTGCAAGAACCGCGGAAGCACGTCCAACTCGCTCGGGGTGCAGACGCCGAACCCGCCGCCACAGCACAAGGCATATTGCGTTATAAATTGGTATCGCACTTGCGGCTAGAAGAAGTTTGGTCCACGGTAGGTCGCAGACGAAAACCTTTTTTACAATGAGTATTGTGGCGGTGACGCCGGCAAACGCTACCCATCGGAGATTAATGAGCCAGCCGATGCGCTCGATTAACTCCAACTGCGACAAAGTCAGTTCACTGTTGGACGAGCTCTTCACAGAGCCTGCGCCCTGCGCATTATCCTGGTTCATATTGCGCACCGGAGGTCTATGATCGTTTCAGGACCGCTTCTATCTTGGCGGCCAATAGGTCTGGGTCTATCGGCTTGTCAATAAACGCTTGCGCGGGCAGATACTCTCCGGTCTCGTCGGATTCGCCTTCGTGGAATCTGAATGTTGTTCTTTCGTGTATGGAGCTGAGAATTATTACGGGGATGTCCCGCAGCTGGGGGTCTTTGTGGTGTCGAAGCTTGGACAGCCAATTGAAGCCCTCTGTTCCGTGGGGCATCATAATGTCTAGCACTACGACATCCGGCCTTCCTTCTTCGAGGCACTTAGTGCCTTCTTCTGGCCCAGACGCCGTCATCACCTCGTAGCCTCGGCTTTCAAGCAATAGCCGAGAGGTTTCCAAGATGTCCGGATCATCGTCGATAACAAGTACTTTTGCCTTCTGTCCCACTTCTTTACCACATCCTTTCGCAGTTTCTGACAAATCAAATGTACTTCGGCTTCGAACACATTCTACATTGCACTTCGACCTGGGTCAACGAGCATAAGGCCGACCGCCGCGTCGCTTAAAAGCTTACGTACCTGGCTTTTCCGCTTTCCAAAGGCCGCTGAGTGTAGCCGGGTCTGCCAAGGATTTCAGACATATTCCGCTTGTAGGCCTCGACGCCGGGCTGATCGAACGGGTTTACTCCAAGCATAATCCCTCCCACCGCACATGCGATCTCGAAGAAATAGATTAAAGCGCCTAGTGCATAGGCATCCAGCTTTTCGATAACCACGGTCATGTTCGGCACGCCGCCGTGCCTATGCGCAAGGGCAGTTGCCTCGTATGCCACACGATTGACGTAGTTGAGGGTTCGCTCTTTTTCGGATTCTTTGTTGGCAATGAAGTTGAGCTGGTCGACATCGTCGTCCTGGTGCGGAATCGCAAGTGCAGGCCCATCGTCGCGAACCTCGATGAACGTTTCAAAAAGATCGCGGCGACCTTCCTGCACGTATTGGCCTAGCGAGTGAAGATCTGTCGTATAAAGAGCGGACGTGGGGAATACGCCTGTCCTTTCCTTACCGTGGCTTTCGCCGAAAAGCTGTTTCCACCATTCTGCTAAGTAGTGCAGGTGGGGTTCGAACGTGGCCAGAAGCTCGATCGTCATCCCCTGTTCCAAGAGCAGATTGCGAGCTGCGGCGTAGTAGTATGCCGGGTTCGATAGGGGATCGGTCGACTTACACAGCTCGGCGCATCGTGCTGCGCCCTCGCGAAGCTTATTGATCTCCACCCCTGCGTATGCGATGGGCAAAAGCCCTACGGATGAGAGCACCGAGTATCTGCCGCCAATGTCGCTGGGCACGACGAAGCTTTCGTAACCTTCCTCGTCAGCTAGTTTGCGAAGAGCGCCCTTCTTGGCGTCAGCGGTTACGACTATCAGTTGTTTGGCGTTGGTAGACGCAAGGTCTTTCATAAGCCTCAGGGCGATAGCCGGCTCTATCGTGGTGCCCGATTTGGACACCACATTGATTGCCACTCGCTTGCCCTCCAGCTTCGCACGCAGACGCGAATGGTAAGCAGCGGATATGTTAATTCCGGCATAGGCGACGCAGTCCGGATCTTGCCCAAGAGCCTCAATCACAGCCCTGGCGCCCAGGTATGAGCCGCCTATTCCTATCAGCAGAAGCACGTCGCTTTCGCGTTTGAGTCTGGCGGCAGTTTCCGCAATGCGCGCTAACTCCTCTTCGCTTAGTATCTTGTCCGGATTTAGCCAGCCGGTGTAAGCTGCACCCCTGCATCTTCGAGACCGCAGCAGGTTGTCCGCCAACTCAATCTGGTCCTTGCGCGCACAGATCATTTCCTCGGTGACATTGGGTCTAAGATAATCCGTCCGAAGTGCTATAGGCAGTTTTTCAAACATGAATTTGACTCCTTGCTTGTCTTGTCTACTTCCAACCGGTAATGCGGGCTAGCAGATCGCAGTATTCAACCATGGCAGGCCAGCTTACGTCTGGTGGTATACCGTGATCGCAGCCGGGAATGTATCCGCCGGACTTTATAACCGGCGAAAGACGCTCCAGCTCGCGCCTTATCGCGTCGCCACCTTTGGCCATGGCCCTCTTGTCTACTCCGCCCCTGAATGCCATCTTTCTCCCGAAATCAGCCCTGTACTGATTGATGTCGTTTCCGGCCGCCACCTCTACAGGATCACAGCAGTTTATTCCATACTCGATCCAAACCGGTATTAGCTCGCCGATGTAGCCGTCGGAATCTACGTCGTACACCGGACAGCCATACGAGCGAATTATTTCATTCCACTGGCCGTAACACGGGCCCAGGAACTCGCGCGCCATATCCGGCGAGATCATAGCCTTTTGCTTGTATGCCATATCCTCAGATATCAATACATAGTCTACGTTGACATACGGCAACACCTTAAGGAGCAACTTGGAAATAAAATCTGTCCAGAATTTGATCATATCCCGGATCAGCGCCGGATTGTCTATGAACAGCATGCAAAGCTTTTCGAACCCAAGCCATTCCCTCAGCTGCCAAAACGGTCCGTGAAAGTGGATGCCAACTACATAGCTCCTGTCGGCGATCTGCTTGCCCAGATCCTCTACGTTTGCCGGAACCCGCGATGGATCTTCCGGGTCGTAGCGAGATTTCATTTGCTCCCAATCTGCCCAGCTCTCCACCGGGCACTTTATCCACCTGCGTGTGACGAAATCTATGGCGCTGCGAAGATATGTGAAGTCATACTGCTTTGAGATCTCGACGATGTTGCCTTTCCAGTCCTGAACTATAATCGTATCCTCGCGCTCTTCGATAACTTTTTCCTCGAACTCGGGTATCATCTGGTGGC
This sequence comes from uncultured bacterium, assembly GCA_938074205.1. GTDB lineage: Bacteria > Armatimonadota > UBA5829 > UBA5829 > UBA5829 > CALJES01. The sequence goes on from CALJES010000007.1 coordinate 22,753, forward strand.
GAATGTAGACGCCGGGCCCTGTAGGTGATGGAGGCTCTATGCCGATAATCTCCCGCAAATATACCTGCCAGTCTACGCCCTCAGGCAAACCTTGCTTATGCCACGTCTCCAGGGTAGACTTTCTGGGCGAACCAGGCTGAAAGGGTATGCGGTCCGGCTTGCCGAAGAGCAGGGTTTCCAGGTAGCGCTGGCGGTCGGTCACGAATTTGTCTCCTTTCGATTGTAGATGTTCATGGCTGCTTCCAAGCCCTCGGCGATGATTATCTCGAGCGCGTCCGCAGCCTGCTCGATTACGGGCGTGATTACTGCTTTTTCCTGTCGTGTAAACCGCGAAAGCACGTGATCGATAGCGTCGCCCGAGCGTCCTATCCCGATTCGTATCCGTGGGAATTCCGAGGATCCAAGCTTTTGTATGATAGACTCCACACCTCTATGTCCGCCGGAGGAGCCTTTGGCTCGGATCCGCAGCCGCCCCAGGGGCAGGTCTATGTCGTCGTAGACCACGATGATCTCCGACGGTTGCAGGTTGTGCTCCCGCGCCAGCGCCGCCACAGCAGTGCCGCTAAGGTTCATATAAGTCTGCGGCTTTGCCAGAAGAATCTCCTGATCGCCTTGCACAAGCTTTCCCACCAGCGCGCGATGTCTTCTGGATCGGATGTGCACTCCGTGGCGCTTGGCAAAACGGTCCAAAACATCGAAGCCCACGTTGTGGCGTGTGTGAGCGTATTGTCGGCCGGGGTTACCCAGCCCAACTATCATCTTCACGATTGCGAGTTCCAGTGCTGACTGAATAGCTCGCTAACGCTACCCTCGTTGTGAATCCGCTTTATCGCCTCAGCGAGCAGACCGGCTACGGATACGATGACAATCTTGGAGTCGCGTTTTTCAGGCGGTATCGGGATTGTATCCGTCGTAATGATCTTCTTTATGGGAGATTCCACCAGCTTCCGCGCGGCATCGCCAGAGAAAACAGGGTGCGTACACGCTGCATAGACTTCCTTGGCGCCTCGCTCTAATAGAGCGTTAGCACCTCCTATTACTGAGCCTCCGGTATCAATTAGATCATCTATGATTATGGCACTTCGCCCTTTCACCTCGCCTATGACTTCGATCACCTCTGTCTTGTTAGGCGCAGGCCGACGCTTGGCGATAATCGCTAGCGGTGTGCCCAAGAACTCAGCAAGTGCCCTGGCTCGCGCAACTCCCCCCACATCGGGTGATACCACGACGGCGTCGTCGAGAGGTATGTTCTTGAGCAGATAGTCAGCTATAATCGGTCCTGCATACAGGTGGTCGGCAGGGATGTCGAAAAAACCCATTATCTGGCCTGAGTGAACATCAACAGTGAGTATTCGGCTGGCACCTGCAACCGTAAGCAAGTTCGCCACAAGCTTTGCCGACACAGGTTCCCTGGGCCTTACTTTCCTGTCTTGGCGAGCATAGAAGTAGTAAGGCATAACCACATTAACTCGCCTGGCTGACGCGCGCTTGCACGAGTCGATCATTATTAGAAGTTCCATTAGGTGCTCGTTGACAGGGGCAGCCGCCGACTGCAAAAGAAATACATCGTCTCCCCTAACACTCTGGTTGACCTGAACGTAAAACTCGCCGTCCAGGAACCTGCGCACAAGCATCTCGCCTACTGGAATGCCCAGGTGATCGGCAATTTTCTGTGCCAGTTCGGGGTTGCCGGTGCCCGAAAAGAATCGTAGATCGTTCATTTGATGCCTCACCTGATGATCTTTTGCCAAGCGGATTGTTGGAGTCGGTAGGTCCCTAAAACTCCGCGCAACATTATACCAAAACTGCTAGTTTGCCGGCACATTACACGGTCGGCTCTATAGGGGCATATACTAGCGTAGCATTCACACGTGTTTTAATGAGAATTGTTCTTGACTGTTGCCGGAATTAGCCATAGAATGCGTGTGAGTTCTGTAGTTATATCTACTCTATCTGAGGAGGCAAGGCAATGAGAAGGAACGGGACTTCGGTTTGCTTTTTGGCGGTGACGTTAGTGTTGTGCGGGTGCGGTGGGCTGCTGGCAGACGAGGTGAATACAGCAACCCTCATCCCGCCGCCGGCAATCTCGGTTCCGTATGGCGGGAATGTCGTGACCGAGATAAACATCAGCGACGCGGACTTGTTGGGCATAATCAAGCAGATCATACCCGCAATCGGCGAGATCATCCAAGTAGCTGCACCGGCAATGTCCGGGGGCTCACCAGAAGCGCGGGTCAAAGCACAACTGGAAGCGCTACAGAAAATCGACTTCCAGGGCCTAGCGGACGCCATAAGCGGTATCAAGAACATCAGAGTCTTGGTTGTGAAATATCCTCGTCCGCCTGAACCGTCGCTTCTTCTCAAACAGCTAGATGCGGGCGTGGCGAAACTGGGCCAGTTCACCAGGATCATTGTTCACACTGGTGACCCAATGCCTTTGCCGTTTTCCCCCAGTGTAATGGCCGTCTACGCAAAGGCAGATGGCCAGGGCTACGTGGGCTATGGGTTTGAACGCGGCAAATTGTACGCTTTCAGGATCGTTGGAAGCGCGGATTTTGAGAAGCTCATAAAGTGGGGCACCGAAACCGTCAAGACCGTTTTCGGCGCCATGAAAGTAGAGCCGGTCTCAGAGATTCCATCGCCGCAAAATCAATAATTAAGGCCCTTCACGGCATGGCGTAAACGTTTTGCCTTGTCTTAGCGTTATTCATTTGTGCACCGATAATCTATGTTGTAACAGTAGCGCGGAGGTGCGATAGTCCTAGAGTGTGCGGAATAGTTGGCTACATCGGCAGGAATGAGGCGTGGTCCGTAATCCTTGAAGGACTTAAACGACTGGAATACCGAGGTTACGACTCAGCCGGACTGGCGGTTTTGAACAACGGCACCATCGATGTCCGCAAGGCAGTTGGCAAGCTGAAAGTGCTGGAATCTTCAGTAAAGGACAATCCCCCCGCAGGGTGTATTGGCGTAGGACACACGCGCTGGGCAACCCATGGTAGACCTTCGGACGAAAATGCCCATCCTCATACCGATTGCTCCGGCCGCATTACTGTCGTACACAACGGGATAATCGAGAACTACCTTCAGCTCAAGTCCCGATTGGAAGCTCGCGGACACAAGTTCACCTCAGAAACCGATACCGAGGTCGCCGCCCACTTGATCGAAGAGTATTACGACGGTGACTTAGCATCTGCAGTAAGGCGTGCGGCGAAGGAACTGGAAGGGTCTTTCGCCCTGGTGGTGATGGCTCAGGACGAGCCGGGTTGTCTGGTTGGCGCACGAAGACATAGCCCGCTGGTTGTTGGGCTGGGCGAAGAAGAATCCTTTTTGGCATCCGACGTAGCCGCGTTCTTAAAACACACCAGGAGAGTAGTATTCGTCGATGATGACCTCGTAGTCAGTGTAGGCAAGAATAACGTTCGACTTTTCGACCTCCAAGGCAACGAATTTGTGGCCTCTGCCACTACTGTGGATTGGGATGCCGCGATGGCCGAGCGCGGCGGATACGATCATTTCATGCTCAAGGAGATCCACGAACAGCCGCGCGCTCTCAGAGATACAATGAGGGGCAGGCTGAGTTCGGAGCTAGATAGGATAGATCTGCCCGGGCTCAACCTTTCAGACGACGAGATCCGCAACATAAACCGCATCGTGATGATCGCCTGCGGAACGGCGTATCACGCGTCCATAGCCGGCAAGTACGCTATCGAAGAGCTCTGCCGCATACCGGTGGAGGTAGACGTTGCAAGTGAACTGAGATATCGTGACCCAGTAATAGATGATCGCACACTGGCAATTGTTATCAGCCAGTCCGGGGAGACTATAGACACGATTGTGGGTTTGCGCGAGGCGAAACGAAAAGGGGCAAAGGCAGTTGCCATAACCAATGTTGTTGGAAGCCTTGCAGCGAGGGAGTCCGACGGCGTGCTATATACATATGCCGGTCCAGAAATTGCCGTGGCGAGCACGAAAGCCTATACGACCCAGTTGATGCTACTGTATCTGATAGCGCTTTACATAGCGCAGGTTCGGGGAACAATCGATGAATCTCGCGCGGCAACACTGCGCGCGGCGTTGTGGGAGTTGCCCAGCCAAGCTGAGATCATACTCAATGACTACTCAGAGGTCGTAAAAGCTGCCGAGAGATACTACTGCTTCAACGGCTTCCTATACATGGCACGAGGCATCAACCTCGCCAGTGCCCTCGAGGGAGCCCTAAAAATGAAAGAAATCGCCTACATCCACGCTGAGGGCTACGCCGCCGGCGAAATGAAGCACGGACCTATTGCCATGATCGACCCCACGTTCGTTACCATAGCCATAGCCGTGCAGTCCAAAACCTACGATAAGATCCTCAACAATATCAAGGAAGTAAAGGCGCGTTCAGGAGAGGTTATAGCCGTGGCGAACACACACGATGAAACGATCGTAAACTACGCCGACCGCGTGTTCCGCGTGCCGCAAACCGAAGAGCTCTTGTCGCCAGTGCTAGTTGCTATCCCTCTTCAGCTTATGGCTTACCACGTCGCTTGCAATCGAAGCCCCAACATAGATCAGCCTCGCAACTTGGCGAAGACCGTAACGGTGGAATAGGCCTTACGCCGTATATTAATTAGCACGCGCCAACCTTGCAAGGCTCTAATATCAGTAATCGATGCCCTTTCTCGCTGTCACTCCATTCTGGAAAGGGTGTTTTATCAAGTGCATCTCAGTTACATAGTCGGCGATCTCGATTACAGCGGCCGGGGCGTTGCGACCTGTGAGTATCAGCTCCACGTGCGCGGGCTTGCGTCTGACTAAACTGAGCACGCGCTCAACATCGATTAGGTTGTAGTGCATTGCGTTGTTTATCTCGTCAAGGATAACCAGCCCGTATTCTCCGGCTTCGACAACCCGTTCGGCGAACACCATAGCTGCCTCAGCCGCTTCCTTGCGCTCGCGCACCTTAGCTTCATTAATATCTCGGCACGAATTCACCGCGAACTGCTTGAGCACAAAACGGTCGCCGAAATCTGCCGCGAATCGGGCTTCGCCTATGTCCGAGTATCCCTTGATGAACTGAATCACGCAAACTCTGATGCCCCATCCTAGGGCGCGCAGGGCGGTTCCTAAGGCTGCAGTAGTTTTTCCCTTGCCGTCACCCGTGTATACGTGTACCAGTCCTCGGCCGAAGGGCGATTTGGAATTTGCATCCCCGTTCATAGCCCAAGCATACTATCACTGCAGGCCGCCTTCGTCAACAAGACCTTTTTAAATTGGCGCATCGGCTAAAAAGGTTGGACGGTTTACAAAGGGTTCTTTTGGGTATTTTGCTAGTATAAGGAGGTATTTGTACGGTGCGTTCGGCGGTTTTCCAACTAGGCAGCTCAACGAATGCGCGGCCTGCTTCGTGCTCATTTTTGGATTGCGTGGAGGTAGCCTTGGCAGAAAAAGAAAATTTGACATCTGGCTCTAATCAGCTAGGCAAATGTAACAAACAAATGCGCGTAGCTGAATTTTTAGTGCCAAGCGATGCGCGCGTTATATCAACTTTGCGATACAACGCCGCAATAGTTGCCTCACAAGCTGGAGCGACTGCAGATATCTTGCGCGACATAGAAATCGCCGTCGGGGAGGCTCTAACCAACGCCTACAAGCACGGTTCTCCTGAGAAAGGGTGTAGCCTAATATTAATGAAATGCGCAGCGTGCGACCGAGCTTTCGCAGTCGAAATCCGAGACGAAGGTTCCCCATTTGACCCTAGCTTTGTTGCAGAGCCCGACCCACACAGTATGCGCGAAGACGGTATGGGTATTTATCTAATGCGCTGCGTGATGGATGTCGTCGAAATTGAGTGCGGCTTGCCGGGCAACAGAGTACGAATGATCAAGTGGTTTTGTTGAGAGACTAAATTTCGGAAATCAGCCTCGCAGCTTTAAAGCTAACTCGGCCACTCGCTTGCCCAGATTGCGCGCAGTTGTAAGCCCCAGCTCATCCTTTTCGATACCGCCCTCTATTCCGCTGACAAGAGTCGCCCCATAGTGAGCATATGGTGGACCGTCGCCGACTATTACCATATTCTGCACGAGCAAAGCTGCCTGGATTGCCTGAATCGCCAATTCTTGCCCACCGTTTCGCGAGTTGCCAACAGCCAACACACCGCCAACCACATCTGTCCACGAGAAACCGTTCCGACGAAACATAATCGCCCTGTCAAGAAACGACTTGCACAGACCGCTCATAGTGCCCATGTAAACCGGCGTGCCTATTATGATACCGCCAATGTCCGGATCGCTTAGTGTGGGCACCAACAGCATGAAGCCGTCGTTGTGGGTGCACGTGAGGGGCTGACGGCACTTGTTGCACCCGATGCAATCTTTTATTTCATAGTTTCCCAGTTCGATTAGCTCTACGTGTATGTTCGGCCGTACTGCAGCTGCGGATTCGAGCGCTACTTTCAGGGCAAAACTGGTAGTCTTGCCTACTCGGGGGCTTCCGTTAATACCCAATATTTTCATTTCGATTGCACTCCTCTCGGCGCATCTGTGGTTGACTACTCGAATTTCGGCAGGTAATCGCCGTGTGCTTCTATGAGTTCGTCGCACATCGCAACTATCTCGTCCATGGTAAGATTCGTTGCCGTCAGCGGGTCTAGCATTGCAGCTCTGTATACGTCTTCGCGCTTCAGCGTAACGGAGGCTTTTTGGGTCATCAAATGCACGTTAACGTTGGTCATCGTGATGGCGGCGCACTGCACCGGCATATCTCCAACCACCACACCCTGCACGCCGTTTCGATCTACCAGGCAGGGAATCTCTACGCACGCGCCGTTGGGCAGGTTGGTAATATGGTTTCGGTTGAGAACGTTGCCGTATACCACACACGGCTCTCCGGTTTCGCACGAATGAATTATGTATGAGCCGTACTCGGCGCTTCGCCTTATCTCCCCGATAGGCTCATTGCGATCCTTAAACTTGCGATACTGCTCATCCCACGCCTCGTTCTGCTTGATGCAGCGGCGGATGTATTCGTCTATAGGAATCGAAAACCGCTCGATGAGGTCCTCTCGATCCTTCCGAATGAAGTAAGGAACGTATTCCGCCATGTGCTCGCTCGACTCACCGCCGTAGTAGCCAAAGCGTCTGAGCATTTCAAATCGAACCGGATCGCGCTTAACAAACTCGGCACCCTCTTCAACCAACTGTCTCAGTCGAGGGTACATATCTTTGCCCTTGTGCTCGAGCTTAATGAACCACGCGCAGTGATTGGTTCCTGCTGCAATGAAGGCGAGTTCCTCGCGAGGAACGCCTAGGCAGTGTGCCAGCCAGCCGTGTGCGCCCTGGATTCCGTGGCAAAGCCCTACCGCCTTGATCTTCGTCTGCTGGAGGATGGCTCCCGTATTTATCGCCATCGGATTCGAATAATTCAGCAGCCATGCGTCCGGACAAAGCTCTTCCATATCGCGGCATATGCTTATCAGAACGGGAATGGTTCTCAGCCCTCGCATTATGCCGCCGATGCCCAGTGTGTCGGCTATTGTCTGTTTCAGGCCATACTTCTTGGGTATCTCAAAGTCAATTACTGTGCAAGGTTCGTAGCCGCCGACTTGTATGGTGCAGATTACGTAGTTGGCTCCGTCGAGAGCTGCGCGCCTATCTGTGGTTGCCATTATCTTCGGGTTTACGTTAAGGGCGTCGGCGACCTTGTGAGCCAGGATTTCTGCCGCTTCCAGGCGATCCGGGTCTATGTCCATTAGCGCGATATCGGATTCTGCCAATTCCGGAAACTGAAGAATGTCGCCAAGAAGAGTTTTAGTAAACACGCAGCTTCCTGCACCTATGAATGTGATCTTGGGCACGTCTATTTCCTCCGCGATGTGAGTAGATATCCAAATAAACATGCTTCGATCGGGAAGCGCATATTTCCTTTTACTTGTGTTGCATGCGACCACCAAGCGACCGCGGTTTACACGTGCAAGACGGCTGTGCTATCCTAAATGCGTCCCAAGCGCCAAGTAGCGCAGTTTGGGCAAAAATTCCGCAGCGGTGCGGGGCTCTACGGGGCTCCCGGGAACTGCGGTAGACGAGGAGGGTACCTGGATACAGTGCTTGTTGTGCAAAAGTATGGGGGTAGTTCGGTTGCTACCACAGAAAAAATTGCCGCCGTGGCGAAGCGTGTAGCCGAACGCGCAAAAGAGGCGCAGATGGTGGTGGTTGTTTCCGCCATGGGCGACACTACTGACGAACTCATCAGCATGGCAAAGCAGCTATGCGCATTGCCGGACGACCGCGAGCTTGACAAGCTTCTTGCAACTGGCGAGCAGGCCTCCAGCGCGCTGTTAGCGATAGCGCTTCATAATCTGGGCGTTAAAGCTGTTTCACTTACCGGAGGCCAAGCCGGAATAATCACTGAGAAAACAGCAGGCAAGGCTCGAATCTTGAAAATCGACTGCAAGCGCCTGAAGGAAGAACTGGCCGCGGGGAATGTGGTTGTTGTAGCTGGCTTTCAGGGTGTTACTGAAAGTGCAAGCTGGGCGGATATCACTACTCTGGGCAGAGGCGGATCCGACACCACTGCAGTCGCCTTGGCGGCGGCTCTGAGGGCTGATGCCTGTGAGATATACACAGACGTCGATGGCGTGTTTACAGCGGATCCGCGCATCGAGCCGAATGCCCGTAAGCTTCCCGCCATTTCATACGAAGAGATGCTCGAGATGGCAGGTCAGGGCGCGAGGGTGATGCATTCGCGAGCTGTCGAGCTAGGACAACTCTATGGTGTCGAAATCGTTGTTGCCAACGCATCAGGCAACGTTCCAGGAACTATCATCAAAGAGGAGGACGAAAATATGGAAGTTCGCAACCCCGTGCGCGGGATTGCTCACGATATTGATGTAACAAGGATTACTATAGTCGGCGTTCCCGATAGGCCAGGGATCGCTGCGCAGATATTTCATGCACTAGCCGAAGCAAATATCAATGTTGACGTCATCGTGCAAAACGTAAGTTCGGAGGGCAGAACAGACCTATCCTTTACTGTATCAGATGCCGACTTCGAGAAAGCCAAAAGGGCTCTCGAGCCGGTGGTGGAAAATCTCGGAGCCAAGGGACTATTGACCGACCAAAACGTGGCAAAGGTTTCAATCGTGGGAAGCGGAATGAGGTCAAGTCCGGGCTACGCCGATAAAATGTTCTCCGCGCTCGCATCGGAAGACATCAACATACTCTCGATCACCACAAGCGAGATACGTATCACCTGTCTCATCGAGCGTGACAAGGTAAAACGCGCCGTGCGCGCCTTGCACAAGGCTTTTGAGTTGGAAAAGGTTTAGGTTCTACGAGGATTTATAGATGAAAGTGGGGCGTGGGGCTTCTTGCCCACGCCCTAGTTTTTGCAGGATGTTTAGATTTAGTGGTTGTATACAAAAACGCCAGTTACGATGTCACTTGTTTTTCCAGAGCCTTATGTAATCCCGTGCCACGCGTAGGTCTTCCAGCGCCTCCTCCGCCTCACACAAAGGCCTCATTTTGCCTTGCACAGCCGAGATGAAATTGACAGCCTGCTGATACATTGCGTGAACCAAGGGCATCTGGGGCTCAATCAGTTCTGGCGTTTTGCCGTCTCCGGGGTCGCGGTAGACGGTTACCCGTCCCGGTCTATTAATTGCCATCGGAGCCGGCAGATCCACCCTTATCCATCCCTTCTCGAAGCAAATCAGCACAGATTCCTGCCAGTCTATTGTCGTTTGGTATGGGCTCATTTCAATTACTGCCGGCACACCTTCGTCGCTCTGCGCTGCCAGAACCACTCCAGATGGATCCGCGTATGTGACGCGATACGGTGCGCCAAGGAAATAACGCAGCAGGTTGATCTGGTGGATGTAGTAGTTTACGAAGGCTGTGTACTGGGCGAAAGTCTCCTCGTCCATATCCTGCGCGGGCGGATCTATCTCAAGCTGTGGATAAGGCTCATCTGTAGTTATCAAGTCGGCGAAGCCCCCGGCTATCCAGTCTCCCGGCGGCATTGTGATACGAACATACTTCAGCCGTCCAAGCTCCTCGGTCTGTTTCAAGCGGTCGACTTCCGCCCTTGCCCACATACTTGCTGGGTCACTTCTCTTGTGGTAGCCGACCATATGCCAACTGCCGCTTGAGCGAAGCGCTTCAACAAGTCCCTCACCCACCTCTACAGAACCGGCCAGCGGCTTTTCGGTGAATACCGGAATACCTGCGGCATACAGGTCTGGAAGCAATAGCCCGTGTCGGTTGAACTGCTGCGAAGCAACGATTGCGTCCAGTTCTTCGTGGGCAAGCATCTGCAGGTGATCCGGGTAGACGTTTTTGACGCCGTAGCGGGCAGCCACCCTTTTTGCAAGTTCTGGGCGTATCTCGGCGATCGCCACTACTTCGCACTCCGGCACGGCTACGTAGTTTTTCAAATGAGCACACTGACCCATCGAGCCCACGCCTACAAACCCCACGCGAACCTTGCTAACAGTGCTCATAATTCCCCCCACAAATCTCTTGAATTGCGCTGATAGTACATCCTGGCGCACGGTTTGTCAAAAGTCGAGTCTGCTCGATGAAAGCGCCGCCTAAGGCGCGGTAGTCTTGACGTTATTAACTCGAAATTGCTAATATTCCCGTCGGAGGAGGTATATGCATCCGAGCAAGAGCGCTGAGCGGACAAGCCTAGGGAGGCTGGTCCGCTTCTTTGTTATAGCTTGTTTCATACTGTTTGGCGTACCAATACTTGGACTGAGCTTTAATGGTGCGGCGTCGGATCTGCCTAGTATGCTGGGCGGTTCAAAAGCTTATGCGCCAAGCTTGGCCGCGCCGGGGATGCTTCTTGGTGCGGTTTTCTTTGGTTTGGTGGCGGGGCTAATCACCGGCGCAATCGGAGCCGGTGGCGGATACATAATCACGCCCGCTCTGATGAGTTTCGGCATTCGCGGGATTATGGCCGTCGGCACCGACCAGTTCCATATCTTTGCCAATTCACTTATTGGGACTTTCACGCACAGGCGTCAGGGCAATGTGAACCTGGGTTTGGCAGTTTGGTTTGCGGTAGGCTCGGTTTTCGGAGTCACTGCGGGCGCACGTGTAAACCGACTCCTATACAACTATTCACCTTCGGCAAGCGATGCAGTGATCAGTTCGGTTTATGTAATAGTGTTTGCCATTCTGGCGGCCTACTGCATGTCCGATTGGGTGACCAGCCGCCGCTGCAAGGAGGAACAAGTAACCGACACCGAGCCTCTCACATCTCTTGCCAACCGTCTACAAGCTTTACCTTTCAAACCCAGGGTTCGCTTCGATGAACACCTAGTGCCAGGCGGGCGCAGCATATCAGTCTACCCGGTCGTGTTATGTGGGGCAATAGTCGGCTTCGCTGCGGCACTTATGGGAATCGGCGGCGGCTTGCTCACGTTCCCTCTGTTAGTCTACGGGCTAGGAGTATCAACTTGCACCACTGTTGGTACAAGTGTGCTGCAGATACTGGTAACCACCGCATACTCCTCAGTTGTCCAATATGGTATCTACGGCTTTGTATTCTACACCCTGGCCGTTGCGATGCTTGTCGGATCGCTTTTTGGGGTGCACATTGGAACTCTAGTAACAGCAATGGTGCCGAGTTCTCAGATACGGTTTCTTTATGCACTGACGGTTCTTGCCGGGCTTGTCAACCGGGCATGCGCTCTGCCCGCGAAACTGGCTGACCTTGGTTACTTGCGTATTGATTCGCACGCCGCTTTTCTCATCGAAAAAGTGGGCACATGGCTTTTCTTCGGCTTGGTAGGCGTTTTCGGAATTTGGATTATTGCAGTTTTCGCTGCCGGGGCCAGGCAGAGCCGCAAGGAGGTGATCAGGAGCGGTTGGGCTGCAAGCACCAGAAAGCTTGCGCTCGGGCTGGGCGGAGTACTCGCGTGCTTGCTTTTCTTGGTGCTTTCTTCGGTTCCGTTATCTGGTGGGACGAGCGCATTGACCAAGGTTGATCGCTTCTTCAACCAGCTTGCCAAACACTCAGCCAACTTCCATGAACAGGCTATCAACCAAGCGCGTCGTTACCGCGGAAAAAGCATTGATGTATCCATTCGACCGGATTTCCCCTCAGCCAAGCTCGACTGGGCGCGGTCTGAAAAAGGCTTGCTCACTATTCTCGAAGCGAACGGTATTGATGTTGAGATTGCTGGCGGCGGCTGGTTTCGTATTCGTGGCGATTATGGCCGATTAACAACCGCGGCGATTGCCGATGCAAAGCTTGCATTTTACAACGACGAGCCCTCACTTGAGCACAAATACTCGATCCCCAGCCGCGAAGTAATTTTCACCTGGTGGCAAGTTTTCAGCCGTTTAGAGATTGATCTTGCTTCCAGAGGCCAAGCCGAAGAGGCGAGCTTTGCTCAGTATGTCCAAGCCAAGGTCCTGGAGCCCGCTTACAACTTCAGCGGTATACAAGCCCGCGCGATAAGCCAGAATCTGCTCCCCGCAGTGTTGCTTTTGGCCTTTTATCTCGTGTTCACGCTACTGTACGGCTTTTCTACCTTTATGCTTCTTGACGGGCTTGGAATCGCAAGTGTCTGTCGCAACGGGTAAAAGTTGCTGACAGAGGCTGAGGTCTTTTAGCCTTTCGGTGGGTGTACTGGTCAAACACGTCTGCTGAGGCTATTCTTTTATCGACGGGTCAGCACTTTTCGAGAACGTGCAGCGTGTATTCCTGCACGGCGGTCTCGCCGGTATCATCTTGTGCTTCGATCAAAATCGGGTATGTTCCACATGACTGCGGCACGCCCGATATAACGCCACTCTCGGCGTCTACGCCCAGCCACTTGGGTGCTCGAGCTAGCCTGTATTTAATGGGCTTGGTACTTGCATTGAAATCTGCTTTTGCTCGATATTCGTAGCGCGCCCCGACATATTCTTCCACTACTGGCTGACTTATGAACGTCATTTTCGGTATGTGAAGTTGCCATACGTCATTTATTAGGGGCCAAGCGTTTCCTCCCACTACCCACAATCGATTTTCAAACACATAGGTGGATGTTTCGTGTCGGGGACTCCAGATGGTTTCCGTTTCCAATTGTTGCCAGTGAGCTCCGTCAATTGAATACCAGACGTCGTTAAAGTTCTGCCAATTCGGCTGTGCACGAAAACCGCCTAGCAGCCAGATCCGTCCTCGGTATGACACGCAGGACGCCCAGCGCCTACCTTGCCAAGGGGCGCAATCGGTTACAAGATCCCAGTTGAGTCCATCATCAGAACACCAAACATCTCTGTAGGCTTTGAACGGCTGGTAGTAACCATAGGAGCCCCCTATGACCCACAACCTTCCGGCGTGGCAGACGACGTTTCCGAGAAGAACTCGCTTTGACCAAGGGGCGGAATCGAGCTCAAGTGTCCAGTCGACCCCGTTGCGGGAAGACCATACCTGCCGGCCGTCGGCTCCACCTATCCCCCATAGTTTACCGTTCAGATATCCCGCAAACACCAAGTTGCCCACCCATGGAAGCTTATCTACTGCGCACGTCCAGTTGGTGCCGTCTGCGGAGCAATATAGCTTATGGGACACTGTTGTCACCCACATCTTGTCGTCGTGCACGTATGCCAACGGAACGCTGACACCTTTGGGGTCGGGAATGTTGCCGGCGAACTCCCAATTTGTGCCGTCCGAACTGCACCACACATCGCCTACCACTGCCGGCAGATAGCCACCGATTAGCCACATTCGGTCTCGGAAAACAAGTTCGCCAGCGGAGTCGCGCGGAGCCCACGGCGCACTCTCGCAAACTCTCGTCCAGTCCAGAGTCGGATAGGCACGTACCACCTTGAGTGTGCAAACTTCGCCTGCGACCCCCGGCGCGTCTTGTAGTGAGATCTCGAACGTGTTCACTCCTGGGCTGAGGGGCAACTCCCCCGAGGGACAGCCGTTCGACACAGGCAGCCCGTTCACATATATAACTCCGTCCGAGTAGTTGGCGGCTCTTGGAGTGATGACTATTGTCTGTTGGCTATGAGGTACCAGAACCTCGTATGTCTTGGCCTGCGGGAATATGTCGCCTACGACTCGTACGTCTGCGTTCACCAAGGGTGCAAGGAGTCTGCTATTTTGCTGTTCCATCTGGCGTTTTGACGGCATTTGCCCACTTCCTATGTCTTTTACTCTCGCAAGTACTGCAGAGTTTTCTCAAGCCGCGCCTTGCTGTCGACGAGCCCTCCTGGCCTGTTTCTCGCGAGCCACAGTCGCTCATATTCGGCAATTGTATCTTCGAGCTTGAATGCTATGGCTTTACGTTCGCGGGAGACAGGCTTGCCTGCCCACAAAGCTAGATGCATCTTTCCAACCCGACAACCCAGCTCAACCAGTGTGGCGTCGCAAGCGAACTCCGCCTTTATGAGCTCTGCATCGGGTCTTGTCATCTTGGCCAAACGCATTCGACGAACTGCACCTTTCACGCAGTCGATGACTGCGTCCAGCTCTTCGGTACTGACGCCTTCCAGAAGCTGCTGGGGCTTCCATCTGCCTTGAACAAGAAGCCAGAAGGGTATTGTGGAGTTGGGCACACTGTGTATTTTCGTGTAGGAGTTCGCCAGTTCGTAGGCGACTTGTCCCATAACTCCTGCCGTGTCCTGAAAGGCGAAGAGGTTCAGCGCCTCGAGAAGTCTATCCACGTTTGCATTGTCCGCACCAGCATTCCAGGAGCACGCTGCACCTACCATATAGCCCATATAGCTGACTGGCAGAAACTGGTGGTGGCCGTTGTCGCCCCAATCGGTGTTCAGAAAACCTGTTGCGCCCGTTTCGAGGCCTTCCTTGGCGGCTCTTATTGGGTTGTGTATCGCATTATAAGCGCGACCCACAAACGAGTTCCAACTGGATGTGCCCGGACATACCCAGAACTCTATCCCTGCAGCAGCGTGCTTTTCGCAATTTGGTTTGAAAGCATAGTCGGCGCCGTAGCCCCATTCCAGAGCAACAACGTCCTTTGGCAACTCAGGAATGAGCTCAGGATGTTTCTTGATTATATCGCCCCAGAATAGCATACGCCGCCCGTGCTCAGTAACCAGACGGTGCAGATTCAAGAGAAAGTCCAAGTAAACCCTGCCGACGCCCAGCTTCTCACACGCTTCCTTGCTTCTACCTTTGCCTAGGTCATGCGTTTCGTCGCAGCCGACGTTGAAATACTTGCTCGAAAAATGCGGAAGCAGTTGCGAGTATAGGTTGGCTATAAGCTCGATGCTGCGCGGATCCTGCGGGCAGAGGGTGAAAGGTGCGCTGGGGACTTCAGCGAGATCGCGGTATTCTTTGTGTTTTAGCCACCGTTCCATGTGGCCGAAAGAGTTCTGATTAGGCACGAGTTCGATAAAGCGCTCTCGGCAGTAGGCGTCCAGTTTGAGCACATCCGAACCCGTGATAGGGCTGGCTTTCCGCCATACTACTTCGTGACCGATATATTCGAAAGTGTGCTCGGTGTAGAGTTGGAACTGGTTGATCTTCCACTCAGAAAGCATATCGACCAGCTGCATCAGTGTCTCCAGCGTGGGCACTTTGTCTCTGCTGACGTCCAGCATCACGCCGCGCTCGGGAAAGTCGGGCCAATCTTCGATGGAAAGCATAGGCAACTCTCTTCCGTGGCGCTTTATCAACTGGATCAGAGTGCAAACACCGTAGTAAATGCCTGCCGGAGCAGCAGCGGTTATGCGTATAAGGTTCGGATTGATAACGAGGGTATAGCCCTCAGGTCCATTCGGTGCTGATGAATCGCACACGAGTAGAATTGGGTTAGAGGTCGTTGCCGCCACTGGACTTGCTGTAGGCCGCCAATCGCCTCCAAGCGCGGATGCAAGTTTGTTGGCGCCCAAAAGCAGCATTTCGGGAACCTCAGACTGGATAACAATATACCCTTTTCGAGGCAATTTCAGGGTTTGCTGGCGCACGTCGATTTTCTTGGGTGTTGGTACGAGGAGCAAATCCTTTGTAGTCATCTTAAGCGATCCCCCTCTGGCTGCGAAGTTCAAGTTTACGTTTTCTGATTCACTGGTAATGTTGGCAATCCCTTCCATTGTGAATGACAATCGCGCCAGGCAATTACCTCTGTGAAGGATACGTCGCGTTTCGGGCGGCATAGGCTGGTGCCACAAGGGGCCGAAAACTCTGCATACAAATAAAAGCCCTTCCTCGTCCTGGTGCGAGGGAAGGGCTAAGGAAAGGAGGGAGAACGATATGTAGATAGACTGGCCTTGCTGCTGGCATTACATATGATACCACAATGGTCTAATTTGTCAATACGGAAAAATTACCTGTAATTCAGGCGAGATATGTTGCGACGGACTAATTCTTCTTGCTAAGAAAAAAGCAGCCCCGGCTTACAACCGGGGCCAACAAAGAAAAGGAGGGGCGAGATACGATGTGAGAAATGTGTTGGTTACTGGATTATTACCACATCTGCGACGGTTTGTCAACACCCGGTAATGCCGATAACCGTCGCGTGCGGTTGTGCGAGGTTCACGTCGTGGCCCAAGCGTTCAGCAACAGTTTGTGCGCGATTAATCCATTGGGATGGGGTCTTTCAAAGTGATTACGAGTCCCTCTGGCGGCTCACCGGCAGCCTGGAAGAGGGTATGTATTGAGCGTATATGATCTCCGGAGGAACAGAACGCTTCAATAAACAACTCGCCCTGAGGGGTATCAATCCGATATGGTATGGCCATTTTAGTACCCGTACCGTGAACTGGTTCTCGAGCTACGAACCACCTTTTGGAACGCGGATCCCAGGGGATGGGCAGCTCAGGCAGACGGTTGTGCTGGGCGAACCACTCGACTATTGACCCGGCCATTTCCTTCCAACTAGATACTTCACGGATGGTTTGATCGGGGAACTGGACATGGGTCGGTTTGTTGAATGCAAGCTTATCTCGCAGCTCGTGTAGCTCAGCTAGCGTATAAACGTTGTTCGGTGGTGGTGGTGGCGGTGGTGGTGGGGTCTTCAAGCCGAAGTAATTGACTATGTCATCGGGCTGGACGTCGGTGATTCCTTCTTTTCGCAGAAACTCAGTGAGCATTGTGATGGCCTTGCTGCTCGGATTCTTTAGTTGTTCATCCAAGACATCCTTTATCTGCTTCTGGACCACGTATCGCTCGAGTTGGCCGGAAGTAACCGAAGGTTTGGAAAGCGCAAAGAGGAAGTCTATTAAATCAGGGCTCTCCAGCTCTACGCTCACCACCAGGCGATCTTCGGCAGGGCGCTCTCTAAGATAGTTATCGTATAAATGCCACTGTCTGCCGTTAGACAGCACGACCCACCTCTTGCCCTGCGCGTTTGCGTAGTTTACAGCCTGAACAGCGTGGGATTTATCGAGGGTAACTTTCCAGTCCTTCGCCTCGAGATACCAAGTGTAATCAGTTTGCGGGAGTATCGTATAATCAGGCACTCCGGCCGATATGGCTCCTTGCAGAAGTATCTCGTGCTTTTCGTAGCCCGCCGCTTCTAGTAGCGAGTTAATCACCCAGTAGCAAGTGCAAGATTCGTTTGGAGGCGGCTTGGGAAGCTTTCGCACGCGTTCAATTTCGCTGTTCAGCCGTTTTCGCAATTCACTATCATTCGCCATTGTCTACAAATCGCGCCTCCTATCCCCGCCGACATTTCACTCGAACATCAAACGTTGTTGAGCAAAGTATATGCCCGTGTTGATGGATTGTCAAACGGTGCTCTGCGCGATGTATTGCTTCCTGGGATTTCATTTGTGTTCCGCGCCTGTGATAGAATAACCTGGTTGTCGGCCACTGCATATTTGCATACAGAGGGGGCGTAGGATACAAAGCAATGGCAGATTCCATCAGGTCGAGCGCCTCGACCGCTGAGGAGGCGCAGGCATTAGAACTCGCACAAGCCGCGCGAGATAAATCAACCATCACGCTTCGCAGCATAATACTTGGGCTCATTGCAACTGTGCTGGTAGACCTTTGGGTTCATTATGCTGAGCTGGTGCTGGGTGGCGCACGCGGTCACACGGCTATGGTCAATACCTCGATACCCGTGGGCCCTTTCAATCTGCTTGTAGGCCTAGTGGTTATAAATCTGATGATTACGCGGTTTGCTCCGCGTTGGAAGATGTCTCAGGCGGAGCTTCTTACCGTATACGTTATGAGTGCGGTTTCTGGCGTGCTGTCGTCTTCCGGCGGTTTGCATTTCTTGATCCCAACGATAACTGCCGCCCACTACTTTGCGGCTGCGGACAATCGATGGGCAGAACTATTCCACAGGTTCATTCCAGACTGGATCGCCCAGACAGATCCGGAAACTCTTAGAGCATTCTACAGGGACAATGCGCCGTTCGAGATAGCGCGCTGGATAAAGCACATAGCCGTTTGGTCCGGATTTTTAGTTGTTTTCGCCACAGCGACTATGTGCTTATCGTTGATACTTAAGAAGCAATGGATCGATTCGGAGCACTTGCCGTTTCCGACGGTTCAACTGCCTCTCGAGCTTGCAAGGGAAGGCACACCCTTGTTGCGCGATCCTTTATTCTGGTTGGGAACAGGGCTTACGTTTGCCATAGTTTGTTGGAATACGCTTGCAATGAACGTGCCGAGCGTTCCTGCGCTGAGCATGCGGGGTATCGAATTGGGGCAATATCTGACGGTTCCGCCTTGGAACGCAATTGGCAAGTTTCGCGTGACGTTCTTCCCATTTGCAATCGGAATCGGCTACTTGCTTTCGACCGAAGTCGTTTTCAGCGTGTGGTTCTTCTATTTGTTCAGTAAGGCGCAGGCAGTCTTTGGGGCCGCAATGGGATGGACGGAGGCCGGCGCAGCCGACGTGCAGAATATGTTTCCTTACCTAATCTACCAAGGCGCCGGTGCATTCGTGGGGCTAGCCATCGCCAGTATTTGGATTTCGCGGCGCTATCTGGCGCGCGTTTTTCGCTCGGCGTTTTCATTGGTTGCCGACTCAGACCCGGAAAACCGCGAAAGCAGGATTGCAGTGTTTGGGCTGATTGCGTGTTTCCTCGCAATGGTGGCGTTTACCGTTGCTGCCGGTGCATCTAAGCTGGTGGCGGTGGTTTTTGTATTCCTGGTTTTGGTTTTCCTCATAGCTGCTACGCGCATCAGGGCCGAAACGGGAAATCCTTGGCCCGTAGGGCCGGAGGTGGATGCATTCCGCCTGATGATGACTGTCGCGGGAACTGCGGCTTTCAGCACAGCCGACCTAACTGCGCTCACCTACGTGCGAGCTGCCACTGCAGGACAAGATTTCCGTGGAGTGTGTATGCCACACGAGCTAGATGGGCTTAAGATCGCTGATTCGACGGGCATGAAACCGTTCAAGCTAGCGGGCGCAATGCTATTGGCTGTAGGATTTGGCGTGGTTGTATCGTTCATTATGGCTTTAATGATATGGACTGATATGGGTGCGCTTGCAAAGGGCGAGTCATGGCGAGGCATGGCGGGTAAGCGCTCGTTCGACACGCTGGCGGCGTGGATGACTGTGCCCCTGAAGCCAAACGCGGGAGGTATGGCTGGCATGGGGGCTGGACTTTTGTTTGCAATGTTTCTTGCGTATATGCGTACCCTCTACGTGTGGTGGCCATTTCATCCGGTGGGCTACTGCATGTCGAACACTTTCACGTCTTACAACCTTTGGACCCCCTGCCTTATTGCTTGGCTGGTCAAGGTTGCTTTAACGCGCGCAGGCGGGATGAGGATGTATCGCCGAATGCTGCCGTTCTTTTTCGGGCTTATTGCAGGAGACTTCATAGGCGGTGGAATCACAACTCTCATTGGGTGTATGAGTTCGATAAACGTCTATCCGGTAAACTGGTAGAATGCGGTACATCAAATTCGATTGTGCGCCGAGCGTAACGGCGGTGCTAGAGCAGATAAGAGGGCTTCGGGACCGATTCCTAATCGAGGACGTCGGAACGGGCAGGGCCTTAGTCGGGGCTGAACCGCTGTTTAAGCTCATCTCCAAAAATGGTGTGACATACGTTGACTGCGCAGGCACGCGCAGTGTGTTGCAGGGCGATCCGTTCGAGGCGCTTAGGTGTATGCTCGCTCGGTTTGCCTGTGAGCCCACAGACGAGATACCGTTTGTCGGAGGAGCGGTTGGCTATTTTGCGTACGATTTGGGTCGCCTGATCGAGCTCATACAAATGCGTGCTATCGAGGATATACCCACTCCCGACTACTGCCTCGGCTTCTACGATTCGGCTTTGATAATAGATCTGCCACGACGCTTGTGCACGGCGGTTTCACGGTCGGGTGATCCGGATGCAATCCAATTTTGGTGCGATATGGCAGAAGCGTCACAGCGGGCGGAGGAATCGCGATGTTTGAAAGTTTCTCAGGTTAACCCTCTCGGCAGTTTTGCTGATCAGGTTTTGCTTTGTGACGCAGGTATAACCAGCAATTTTACGAAGGCCGATTACTTGCGCGCCATCGAGCGCGTGAAGGAATACATAGCGGCAGGCGATTGTTACCAGGTAAACCTTTCACAGCGCTTCGAGACTGATCTTGATGTATCGCCGTGGGAACTCTACCGAACTCTTCGAAGAATAAATCCAGCTCCGCACAGCTGCTTTATGGAAATTGGCGACCTGGCTCTGGTCAGCGCATCTCCGGAAAGCTTTCTTAGCTATGACCCCATCAGCCGCATTGTTACGACGCGACCCATCAAGGGTACCCGTCCCAGAGGGTCTACTCTGGAAGAGGATGCACGTTTTGCTTTAGAGCTTGCATCGAGCGAAAAGGACCGTGCTGAGAACGTAATGATAGTCGACATGGAGCGAAACGACTTGGGCCGAGTGGCACGCTATGGGACGGTTCGTGTTCCGAAGTTGTGGGAAATAGAAGCGCATCCCAATGTATTTCAGATGGTATCCACAGTGCAAGCAGAGCTTGCGGAGGGTAGGGACCCCGTAGACTTGTTCCGCGCCTCGTTTCCAGGTGGATCGATAACTGGGGCGCCGAAGGTGCGCGCGATGGAGATCATAGAGGAGTTGGAACCGCACCGCCGCGGGATATATACGGGCTCAGCTGGCTTCATAGACTTTACGGGCAGGGTGGAAATCAATATTGTCATTCGAAGCTTCATAGTACACGCTGGCCGCGCATACTTCCATGCCGGCGGGGGTATAGTTGCGGACTCCGACCCTGAAATGGAGTATGAGGAGACTCTGCACAAGGTGTCGGGCTTGGTTGCTGCCTTGGAGGAATGCAAGTGTGTGGCCTGTTCGCGTATGTGAACGGTCAGATCGTGCCTTTTTGCGAAGCGCGTGTGAGCATAGCAGATCGAGGACTACTGTATGGCGACGGAGTCTTTGAAACCATTAGGGTAGTTGGCAGAAAATGTATTCGGCTGGACAAACATCTTGCCAGGCTCGCCTCTGGCGCAGGCGTGCTCGGGATCGGCGATCTTCCGGATAACCGAACTCTGATTAACGCAATACTCTCCGTTATTGATGCGAATAACCTTTCGGACGCGCGGGTTCGGCTGACAGTCACGCGCGGTGTGGCTTCCGGTGTGGGACTGCTTAGCGAGGTAAGAAGCGCGCCTACTGTAGCAATTACGGCGGTTGATCTTCCCCGAGACGAACCTAAGCCGGCACGCGTAGTGGTATCTCGTGTTGCTAGGCGTGATGAGCGAAGCCCGCTGTCATCCATAAAATCGCTCAATTATCTCCCTAACATCTTGGCCCTACAAGAGGCTCGTAGATTGGGAGCTGATGATGCGATTTTGTTGAACATGAAAGGCAGCGTAGCCGAAGCGACTGTGGGCAATTTGTTCCTAGTGATCGGTTCGAAGCTAATAACACCGTCGCTTGACCAAGGAGTTCTGCCAGGTACTGTTCGTCAAGCGGTGCTTGAGCTTGCGCCGAGATTGGGTCTGGAGGTTGTCGAGCGGCCGGTTGAGTGTGAAGAGCTAACACAGGCAGAAGAAGTCTTTTACACCAACGCAATCCAGCTAATAAGATCTGTGTGCGAGGTCGACGGCGTCTTGGTCGGTTCCGGAGAGTGCCGGGTAGCAAGGGCATTGAGGAACGCTCTTGAAAGCTCTGGGTAGGCAGTCTTCAGTACCTAGAAGTCTGAAATCCCTGCACAATTAACCGATAAGCATTCGCTAAGCAACAAAATCGGTTTATCAGGCTTGACAACCTGCTTGCCTGCGGTTATACTCCGAATGCAGGTAAAAGTACGGATGCCCCGGGAGCGCATAGGATTTTCGGTTCCTAAGGTGTGTTGGCCACGGAGGGTCTCGGAACAAAGCACAAGCGGAGTTGCGTTCTCCGCTACGTGACGTAATGGAGGTTTCTGAGACCATAGACAAAAGATAAGCGACTGTACACCGCTCATCGCTACTTTGATTGCGGTGAGAAGCTTGCGAAATCCCTAAGACTGGCTTGCGCCCAGCGCTCAATCGTCTTCGATCGAGCGGGCGTCAGCATCAAACAGTTAAATGTGTTTGAGGATTTCCTAATGCTTGAGCCTGGACATATAACTGCCGACCAGAGGAAACAGGGGCTCAGCAGAGGTGAGATTGCAGTCGACGGAAAGGAGGAGAAGCATGGCTTTAGAACTAAAACGCACCACTCAGGAGAACCCAACCGTAAAGCTGACAAGGCGAGAGTTGGAAGTTCTCAATCTCATTTCCGAGGGCAAATCCTCCCGCGAAGTTGCGGCTGAGCTTGTTTGCAGCAAACGAACTGTGGACTTCCATCTAGCTAGAATCTATGAAAAGCTTAAAGTATCAAACAGGGTCCAAGCTATGCGCCGAGCAGCACTCCTCGGACTTGTAGACGTTGGGGTAATTTATCGGCATGATTAGGAGTGAGCTCTAGCTGAGCGCAGAATGACGGGCCACAACTCTACCCTTGTTGATCTGTCAACCGCAAGGGGGCGGGTGTGTCTCGACCTTTCCTATTTGTATTTTGCGCTGGAGCCTTGAACGGAGGCTCCTCTATCTCCCCGTCCGTGTCTCCGCATTATAATAGTAATTCTTGTACACTGAGCCTAACCTCTTAAGCGCGGTTGGGAGGCCAGCTCAGTAAAAATTCGAAGCTCCCAAGATCCAGTCCGAACACGATGTCCGCAGTAGGTAAACAGCCAGTCTTGGTCTAAGTAATCAGTCGGTCATTAATTGCATTGCTGAGGAGGCGTTCTGTGAGGGTTTCGAGTGAGGACCGGTCGATACTTCGCTCTCTGGCGGAGCAGGTCGCTGAGATAGCAGCTCTTCCCATCCACAAGGAAACGGCTGCTGAGTGGCGTCGGCTTAACACCCTCAAAAAAGGCCGGCCTATGGTCTGGATTAACGAAATTCCCTGGCACGAAATGAATTACAACGATGAGCTCACACTGCGCTCTCGGGACGAGTTCTGTCGATCTGTTGAGTGGCAGCTCAGAACAACCATTTACCAGTGGAAGCACATGCGGGCAGATATGATAGTGGAGCCTGTATTTTACTGCAATCTGGTGATCCACGACAGCGGATTCGGCATTCATGAAGAAGGTCGACTTATTCCTCAGTCCGAGGCAGGTGGAATCTGTGCACATGGGTACCGGCCACAGATCGCCTCTGAGAAGGACATCGAGAAGATCAAGGATCCGGTTATCGTGCATGATGTTGAGGCAACAGAACAAAATTACCATACACTCAACGAGATTTTCGGCGACATACTGCCGGTAGTAAAACGTGGCATTGTGCACCACTGGTTTGCGCCATGGGATGAGCTGATAAAGTGGTACGGAGTAGAGCAGGCTCTGCTGGACATGGTTGAGCGCCCGCAACTTGTGCATATGGCAATTGAGCGCACGGTAAATGCGTATCTTGCGCGACTGAGGCAGTGGGAAGAGTTGAACCTGCTGTCATACAGCGAGGGTAATCACAGAGTCGGTTCAGGTGGACTGGGTTATACTGACGAGTTGCCCGGGCCCAACTTCGATCCGAATCACGTCAGGCCAATCGACCAGTGGGGATGCGCAACCGCGCAGATATTTGCCACCGTGTCCCCTGAGATGCATGAGGAGTTTGGACTTCAGTATGAAAGGCGATGGCTCTCCAGATTCGGTGTGACCTACTATGGCTGCTGCGAGCCTCTGCACGATAAGCTAGACATTTTAACCTCGATTCCCAACTTGCGTAAGGTTTCTATGAGTCCATGGGCGGATGTCGAAAAGGCTGTGCCCAAAGTGGCAGGGCGATGGGTCTTCTCACACAAGCCGAGCCCGGCGATTTTTGCTACTGACGTATATAACCCCGAGCAGGCGCGGAAAAACCTTGAAAGCGTACTTCAACGCACGAACGGTTGCGTCGTTGAGGTGATAATGAAGGACATCTCAACCGTGAGATGGGAACCCCAGCGTTTGTGGCAATGGGCAGAAATGGCCATGGATGTAGTGGCAAAATATGCCTAACGCGTGCTGTTTACCGAAAATGTCCAAGGCTTTCCGCCAGTGCCCACTGTTCCCCCGAGGAACTCGCCATTTTCATTCTCAGCCGTGATTTGTATCTCGTAGGTGCTACCAGGCGTCAGGATACTAGTTGGCACCTCCGCGGAGGTCTTGGCGGTATAGGTCTGGAACACGCTCTTCGAAGTTCCCTTCTTGCGGATGACGACCTTGTACTTCGCTGCCTCATCGCAAGGCGTCCACGCAAGAAAGATGAACCCGCTTGCGCTTGCGGCTACTGAAGAACCCGGTCTCGGCTTAATAGGCGAGATTACCTTCCCCAGCCTGATCTCCGAGACTACAAAGACGCCACCGCCCTTAGCCTCAACAGGCGATGACGCGCGATTGAAGTAGCCCGGATTGTCTCCGGTGTATACGTAGGCCAGATAGACTCCGTCTGGCAAACCTTCTATCTTGTAATCTCCATTAGGATCAGTTTTAGCAACTGCATTCTTGATAACCCTAAACTGCGGATCGACAGCTCGAACAAGGATTCCGCCGACGCCTTTGCCGTTATAAGTTACCACTCCCTGCAGGGTGTTAAAGAGCGCCGATTCTTTTTTTGGTGGCGCCGTGTTTATCATCGCAACCGGCATTTCTATACATTCGTAGTTGAATCCGAGCGCTTTGGCTACGAAAGACAATGGCACCATCAGCTTGCCGTCGCGTAGATAGGTGTTTATTGGGAGCTGGACAGAAAGCGAGTTGACCATAGCGGTCCCTTCGCCTTTAGCAAACGACAACGTAACGCCGTTTCCCTTGAATACAAAACGATCAGGAGTGGGTGATTCGACGGTTCCCCAACCGAGCTTCTCCAAATCTCTGATCCAGACCATCACGTGCATGCCTCTTTGCAGTTGGGCCGATTCAATCTCCACTGGTTTCCCATCGACAATAATCAGCACGCGTGATCCAGGGGAGTCAAAAGGCTTAACCGTTACAGTGGCGCTTGTCTGCGCACAAGCAGCGTTTGGAAGCCACAGGGATTCGAAAGCCGACAGCAAGAAAAGACAGAAGGCTTGCAGCAGTGCTGCCAAGAGGTTATTCCGAAACCGTTCGTGCATCATTGGGTGCAACAGGTTCGGGAAGTGTCGGTAAGTCATTGGGTGACGAGGTCTCGCCGGTTTGGGATTCGTCTACGACTGCAGGCGGTTCCACTGCCACCTTCCGCTGCGGTTTTGTTCTGCGAGCCGTTGTCGCGAAGTTAGCAAGTTGTCGAGCCACATCCGGCACAGTCTCTTGCGAAGTCACGCGCGGTTGTTCGGGCGCAGTGGTACCCCCGGTCGGCACTTGGGCTTGCGTGGCCGAACTGCTTTCAGTGGGCTGAGATTGCGTCCTGGACCTGTGCTCTCTGATCTTCACTACTACAGCCGGCGGTTTCCTACTTGCGTAATTTGTTGTAGATACCTGAGGTTTGGACGAGTTGTATGCCACGATGCCGGCTACAACTGCTCCCATTGCCAGAACTAGCCCTGCGGCGAAAGCATATCCCCAACGTGAGCTCTCGCCAGCCAATTCGGTGCTTCTGATAGCTCCCTTCACAGCCCAGGTTAGCTGCATGCGCTCTTCATCTGCTAGAGTTGGAGCCTCGTTAGGCACAGCCGCCAGCACTGCCCCTCTGCTTTCCAGGTCGCGCCGGCACGTCGGGCAGTCCTGGACGTGCAGTCTGACACCTTTCATTTCTTCCGCACTCAGGTCCCCGTACAGATAAGCTCCCATCAGCTCTTGAACTTCTTTACATCTCATATCGGCAACCCCGCTTACCGATGCGCACCTAATCAAAAGGCTGCAACTGTGTTAGAGATAACCACTCCTTCTAAGAACTCCTTAACCTACTTTCCACGTCATCTCGACCGCTGTCAAGCAATCCTGCCAGTCGGTCACGCAAGTTGGCAGTGGCGCGCGATAGATGCGCCTTCACTGCTCCGGTCGAGCATCCCATTGCTTGGGCTATTTCATTGATAGACAGTAGGTTATAATGGCGAAGCATGAAAACTATCCTTTGACGCTCAGGCAACGCTTGGACTGCGCGCTTGATCGTTCGGGCTAGCTCACTCTGGTGAGCCCGCGTTTCCGGATCATCGGTGTCAGGACCCTGCAGCCTCTCCCAATCTTCATCCGACAGCTCAACCTTTCTATTTTTCTCACGACGCCTGCGGTCTATGCAATGGTTGAGACAAACTCTATATAACCACGCGTTCAAATTGTCCGACGGCGGAAACTTGGGCAGCGCCTTGTGAAGCTTTATGAACACCTCTTGAACGGCGTCCTTGGCCTCTTCGCGGTCTTGGAGTACTCCCCAAGCGAGCGCGTAGACCTTGTTCATATGAGACGCCATCAGGCGGTCGAAAGCTTCCCCTTCACCTTCCTGGAAACGCTTTATAAGGACCTCATCTTCGGGTATCGCAGCCGCCATAAGGGGCTTATCTCCCTTTCGGTCCTCCGTACTTGTACAAACGGAGAACAACCGTATTTAGTTTACCACCTGGAAGAAAAAACAAGTCAAAAATGGTTTGCCCTTATCAGGAGCTCACCTCTACTCAGCTTCGGGGTAACTGCCTAGGATCCGAACGAACAGCGCAATTGCTCTGAGTTTGTTAAGTGCTATCTTCACGTGCTCGTCTTCTTCATGTCCCTGGAAGTCAATGAAGAACACGTATTCCCACGGCATTTGCTTTGTCGGTCTCGACTCGATCATAGTGAGGTTGATATTAGCTTCATCAAATACCCGCAGAGCGTGATACAGCGAACCAGCCTTGTGGGGAACTGAGAAAACTATTGACGTCTTGTCAGTTCCGCTAGGTTCAGGCTTGGAATAGCCGATGACCAGAAAACGCGTCTTGTTGTGAGGGTTATCTTCGATTCCCTCAGCTAAGATGTTTAACCCATACTCCTTTGCCGCAAGACTAGATGCTACCGCCGCGCTAGTAGGATAACCCTCACACATCTTGGCAGCTTTGGCGGTCGAAGAAACCTCAAGAATCTCCACACCGGGCAAATGTGTAGCCAACCAGTTCCGACACTGTGCTATCGCCTGCGCGATAGAGTAGACTCTCTTTATTTGGGTTATATCCGTCCCTGCCGAAAGCAAGTTGTGTGATATAGGCGCGTATATCTCTGCGCATATGCGCAAATCCGAAAGCAGAAACATGTCCAACGTGTGACTGACCACACCCTCGGTTGAGTTTTCTACAGGCACTACGCCATAGTTTGCTTCGTTATGTTCAACTGCGCTGAAGACGTCCGGAATGGTGTTTACCGGCAGAAATTCAGTGGACTCACCGAACTTCAGAATAGAGGCAATGTGGCTGTAGCTTCCTGCAGGACCCAGATAGGCTACAGTGATAGGCTTCTCAAGAGCTCTGCACGCCGAGATGATCTCGCGATATATTGCTCCCAGGCTCCCATCGCTCAAAGGTCCCCGGTTCTTCTTGAGGACCCCCGCCATAACCTGCTTCTCGCGCTCCGGTGCAAATATGCTCCTTTCGTTCTTGCCTTTAATTTTTCCGATCTCAAGAGCACACTTGGCACGCTCGTTTATTAGGCGAACCAGCTCTTCATCTATCTCGTCGATTTTCTTACGTAGATCCGATATGTCCACGTGGTCCGTCACCTCAAAAACTACACTCAGCACTCCAGGGTTGTTAAGAATCTCTTATGTGTGCCGAGGTGCTTTACCTTCTGCGAAGCGACCAATAGATTCTGCCCGCGGCTTTCCTCGCCAGGGTCGGCAAGACTCGGAGCTTGTCTGGCGTAGACAAATTTTTCCAGAGATCAAGCATTAGCTCGGTTAGAAGCCGATTATCTCTCAGGTGGTCGACTGCGTAATTTGCGTTATATCTATGAAGTCTGTATTTCGCGTAAACCTTTGGCAGGTGGATAATCGGCCATCGAGATCTTATTTTGAGCCACGCGTCGTAGTCGTCGCAGGATGAATAGCGAGTGTCGAACAGCCCTATATCAAGCATCGCTTGCCGCCTAACCAACGCGGCACTGACGGTTATCACACAATTTCGGTGAGACATAAGCCAAGCCAAACTAGGTCGTTCCGGTATCTTGGACTGATCGAAGTAGAGCTTATTAGCGTCCACTTTGGAAAACACATCGGTCTTGGAATTCGGCTCGCTTTGTAAGAAGATTTCCACGTCGCAGAAGGTCATCGCGGCGTCGTGGTTGGCTTTCATTACATCGATTTGAGCTTCCAGCTTTTCGGGCAGCCAGATATCGTCGTGGTCCAAGAACGCTATTAGCTCTCCCTCCGCCGCCTGGATGCCGACGTTTCGAGCCTCCGCGTGACCCAGGTTCGCAGCGTTGCGCAAAATGCGAGTGGGCGGCAGCGAACGTGCCGATTCTACGACAGGTGTTATGTCGATCGGTGAGTTGTCGTCCACAATTATCAGCTCGGTGCGACCGTAGGTCTGCCCCGCCACAGATTCCAAGGCCTCGAGCAGATAGCTTGCGTGGTCCTGGGTGTGACAGAATACGGGGCAAACTATAGATATTAGCGGTAGATCAGGATCCACGAGGTTGCTTTTGATAGACCTCATCTCCAAAAAAGCGGAGCATCGTAGCTCTGCGTGTGTCCGAGAGCGTGCTGGATTACAGGTTACCCTTCTAAGCGATTCCGGGCTCTAGCTTTGGCTTTTTCTCGCCCTGTGTTTCAACCGTGGCTTCTACATCGGCTTCTTGCTGCTCAGCGGGTGATTGCTGTTTCTGGCGATCTTGCGCCTCCGTCGGCGACGTTGCCGTGGCGCCTTGCATAAGGGCTTCGAATTCTTCGCGCTCAAGAGTCTCTTTCTCAAGCAAGATCTTGACTATCTGATCCATCTTCTCCTTGTTTTCTACCAGTATGCGGCGCGCACGGTCGTAAGCGGTTTCCATGATGGTGCGAATCTCTTTGTCGATAGATCTCGCCATCTCTTCGGAGTAATTACGGTCTTCCATGAGGTCGCGTCCTAGGAAGGGATTACCGTGGCGCTTGCCCAATGTGAGGGGGCCGATTTGCTCGCTCATCCCATACTCGCACACCATAGCTCGCACTATTTCGGTTGCGTGTTCCAAATCGTTAGCCGCGCCAGTCGAAATCTCGTTGAACACGAGCTCTTCTGCCACTCTGCCTCCCAGCAAGCCTGCCACCTTATCCAACAACTCATTCCTAGTTGTGAGATACTTGTCTTGTGTGGGAAGCTGCATTGTGTAGCCAAGCGCCATTCCCCTCGGCAAGACCGATATCTTATGCACAGGATCCGCATGTTCAAGTAGTTCCAGGACTATAGCGTGACCAACCTCGTGGTAGGCTACCATTTCCTTTTCTTTCTCGCTGATTATTCGACTGCGTCGCTCCGGACCGGCGACAACTCGGTCAATCGAGTCCTCAAAATCAGCCATGAAAATCTTCGTCCGCTCACGCCTTGCCGCCAGCAGGGCAGCTTCGTTGACGAGATTTGCCAGGTCCGCGCCGGAGAAGCCCGCTGTCCTGCGAGCCAGGCTTTCTAAATCCACGTCGTCCGCAAGCGGCTTACCGCGCACGTGGACCTTGAGTATCTCCTCTCGGCCCTTCGCGTCTGGGTTGTCCACAACTATTCGCCTATCAAACCTACCCGGTCGCAGGAGAGCCGGATCCAGAATATCCGGTCGGTTGGTAGCCGCTATTAGTATGACGCCTTGGTTTGGGTCGAACCCATCCATTTCGACCAGAAGCTGGTTCAGAGTCTGTTCTCGCTCGTCGTGGCCTCCGCCTAACCCGGCACCTCTCTGTCGGCCCACTGCGTCTATCTCATCAATGAATACCAAGCACGGTCTATTTGCCTTTGCTGTATCAAAAAGATCCCTAACACGCGACGCTCCCACGCCAACGAACATTTCAACGAAGTCCGATCCGCTGATGTGGAAGAACGGAACCCCCGCTTCTCCTGCAATCGCCCTCGCCAGTAGTGTCTTCCCGCACCCGGGAGGTCCAAGGAGCAAAACACCTTTCGGTATCTTTGCGCCAAGCGCCTGAAACTTCTTCGGATTCTTGAGGAAGTCTACAATCTCTTTTAGTTCTTCCTTGGCTTCGTCGATCCCAGCTACGTCGTCAAATGTAACCTTCGGTACGTTTTCGCTCACGCGCTTAGCGCGGCTCCTACCGAACGAAAGCGCCTGGTTGCCGCCTGCCTGTGCCTGTCTCATGAACAGCATCCAGAGGAATATAAGAAATCCAACCGGCAGGAAGACAGTTAGGAGCATCGACCAAACCGCATCAGACACAAGCGGCTTGTCAACACCGAACTTAACCTTGTGCTTTAAAAGATGGCTCTGGAAGTCTGATTGGGCCTGAGGCTGCGTCGGCAAATTCACAACGAACCTTTCGCCCTTCTTGGTCTCAAAGCGAAATTGGTCCTTTGTAAATACCCCTCGGGTGATTTCCTCGTTCTCTGCCATCTCCCACGCTGCGGAATACTCGATTGTCTTGGCGGGGTTGTGCAAGTCCCAAAGCGGGCCGCGGCTGGTGAGGAGCATTGCGAGTATGATTAAGAAAACTATAGCCAGTAGATTTTTCAGATGCCGATTCACGGCGCGTACCCCCGAGCCCGTTAGGCTCAATGTGTCTCATTAAAATTATACCACGCCGACTTCGCTAACGCCAATCTAGTCGAACCTGAACCGACACCGGCCCGTCACGAATTGTGCTATACTTGCCGTGGTCGTCTTGGAATTCCGGCTATGACGGAACTTTGGATAAGGAGCGATGGGTTATGAATGCCATGGTAAAGGATGCCCGATCGGTTGGTATGGATCCGGACGGACTAGCTCGTGCGGCAGCTCTTCTTGATGAAGGTGCCCAAAACGGATTGTATCCTGGAGGAGTTGTCTGGGTTGAACGCAGGGGCGCAACGACGTTAATTCATTCGACGGGCTATGTCGACTTTGAGCAGACGGCGCCAGTGGACGAAAACACTGTATACGATCTGGCATCGGTTA
This sequence comes from uncultured bacterium, assembly GCA_938074205.1. GTDB lineage: Bacteria > Armatimonadota > UBA5829 > UBA5829 > UBA5829 > CALJES01. The sequence continues at coordinate 54,136 of CALJES010000007.1, forward strand.
CAAAACCTGTTGCGATGGCGTCATCAATGTTGATTTTATGCCAACAAGGACAAGTTCATTTAGGCGAAACTGTGACGGATTTCTTCCCGGAACGCAAACTTCCTCACCTTAAGAATGTCACACTTCGTCATCTGATTACTCACACCTCAGGACTGCCACCCTGGAAGGATATGTACTCTAAGGGTCAAACACGAGAGGCACTGATCGAAGAGCTCCTATCCATTCCACTCGATCACGATCCCGGCACCCACTACGCTTATAGCTGCCTGGGCTACATTCTTCTTTCCGTGGTGCTCGAGAAGATTACAGGTATGGGATTGGATCGATTTGCGTCTTCTTACGTGTTTGAACCTCTTAAAATGCACAGCACAGGCTTCAATCCCAATGATTGGAGCAGGTTCCCAATCGCCGCGACCGACAATTGCCCAATGCGTAAGCGCAAACTGGTTGGTGAAGTGCACGACGGCAATTCGTATGCGATGGGCGGGGTATCAGGAAATGCGGGCTTGTTTTCCAATGCGGCAGATCTGGCAAAGTTCTGCCGAGCAATAGCATTTCCGCACGCAAGTTCAGCCCAGGTAAGCTCGCCTTTTGCTTTACCGAGCTTGAAGAAGATGTTCGAAAATGCAATACCTGAAAGCATTGGCGGCCAAACGATAGGCTGGTTTACATTTCCTAATGATATGATGCCGGGAGGCGATCTTATCTCACGGCGGGCGATTGGGCACTCCGGATTCACAGGCACCGCAATAATAATAGACCCAGAGTTCGAGTTGTTTGCCATTATGTTAACGAATCGCGTGTGCCGCGATGATGACGGAGCAGACTTTCGGCACCTAAGACGACGTATCTTTAACGCGATTGTTGGTTCGATTATGTGGTGAGCACGATATTTTTTTCGCTTTTTTTGTTCCAGTGTTGACGCGGTGGGTAGACGTTGTTATAATCATTGTTGCTTATCGTCGTGTTACGCGGCTTAATAATGCTTAAACTGAGGTGACCGCAAGCTATGGAAGTTGAGAGCACGATTCGGACGCAGGAAGAGGAAAAGGAAAAGACAGGACCAAAGATTTTGGTCATCGACGATGAAGAGAACGTCTGCGAACTCATTACGCTTTATTTTGAAAAAGCCGGCTACAAAGTCACATGCACGGGCAGCGGCACCGATGGGATCGAGATGGTGAAGTCCGATAAGCCCGATTTGGTGATTTTGGACTTGATGTTGCCCGGTATCGACGGACTAGATGTCTGCAAGGAAATTCGAAAGTTTTCCAACGTGCCCATCATAATTCTTAGTGCCCGTGTGGATGAAGTGGATAGGGTTCTGGGGCTTGAGATTGGCGCGGATGACTATGTCACCAAACCATTCTCGCCCAGAGAACTACTGGCGCGAGTTAAGGCGGTTCTAAGAAGGGCTTCCTACATTCCGAAACCGGATGAACAGCAGGCGATAAACTTGCCCGGATTGTCCATTAGCCGAATGTCGCGAGAGGTAATCATAGGCGACAAACGGATCGAGCTTACTCCTAAGGAATTTGATTTGCTTTGGCATATGGCATCAAACCGCAACAGGGTTTTCACTCGAGAGGAGCTTCTCGAGCAGGTATGGGCTTATCAGGAATTCTACGGGGACGAAAGAACTGTGGACCAACACATCAAGCGCCTGCGACGAAAGATTGAGATAGAGGGCAGTCCTTGCAGAATTGCCACAATCTGGGGCGTCGGCTACAAGTTCGAGCTGAGGGAACCTGCAGGCGCGTTCTAGAATGTAGCTTGATCATACAAACGCGGTTGAAAGGGACGCCCGAAAAGCGTCCCTTTTACATTGTTAAAGTTAGGATATCACGAACATGCTATCCGTCTCGAAAGGCGTTAACCACTGCATCCACAAGCCCTCTTATAGTGTATTCCTCTGCGACAATGTCTACCCTAATACCCATCTTACGCGCCGTTTGGGCAGTTATGGGACCTATACATGCAATCTTCACACTCTCAGGAATTGCAGCCAAAATGTCCTCGCCGAGAATCTGTGTGAATGCAAACACCGTCGACGAGCTGGTGAACGTGACCACGTCAATTTCAGAAGACGTCAATTTTGCTCGCAGGTCATCTGCAGACTCTGCCACACACCGAGGTTCAGTCTTATAGGCCGCCACCACGTGTACGAAGGCTCCTCGTTCGGCGAGACGTTCGGGCAGGACGTTTCTCGCTTCCTCAGCGCGAATTATGAGTATCCGCCTGTTAGTGGGATCCTCAGGAAAGTCATCGCAGAAGACCTCTGCTACAAACTGCGAAGGTACGTAGTCAACGCGTATTCCTACACTCTCCAGAGCTTCAGCGGTTGCAGGTCCGATGGCGCCGATCTTTGGGCCGAACAAGGATCTCACATCCCCTCCGATTTCCTTTAGCCTCTTGATTGTTGCGCTGACGCCATTTGCGCTGGTGAAAAGAAGCCAGTCATAAGTTTGCATTTGTCTTAGGGCAGTATCCAGCTGGTCATAGCTCGACGGCGGCCCTATTCTGATAACGGGAAACTCGACCGCCTCTGCTCCGAATTCCCTAAGCGCTTCACACAACTTGCCTGCCTGCTCTTCGGTGCGCGTTACCAGAATCCGCTTGCCAAAAAGCGGTTTCCTGTCAAACCACCGGAGTTTCTCGCGCAGCCGCACAACCTCGCCTACCACCACTACCGCCGGCGGTGTCAAATTCGCAGAGCGGACAAGCTCTACAACATTGGCTAGAGTGCCCACCACCGTCTGCTGGCAGGCCGTGGTTCCCCATCGGATTACCGCAACTGGAGTATCCGCGCTGCGTCCGTGGGCAATGAGTTCAGAAACGATCTGTGGCAGTCTTTCTGTGCCCATCAGAAAGACTATAGAATCCAGTCCGGCCGAGATTACGTCCCATCTTATCGTAGACTGTGGTTTTGACGGATCTTCGTGCCCAGCTACAATGCCCAGGGCCGAACACAAACCGCGGTGCGTAACAGGAATACCGGCATACGCAGGGGCAGCGATAGCAGAACTAACACCCGGCACTATCTCGAATTCTATGTCGGCTTCTGCTAAGGCCAGTGCTTCTTCGCCGCCGCGGCCGAAGACAAAAGGGTCTCCTCCCTTAAGGCGTACAACCATTTTTCCCTGGATGGCTCGGTCTACTAGAATACGATTTATGTTTTCCTGAGTGACAGAATGCGAGCCGGCGGCTTTGCCGACGTATAATAGTTCTGCCTCAGGTTTAGCTTCCTTCAATAGCGAGGGGTGAACCAGGCGGTCGTAGACGATCACATCCGCTGCGCGAAGATATTCCAGACCGCGCACAGTTATAAGACCAGGATCGCCGGGCCCTGCACCAACCAATACAACCTTGCCCACCAGAGGCTACCCCGCCACTCCTATTTCTTCGTCGGTTAGATAGCAAGCCGGATCCGCCTGCCAGACGTCTGCGTATACAGCCTCAGCTCGCACACGAAAATTGCCGTTACAAATATCCAACCACCTGCATACACCACAGCGCCCCTTGAGTAACTTTATCCGATTTCGAAGCCCGACCAAGATTGGATCATTTCTATCAGTCCATATGTCGCCAAACGGGCGCTCCATTACGTTGCCCAACGAGTAATGCCGCCAAAACTGGTCGGGATGCACATATCCCTCCTTGTCTATCGCAGCTATTCCCACACCGGAGCTATTGCCTCCATTTGACCTAAGTAGCTCCAGTGCCTCATTTGCAAGAGGCGATCCCTCGCGCACCATACGCATATACAAAAATGGCCCGTCACAGTGATTGTCAACTGTCAAAATCTCCACATCAAGCCCGCGCCTATCGAAATCCGCTGCGCGGTCAATAATTAGGTTCACTGCCAGACGGGATTGCTCGTGTGAGAGGTCATCTGACACCAGCTTACTACCTCTTCCGGAGTACACCAAATGATAAAAGCAAACCCTGCTTATCCCTTGTTCCTCAACGAATTCGAACACCTGTTCGATTTGACTGTAGTTGTGGCGCGTTAGCGTCATTCGAAGACCGCTTCTAAGACCAACCGCCTTGCAGATCTCGAAAGCGCGTTTTGCGGCGTCAAATGCACCTGGTTTACCTCGAAACTTGTCGTTCAATGCGCCAATACCGTCGAGGCTTATTCCGATGTATGAAAATCCTGCTTCCTTGAGACGCTCAGCCACCCTTTCGGTTATTAACGTCCCATTCGTTGAAAGCACTGTCCTGATGCCAAGAGATCTCGCAAGAGCCGCATTATCAAATACATCAGTTCGAAGCAGGGGCTCTCCACCAGAGAATAGCAGCACTGGCACGCCGAAATCTGCCAACTGCCGAATCATATCCTGGGCTTGCTCTGTGCTGAGCTCATGCGCTTCGCCGGAGTTATCCGCGTTGGCGTAGCAGTGGATGCAGTTCAGATTGCAGCGGTCGGTTGAGTTCCAGACGACAATAGGTTTACGATCTGGGTGCTCATTTGCATCCTTGTTAGAGCCGACTTTGCCTCGCCACTCATACCTGAGCTTGTCGCCTGGTCCAGTCTTGCCACAGTAAAGTTTAGTGATTGAAATCAAGGGTTGTCTCCTAACCCCTCATAGAAATACTTCGGGCTAGTCTTCTTGAATTCGGCGGTCGTATATAGCAGCCTGTAATCGGAAATGGCCGTGAGCTCCGAAATGGCTCTTGCCGTCTGCTCACAGTCGCTTCGGCATGTACCGTGGATCATCGTGTATACATTGTAGTTGAATCCTTCAAAACGCGGTCGCTCATAACAGTGACTAACGGCAGAAAACTTAGCCGCGGCGCGACCAAACGACTCAACCTGTTCGTCCGGAACGTTCCACACCGCCATCGCGTTCGTCTCAAAACCGGCCCTGCGATGGTTCAAGACTGCCCCGAAGCGGCGAATAGTTCCATCTTGTTTCCACAGAGCTATCTGCTTTATCAGTTCGTCTACAGATATTCCTATTTGACGAGCCACCTCGTGAAATGGCTCCTCGCAAAGCGGTAGTCCACCTTGCAGAGCGCAGATTATTTTTCGCTGCTTAGTTGTCATCACAGGGCAAAGTCCACCTGGATTTTGAACACTCGCTTCGCAGGCAAACAGGCCATCTCCTCGATGCCAGCTTTATGCTTAATCTCCTGAAGGACTCTTTCTAACTGCTCTTGGTTCTCGCAAATCAGAGTAAACCAGAGATTGTATTCACAATCGCGGCCATAGTTATGCGTTACCTGGGGATACGAGCTTACCACGGCGGCTACTTGTTCCAGATACTCAGTCGGCACCTTTGCTGCTACCAGAGCGCTAACATGACCTAGCCTCTGAGAATCAAAGGACGGTCCGATTCTGCGAACAATGCCGGATTCAATCAACGCCCCCACGCGTGCCAGCGCCTCCTGAGCCGATATCCCCAACCGATTTCCAAGTATCTCATAGGGTCGCTGTGCTATTGGGAAGTCTGATTGAATGATGTTGAGTAGCTTTCTATCTATCTCGTCCATAAGATGCTTTCTGGCCGTTCGGAAATGTCAATGCGGCCGATACTGAGCTGAATAGTTGCTAGCCCCTGCTTTTGGGTTCGTATACGCAATACGGCTCCGCCGACAAAAAGTTGCCGGTTATTGCATACGCCCTAGCTCTGCAGCCCATGCACACGCGTCGGTATTCGCATCGCCCGCATTTTCCTTCTAAATTGTTCTCATCGCGAAGCAGCTTGAAAACTTCTGCGTTCCGCCATATGCTAGCAATACTTTCTCGTCTTACATTACCCGCTGAAACCGGAAGGTAACCGCATGGGTACACCTCGCCGCAGTAGGATACGAAGCACACTGCCGATCCCGCCAGGCATCCCTTGCTTGACTGGCCGTTTAGTGGATGTGCTATCGGGTTGTGCCTATTTATTTCCTCCCCGCGCGACTGTTGGCGTGCTATGCGATAGTAATGGGGAGCGCAAGTTGCCCTCAGCCCTATAGGCGCGCTCTTTGACCGTTCGTACAGCCACCCTAGCACTCGCTCATACTCTTCGGGCTGAATCATTTCTTCGTCTGCTATCTGCATGCCGCAGCCGGTAGGCACAAGTAAGAACAGATGAAGCGCAGCCGCACCGCGCTCCACAGCCATCTGCAGTATGCGCGGTATCTGGTCAAGGTTGCGCTTTGTAACGGTTGTGTTTATTTGATATTCCAAACCTACCGAGCGCGCGTTTGCGATGCCCTGCCACGCAGCTTCGAAAGCGCCCGCTACGCCGCGAAAGCTATCGTGCAGTTGAGGGTCTGCGGCGTCTATGCTGACGCTTATTCGTTTTATTCCAGCACGCACCATCTGCTCCGCAACTTCTCGGGACACAAGTGATCCATTTGTCGCAAGCAACATTCGCAGACCCTTCGACGTGCCATACTCTGCAATTTCTGCCCAATCCGGTCTGACCAGAGGCTCGCCGCCGCTCAGAACCACTGCAGGTTTAGCAAACGCGGAAATCTCATCCAGCAGCCTTTTAGCTTCCTCAGAGGTTAGTTCATCTGAAGAGCGTTCTTTTACCGGTCGGGCTCTACAGTGCGCGCAGCTGAGGTTGCAGGCATTTGTCAGTTCCCAGAAGACCATTCTGGGCACGGGAAGATCATTGCCTGAAGATAATGCTTGGCTTTCCATACAACAAGATTGTGACGCTCCCCAATTCGCTTTGTCAAGGCTGGCTGGGTTTGGGAAGGCGTAACACACGTCGGTTGGTGATTTCCTCGTTTCTCCATACGGTGCTGATAGTGCTGGGGGTAGGCCGCTAACAGATGAGATAGATTAAGTAACGTCGTCGAAATAACATGAAATAAGAATAACATGATATAATGTATAATACGACTGTGCATTTTGATAACTAAGACCGGCCGAGATCCGGCGCAAAGATTTGGAGGTAGAGGTGGTGGAGAGAAGAAGATTGTTGCTGATTTGGCTATTTGGAGCGGCGCTTGCCGTGAGTATTGCCTGTCCTGCCTGTGGCCAGGGCTCGATCGTTGGTTGCGGTGAAAGGTAGTTGTCGAGCAGAGCATGCTGCAGAACCTTGTTGATATTGCTGCTGGGGAGCGTCACAGCCTAGGTTTGCGTTCTGACGGTATTCATGCAGGAATCGAACGTACACGCGACGAACCAAAAAGTGCGATTGCTGATTACAACTCCAAGCGTGCCGCATTGCCACGTATAATTGTGCCTTCGAATAGAAAGTTGTTAACTGCTACGCTTCGTCTACACGCCATACTACCGCGGAGCTGTGCGAACGGACCAGGCATTCGAACAGTTATCTGGCTGCAGGGTTGCCAACGAAACTGCGCGGGGTGCTTCAATCCTGCCACTCATCCGCTCGACACGGGGTTTCTAATCTCATTGCGTTTGCTTTGGCAGCGGATCAAGCCGTATGAAGTGGAGGGTGTCACAATCAGCGGAGGCGAGCCGCTGTTGCAGATGGTTCCATTGGTGGAGTTTCTCCACCGCATCAAGTCGGAATCCGCACTCTCTGTGATCTTATACACCGGCTACACAATCGAAGAGGTCAAGCAGATGAACCTTGGGGATGAGCTGCTGAGCTTGGTCGACGTGTTGATAGACGGCCCTTACGACTGTACCCGCCCGGCAAAAGACGGCATTAGGGGTTCGGATAACCAACGCATCCATTTCCTTTCCGGCACTTATAACGAACGCGACTTCGCAACTGCAGAGCGGCAGGAGATTATTATTCAGCCTGACGGAACCTTGGTCCGAACCGGAGTCTGGACTACTAATCTATCTGAATCTGACGTGCCTTCTCTGATTTCTTGATCTTGTCTGAATCCGGCAAATCTATCGGAAAATACTCAGCCGTATAAACACGCTCGACCACGGGGCCAAGCGCTTCTTCAATATTGACCGTGAGCTCAACACACTTCGGTCCCGGAATCCCTTCCACCTTCTCTTCCACGGTTCCATCTTTTCGAATCGTATATTCCAACCTTTCCTTTGCCATCACTCACACCTTCCCTATGCTTGAACAGCAGACTTTTCTTGGTGCTCAACCTCGCGTTCACACACAATCCTGATAGAGCCGTCTTCCAGTTCTTCTTCGTTTACTATTTGGAAGCCCTCGGCCATCGCTTTATCTATCACAACGTGCATTGCGTATCTCTGTGTAACTTCATTCAGGAAATCATCCTTGTCTATGGACAAACCCCAAAGATCGGCAACAAGTTCAAAAAAATCGCCCCTTTTCCTGAAGCCTATATCGTAGCCATTCGGCATTGTCACTACAACATCGGCTCTTGTGCTTAGCGAGCCAAACCCTCTGACGATCGAATTTTCTTTTATTTGATACCCCAGATCTTTCAGTGCCTTCTTTAAGCACTCTGCGTCGCTCAGTTCAGTCTTAATCTTGCTGAAGTGAGACATTGCGAAGCCCTCCTTCACATAAATGGTATTCCGGATTACAAAGCACAACCACTCCATCAACGGTGTTCGACAACGACAAACCACGACCGACCAACCCTGAACGGCACTCCCGGCTCTAGTTTTGTCCTACCAGTGATCTTTTCCTTTCCGACGAAGGTCCCGTTTTTTGACTGCAGATCTTCAATGAAATAATCATTACCCTCTCGACTTATCAGAGCATGTCTGCGGGAAACTGTTTGGTCGCTTTGAACCCTGATGTCAGCATTGTCATCTCGGCCAATCACCACCGAATCCTTCGAGAAGCTGACAATTACGCCGTCTCTCGGACCACTCAGGTGTTCCAACTGTATTAAAGCTTCGTGCCTCATCGTGAAGCGCCTCCCGACACCCATTCTGGCGTTAGTGAGGTTCGTTTGCCGGTCTTGCGATTTCGAATGTTATCCTACCTTGCCGTTCTGTGCCGACAATAATGGCTCCGGCGGAAATGTGTTCACGCAGCAGCAGTTCAGCAAGCGGGCGATTGACCAGATCTTCCACTGCTCTGCGCATAGGGCGAGCTCCGAATTCCGGGTCGTAACCTGCCTCGACAAGTACGTTCATAGCTTCATCGGTTAAGGTAAACGATATGTTGTGTTCCTCTGCAAGTTTACGCCTTATATCCGCAATCATAAGCTCCGCTATTCTATGTATGTCGTCGCGGCTCAAACTATTAAACACCACAACATCATCAATGCGATTCAGCAGTTCGGGTCTAAGGAACTGCAGCAGCTCTTGCTGGAGTTGTTCCCGCCAATAGATCTCGTTAAGACTGTCCTCAGGAAGAGCATCTTGTTGATCATCGATCGTGACGAAGAGATTCTCCGATATGTCGCCTGAGCTGGCGGAGTGCAGCCTCAAAATCCGCGAGCCGATGTTAGATGTCATTATGAATATAGCGTCGGTGCAGTCAACCGTGCGGCCCTTGGAATCGGTGACACGGCCGTCCTCGAAGATCTGCAAGAAGATGTTCAGCACGTCCGGATGAGCCTTTTCTATCTCGTCTAGCAACACTACGCAATAAGGTGCTGTCCTGAGTCTGCCGGTAAGCTGGCCTTCCTCTTCGTAACCCACATAGCCAGGCGGAGCACCAATCAGTCGAGAAACATTGTGTTTCTCCATATATTCTGACATATCCAGTCGAATCATAGCACTCTCTGATCCGAATAAGACATGCGCCAGTTGCTTCGCCAGTTCCGTCTTTCCAACACCCGTGGGACCTAAGAACAGAAAGACCGCCTGCGGCCGATTCTTGCTTCGCAGCCCGGCACGGGCCGTCCGAATTGCCTGAGCCACCTTCCTCACAGCCTCTTTTTGGCCGATAACTGCAGCCAGAAGTTCGTCTTCCAACCTCAAAAGTTTCTTCCGTTCATCCTCTGTCAGGTCTTCAACCGGACGCCCTGTCCACTCAGCTACGACCTCAGCGGCCGCTTGCACGGGCACTTCAATGCTTCCCGCTTCGGTAGATTGCCCGACATAGGTAAGTCTAGTCAACTTTGTGCGACTGCAGGCTTGATCGACTATGTCTATGGCCTTGTCAGGAAATCGTCTGTCCCTTAGATACCTCGCGCCCAGACTTACCGCTTCCTGTAAAAGACCGTCTGGTATGCGCAGGCCATGAAACCTTTCATATTCCGGTTTGAGTGCACGCAGGATTTCCAGGGTCGTCTGCTGATCTGGCTCGTCAACCATGATCGGTTGGAATCGGCGCTCTAGGGCTGCGTCCTTTTCGATATAGCGCCGGTATTCCTCGATGGTCGTTGCTCCTATGCAGCGGATCTCTCCACGAGCAAGCGGCGGCTTCAAGATCTGAGCAGCATCCAAAGCTGTCCCCTGAGCACTTCCTGCGCCAAGCAGCGTGTGGAGCTCGTCAAAAAATACGATCACATCCGGTTGCGAGCGCAATTCCTCCAACAGGGAGTTCATACGGGCTTCAAACTGACCCCGCAGCGTAGTACCAGCTACCAAAACCGCAGCACTTAGCTCAATTATACGCTTGCCGCGCAGATCCGGATGAACATCGCCGCGAGCTATGCGGAACGCAAGACCCTCAACAATTGCGGTCTTTCCAACCCCTGCTTCGCCAATCAGGACAGGATTATTTTTCTCTTTTCTTAAAAGCGTGCGTGCAAGCTCAAGCAGCTCAGAATCCCTCCCAACAGCCTCGTGCAGCTTGCCTTCACGAGCAGCGGTTGTCAGATCTCTACCTCGATCTAACACTGGGCCCTCACCCGCTTCTTCCAACTCCACGCGTCGATCAAGCCGTTCCCGCATGCATCTGATAGCGGCGTCACGGACCGAATCCGGGGTAAGACCAATTTCGCGTATCACCCGCACTGCTGTATTCTCCCCATCTTGCAAAACAGCAAGAAGAAGATGCAGCTCGTCCGGCTGAGTGCCTTCTCTTTGCGCAAGCTGCTGCGCAGACTTAATCACCCGGTCTGCTCGCGGTGTGAGCGGAAGTTCCCCCGATAGGGCTATACTTCCGGATTTTACATGGCTCCGAACCGCGTCACGAACTGTCTGAGCATTGTGACCGAGTATTTCAAACGCGCGAGCAGTAATCCCCCCTCGTATTCTGAGCATTGTCAAGAAGAGATGTTCCACACCGACGTATGAGTGGTTCAATGCGCGAGCTTGATTCTGAGCCTCGCTTATAATTTCTATTACCGACACTGCCTGTCCCCTTCGAAGTCAAATATAGAATAACCCCAAAACCATCTTTCTATGTGGCTCTAGGAATACCGTTTGCTAGCTAACTCCTCCAGTTTAGCTCGAATGCCCTCGGGGCGGATGTATCCAAATCTGGCGTTGCGGAGTTTGGTTAATAAATCCTCGAATTCCTCCTCTGTCCATACGGGTTTGCCGCCGCGCTTTGACGGCGTAATGTAGGGTGTGTGCACGGTAAGGAAAGCCTCCAAATACGGC
>CALJES010000008.1 GCA_938074205.1 uncultured bacterium
AGGTCGCTCACTCTGAGCTTAATGACCCACGCCGTGTCGAGAGCAGCAGAAGCTGCCGTCGCCAGTGCCACAAGCATGACGACTGAAAGAACGATAAGCCTTTTCATCATTTCACCTCCTCCTCTCTGCTTTAGAGATGCGACTGTTGATGTAGATTTGCCGCTCCTTCTTGTGCTCATCGATTCGCTGTCCCCTTTCTTCTTTGAGTTTCAGGCGATGCGCCCACAGCATAACCTGCAAATTTCGTGCCAATCGCCCTTTCTCTCGCGGTGCACCACGCTACGGGAATCGCGGAGCACAAGCTTCCAGACTAGCTGCAGTGGAGCACCCTCTCCGCCCATTTCGGGCTTCTTTCACTGCTGGATTGTATCACCGCATTTCGACACCGTCAACCCCAGGTCTCAAAATCAGGTATTTTTACCTATATTGACCGTACCCCAGGGCACAGTGTTCCTAGAATGCGGCGGACTTGCCCGAAAGATACTCGGATCAAGCCCTATGATACGCCTCTCCCTCCACTACTAAGTTCGCTCGGTGCTCCTAACATAGCACACTTGTCAGAGCGCACTGAGCCTACATTTGCAATCTACCACCGAACCCGCAATTAGTCAAGAGGTCGGACAAATTTTTTCTTGTGATTTTCGACGTTCACGGTAGTAGGTTTCCAAACACCGCAGCGGGCGCGAAGGTAACAGCATTAAAAACGGGTAAGTACGTCTCGGTCGGAAACGCAGTGGAAGCATGATACCATTAAAGGGGGTCAGGGATATGATACGGCGGCCCGCTGTTGCTGGAATGTTCTACGAAGCCAATGCGCAAGCTCTTCGACAGAGCATCACAGATTGTTTCTTGAGTTCGTTCGGGCCTCGCAAGCTTCCGCACCCCGTCGAACAAGGGGAAAGACGAGTGATGGGGTTAGTTTGTCCGCACGCTGGCTACATGTATTCTGGTCCAGCAGCAGCCCATTCGTATGGCGTTCTAGCGGAAGACGGTATACCCGAGGTTGCCGTGATATTGGGACCCAACCACCACGGTCTAGGCGAGACAGTAGCGGTTAGTGCGGCAGAGAAGTGGGAGACCCCACTAGGACTGATAGAGGTGGACACGTTGACAGCGCGCGCGATAACAGAGTATTCCGCATACGCGCAGAAAGACGAGCTTGCTCATATACGAGAGCACTCGATAGAGGTCCAGATTCCTTTCCTGCAGTATATTGCGACAGTTGCTAACCGCAGCATCCGAATAGTACCGATAGCGATAGGTCACATGGGGTACTCGTCCGCTCGCACGCTCGTTGCAGACCTGGGTCCTGCGATCGCTGAAGCGGTGGCTGAGAAGGATGCCGTCATAATCGCGAGTACAGACCTTACGCATTACGAATCGAAAGCAAGTGCACAGTTTAAGGATAATTTGGTACTGGAGCAGATTCTGAGCCTCGATTCGGAGGGTCTGCTGCGTATTGTGGAGGAGAATTCCGTATCGATGTGCGGCGCGACGGGCACGGCAGTAATGCTAGCGACGTGCAAAGTATTGGGCGCAACATCGGCACGTCGGCTCGCTTATTACACTTCCGGCGATGTTACCGGCGACACTCGGCAGGTTGTTGGCTACGCGTCAGTGGCGGTATTCGGTCAGGATTAGCCCCGTCACTCGGCAGAAGTAGGCTCGGCCATTTTCGCGCGGAGTGCCTCGAGAAAACCCGGGTGAACCCTTATACCTCGCATCTGAGCCTCGTGCACGTGGGTCCAAGCTTCCGCATAGCGTCCGAGGTCATAGAGCGCCAGCGCAAGGTTCACATGAGCTTCTGCAAGATCCGGCCGGATTCTCACGACACTTTCGAACTGGCGTGCTGCCTGCTCGGAATCACCCAGACTGAGAAGAAGTCGGCCCAGTTCGAAACGCGAGACGGCGTCCGCAGGCTTGAGTTGGACGACGAAGCGATATTGATTAACCGCACCGCGGAAGTCGCCGGCTTGAGACAAAAGAGACGCTAACGTACGCCGGAATCGCACGTTGCTAGGGCAGAGCTCTACAGCTCGGGCAGAATTATCAAGAGCCCTTTTCAAATCGCGGGAGTGGGCGAGTGCGAGCGCAAGGTCGTTGTAAGCATCTGCGTAATCCGGCTTTATCTTAATTGCCTGGCGGAACGCGTCTGCGGCAGCTCGCCATTTTCTCTTTTTCAACAGCACGAGTCCGAGGTTGTAGTGCGTCTCAGCGATGCCTGGCGAGAGATTAACTGCTTGCAAGAAGCATGTGAGTGCCTCGTCGAGCTTTCCCTGCCGCATAAGTGCGGCACCCAAACAAGTGTGGGCCGGAGAGTAACGAGGATTGGCCTCTATCGCCGCGCGAAAGTGGTACACGGCCTTCTTAGTGTCCCCTACTTGCTGGTATGCAATACCAAGATGTGTGTGAGCTAATGCATTGCGTTCCGTTACTCGTACGGCGTGTCCAAAGAGCGTGAAATCATTACGCCAGTATTTAACTTGCCGATGCGCCACAAGCCCTAAGGCGCAGATGACGACAACAGCCATACAAGCGAGCCTGGTGGGCGCATAACGCTGGGTGACACTGCTCAGAATGTCGGGCACTCCCCATGCAACGATCATGAAGATGCCAATCAGAGGCACGTATGTGTACCTATCGGCCATTCCCTGCAGCCCAACCTGGACGATACCAATTACAGGCACAAGCGAAATCAAATACCAAAACCAACCGACCGCAATGTACGGGCATCTGCGAACACTTTTCAATGAGGCAAAGCTGGCGGCTAACAGCAAGACTGCAGATGTGATAACTTGCCAGGTTGGAAGTGTATCTTCGGGATGAGGATAGAAAACTGCAAGCCGAGCGGGCCAGATCGCCTTTGTCAGGTACGCAGCGTACGACACAAGCGCGTTGGCAAAACGAACCCCAATCGGATAATAATCCAACCTCCCAACTGCTCCGCCGCGAAGTTGGGCGATATAGGTCACCACACACGAAGCACCAGCAAGAACGAAGAGAGGCAGTTTTTCAATCAGGAGGAAGCCAAGACCGCGACTACCAGACGATCCGAATCGCATTCTCCTGAGCGGCCACAAATCGAAGAGTATTAATATAATAGGAAGCGAAACCAACATCGGCTTTGAAAGAAGCCCAAGAACATAAGCCCCCACAACGGCTAAATATCGAAACGAGGTCGGATTCCGAGCCCAGCGCACGTATGCAAACATTGAAAGCATCCAGAATAGTGTTGAGAGCACGTCTTTGCGCTCAGAAACCCAAGCAACCGATTCCACATGCAGCGGGTGAACGGTGAATAGCGCAGCGACAAGCGCGCTCCGCCAGCGACTGCCAGTCGCTGTTTCAAACAACAGGAAAAGAAGAATTGTATCAACGACGTGCAGAAGCAAGTTAGTCAGGTGCAGCAGACGAGCGCCGGACCGGTCGAAAGTGCGGTCAAGCTGGAGGGAAATCCAAGTAAGTGGGTGCCAATTGGATTCCGTAAACGTTGTGAAAGCCCAAGTAATATTAGCAAGCGATAGACCAGAACGCACGTGGGGATTGTTGGTGACATAGAAGTGATCGTCCAGATTCACCAAGCCGAAGTTTAGTACGGGCAAGTATATAGCCAGCGTGACTAGTGCCAAGGCTGCGCATATAGCCAGTCTACTGCTGAAGAAACCCAAACGGGTAGCCGTAACGTTGTCGCGATCTTCTGCCCTGTCTGTCATTACACAAACGAGCGTCCTGCCTGACTGAACCTCGAGGAATCTGTGGTGCCCACTTGCCCGACGTTCTTGCCGGTAAAAACGTCCTATCCCCGACAAGGATCGTGCTATCTTGGACTGTTGGATTAGTTCCGTGGTGGTCGAGAAAATACCTGCCCGCAGGTATGGGCATCGCTCATGAATAACTTTGGTACGGGCTGGAAGGCCAGTCTGCTTTTAAAATTGGGCAGAGTAATCCGTGGAGTCCAACATCGTGCACAGTCGAGGGGGTGGATAGTATGGATTTGTTCCCGAGCCTGCTGGAGGAAATCGAGCAAATTCCTACAATTGATGTGCATACGCACATAACATTTGACAGTCCTGCAGCGTCTGATCTAGCTCAGATAGCACTATACCATTTTATTACTTCTGAGTTGGAAGCAGCGGGTATCGACATAGCGAAGTTCGACACCTTGAGCCCGCATAAGAAACTATTGGAGGCATCGAGCGGTTTCGCCCGTATAAAGAACACCACTAGCTGCTGGTGCTTAGAACAAATACTGCGTGATTTGTTTGCTCTGCCCCTCCCCCACGAAAGCGATATACAAGAGGCTTCCAAACGCGTGGAGGAGTCAGCAGGCAGGGCGGATTGGACCGGTGAGGTGCTGAGGAAAGCTAACGTCTCAAGAGTTTTGGTGTGCGCAGATTGGAGAAAGCCCGTGCCATCAGGAGATAACTTGTTTGCTTTGGTTCTTCGAGTAGATAGCCTTGTAAACGAAGCCCATTCAGCTCGCACACTGGATCAGCTCAGCAATATCACAGGACAGCCGGTGTATGAGGCAGGAGATTTGAAAAAGGCTGTTGGCGAGCTTGTCGCGAACGCCAAGCATCAAGGGGCCGTCGCTCTCGGAGCAGCATTCGACCCCCAAACGGATTTTGTACCCGGAGATCGAACCGCAGCCGGAAGCGTACTTTCTTTGGCATTGTTGGGGCAGAAGATAACGCGCGAGGACAGAAGGACTATACGTTCATACGTACTAGATATGGTATTGCAGTCTTGTGCTGAACACGGCATTCCGTTCCAGTTGATGCTAGGTATTCGGCACATCCCAAACTCAGAGCAGGCAATAACTGGTTATGAGGTTGGCAGCATAGCTATGTATGCCGATCTTTTCAAACGTCATAACAGGGTTGTTTTTGATGTACTTGTTTCTCATACCGTGCTTGCCGAGGAGCTTGCCGTTGTAGCCCGCAGCTGCCCAAACGTTGTTCTGTCAGGAGCGTGGTGGTATCTGGCTTTTCCAAACGCTATTCGGAAAGTTCTGAGGCAACGAGTAGAGATGTTGCCTATGACTAAGTGCTGCGGCTTTTTTTCTGATGCGCAGTGCGTGGAGTGGATATATGGTAGAGCAAAGCTATTCAGGAGAGAACTTTCCATTACTCTTTCACAGTTGGTCTTTGAAGGGTACTTATCACACCAAACCGCGCTCCAACTAGCTCAACACTATCTTCTCGAGAACCCAAAGCGGGTATATAAATTGTGATGCCGACAGCTGCTTACTATACACTGGGCTGCAAGGTAAATCAGTACGAAACGGAACAGATTCGCACAGCACTGGAAAGCGCCGGATTTCGGACGGTGCCTTTCAGTTCGAAAGCTGACGTTTACGTTATAAACACGTGCGCCGTCACTGCCACGGCAGAATCAAAGTCGCGTGCCGCCATACGAAAGGCACATAGGCTCAACCCTGACGCATGCTTGGTAGTAACGGGCTGCTATGTTGAAATTCAGCCGAATGTTATCTCTGCAATCGAGGGTGTGGACCTTGTGGTTGGGAATCGAGACAAGGCGACAATCGCGGACAGGATTATTAATCACTTTTGTTTGTGGAAAGGATCAGAAGTTGTCTTCGACGCCTTGATTACCAGACAAGCTAATAACAAGCAGTCTGGCCAAACGCTCCCTCGCACTCGGACACGAGCAGTGGTCAAGGTTCAAGACGGTTGCGATCATTTTTGCTCGTACTGTATTGTGCCGTATGCTAGACCGGTTAGGCAATGCCGACCCTTGGAAGAGGTATTGGAGGAAGTCAGGCTGCTGGCTGATTACGGCTACAGGGAAGTTGTCCTGACCGGTATCAGGCTGGGATCATATAAGCACGGCGATCAAAGCCTGGCTGAGCTCGTAAAGCAAGCAGCCCAAATACAAGGTATCGAGAGGATCAGGCTGAGCTCCATTGAACCTTGGGAAATCGACGAACAGTTGATCGAAACATTCCAGCATCCGAAGGTTTGTCGGCATCTACATATTCCGCTTCAAAGCGGAGATAACGAGATCTTGGCGCTCATGAACAGGCCATACCGCGCGGAGGAGTATCTGTCGCTGGTGGAGGTGATTCGAGACAGTACTCCGGGTATTGGAATAACGACAGACGTCATTGTGGGTTTTCCTGGAGAAACGGAAAAGGCTTTTCGCAATACGTGTGAAACAGTTCGAAGTGCCGGTTTTTCGCGGCTGCACGTATTCAGGTATTCCCCACGCAGGCTGACGCCTGCTGCTGATTTGCCGAACCAAGTTCCCGAAGCTGTCAAGAAAGAGCGGGCTATGATTCTAGCAGAAATCGGTCGAGAATGCGCGAGGACTTTCGCCCAGCAATGGATAGGTGCAACTCTGCCGGTGCTGGCTGAAAATCGTCTCAGTATTTGCCACTGCGCGGAGTTCGCCGAGGAAGTTCTTATGAACAAGGGCTTAGTTTTGCTCAGAGGCTTTACCGATAATTACATTGAGGTAACGTTTGCGGGCAGACCGTCATCTGCTGGCACCGTGGTCAGTGTGAGAATCACGGACGTAGAGGACAGCGGCAGAGCAGTCGGCACTGCAGAAGAATCGACTAGCAGGCAAGATTCGCGCATAACAAGCAGCTTTGCTGCGTCCACAGCGCGGGAAGTAGTCACACAGAACAGCAGCCAGAAAGGAGGATGAGATTTGTCCGACTGTATATTCTGCAAAATTGCCCAGAAAGAAATAGGTACTCTAATATACGAAGACGAGCTAGTGGCAGCTTTTGACGACGCTAACCCGCAAGCTCCGGTGCACGTTCTCATTGTGCCTAAGAAGCATATTGAGAAACTGCTCGACGTTACCCAAGACGAGGACAAGTTCCTATTGGGACACATACTCGTAATTGCGAATACAATCGCACGCGAGCGCAGTATTGCTGAGGCAGGATATAGGGTTGTTGTAAACTGCAATAGGGAGGCAGGCCAATCGGTCTGGCACTTGCATTTCCACTTGTTAGGCGGGCGCAAGATGAGCTGGCCGCCTGGCTAACGATTGACAATACGAGATTCCGAATCATATAATAGATTTCCGGTAATATTCGGCAAATGGCTAAAATCATCGTGGGTTCAGCGGATTTGGCTATGTAGCTACGCTTTCTGTGTAAGGTATAGCGGCGTGCCAATCCTCCCCCACCGAATAACGACATTGGCCATAGGCTTGCGATGGAGGAGGGATAATGATTGGCGCAAGTTCAGGTAAAGCCGAATGAAAGCCTTGACAGCGCTTTGAAGCGGTTCAAGAAAGTGCTTCAGCAGGCAGGTATTCTCAAGGAAGCCAAAGAGCATGAGCACTACGAAAAACCGTCCGATAAGCGCCGCAAGGCAGAAGCGACAAGACGCCGAAAGCTAGCGAAGAAACAACGCTAGCGCGGCGGGGCTTTAGTATGTCGCTCATTGAAAAGCTTCAAAACGATATGAAGCTTGCCCTGAAAAACAAGGATGAGTTGAGGTTATCAACCATCCGGCTTCTTCTGTCGTCGGTGAGCTATGCGCGCATCGAAAAAGGTAGGGAGCTCACCGACGACGAAGTTTGCCAAGTTCTAGCCAAGGCAGCGAAACAAAGGCGAGAATCCATCGAAGCTGCTGAACGTGGCGGCAGGGACGATGTCGCTCAAAAAGAAAAAGCCGAACTAGCCATCATAAACGAGTATCTACCAACCCAGCTCAACGAATCCGAAATCGAAACGATAGCAAGGCGAATCGTTGACGAGGTCGGTGCTAAAGACCAGAAGGACCGCGGCAAGGTAATGGGAAGACTTATGCAGGAAATCCGTGGCCGTGCCGACGGACGAATCGCCAGCGAAATAGTCGAAAGAATCTTGCGAGGATAGCCTCGCCCCCACAATGAAACCACGCTTACCTCTTCTCAAACGACGCACCAAAGCCAAACCTGCCAAGAACAGCAGATACCAGTTCAACCTGCTGAGAATCGTTATTGCTACGCTGACGATCACCACACTGTCGTTCCTGCTGTCGATTCACATGCTGCCAAATAAAGTAACGCTTAAAGTAGGCGATGTTGCAACCGAAGACATAATTGCCCAGCGAACAGTGCGTTACGTGGATGCCACGCAGACTGAACTTCGCAGGGCGCAAGCTGCAGCAAGTGCTGGCAGAGTATTTGATCCAGTGCCCAATGCTACAGACCAAGCGCTCGCAGCTCTTCGAAGCATCATTCGTATCATTGTGGCGGCTCGTCAGATTGAGGGTCTGAAGTCTGATGCTCAAGCTCTGAATGTAGTCAGGGAACGTGTGAGCCCACTTGTGGGCACCCAGATTTCGGACGCCGTGCTCGTTTGTCTACTTTCCTGCGATACCGCCACACTGCAAGCAATTGAGCAAAAAACTACCCGCGTGGTAACCTCGGTTATGAGCCAAGAAATAAAAGAGGACCCCGCCGACTTGCGAGCAGCTCGTAGGCACGCAGTATCGGAAGCACTAAAAGCCGCGTCTGAGCCCACTTTTCGACAAGTGATCGCGGAGCTCGCATCCGCTGTGATTCGTCCGAACCAGGTCTACAACGAGCAAAAAACTCTAGCCAGACAAGAACGCGCCAGGCGAGAGGTTCAGCCGTCGTACGCCATGATCACGCGCGGTGAAAAAGTTATCGCCAAGGGTGAAAAAGTTCTGCCAGAGCATATTGAAAAATTCGAAGCACTAGGACTTCGAAGGCCAAGGCTTCAACCTGAATCGGTCTTCGGAGTTACGCTGCTCGTTACCGTATCCGTTCTACTTGTAGCTACGCATTTGCGCAGATTCCATCCTGACGTCTATCACAACACCAAAGCTTTGATCCTTCTTTCGATACTGGTTCTAGCAAGCACGTTTGCGCTACGGGTAGGGGGCGGTCTGCTTGGGATTCAGTTGAGCCCTGCCCAAGTAGGTTATGTAGGTACATTGTGGGTAGTAGCGGCAGCAATGTTTATTGCTGTGCTTGTAGACCGCCAAGTGGCTGTGTTGGTAACTGCATTGCTTTCTATTGTGCTAGCGACAGTACTCTCGAATGAGCTACGTTACGCTTCCGCGGCACTCATCACCGGACTTGTCGCGATTTATTGTGTTGCAGACATAAAGGGACGACAGGATCTGCTGCGCACGTTAGGATGGATATCGGTGACTGGTGTGCTGCTTGTGTGGATTCACGGAAGTATTGCAGGTGACTCTGCCTCAGACATGGTAGCCGGAACATTTTGGGCGGGCATAGTGGTGCCATTCGTGGCAACCACTCTGTTCTTCTTCGGAACCGTGGCGCTCGAGCGACCGTTTGAGCGCGTTACGCATCTATCACTTCTCGAACTTGCCGATACCAACAGCCCACTGCTTAGACGTCTACTCATGGAAGCTCCTGGAACGTATACGCATTCTCTTGCAGTAGGACACCTCGCCGAAGGAGCAGCTGCAGCAATAGGTGCCGATACTTTGATCGCCAGGGTGGCTTCGTATTATCACGACATAGGAAAGCTGAGGCGGCCGCACTTTTTCATCGAAAACCAGCACGTGGAAAACGTTCATGATAGTATTAATCCCACACTGTCCACTATAGTTATCACAAGTCACGTTCGAGACGGAATAGAAATAGCTAAGGAAAACCGTTTGCCGAAAATAGTACAGGACGTAATAGCGCAACACCACGGAACTTCTTTGGTACAGTACTTTTACAACCAGTTCACAGATGAGCTTGACCTATCTACTCCAGTCGAACAGCAGTTCAGATACTCAGGACCCAAGCCTCAAACCAAGGAGGCAGCGATTGTAATGCTGGCGGATTCGGTAGAAGCTGCATCGCGCACTTTGGATAAGCCCAGCGTTGCTAAGATAGAGACGTTGGTAAACAGGGTGGTAGCAGACAAACTGCGTGATGGGCAACTGGACGAATCTGAACTGACATTCCGAGAGGTCAGCAAAATAACAACGACCTTTGCGAAAGCTCTTACTAGCATAATGCATGCTAGGATAGAATATCCGGAGCCCGTACAAATTGGTGAAAGGAAGGGCAGTACAAACGCAGATTCTGATTCGGAACGAACAACATCGGAAAGTGAACACTCGGCGACTGAGGAAAACGGTTCGACAGCTGCTCTCAGCTGAGAACTGCTCGGAAGATGTAGAGGTAAGTATTCTTCTTGTCGATGACGACACTATACGCGATCTGAACCGGCAGTATCGTGGAGTAGATGAGGCGACCGATGTGCTTGCTTTTTCTCAGTTAGAGGGTGAGGATTTTGGATCCGAAGGCGAGATTGTGATTGGGGATGTGGTCATCTCAGTAGACACAGCAGCTCGCCAAGCTAAAGAACAGGGACACACGTTGGAAGAAGAACTGGACGTGCTAATTGCCCACGGATTGCTTCACTTATTGGGATACGACCACGAAACGCCCGAAGACGAACGTAGAATGTTTGGCAGGCAACGGGAGATTTTGGGGAAGTGAAATGAGATTTCTGAGAAACCCCCTAAACGGGTTCAAATATGCGATAGAAGGCGTGGTGCACGTCCTGCGAACGCAACGGCACATGAGGTTTCATTTCCTCACGCTGCTGTTGGTATTGATAGTCAGCCTTATCTTCCAGCTATCCAGAACGGAAGTGATGGTGCTGTTGTTCACCATTACCCTAGTGCTGGTGGCTGAAATGTTCAACACGGCAATAGAGGCTGTTACAGACTTGGTTGTGCAGACCTACCATCCGCTGGCGAAATTCGCAAAGGATATCGCTGCTGGAGCGGTGTTGATCACAACAGTTAACGCGCTTGCGATAGGATTCTTACTGTTTTTGGGCGGTGGAAACCGCGGCCTCAAGGAAGAACTAGGTGTTCATCCGCCGGATGCGTTCACGGTCTTGGTAGTGGCGCTGATACTGGTGGCCACAATGGTAGTGCTGTGGAAAATAGCCGGTGGGAAGGGAAAGCTGTGGCGAGGTGGGATAATAAGCGGCCATGCAGCTCTAGGTTTTTTTCTAGCGACGACGATACTTTTCATGTCAAAAAAGGTCATAGTGGGCGCGTTGGCATTTCTTTTGGCAGCGCTTGTGGCACAAAGTCGAGTGGAAGGAGGTATACACACCCTCGGGGAAGTCGTCACGGGTGCGCTACTGGCAACGGTAGTATCCTGTCTGGCGTATTATGTACTTGCGCCTGTGTTGTAAGAGGGTGGCAAGAAAGTGGACGAGGATCCAAACCGTATACTGTTTCGCATCGCAGTTGTACTATTTCTCGTTCTGCTGAACGCGTTCTTCGCTGCAGCCGAGATAGCTCTAGTCTCTGTCAGAAGGACACGTATTAAGCAGCTGATCGAGGAAGGCAACAAACGGGCTGAAGTCGTACAGAAGCTCTTGGAACATCCCACAAGCTTTATGGCGACTGTGCAGATAGGGGTTACACTTGTCGGATTCCTGGCTTCTGCGTATACAGCAGTTGGACTTGCGGGTATCCCCACTCAATGGCTTCAGTCTGTTGGGCTGGCAGAGCAAACAGCGCGCAGCATAGCCGTTTTTGTGATGACCTGTGTGATCGGGTTTGTGACGCTCGTGCTGGGCGAAATTGCACCAAAGAGCCTGGCAATGGTCCACGCGGAGAAGTTCGCGCTTGCACTTGGGGGACCAATTAACACGCTTTCTTTGATCGCCCTTCCGGTTGTTGCAGTCATCAGTTTCTTCAGTGATCTCGTGGTCAGACCATTTGGCGCACACGTCAGGTTTTCGGCACCTATTCTCACCGAAGAAGAACTGCGAATGTTGCTTGAGGCCGGCGAGGAAGAGGGAGTGATAGAAGAAGAAGAAAAGGAGATGATCCACTCCATTTTCGACTTCTCCGATACTGTGGTTCGACAGGTCATGAAGCCGCGAACGGATATGAAAGCAGCACCTGTAACAAGCTCTCTAGATGACCTGTTGGATATAATCACGACAACAGGGCACTCCCGCATACCCATATACGAAGACAATATAGACAATATCGTAGGTGTGGTGCATGCCAAAGACCTTCTGCCGATCCTGCGGCAGCCCAGCAAGAGCTTTGACATAAAGGCGGTAATGCGAGAGGCATACTTTATTCCGGAAACCAAACCTGTCGACGAACTGCTGGCGGACTTCAAGCGCGGAAATGTGCAGATGGCAATAGTGCGAGACGAATATGGCGGCACAGCTGGACTGGTTACTGTGGAAGATCTACTGGAAGAGATCGTAGGCGAAATCCGCGACGAATATGACATTGAGGAACCGCTGATCCAAATCATCGATGAGAATCACGCGATAGTAAACGCGCGCATGAGAGTGGACGAGCTTAACGAGCAGATGGGACTCAATATACCGGAAAGCGAAGAGTACGATACGATTGGAGGCTTTGTGTTCGACCTATTCGGACGCCAGCCGAATGAGGCTGAAACTATCAGCTACGAAAATATCGACTTTATTGTCCGTGAAATCGAAAACGGTCGGCTGCGCACGATTGAAATCATACGCACCGACAAGCCTCCGCAGCCGGACCAGGAGAATGGAGTGACTAACGGTAAGGCAAAAACCAACGGTCAGAACAATAAAGCCCTTAACAGTAACAATAAGCGGTAGCACCCACAGCTCTGGGTCAGCCGAAGCGCGAGCAGCTAAATGCGTAAAAGAATTCCTCTTAAGTGTCCGCAATATGAAGCTCTCTAGGTTTGGAGGCGAAGATGCCCTAGTCAAGATCATTAGGGACAGGTTCGCTGCAATACCCGACACTAAGCTGGTTTTGAGTATCGGTGACGACGGTGCGCTCGTTGACATCGGCAGCGGATTCCTGGTTGTCACAACCGATCTTCTCGTAGAAAACACTCATTTTCGAATGGATATAAACGAACCCTACCTGCTCGGATGGAAGAGCGCAGCGGTAAATATCAGCGATGTAGCGGCTATGGGCGGCGAACCGACTTATTCTTTCGTGTCTATAGGTGTGCCTGATATTGATGTCGAGATTATCGAGAAGATTTACGAAGGCTTAGCGGATGCTAACGCAGCTTTTGGGAGCGCCATAGCAGGTGGCGATACGGTACTCAGCGAGACGGGCATCGTAATCAACGTAACACAGCTTGGCGTAGTAGAACCCGAGCTGGCTGCACAACGTTCTGGAGCAAGGGCTGGGGATGCTATAATCGTCACTAACACTTTGGGGGACTCCCTGGCGGGACTGCAGCTGCTTCTCAAGCTTGGTCTCAAAGAAGCCAGCCGCGCCAGTACCCACTGCGTGGAGAAACACCTTAAGCCAGAACCCAGGGTGAATGAGGCAAGAGCTGCCGTCGCGACGCGGAAGGTGCACGCGATGATGGACATATCCGATGGTCTTGCAGCGGACTTGCGCAGATTGTGCACCGCCTCGAACGTCGGTGCGCGTGTGTGGGCACAAGCACTACCTTTATCCGACGAAATACATTTCGCGGCGGCAAGGCTAGACGCCGATCCTGTAGATCTGGCAGCGGCTGGAGGAGAAGACTACGAACTGCTAATAGCTTGTGCTTCAGAAGACGCGACCGTAATAGTCCAAGCGATAGAATCTGCAGGGTCAACTGCGAGCATTGTAGGACATACGACGGAAGAACCCGAAGTGCTGCTCGTGATGCCGGACGGAACAGAGTCCGAATTTCCCAAGGGATGGGAGCACTTCTAAGTGGGTGTGCAGGGATGGATAAATACATACAACAGGTGAGATTAACCTCACATAGCCCTGAGGAAACTGTGATTATTGGAGAGCAGTTGGGAAGGTTGCTTATCGAGGGAGATGTAATTGCACTTTACGGGGACCTCGGCACGGGCAAGACTGTTCTGGCAAAAGGAATCGCTCGAGGAGTAGGTATTCAGGACACGGTTCATAGTCCGACGTTCACCCTGGTGCACGAGTACATGGGTCCGCTGGCGCTTTATCACATTGACCTTTACAGGATTGACGAATCAGAAATCGAATCTCTAGGTTTAGACGAGTATATGGAGTCTGGAGGCGTAGTGGTAGTTGAATGGGCTGAAAAGATGAAAGTTCTACTGCCCACTGAGAGAATTGACATCACCCTTAGAAAGACAAACGAGTCTACCAGAGAGATTGTCATCACCGGTCAAGGCGCTAGGGTTGAAACGATTATCAGAGGGCTTGTATCCAATGCTGATGCTTGCGTTTGACACCTCCGGTGAAGTATGCACAATTGCAGTTGGACGCGACGGTGCTGTCGAGGCTGAGTATAGATTCTATCACAAGATGAATTTGCTAAGACGCCTGCTTCCGAACATTGAACATACACTCTCGGATACGAGCTACCGAATTTCAGATGTGGAAGCCATTATTGTCGGCGTGGGTCCGGGTTCGTTTACCGGACTCAGAATAGGTGTGACAATTGCTAAGTCACTCGCTTACAGTTTGGAAAAGCCCATTTATGGAGTAGGAAGTCTGGATGCCTTGGCGTGGAGTGTTGCGCCGGCTGGCACTCAGTTCATATGCCCGATGACTCACGCCCGAGCGGACGAGGTCTACTGGACGTTAACCGACACTTCCACAGCTGAGAATGTTGCCGAATATAAAGTGAATTCCATCCATGAAGTTCTGGACACCATCGCCACTAGGAATGCCACAGTATACTTTTGCGGGAGCGCTGCACTGCGCCACGCAGAAACCATCAAAAGTTGCCTGGGCGCGTTAGCCACGGTAGGCAATTCCGGAACCTCACACCCATCTGCATGGGGATTGCTGACACTTGGTATGCGCTG
Source organism: uncultured bacterium (assembly GCA_938074205.1). Classification (GTDB taxonomy): domain Bacteria; phylum Armatimonadota; class UBA5829; order UBA5829; family UBA5829; genus CALJES01. Next base: position 14,750 of record CALJES010000008.1, read on the forward strand.
CATCCAAAAAGGAGAGCCCGACGATCCGCTCACGCTCGCGCCCCTGTATGTACGAAAGCCCACACCAGTCGTTCGTCTTGAATCCGGAGAGCTCAAGACGCGTGGGGTTATACGGTAGTAGAGCTCTGAACTCCACGAAGGATTATACGATTGGGCAAAATGCTAACCATTGATGGAAGCTTTGGCGAAGGCGGCGGGCAGATTTTGAGAACAACTCTGTCGCTCGCGGCTTTGACAGGCACTGCGGTGACAATAGAAAACATTAGAGCTCGCCGCGAGAAGCCAGGGCTTCGACCCCAGCATCTGACGTGCGCTCTGGCAACGGCAGAAATCTGCGGGGGCAGCCTTGATGGTGCAGATGTCGGTTCAATGCGGATAATCTTCCGCCCTGGTAAGACCAAGCCGGGATACCACGAGTTCGACGTGTCCAAAATCCGAGCCTCAGCGGGATCAGCAAACCTCATTTTTCAGACGATACTATGGCCGTTGGCATTCGCAGGCAAACGCAGTAGGATCGTGATAAAGGGAGGTACACACGTGCCCTTCTCGCCTACATCGGATTACATCACTCGAACATTCCTACCAGCCGTGAGCCGGATGGGAGTCGTATGCAAATATGAGATGGTGCGTGCAGGTTACTACCCCATCGGCGGCGGAGAAATAATTGTTGAGATTCTGCCAATCGACTCGCTGCAGGCGGTTTCGCTGGTCGGCCCTACCTCACGACCGCGTATAGAACTGGTGTCAGCGGTTTCGAACCTGCATCGTTCCATCGCCGAACGGCAATTGAACACTGGGCTCGCTCAACTGCGAGAACTGGGGATCACCCCAGATCGCGCCGAGCTTTTTTATTATCCGTCGCCCGGCAAGGGCACACTGTTCTTCATTGATGCAAAGTCAGACGGTTCGATCGGCGGTTTTCAGGCTCTGGGCGAACCGAGAAAAAGTGCAGAAGACGTGGCGAAAGAAGCCTGTGAAATTTTCGAAGCCTACTATGAGTCCTACACAGCTCTTGACAAGCACCTGTCGGACCAGCTCATCATACCGATAGCACTGGCAGAAGGATTTTCACAGTTTACTACGTGCGAAGTTACGCAACATCTTCTCACCAATATTTCCGTGGTCGAGCAGCTTTTGGGAACTCGTTTCGAAGTGTCGGGTCAGTTAGGGAGGCCCGGAACCGTCCGGCGCGTCGGATAAAGAGCTTAAGTTGTACAGCGACAAGTTGCCCAGCAAGCGGTCGGTCGTACGAGATGGGCTACTAAGGTTTGGACGTTCTCAACAGGTATAAGAAGAACGGCGCGCCCAGCATGGCCGTCACCACTCCCACCGGCAGCCCGCTTGGAGGCAAAATCGCCCGAGATGCGAGATCGGCAAGAACTGTAAGCGTTCCACCTGCAAGAGCCGCTGACAATATCAAGACCCGGTGATCGGAACCGAAGATTTTGCGACAGATGTGCGGCACAACCAGCCCCACAAAACCGATTATGCCACTGGTGGATACCGCTACCGCCGTCACGAGCGAAGATATGGAAATGATTATTGCTTTCAGGTTTTCCGCCTCAACACCGAGATGTTGCGCGGACTCCTCGCCCGTCGAAAACAGGTTCAAATCGCGCGCAAAGCCGGAAAGTACCGCAAGTCCAAATAATGCAAAGGGAAAGGCTACTCGGACGTAGCCCCAGGGGTCAGGTGCATCGAATGAACCCAGCAGCCAAGCGATAATTTTTGCCTGAGCTTCTGCCGGATCGCCTGCTGCAAGCGCTAGAATAAAACTGAGAAGTGCCCAGAGGAAAGAACCGACCACTATCCCAGCAAGCAGGAATGAATGTATTGAAACCCTACCTGATGAACGGGCGAGTGCGTAGACAAGTAACATCGCTGCGGCTGCGAACACGAATGAGACAACCGGTACTCCGTACCCTCCTGCAACGGTCTGCAAGCCCACCAAGGTGGCTATCCCCGCACCCAAAGCTGCGCCAGATGAGACGCCCACAGTATAGGGATCAGCCAACGGATTCAGCAGCAAGCCCTGAAGTGCAGTTCCAGCCATTGCCAGCATACTACCGACTAGCACAGCCAGGAGCGCGCGAGGCATCCTGATATCCTGAACAATGGTGCGATCCAATTCTGGCACGCGTTCTGCAAACCAATCTGGAACCATTGGAAAAGATGCCAACCCAATCCTGACTACATTCAAGAAAGATATGTTCCGTTCACCGTAAGCGACATCAAATGTCAGAGAGAAAACCAAAACAGGCAAGAGTACAGAACACGCCACGAGCAGACGTTTCGCGATCCCACCTTTGTATGCTAGCAAACCCATCATACCGAGAAGTATAACGCAGTCCTACAGGCAGTATCAATGCGAACGGAAACGGCCAAATCTAAACCGCCGCGTTCTTGACACGGCGCAATGCTGATGGTACAATGGGATTGGAGCAGTTTGCCTCACTGCATATCATCTGCGAAACGATGTGTTGCAACGATTGTAACGAGCATGCTGCGTCTACATCCGCTTGATCAGAGAAAGCAAAAAATCTTGAAAGCTGTCGTCGACGAGTATGTCTCGACGGCAGAGCCTGTGGGCTCGCATTTGATTGCGGGCAGGCACCAATTGGGGGTTAGATCAGCCACCATCAGGAACGAGATGGCTGAGCTATCGGAAATGGGCTATCTGCGTCAGCCTCATACCTCAGCTGGCAGAATACCGTCCGATTTGGGTTATAGGTTCTATGTTGATCGGTTGATGGATGCTGCTGTCCTACCTTATGCCGAAGCCCAACGCGCGCGACGGCTTCTTGCCCTTCGCACGGCAGAGGTTGAACTCCTCTTGGAACACACATGCCGAATACTTTCCGACCTAGCACGATATACGTCAGTTGCTAGTCAGCCGAAAGTCAAGGAGGCGGTAGTTCGGCATGTAAGCGTGGTAAGAGTCGGGCGCAATAAGGTGCTCGCTGTCATTGTTCTTGATAATGGACGTGCGATCCACGGGATCCTTGATGTCCCGCAGGAATCTCACGCACTCGATACTGTCAAGACTACTAACTACCTAAGAGCAAAGTTAAGTGGTTCTGAGGTTTCGACTCTCTCTGCAGAATCGTTTGAAGAAGATCCAGAAGCTCCTCGTGATGCAACTGCCCTAGCAAAGCAAATTATCAAGCTCATAATTGATCAAGCGGAGGCTGAGGAAGAAGCGGATATTCATTTCGGCGGCACTAGTTACATGATGCAGCAGCCCGAATTCAAGAACCCGGAACGGCTGGAAGCTGTCCTTTCGATACTCGATCAGAAGCGGGCTCTTTATAAGCTGTTTTCATCGGTTATGGGACCTGAGGTCACAGTGCTCATAGGCCGGGAGAATCCTGTTGAAGAGATGGTTGAATGCAGCTTTGTGGGTGCCAAATATCGGATCGGCGGCAAGATCGCAGGAACTGTCGGCGTGATGGGACCCACTAGAATGGACTATCGACGAGCTATAAGTGCGGTTGAGTCGGTGGCCCGCAATCTGGAAACATTGCTGAACGGACTGAGTGCTCTATAAAATTATAGCATGTCGGACTCAGTTTTCCCTGCAATACCTATCGAATCGAGAAGTATAAGTAAAAAGCTAAGAGACGGCGTGGGGCCTGCGTCTACGATGTGGTAGAGGCTTTACATTCTTAGACGGAGGAGAAAAGGTTTTGAACAGCAGATTTCGATTTCTTGGGCTCGTAGCACTGCTCTTGCTGATAGCATGGACTGGAACGATAAGCGTGTCAGCGAAAAGAGCAGCAAAATACGTAGGAAGCGAAGACTGCGCGGTATGCCATGAGGACACACATCCCGAAATCATTAAAGCTCATGCGAAAACACTGCACAGCCAGGCTATGTTTGATGTCGAAAAGAATCCGAAATCAATAGTCGCGACGTTCACTCCGGACGCTCCGATAAAGAAGTCAGATATAAAATATGTTCTTGGCTCTGGCAAGGTTTACCAGAATTACCTCGACAAGAATTTCAAAGTTCTTCCTGCAAAGTGGCTGGTTAAGGAAAAGAAGTGGGTGAAGCAGCAGCCGGTAGACGGGCTCACGCAATGCGTTGGCTGTCACGTTACTAATTTCGACCCTGCAATAAAGAAATGGACAGAGTTGGGAGTAGGCTGTGAGGCGTGTCACGGCCCCGGTGCAGTTCACGCCGACAGTCAGGATCCCAAAGACATAATTAACCCGAAAAACCTGAACCAAAAGCGGCTAAATATGGTCTGTGGACAGTGCCACGCTGTAGGAACCGACCCATCCGGCAAGTACGCATATTCGCCTACTTTCGTACCGGGCGACGATTTGAGCAAGCATTTTAAGCTGACGGATGCGGGACCAGGAGCAGCCAACTCGCAATACAATACTTTCCTGGAAAGCAAGCATGAAGCAGGTGGGCAAAAGTGCACTTCATGTCACGAGCCCCATGGTGTAAACGCAAAAGGTCCAAAGCAGTTACGATCCTCGGTGAACGACTTGTGTCTGGCCTGCCATACTATGAAGCTGGGAGACACAGATGCGGTTAAAGATTTGAAATCGCACGCCCCGAATGCTGCTCCTGACGCTACCTGCGCATCCTGCCACATGGAAGGTAATTCCCACGCGTTTAAGAAGGCGAGTAGCAATTAGGCTACACTAGCCGAAACGACCTGTTACGTAATCCTCAGTACGCTTGTCCCTTGGGCGGGTGAATATCTGAGCTGACTCGCCAAATTCTATAAGCTCGCCCATTAAAAAGAACCCGGTGTAGTCCGACACCCTGGATGCTTGCTGCATATTGTGTGTAACAATCACTATAGTGTAGTCCTGTTTAAGTGAGTGCATCAACTCTTCTATTCGGCTTGTGGAGATGGGATCGAGTGCTGAGCAAGGTTCGTCCATCAGAAGTATCTCCGGCTCCACTGCGAGAGCCCGAGCTATACAAAGTCTCTGCTGCTGCCCGCCGGAGAGATCCAGGGCTGATTTGTGGAGGTCGTCCTTCACCTCATCCCAAAGCGCAGCCCGTACCAAACTATGCTCTACGATATCCGCCAGATCGGACTTTCTCCTTACACCGTGAATACGAGGCCCATATGCTACATTCTCAAATATGGACTTTGGAAATGGGTTTGGCTGTTGAAAAACCATACCCACTCGTTTACGAAGTAATACCACGTCTACATCGGCATCATAGATATTCTTGCCGTCTAATAATATTCGGCCCGTGGTGCGCGTCCCCGGTATCAGGTCGTTCATTCGATTCATACATCTCAGAAAGGTAGACTTACCGCACCCAGATGGCCCTATCAGTGCAGTAATGGCACATCCAGGGATAGATACGCTTATGTTGCGCAAGGCGTGGAATGTTCCGTAATACACATTCAGATTCTCGACCTGCACTTTTCCGCAAAGGCACTCATTCACAGCCACGCATTCCCCAAAAGATTTAGATTCCATAACAAGACTCGGCGTGCTTACCAAGACTTAGCCCTCCTAAACCTAGCTCTTATGATAGCTGCAACCAGGTTCATGCCCGTAACCAATAGGAGCAGCGTTAAAGCGGTTCCCCACTGCACTTTCTGTGGGGCGTCAAACATCTCAGTAGCGACCACGTACAGGTGATAAGGCAGAGCCATACAGTCGTCAAGAGGGGAACTTGGCAATTTTGGCAAATAGAACGCTGCGGCAGTGAACATAATAGGAGCTGTCTCACCTGCCGCGCGCCCGACACCGATTACGACACCGGTGATTATACCGGCAGCAGCGTTGGGGAGTACCACCTGCCAAATGGTTTGCCACTTGGTTGCACCAAGCGCGAAACTGCCGTCACGAAACGACTTCGGCACACTTTGCAGAGCTTCTTCAGCTGCCGCAATTACAACCGGCAAGACAAGCACCGCAAGCGTGAGCGAGCCGGCAAGAATGCTTTTGCCTAGGTGCATCAACAACACAAAGAGACCGTAGCCAAAAAGTCCATAAACCACAGAAGGTACGCCTGCTAGGTTGACTATAGCCAACTTTACGACACGCCTAATAGCATTTTGGGGAGCATATTCCGTGAGGTATATTGCTGCCAATATGCCTATCGGCACTGCGAAAATGAGCGTCCCCGCTACCAGATAAAGCGTGCCCACAATGGCAGGCATTATTCCGCCCTCGCGCATACCGTTCCTGGGCATTTCCGTCAAGAAAGACCAATTGATGGCAGATGATCCCTTCGCCACTAGGAACCCTATTATTGCAAGAGCGGGCACGATGACAACCAAGGACGCAAGCGTCATGGTCACAAAAGCAAGTTTTTCTGTTCGCGCTCGGGAGATCATTCTCTGCTTAATCTTCCTCGCCTCAAGACAATGTCAGCGCACATATTTATTGCGAAGCTGATGACGAAAAGAGTGAGACCTATTGCAAAAAGCGCATGATAGTGGTTCGATCCTTGCACAGTCTCACCCATGTCCGAAGCAATAGTAGCTGTCATAGTTCTAACGGGACCCAGGAAAAAGTTTATTACGTCTTGCACACCTTTGGGCAGCACTGATGCGTTACCTGTAACCATAAGCACAGCCATAGTCTCGCCGATTGCCCTACCCATTCCAAGCAGACAGGCAGCGGTAATGCCGCTCTTTGCGGACGGGATTACAACCTTGAGTATGGTTTCCCACTTGGTAGCTCCCAATGCGAGCGAACCGTTAACGTATGATTTCGGAACAGCAGTAATTGCATCTTCTGATACAGAAATTATCGTAGGCATAGACATAAATGCGAGCGTCACAGCGCCTGTTAAGGCCGTAAGTCCGGTAGGGAGTTCGAACAAGTTTTGCACAACCGGCGCCAATATCGTTAGCCCTATAAACCCTATTACAACCGAAGGGATACCCGCAAGCAATTCCACAGTTACCTTCAAAATGCTTCTGACAGCCAGCGGAGCAACCTCCGCAATGTAAACGGCGCAAGTAATGCCTATTGGGACGGCAACAACGAGAGCGCCGAATGTTACGAAGAACGATCCTACTAAAAGCGGTAATATGCCGAAGATCTCGAATTCGGGCTGCCAAGAAGAGCCGGTCAAAAACTTTGCTGCACTCTCTTTGCGAAATATCGGAACCGCATCCTTTGCAAGAAACACAAATATGAGAAAAAGCACTACTATGGCAGTTATGCCGCTTACACTCACAAGGCGTGACGCAAAGACATCCCTCGCTTTGGCCCGTTTTTCGTAGCGACTCAAGCTCTCTAGTACGATCCCTTGACTGCTCGCTTTTGCAGTAGAAGCCAAATGTATCACCGAACCCTTCGTAAAATCCCATTAGTAATCATAGACCCTGCAGTTTACAGGAAGCTGACAATGAGACTGCATTGAAATAAAAAGGCGGCTGGCAGTATCCAGCCGCCTAGAGTAAACTAGTTGGGATCTACTTCACAGGCATGTAACCAGACTTACTGACCAGTGACTGACCCTCGCTGCTCAGACAAAAGTCTATGAAATCTTTAGCCAATCCGCTCGGCTTACCAGCAGTGTACATATACAAGTATCGGAACAGAGGATAAGAACCGTTGGCCACATTCTCATCGGTCGGCAGGATACCTGGTTGACCCTTCTGCCTAGAAACCGATATCACCTTTAGCTTGCCTTTCTCGGACATGTCCCACGCGTAAGCCATACCTACATAGCCTATCGCGCTCTTTGATTGTGCTACTGTCTGCGCCACCGCAGCATTTGTAGCTTGGCTGAGCATATCGCTTCGATAGGCGGCACCGCCGAGGACAGCTTCCTGAAAGAAACCGTAAGTGCCGGAAGCTGAATCACGACCTACAACCACTATATCGGCTTTGCTGTCTCCGCCTACCTGGTCCCAGGTTCTGATTTTCCCGGAGTAAATATCCTTGATCTGTGCCATAGTCAGATTCTTGACGTTGTTCGAAGGATGAACCACTATTGCCAAGCCGTCCTTTGCACATTTAAACGCCGTCAATTTGATGTTTCTCTGGCGCGCCGATGCTATCTCCTTAGCCTTAGCCTCACGCGACGAGTTGGCGATGTCGCAAGTTCCGTTCAGCAGGCTGCTCAGACCAACTCCACTACCGCCCCCGGTCACAGAAACCGATACTTGTGGGTGCTTTTTCATAAAGGCTTCGGCCCATATTTGGGAAAGGGGCAGAACAGTTGTAGAACCCGCGATTTTCAGGTTCCCACGCGGTGCGGCAGCTGCCGCCACGAACGTTATTCCGAACAGACAGAGAACGCACCACAAAATAGTTTTCTTCATTTCGTCCCTCCATAAATGTTGGTTTCTTAGCAGCTGTATCAGTAGTTCGTTATCCACTCGCATACGAGGTTGTTGTTCTTGAATTCTTCCTTCTCCTCATCGTTGATCTGATAAAAGACCTTAAGTCGGGTCTTGTCATCAAGATAGCGTATCAAGCCGAGATTCCAAGCGCTGCGCCTGCCGTATTTGGTATACTTGGGATCTTCAGACATCGTTTCCCACCGTGCAACAAATGTGGTGTTCCTTATAAAGTTGTAAGCCAGCTGAGCCCAACCGCCTGATATCCGATCTCGAAGAGCTGCAGTGTTACCAATTCCGTCGGTTCCCTCACCAGTTATCCATTCAGCCTTTATTGAGACGTTGTTGATGCCGTAGTACTGGAAGTCGGCACCAAAGCGAGTCTTTCGATCTTCATTCTGCTGGTACAGCGCGCCTTTGTCGTCTACGATACCCTTACCCAAGAATCCAGAAACTCCGAACTCCCAGTCGCCGACAGCCGCACGCAAACCACCGACCAAAGCTTTTTTGTTATTGGGGCACTTGAACTTTGTCTCCACGCCGTTGAAAACGCCTAACTTAAAAACTAGCGTTCCGCGAGGAATCAAAGGGTGACTGAACATAAATCCGCGGTCCCTTTCCCCTGGGAACAGTCGCTGGACTATTAGAGGTCTTTCTGGACATTCGCGCACACCTGAGGACTCCACCACCGAATACCCAAACGGCCACTTCATCTGACCCATAGAAATCATTGGGCCCAGCATAGGGTCGCCTGCGAAAGCATATTCAAGATAAGCATCCTTAATCGAAACGGACGGACCGGAATCACCCTTTGCGCCTTGTCCGGCGTCGAGCTGAACAACTACAGAGCTATTATTTGTCGGCTTACCGGTGATTTTTAGCCGAGCACGTCGAATACTGAAGTTGTCGGTCGGTTCACTGCCAGCATCGGACTTGTCGGGATCATTTCTGAATAGGTTGAACCGGGCTTGGACATATCCGCTCGCCGTAACCTTCTTAAGCTTAGAAATATCCGACTTGACCGCTTCAAACGCACCTTCAGGATCAGTAACTATGCCCTCAAGGTTCTCTAACCTGGTTTCCACCCGCTCCAACGCGGTTTCAATCTTGTCCAAACGGGTGCCAATAACTACAAGCTCGGGCTTGAACTCATCTATGAGCTTCTGAAGCTTCTCTAGGTCGGCGCTGTCTATCTTGGCTTGAGCTTCAGGTTTGGACGGCGTAGCTGTTTCCTGAGAAGTAACCGGCAACTGAGGGCGACTTTCCAAAGCCTCGATTCTTGCGGAGAAGTCATCAATAATTCGCTTTATGAGGACCGCTATTTCGTATCGGGTCATTGCACGCTTGCCCAAGAAGCTGCCATCTGGATAACCCTCGAAATACCCTTTTTCGATCAAACTTCTGACCGCATCGTACGCCCAATGTTCGAGAGGGACATCCTGGGGTGTCTGTGCATGTGCCAGAGTCGCACACGCCATTAAGAGAAGGATTGTCAAGATCTTTTTCAACTCCATACCTCCTTACTATATTTTTTGTTGTTCCGAACTTTCCCAACTACCGTCCCACTTCAAAATACCTGCCTAGGATTCGGAAGATGGTACGTTCCGACTTGCCGCAAATAGTTTATCCCTCCATTCTTACAAGCACCTGACACATGTAATGCCGTCTGATTAAAAGGGCGTATTTATGCGTAAGCCGCAGGAGGACTAAAACGTAAGGCAAATTAACCTTGGCCAAACTTTCAGCAAACAATCATTTAACAAAAGCTCGCTATAATTCAGGTTGAAACAAACGAAAGTGTTCTATAAGTAAGAAAGGACTGGTGGTCGGCCGTGAGTGCTAGAATTGCTGTGGTCGAAGACGATACGGACATTGCGAAATTGATGCAGCATACGCTGGAATCGCATGGATACCGCGTTAGTCTCTATGAAGATGGCTTAGTTGCCCTTGAGGGAATAAGGAAAAATCCTCCCGATCTGATCCTACTGGACATTATGCTGCCTGGCCTCGACGGCAAAGACATTTGCCGTCTGCTGCGACGCGAACTGGACATTCCCATTATTATGGTCAGCGCACGCACAAGCGAGGTCGACAAGGTAATCGGGCTCGAGGTTGGCGCGGACGATTACATCACGAAGCCTTTCGGCATGCTCGAACTAGTAGCGAGAGTCAGGTCCGCCTTAAGGAGAGCCTCGGGTGAAACCAAAATAAAAGAAGATGTGCTGAGGGGTGGTAATGTCACGCTTGATAGAGCCAGGCACACCGTGTTTGTCGGCAACAGACAGGTAGAACTTAGACCTAAAGAGTTTGCACTTCTTGAGGTGTTGCTGGCGAACAGGGGCAAGGTGCTAAGCAGGGAATTTCTCCTGCAGCACGTATGGGGAGAAACGGAGTATATTGATTATGGCACGGTCGACGTGCACATTCGCAGACTCCGAGAAAAAATTGAGAGGGACCCAAATAACCCTAAGTGCGTAGTGACCGTCCGCGGTTTCGGCTACAAGTTCGCACCTGAAGATTAACTAGCAGCCCCGGCAGTGAGTAAGTCTGCGATAGGACTGCCCCAAAGAGCCAGCTCGCACCGCGTCGGACAGTACAGTTCAAGCGATTATTCCGCCCGGAAAACGCTCCATAACAGCCGGATCGTGACCAGGTAGCACGATGTCGCCTTCCTTCTTTAAGCGTTCCAACGCTGCGCAGCATTCGTCGAGATCAGCAGCTCGAATAGGAATGTTTTCTTCCAAGTTGCGGAATTTAAATGCAACATCGCCTGCCAAAACCACTGTACCCTTTTGCGTTTCTATCGCAATACCCTGGCTGCACTCCGAATGGCACCCCAGATGGAACGTGCGGATCCCAGGCAGAACTTCTTCGTCTTCAACTAAACGCAAGCTGTCAGGCCAGCGGCTCGCGAGGGCAACCATTATGTCCTTTGGTATACCTCCCGGAAGCGCTGACAGAAAGCCTCGCCTATTCACCACGAGCTGCGCGTTGGGAAACAAATCATAGAAGCCGATGTGGTCTATGTGCAAATGAGTAAGTAAAACGTGCGAAACGTCCTTAGGATCAACTCCGACGGAGGCCAGTAGTTCGGGAGTTCTTTCGCCGGGGGCCTGAACCACGCCACCTGGAACATATTCGGCTGTTGCCTTGTTGAACTCCTCTAGCTCTTTCGGCCCCGTGTCCACGATGATCGGGCGTTCTGCACCTTCGATTAGCCATATGTAGAGGTAGAACTTGCTTGGCGTCTCATCCCAGACGTCGCCATACGTAATGTAGTTTCGAACCATACATTCGCCGCATTTCAGAGCGCGGACGTGATAAGTCATCCTGTTAATCTCCTTGTCATTGCTTGTCTCATGATGCTAGCATACCCGCTGTTTTGAATGCAAGTTTGCAAACAAGATCGCACCGCGGATTCGGGACCCACGCGGACGCTGATCCCATCTCACGAGAGCAAAACAGAGGGACAAACGGATCCGCACAAAGAGATTGCTTGACACACTAGGGCTCAAGATCCTTTTGCGTTACTGGGGAGAATTATATGTTGCTTAAACAATCGCTAGCTGGCAAAAAGAACCGATTCCAGAGGCGGGATATGTTTTTGCCCGATGCTTAGGCAACATCAGTAGCCAAGCGAAAATCCAGGGCACACGCACCTCGGCTGAACGTTATAACAGTGCGCTGATTCTCTACCGAAGACAGGGCTTTATCCAAGTTGGCAAGCTGCTCTGCGGCAGAGTCGTGTTCGAAAGTCCCAGGTTCGTAGTAGCGCAAAGCGTCCGTAAGTATCTGCCGATAGTCGTCGAAGTTACCAGGTTTGGAGTAGTACTCTCGATCCAAATAATGGCACATTTCCTCGGAATATTTCTCGCGGACGAGAATAGACACGCATCCGCCTTTCCCCGCACCCGTAAGTTTGCCCCCTAAATAGCCGGGACCTCGCCGCGCAATATCCAGCAGCCTGTCCAACTGTGCATTGGAAACACGAAAGTCAAAACAAAGGGCGTGTTGAAGACGGTCTACAAGGTCACCAACTCTTAATCTGTATTGGTCATACTCCTCTGAATCGGGCGATATCTCGCCCGATTGGACCCTCGCTTCTGCTTCTAAAAAGATTCTCTCCAGCTCTCGACCTATTATGTTTTCCTGATGGAAAAACCGTGCAGTAGTGCGCAGGTGGTATCCGCCGATTGCGCGTTTCGGCTTGGTGTAGAGTTGTTCAATAGTAGCACGGTCTTTGCCAAGAATTCTGCCAGCCTCGTCTGGCGTTAGTTTTATGGGCAGCAACAGGATAAGTTCGTCAATGGCTTCGTTCGGTATGCCGAGAATTGTTTCGTCCAAACTACCAAACTTCCGGTAGTTTGACTCTATTTTCTTCCAATATTCCGGATGGGATTCCAGAAGAGGTGTTCTGGCCGCTGGTGTGAAGCCAAATTTGTTGTATACAAGCTTCCCAAGCCAACCTTCGCCTGACGCGGCACCCTGCTTTTGTGCTTCCCTCACCGCCGCAATTATAAGTTTCATTATCTCGTCGCCTATTTCCATCCAGCCCTTGCGCATATTGAAGCTTTGATTGCCAGTGAGAGATTTGTTTACTTCCCACAGAGAGTTTGCCAAGACCACGTGTACCCCGCGAAGAAACGGCAGTGGGGTCGACTCCAACACCGACTTCGAATGGCGATTATAGAGAACCATATTCGGCCCGTTCATCAAGATAGTCGTTTGGTCGTTTGCTCCCCCGTGAGTGCCAACATACCACTCCGCTTCGCCGAGCATAGAACAGACCTGAGATTTAGTCCAAGGAGGTAGTAGATCGCAATTGCACAGATACATTGCCAGGAACCCAAGGACCACTACAGCTGACGAGGAGCTGGTTCCCGCTCTAAAAGGAGCTGTTGCCGGACCAAATGTTAAATCCGCGCCGCTGAGCGACTTACCTTTCATTTCCCACATAGCGCGCAAATAAGAACACAGAACATAGTTGACCCAGTTGCCCTGAGGTCGTCCGCAGTGCGGATATATTTTCGTACGGTTGTCCCAGTTATCGTCTAGCACACCTCCATACTGGACCCACGGCTGTCCGGCAAATCGCTCAAACTCCGAGCTGATGGACACCTGCTCAGGTGGAAATAGGGGGTTGAAATTAGCACAGTTCAGAATATCGTCTTCACGCGGCGAGACAGCTACCAATATGTCACCGTCGATGGTCGTCGACATGTGATCGCCGGCACACATATCGAGGTATTCAAGAAAAGCATTAAGACGTCCTGGAGCTCGGATAACGTAGGTCGGCTTGTCACCGATGCGCTCCATGTGCAGTCTGATAGTCTGCGCCACCCTCTCGCGCTGACGCGCCAGGTACTCCGGACTGGTATTCGCGTATATCTGCTCCCCCAGATACTTGTCAAACGCGCTGCTTCTCGATTCGAGAACGTTGAGTATCTCGCGGGGCGAGATAGGTGAAGCCTCGATTCTGTACACATTGGGATCAGAGCTTACAGCGGTGTGTTTGGTAGACTTTGTCATAGCTATAGCTTACGCAAGCGTAGGTTGTGCAGTCAAGCATCGCGACTGCATCGCTGTGGTTCGCAGCCTTGACAGCGCGCAGAAGCATGACTAGAATCTTCTTGCCTCGACACTATGCGGACAAGACTAGAGGGCAGTTTCACTATTGGAAGAGCGAGAAGCACACAAATCTCACGATCTAAATCCGGTTCGATCATTGCTTCCCCTTATACTTAGATGGCGGCTGGTTATCTTATGTACGTTCATTGGAGCAACTTGCGGCCTTGTAGTTTCTCTACTTCTGCCACGAATATATGAGTCTCGAGCCACGCTGTTCCCGCAGCAGTCGCGCAGCCTCACGTCGCTCTTGAGTCAACTCCCTACACCACTCAACACAAGCGTTACGCCCTCAAGTTACTACACGTCACTGCTGAAAAGTGATACGTTGTTGATCCGAACAATGAAAAAGCTGAAGCTGCTGCAGAACCGGCAGTTCACGAACGGGGAACGCATAGATCTAAGCCGGGCCATCCGGCGCTTGCGGAAAGCAGTGAACATTAAGGAAAATCGCGATGGATCAGTGAGCATTGTTGTAAGAGCAAGAAGCCCCTACCTAGCGGCTCAGATAGCCAACACTATGCTCGATTTGCTGGGTGGACTGGTGCAGACTGCTTCCAAGAGCAAAGTCGCGTTTATTTCCCAGAAATTGCGGGACACTGCGGATGAACTTCGCCAAGCCGAGGACGAAATGAAGCGCTTCCTGGAAACCAACGACATTGCCGCCATCGATGAACAAAGCAAGGCAATAATTCAAGAATTATCCGAACTCGACGGTCGTCTGCTGGCTGTCGATGTAGAACTCCAGGAGGTTTCCAGCCGGCTTCAAAACGCTGGTGACTTGGAATCGCTGGTTGAGGATGAGGTGCGAAAGAGAGCCCTTGAGTCGAGCAGAGAATTAATAGTAAACCGCAAATCGGTACTTCAGGACCGGCTCTCCTCGCTTCCTCGAGTTGCAACCGAATACGGCAGGTTGAAACGGCGAGTTGAACTACTCAATCAAACCTACAGTCTTCTGACTCAGCAATATCAGTTAGAGCGGATCACGCAGCAGGGTGAGGGCGGGGATTACCAGGTGATTGATAGGGCTAGGCCAGACAAGCAAAAAGTCGCGCCGAGAACCGTGTTGAATACTGCCCTCGGTGGCCTCATAGGGTTAATTGCTGCGGTTGTAGCCGCAAGCCTATTAGCATCTATCGACACTGGCAGGAGGGCTCAGTGATGGTGGTAGTAGATATGCGCGCAAGATTGGTCTCGTGCTTGATTGCCCTGCTGATAGCGTCAGGTCCCGTTCAGTCTCAAACGGAAAGCTACAACCAACGCAGCGAATCACGTGGACTGTTGTCCACCATACTACGGAGCGTTCAGACAACACAGAGTGGTTCCTCATCCAGCAGCACTGCCCAGGGTTCACAGACGCTGAATCAGCAGCGCGTCGGTGTAGTTATGCAGAGCACGGAAGCCGAGCGAGTGCGCGAGGCTGAAAGCCGCACGCAGTCGCAGTTGCTCGTCATCAGCCAGGCTATTGAGCAGATAGAGCAGCGGTTGCGTGATATGCGAAGACATGTCGAACCTCCGCCGCGATGGGATATAGAGCGACTCGAGCAGGATATTAATGCTACTAGACAAGAGCTGGCTACAATTTCGGTTGCAGGTCTTTCTCCTCTGGCGGAGGCGCAGCGCACCTCTCTGAGCGATCGGATATACGAGCTAGAGGTAAGCTTGGAGATTGCAAAACGCCGCTGGGGCGGCGCATGGTCAGTGTTCGGCCAAGATTACTTTGCAACATCGGCTCTGTTATCCACTAGCGAACAACACCGTGCCCCGGCGAGCTACCGGATTAAAATTGGAGACAAGCTCCGAGTTACTGTGACGAGTCGCCTGGGGCAGCAGGCTGAGTACCAACCCGTTGTAAATCCTTCGGGCGACATTCACATCCCTGGAGCTGGGACTGTGCGAGCCGCCGGCAGGACGTGCGAGGAGTTGAGGAGTGCCATTTCCTCGAGAATCAGCACCCGGTTCAAACAACTCAAAGTTGAGGTCACGCTGGAATCGCTTGCTGCAGTGCTGGTTCAAGTAGCAGGTGACGTTGCGAAGCCCGGCACGTACCTGCTGGGCGGCATGCCGACAGTGCTATCTGCCCTTCAAGCGGCAGGTGGACCCACAAAGTCTGGCACGTTCCGAAGGATAGCCTTAGTGCGAGAAGGTGAACCACGGCGCGTAGTAGATTTGTATGAGTTCTTGCTGAAAGGGGACAAGCAACAAGATGTTCTGCTGAAAGATGGTGATCTGGTTTTCGTTCCACCGGTCGGGCCTACCATCGTCGTGGAAGGGGAAGTATTTAGGCCAGCTCGTTACGAGCCGGATTTCCCGCTTACGCTGACCGACGCGCTTAAGATGGCCGGTGGTGTGAAACCGTCCGGCTACCTGCAGACGGTGCAGGTGGAACGGGTAGAGAATGGTGAGTATAGGATTCTATTGGACGAACCTGTAAGCGCAGAGGGGCGATCTACGTTTACTCTTAAGCCGGGTGATCTAGTCACCGTGAAATCTATAAGACCGGATAGGATCAACCAGGTCACCATCGATGGACCAGTGTGCGCACCCGGCATGTATGGTTACACCAAAGGAATGCGCGTCACAGATCTGATTAGGTTAGCGCAGGGATTGGACCCGCACAAGGAAGTTTTTTTAGGCAGAGCAGACATCCTCAGAACCGATCCTCTCAAAGGCACAGAGATCGTAACAATCAATCTGGAACGAGCACTGGCTGACGACCCTAACCATAACATCGAACTGCGAAAGCTGGATCGTTTGTTTCTGTATGAACCGGACCAGGTGTTGTTCCGGCCGCGTTTAGTAACCGTGCAAGGAGCAGTTGCAAAGCCGGGCGTTTACAAGCGAACTGAAAACATGCGCATTGCCGATGCTATTGCTGCTGCAGGCGGTCTGCTTCCGGAAGCATACTTGGATAGGGCAGATATTATTAGACACGCACCTGACGGATCCTCTGAACTTGTGCGAGTAGATTTAAAGCAGGCAATGGCAGGGGATCCGATTGCGAACGTGCTACTGCAAGACCGTGACGAGATAACGATTTATGCTCATGCGGACGTAAGGTGGTCAGATAGAACTGTGCGGATCGAGGGTGCGGTTCAAAGACCAGGCGTTTATGTTCGGTCGAACAATATGCGGGTTAGCGACCTCATACTGGCAGCAGGTGGCCTCTTACCGGAGGCGGGAGACAGAGCTGAAATAGGCCGTACTAAGCCAGGCGGCAAGAGCGAGGTGATAACCGTTGCCTTGCGGGATACGAAGCCCGAAGCGCCGGAAGATGTTATCCTCCAGGATAGAGACGTAGTAACCATCCCCGCGGTTAATCCTTCGCTTAGAACCCCTGAGGTTGTGTTCATTATGGGTGAGGTTGCAAGGCCTGGTCCGTACGTACTGGCGAGTAGAAACGAGAGGCTGGTGGATATTATTAAACGAGCCGGAGGCTTGACGCAAAGTGCGGATCCGCGCGGACTGCTATTCCTTCGCCAGAAGGAGAACTTTGAAAACTCGCAGCAGCAGAGTGACGCGGACTTGATTCTTCAGAAATCGCGGGCTTTCGCCGACAAGCAGTTCCTTACCCACTTAGCAAAATTGGGTATAGGTTTGCCGGGGCAATTCATACAAGCTGTGCAGGCGGCCACTGAGAAACTCGCCAAACCAGCCGAGGTAGTTCCCGAGGAGAAGCTACAGAAGGATATCACGCTATTTGGCGTGGCAGGTTCGGAAGCCTTACCTGCTCCTGTAGAAACTGAGGCTGAGCGAGTTGGCATCGAGCAACCCAAGGCAGCAGCCGCATTGATTAGCGAGGCTGAAGCCGAAAAAGGGCAGACAGCCCTCGGTCCAAAAGTTTCGGAACCTGAGCAGGAAACATTAGCCGGTTTCAAAGGCCGCCAAGAGCTTGCTGCTCTCATAAATAGCACTCGGATATCCATCGACCTCAATAAGGCGATGCGCGACCCGGAAAGTGCAGACAACATTCCGCTGCGCCACGGTGATCAGATTTTCATACCTCGCGTCACGAACGTTGTAACTGTAATCGGTGCAGTTTTGCATCCGCATTCGTTCGCTGTCGAACCGGGAAAGAGTGTTGATTACTGCATCCAAAAGTGCGGCGGGTTTGCTCAAGATGCAGCAAAGGGTAACGTGGTAGTCGTTCGTTCCAACGGCGACGCGCTGCCAAAGGATAAGGTGAGATCTGTTGAGCCGGGAGACATGATCGTCGTACCCACCACAGGGCTCATAGATACAGCGAAGAAGTGGGAGAGACTAGGCTCAGTCACGAAGGTTTTGACCGAGATACTGAGCTCCGCGTATATACTAACCAAACTGTAAGGTCACCAATGTGTAAGCACATCTAGCGGTCTCTCGCTGCTATTAGCGCGGCACCTATCAGGAGTTGCGTAGAGGTTGGAACACGCTGTGACAGGCTAACCCCAACCAAAGGACCTGACCGATTGTTGTAACCTACTAAGATCGTGAGCGTGCCGAACCTTCCGCAGGGACGCCAAGCTATTGCCTCATTCATTTGGAAGCCGTCATATTCCACCAAAGCGTTTACGTGCTCGTCAAGCGGCATTGAAACTCCACCGAATGGTCGGTTAAGGAACCGGCCAGAGCCATAGCCAATAGTAACATGTAGAAGCTTGTCCGCAACTGGGTAAGACTTGGTTGCCACCGCATAGAAAGCCTTTGCCGCACCAGTGGATTCCTCTTTGTCGAGTAAATCCTGAGCGCCAAATGCAAAAGCTGGTCGCGATCCTCCTTCCTCAAGTATTTGAACCTGGAAGCTCAAAGCCTTGCTCTCTCGGAAGACGAGGCTGCTGACCTGCATCGCGCTGAAGTATACTCTCGGAAATGTGCCAAAGCCGGCACCGAACAAGCCTGTACCGTTTGAGAGAGCTCCGCTGAATTCGCTGATGTGGTTGCCTCTAAAAACAGCGAAGCCGCAATAATTAGCGCCCGGCGTATGTGCTATGGGTATGTTTGCCTGAATGGCACCGTATCCGTCAGGCTCACCCCGAGAGTTTAACGCAATGCCCCCGCCCGGCAGCGGGGCAACGTTGACGTACTGTGTCGAAGGGGTCTTCCCGGCCGATGCGGTGGCGGTAATGGCGCACGAGGCGATTAACAAGTAGATAATCAAGCCGGCTCTCCATTGGTCGCAGAACAGAAAGAACGCAAATCGTGATCTCAATCGCTCATCCCCTGGAACGGCGGGCTTCCCCTGAAGCTCACCGAGCATTGACTACCAAATTCTAAGAGAGGCGCACCCCGAAGTCAACAGCGAGAAGGCGAATAGCCCTCACGGGCCCTAAGCATCAGTGCAAGACTATGGCGGTGGGATGATGAGGTCACAAGCCGCACTTGCTTTGATCCAATACGCACGCCAGGGGAGCATTTCGTCGGCAACACCCGGGGTTATTGACGAATCATAGACCAGATAGTAGGATCCAGTTCGCGGGTCCTGCGGATCTTGTTGCCAGCCCCAGGCATACCCCGGGACGAGGTCCGAAGCGTTGCGCAAGGTTTTAACTACTCCATCAGTCGTCCTCACACGAAAGCCTGTCAGGCTCCACTTGACCGGGTTGATGAAAGGCGTTCCTACCAGGTTCCAGCCCTTCTTTAGTGAAATGACAGCAGGCCTGTCTTGAGGCGGAATTGTTCCACACGGGCTCGCCAAGTTTTCGAAATATGCCCAGAAACCGCGACCGGGCGTTGCCTCCACCGGATCAAACCAAGTTAACCTGTCCGGATATATAGCGTACTTGTTGCTTTCGGGCAGGTACGTCAGCCAGTAGTTTGCAGAAAACCCGATTTCTTTCTTCGGATCCGTCTCATCTGGGATAATCGGCAGAGAAACCATAGAAAGCCCTAGCCATCCATCTCCCGGCACAGCGTTCTCGACGAAAGTGACGCATATTTCCGCACTGCCCGAGTTGCCAGCTTCATCCTGTGCACAAACGGTGATGTGATTCTCTCCTGGTTCCAGATGTATTGCCGGAGTTGACCAAGTCATCCCATCAAACCTGCATACTCCGGTTTCTCCGGTGATACTGTTATGCCACTTGATCTGCGTGATGGTCGAGTTGTCTTGGGCTGTGCCCGCAAGGATCACGAAATCGCAGTTTCTAGCACATTCTGTCGCCGCCGTGGGTTTTGTGATTTTAACACTGGGCGCCTTAGAATCATAAAAGATCTTAATTTCGTCACTACCTCTATTCCCCGCCGCATCCACGGCAGTCACAGTGATAGTGTTCTCGCCAACCATAAGCGCAATCGCATCCGCAGTCCAACTCTCAGTGCCTACGCAACTACCAGATACACCCGAACTAGAAGACCAACTCACAGCTACAACACCTACATCATCAGTAGCAGTACCCGCCAAGCTCACAACGGGCCTGTTCGTCGTGTAGCTGCCACCAGTCGTCGGCTGAGTTATCACAACTGTAGGAGCAGTGGTGTCCGGCTGCTCCACTTGCTCCGGTGAATACGTAACTAAAAGCTGTGCACTACCTCTATTACCCGCCGCATCCACGGCAGTCACAGTGATAGTGTTCTCGCCAACCATAAGCGCAATCGCGTCCGCAGTCCAACTCTCAGTGCCTACACAACTACCAGATACACCCGAACTAGAAGACCAACTCACAGCTACAACACCTACATCATCAGTAGCAGTACCCGCTAGGCTAATAGTGGGCTGATCGGTTTCGTAACTAGAATCAGTTGTCGGGCTTGTGATTGCAACGACAGGTATGTTCGGATCCACGTACAACACTGTGCAAGTGTCCGAGGCTGTGCGTCCAGACGAGTCAGTTGCGGTTACAGTGACAACATTCGCTCCCAAAGAAAGATTAACATTATCTGCAATCCAGTTTGTCGTACCCGTGCAGGTTCCTGATCTGCCCTTATCTGTTCGCCACTCTACTTTTGTTATGTTAAGTCCACCTGATGCCGTCCCGCCCAAAGTCAGCGTTGGCTTTGTGACGGTGAAGGACGCCTCACTACTGGGAGCTGTGATGACAACGCTAGGCGGTTCTGGTATGGTTACGGTCAGCTGAGCTTGACTGGTCTGACTAGGGTCAAAGTTCGAAGCCGCAGTGACGATGATGTTATCATTTGACGTGGCGTTTGACGGAACGCTTACCCTAGCAAAGCAAGGACTGTATCCGTCGGCAACTATGAGCCCGGCCACAGAGATCACTGTTTGCTCCATCGGCTGGTGGATACCGTCGGCGTTGTCATCGTAAACAATTGCAGTAGGCCAACCGTTTGATGAAGTTGACGAAAGCGAGAACGCGTCTATTCCGTTTCCTGTGTTTACAATCCTCATAGGTATGTAGTAGTCGTCGCCCGGAGTGGCAGAACTCGAATTGGTTCCGGTTTCTATCAGGACACCTCCAACCTGCTCCACAGTTAGGGTAAGTCTCACAGGACCTGAGTCGTAAAGTCTGCCTTCTCCGTCAGCGTAGATCGCTTGTGCGACCACTTGAAATTGAGTACCGGCGGGCAGGCCAACTCCACCGGCGGGTACTACTGTCAGCACCATCAGGGGTAAGACCACAATGGCTATTGCCGAACTACGCATGAGATCCCACCAAGACTAGAGAATTGCTCGCTGAAGATACGCAGCCTCGTGGCCGCCAAACAAGTTGTGCCGCTTCTCCGGCCGCCAGCGACCTGTAATTCATGCGGGTTCTGTCAAGATTGCCGGCTAATTGGAAGTGGGGGACTATGCGCAAGTTGGTACAAAAATTCAGGTAGAAAGAACAGGTCGATAGGCACGAGTATTGCCCATTTGTAGGTGGAGCGATCGCCCAGAACAACCATCATCAACGTGGAGCGGGAGTGGAAAAATGACTAAGAAAACAGCACTATCAATACTGATTGCGTTGACAGGTGTCTTGCTTGGCACTGCAGCCGCTGGTTACGACTTTTGGGGTATTACAGTAGGCAGTGAGCTTTATGACGGATCAGCGCAGTTAACCTTCGATGGAGTTGCAAATTCGGGAGTTCAGTATACCGTTGGCGGATACAAGTACACCCGTGTTGACAATAAGTGGCTGGGACCATTTCCGGCAGCGGCTCCGGGGGAAGGATTTCTTGCTAGTCGCAGATCCGATGCGCAAGGTCTGTTTTTTAGGGCAGAACCTGACGTTGCTAGGTTCGTTATCATAACGGGAGCCGCTCAGTATGGCCTTCCTGCACCAGAGGTCGGAACGGGAAGCCGCCTTTTTGGACCCGGCGACCTGATGATAACCACTGGCGGCAAGACCTATGGTATCGGTCTACGCTTGAGCGGCCTCCTGTGGGCTGTAGATCCGTCCACGAGCAATCCCGATTACCAGATATGGCACGGAGCACAGGTCGATAGCATTTATGCCCGCGATACCGGATCGGTTGGAAGGGTCGAGCTGAACCCACGTTGGGATCGTGCCGGCCACAGCACACTAGATCCCAATTCTGAGATGGCTTCGGCGTTCTTCGTAACCGGTAGTGGAACGCTTGTTGGTTCTGCCGACGTCAGGTTTGAACAAACGGGTATTTCGCTCGGCGGCGCGAATGTATTCGCATACCACATCTCAGTTCCATGGAGCACTCTCGGGTTGAACCCAACTAACTGCGAGTTCACGGCGTCGTGGAGACCAGATTGCGGAAACGACATACTAAAAGCAGAGTTCAGTGTGACACCAACTGTTAACTCCACAGTGCCGGAGCCATCCGCCGCAGCGGGACTTGTCAGCGGATTTGCAGGTTTATTAGCCAGCTGTGCGAAGAAAAAGCATTGGCACCTTTAAGGTCCCACGAGCTTCGGGAACTTATTACGAAATCGCCTCTTATCAACATACCACTCATACATCTCGCTCCACGATGCAAGCTGCGTGAGCCCGTTCCAACGAGCAGGTTCACGCAGCACAACGTGGCCATCACAATACAGATAGTTATTCCGCCTGCCGTGCCACGGAGAACCCGAACCTATGGTATGAAGTACTCCTGGGCGAAAGCCTTTCACCCAGGTCCAATTTGCACAACGGTATATGTAGAAAACTTGGTCCTCAGTATATGCGACATCTTCGAACTCGCGCGTGCGCTGCATACCCTCAAAGAGGAGAATGGTCTTGTGCGGCTCGCATATGTTAGATGTGTGAATGCCACATAGGTGCTTTATACAGTCTGGGTACTCCATGTCCGGAATTGGTTGAGGCTGACTCGGTGAATAGCAAGTTCTCAAATAGCTATTCATAGAGTAACTCCTGGGCGGAAATCTACCATGCCACTCCCTAAGTAAGGGACAGCACCACACGCTGCGCAGACCCCTCTGTTTGACATAAGGATACAAACCGCCATTGCCGCTTTGCGACCAGTAGCTGCGGTCGCCGACTAAACCGCCTGGTGATGGCCAGTAGCCGTTCCAATCTGACTCATATTGTTGAAACGCTTTACCCAACTGCCGCAGGTTAGAGGCGCATTGAGTACTATAGGAGGCCTCGCGTATGCGGGACAACACAGGCATAAACAGGGCCATAACTACAAGAAGCGCGGCAATTACTATCATTATCTCGATGAGTGTAAAGCCTCGATGATAAATTTTCATCATATTATCTCACCAGCTACAAACCTTTCCCAAACGGTTTGACGACAAACTTGCTGTAAGTGTAATACAAACGGGATTCTAAGTCAAACGCTTGTGCGACGGCGATTACCTTTTCAGGACTGGTCTCCTGCAACAGAAACTACCTCTCCGATTGGTTTCGACATGCAAATCGGCGATTATCTGACCGATTATTACTTATGGAAGTTGGGAACCTATTACACTGTGCCTGCGTCTATTAGCGATGGTTACGGTAGAAGGGAGGCGGTTGATGTGGCTGAGAAGTTCGGCGACATCCTGGCAACTCCCGATACCTGCGAGGACATAGAGCAATACGACAACACCATACTGGATGCAATCGATGTAGAACCGAACGACTCTGAGAAAGGCTCGGAATCGGACAAGAATTGGCAAGAGATCGAGGAAAGATTTGCCCGGTATGAGCGTAACTACAGAATCCGCAGGATAAGGGAGCTGACCAAGGCTCCTCTGCTCACAAATAACAAGGGTAGAGGGAGGCGCAAGAAGGTAGTGGCGTAGGCTCCTCTTGCGCAGTTGTAACAATATTTAAGGAAAGCTGAGCTGTCGGGTAGCAGCTCAGCTTTCTGGCATCCTCAGTGCAATTGCGACACAGGTTTCTCCCACCAGCTAAACCTTCACATGACAACAGCCTAGTTGACAAGAGCACTGATCATTTTTTCTCTAATGGAACGAAACTCATCTGGATCAAGCGTGTAGTCCGTCGCGGTCCGGACTACGGAAGTTGCGATCTCGTGCGCGAGATTTGGGTTGCGTGTCTCGAGAAGCTTTAGTAGTTCATAGTCCTCGATACCATCTCGCATTGCTTCGAATCTGATCGAGCTTAGCGGCCCTCTTGGACCAGGATAGACTATATGAGTATCACCTGGAGGCAAATAGTTGCCAACTCCCAATTCTGGCTCCAGGTCTTTGAACGGATCGCCTTGCCAGTAGTTCAGCCCCCAATGCAGGTAGCCACTGACACCATACCTGAAGTTCATCCAATGAATCAACCGCACATCCAATAGAGGATAGTCGATAAATCGATTCATATACTTTCCGCGCGGTGCCAGGCATGTGTAGAACCAGACTTCCTCACCCGAACGTTGGCGATCTCTAAAGAATTGCTGCTCGCGCTCAAAGAGGTCAGTGAGTGGCACCCATACGTCTATAGACCCTGCGATTTCGGTGCACAAACTGGCGTCTATAAGTTTCAATTTTGGTGCGTATTGACGTAAGTAC
Source organism: uncultured bacterium (assembly GCA_938074205.1). GTDB lineage: Bacteria > Armatimonadota > UBA5829 > UBA5829 > UBA5829 > CALJES01. Next base: position 39,502 of record CALJES010000008.1, read on the forward strand.
GAGGCAAGTTTTTTGTAGCTCTCGGCGTTGATTGGTATAGGTTCATCGCAAAGGTGCTGGAAGTAAATGTCGATCCAGCCCTTTTCTTCGAGGTGTTTTTGTAAAGCTGGTAGGAAGCGCGACAGAAACTCTTTTTCTTCCTCAGACGATACCTTAATATGAGGTTTTGGCTTAAGATTACCATCACTCGCGTAGATATCGGGCAAATATGCATCGAAGTCCGGCTGTTCCCAATCACTCCTTCCGCCCAGGTGACCGCCCTCGATGTATCCGATTACACCCGCTTTCTTAAACAGCTCGACCCAGCGGTCGAACTTGCTGAAGTCCCACTCGATGTTTCCGGCAGCATCCTCTTGCCCCGTGATAAGCTCCATTATCGGAGTGATGACCACATTTTGTCTATGCTCAGCCATCATCCGCGCCCATGCCTCTACAATCTTCCAGTGCGTGTCATTCCATGATCCGAGGGTTGCCGACCTGCAGAACTTGTTGGGGTTGAACCAATTAGTAACTTTGAGCGTGCGGCTTTCTGGCAGTGTTACGGGGCGAACGTTGATTTCCAGCGGCACTGTGCTAGTGAAACCATCTGCGCAGATATTAACCTGCGATTTGTATACACCGGGGCGACAATCGGGCGGCACGTACACGGTTAACCACACAGGTTGGTTCTTGCCTGTTTGCACGTTTACTGCAGCAGCACTAAGTAACGGATCCGGAAGCTCAACAGGTGCCTTGGCGACTACCTTTCCAGGCGGCTCTGGGGTACCCTTCTCTACTGGTACGTATCCTACAAAGTGGGCCTCTACTCGAGGCTTGGACCCATCGGCGCCGTATACCTTCCCCACGTCAACCGCAAGCTTCTCGACGTCTCGATTGGCAGTAACGACGATTTGCGCAGATTCGTATTCATTACGCACTGCATTGATGTGGACGATGCCAGTTGCATGGACTGGCGGTGGGGTATCCAAAAGCACTTTGACAAGTGGATCTGCAACCCAGGTTGTGATAACAGTTTCGTCTGGCATTGCATAGTTCCTCGTAAGGCCCAGTGACAAAATCGCAAGTGCAAGGAACTTGTTCACCCGCATTACAACCTACTCCGTCAGTATAACTGGTAAGAAAAGTCGCGGGTCTTTGTTCAATCCTAAACCACCGCCCCATTCAGCACCGGCATTTTCATCTAGTTTTACAAGGATCGACATCGCAAAAAAAGAGTCCTTGGTCGGCTGAATGGGTTGAAGCTCTGTCCATGGAATTGCTGCTTCGTAGACACTGCCTTTCTCGCCTGTTCGCAACACAAACTTGGCGCTCTTTACTATGGCTCCTTTGCCGGACGGAGCTTGATTCCGTCTTACGACTGGACCTGTGCGTTTGTCAACAAATAACTCGAATTCATAGTCGTCATCACGATATCCGCCGCTGGCAGCGCGTGCGCCGTCTATCAGCGGATCGACTCCAATAAGCATGCTAGCTACTGCGGACTTGGCTGTTACCTCGGTCGGCGTTGAGAGCTCGACAGCAATAAAAAGATGCGATTCGTCGTAAGTCAACACACCCTTACCGAGTGGTTGTCTGTCTCCTGTTGATACCAAGGTGAATGAACCAATACCCTCCTGCCAATCTTCGAGGGTTCCGTCCACGGCTATCGTTGTTGAGGTTTTTCGTAGCAGCAGAGGTACATCAACTGCTTGCCACTCCTTAGCTTTTCCGGCAACATCTACAAATATGGCATAATGGCCTGCTGGAATGTCCTTGTCAGCCGACACGTTGAATGCGAAACCTTCTAACCCAAGGGGATCGATCTTGGTAGCGAACTCAGTGGGCCTCACCTTGATACCCTTGTATGGATCTAAGGTGATCTTGCCCTCAAAAAGATCCCGCGTGTGATTGATAACACTCATTCCTACTTGTTCGCCGGCTTCTTTGCGGGGGTCGAGAATCAGTCTAAATGGAAGGATTGTTATCTCGTACTGTGGGGTGGGAATCATTGAAAGCCAGGCGTCGACAGAATACGAACTGCCTGCCAGGGAGTAGGCGACGGTGCAAACAAGCGTGACCTGGCGCCCGGCGCATTCTTTAGGCAACGTTATGGTGAATGTCGAAGCACTGGTGCCGCCAGGCGCGACTGCAGTAGGCACTTGGCCATCCGGCTTCGACTCTACTGCCATATCGCTGTCGCCCCTCAGTTTGATGCTGATATCGTCGATCTTTATCTCCGTTTGCGTTTCGTTATTCAAGGTGAGCACCAGCTTGTAAGGAGTCTCAGTAACGTAGTTGAATATAGGATCTTCAGCAGTAAGTTGCGCGGTAAGTGTAACCGCAGGAATACTGGACGGGATTGCAGTCAGAAAATCGGCCGATGGAATCTTAGGGAGGTAGAATACCTCACCCAGTAACCATTCCGGATCGTATATGTCGCGGTCAGTTAGGATGTTTCTGACATCGCTTTGAAATACTTGCCTCAATGTCTGCCAGGAAACGGAACTGTCGGCGCTTGTGACACATCCGCCAAGAATGAGTAGCTTCTTGCTCTCGTCACCGTTCCTGACTAGTTCTCGACGAGCGGCAATTACCTGGAACATGTCGACGGGTTCGCAAGGATTAGTCACGGCAGGGATTGCTACCGCATCGAAGTTGCCTTTTGCTCCTGCGTGGTACACCTTGGCTACAGCATTCCCACCCGTTCCCGACGACTGCTCAGCGATAATTGTAGAACCAGGCATCACCGACTTAGCAGCAGCGTATACACGTTTCAGCGCTTCTACAGACTCCTGTTGCGTATAGAACTCTACCTGCTCCGGCGTTAGTTCTACGCGGTAGACAAAGTGCTTTACCCCAAAAGACCCAACGTGCTTAACTAACTCTCGCACAAAAGACTCCACAAGTCTTCCATAAGCCTCGGGGTTGCTGGACCTGATCTTGTTTGCCCAAGAATTCCGGAGGTCAATGCGCACTATTCGCGTCTTGGTACTCTTTGCGGCGGGGTGATTGTCGAAACAGCTGAAGTCGTATTTCGGCGGACTGTCGCCCGGGTCACTGGGAAGACATTTCTCCCAATTCACAGTAATCATCACTGCGGTGGCTGGGCTTTTTTCGTAATGTGAAGCAATTTCCAGAGTAGGAAACTCATTATCTGACACACTAAGAGCAAACAGCTTTCCGGAATCAGTTATTGAGACAGATTGGGTAGTAGTTGCACCGCAAAACGAAGCAGCTGTGACGAGCAGGACCGTAACTCCGAACCAATACTGTACTCCTCGCAACTCTCCTACCTCCCAAATCTCGAAATTGTAGGCGCGACTTATTGTACCACAAGTATTATGCGCGATAGCGCTTTCGACGCACAAGTATGCTCGGATTAGAATAATTTTACTGGAAATCGCTGAAAGTGCGATGGTTATGAGTCAGCTCTGATCCAGAAGTCCACTCACCAATATCGGTAAGGATGCACTGTTCAGTAAGCTGTTTACTGCCGAAAGCTACCATGGTGCACTTGGATATTTCGTGTGCCTAGCGCAGCTTTGGCACCAATCCCAGTATTCTCTGCAACCTGCTCATGAAATCGGTTGTTTTTGCGGAACATTTGCCAGTGATGAGAGAGTTTCGAACGCTCTCGATAGAGATGTACTCCGTGTGAATGATGGTGTAGCAACTTCCGATAGCTCCCGAGTAGTGTGCGTCGCTACCACCTATTTTGGCGACGTGAGCTAAGTGCGGATTGCGAGCCAGTGCTCTGTTTAGTGTTGAGAGCTTCAGATCAAACACGGAACCACACTCGATCTCGACCGCGTCAAAAGGCGCGTCAAAAACGGCATCTCGTATACCAGTGGAGTGATAGGGGTGGACAGCGATCGCAAGTCCGCCGGCTTCGTGTATAGCGTTCACGGTTTCCGCTGGCGTAAGCTTCTCCGGTAAATCCCCTGTTACGAACAGCGCACCAATATGCCCGACTGTCGAGTTCAATTCCACTCCGGGAATAACCAGAAAACTCTCAGGTAACAGGCCACGATGTTTGAGCTCATTTGCACAGCGAACAGTTTCCAGCGCCCCTTCTACGTGGTGATGATCCATGACCGCAATTGCTGCCAACCCCCGTGCTGAGGCTCCTAAAAGAATGTCTTCCGGACGAGATATGCTGCAGTGGGAATAAACCGTGTGTACGTGAAAATCTATGGCAAAGTGCCCTGGAGGCACTTCGATCTTCGGCTCGCCGGCAATTCGCAGCAGGCTGTTAACAAGCCGGTCCCAGCCCCCAAACCACCAATGACCAGAACGATTTGCGGGTTTCGATGGGACAATCGTGGGTTTCTTCGAACTAGGCGGCTGTATAAGGGCGACAGTCATATAAAGACGGAGTCTATGAGTCGAATTATATCCATTATAGTCGACAGGGCCCTGAAGGCATTAAACTACGGACAGGTGACCTATACTCGTGCGGCAGTGTCAATAACCCTAGCAGCCTGAGTACTACGCGAGAATTCGGGGACAACCTGCTCCAGAAGCTCACGCATGGCAAGCTCATCACCCCGGCTGACAATCTGCCTGATATGTCGCAAAAGATCCATAACCTCATCGGGGCCCAAATCAACCGGCCTCCGAACAACCGATAGACCCTCGCAGAATCCCGGTTCAATTATCTCGTCATCGGCGGCGAGCCTCTCGTGCAGCTTCTCTCCCGGCCTCGAACCCGTGAATACTATTTCAATGTCTTTTCCAGGCTCGAATCCGCAGAGCCTTATCATATCTTCTGCTAAGTCCAAGATCCTAACAGGCTCGCCCATATCGAGGGCATAAAGCTCACCGGATTTTCCTAAAGCCCCAGCCTGCAATATCAGCTGTACAGCCTCCGGGATTGACATAAAGTATCGCGTCATCTCAGGGTGGGTAACGGTTACAGGTCCGCCTTTTCTTATTTGTTCATAAAAAATAGGTACAACACTGCCGCGACTACCCAAGACGTTGCCGAAACGCACTGTGATATAGGCGGTGTTTCTATACCTTGCGACCATAGTTCGTACTACGCGCTCGCACAGCCATTTGGTAGCTCCCATAACACTTGAGGGATACACTGCTTTGTCGGACGATATTAGCACAAACTTCTCTACCCCGTAGCGGCCAGATGCCTCTGCGACTATACTAGTTCCCAGAACGTTATTCTGAGCCGCCTCAATTACATTAGCCTCCATAATTGGCACGTGCTTGTGAGCCGCCGTGTGTACCACTATATCAGGTCTATGTGCCTGAAAAACCTGATTCATCCGTATTTCGTCGGCAACTGAAGCTATGACCATACAAAGGCGGTCCACCATTTCCGGATACTTTTCCTTAAGTTCCAGATAAATCTGATTAATGGAATTCTCGCCGTGGCCAAGCAGAATTAGCGCTGCGGGATTGTGGGCGATTACTTGACGACATACTTCTGATCCTATGGAACCACCGGCTCCTGTGACCATAATCCTTTTGCCACTCAGGAAGCCCCCAACCTGGGCAGTGTTGAGTTCGACAGGGGGTCTTCGGAGCAAGTCTTCTACGCGGATATCTTCGATATGTGGATGTGCCTTGCCGTTGAGCACATCCTGAACTGCTGGGATTACGCGCACGGGAACTCTGCGCCGCCGGCACTCCATGACGTATTCTTTTATCGTCTTGCCATCTGCCCCCGGTAGGGCAATCAGAACTTCGTCGACCGCTCGGTCATTGAGCAAATCGTATAGCTTGCTCATAGGACCGAGAACGCGCACATCTCGAATGTATACACCCTGCTTGTGAGGTGCATCATCTAGGAAACCTATTACCTGGTAGGAAGATCCGAGTTCCTCCTTCAGAACGCTAAGCAGACGAACCCCGCTTGCCCCACCTCCGAGGATCACAACGCGTTTAGGTTTGACGTCCTGTCCGAGAAGCTTCAATGCTTTCTTGCCGTGCAATCTACCCAAGCTCAGCAGTCTTAGAATGATCCGAACGCCTCCAACAAGCAGAATGCTCGTCATCCAGAGGATTACGTAAACTGAAGTTCTGAGGAAAACTTGGTCGACGATGGTCTGAATTGCAATCATCGCTCCCACCCCGAGGGTGCATCCGATTATGACCCCTTGAGCGACGTCAAGGCTTGCGAAGCGCCAGGCATACTGATAAAGCCTAAAAGCTGAAAATATCGCAATATATGCAACCAAACTGGCCGCGACGCTTGTGGCTCGGGGAGAAAGATACAGGCTTAGAATTTGCCGGATTGGGAGATTATCGTACCTAAGAATAAGGGCAAGAATGAGCGCAGCGGAAAGCGCTAGTAAATCGCAGAAAACCAGAAGCACAAGCGCGACCGGCAACCTCTTACGACCCCGTAACCCACGTAACACACAGTCCATCCTGGTTGAACTTCACCTCCGTATCAAGCTTGCACCGCGGGGCCGGTGGACAACCCGAATTTGGTTTGCCCTGGCCGAAAACCTATTTATGTAAGTCGGACGAGGGTTATTCTAACATTAGGCTTACATACTGTCAAAATCAGATATTTTTAATATTTCTTCTCCTATTGGGTCAATCAATGCAAGGCGCTAAATAGGAGCCCCGGCGTTTAGTCACTTCGATGGGCAGTTTCTAAAACGCTCAGCCTGACCTGACGTAGCTCACCAGAAACGTGTGATTACCCAGTCTGTTCGCCGCAGTCTGGAGTAGGCCATCGCCTGACTAGGAGTTTGAAAACTACGCAGCCGACAAGAAAGGCGGCGCCCACGAATATGAACACAGCCGGGACGCCGTATGCCGCCGACATTCTCGCAGCGATCAGTGGAGCTATAAATCCGCCCAGTGTGCCTGCAGCCTGCTGGATACCGTATGCACGTCCCCGAAAACTTTCCTCAACCCGCGTAATCGTCAATCCCGATATTGACGGTGCGAGGGCTGAAGTAAAGATGGAAGTTACGAAATACGCCAGTCCGAACGGAACAATGGCGCGCGAAAAAGCAAGCAAGAGCGTGAGAACACCGGCTGCCGCTAGGCCCAGAGTTATTGATTTCTCATATCCCCACCTCTCGCCCAAACCCGTCCACCATCGAGCCGTGAGTATAAAGGCAATAGCAGGAAGTGAGAAGACTGCTCCCACGATCCAGTCAGGGCTACTCCCGTTTAGAGACTTGAGGTAGAGAGTTAGGTAGGGACTGATTGCCGAAGCGAACATCCAAACGAAGGTTACAGCGAAAAGCAAAGACACCTGAACGGGCGAGCGCAGAGCGGTGAAAAGGTCTTCTATTATACTGGTTGGTTTCCCGGGATCAACCTTGTTTGGCTCTTCGACAAATGCGGCGACGATCAAGGTTGATAGCAGCACTGCTGCGCCAGAAATCTGCATAGTTGCCGGGTAACCGAAGAGAGAAGAGAGGAATCCGCCCAGCGCTGGTCCTGCAATAAGGCCGACGTTCGCAGCCGCCTGCGCAGTCGCTACATATTGAGGCGCAATTTCTTCCGGAGTATTGGTGGCTATCAGAGCGTAGGAACCGGGTATGAACCCCGTGAGTGCACCGTTCAAAAACCTGAGTAGGGCTAGCTGCCAAGGGGCTCTGCATACACTCATCGCGAAATATACGAACGCAAGACAAAAACCGGCTCGGAGTATCATCGGCTTTCGCCCATAGGTGTCTGCAAGTTTTCCCCACAGCGGCTGAAAAACCATGCTGCCAAGAGACTGCACGGCGAACGTTACTCCAACCCAGTATGGCAACGCTTGCTTGGAAACCCCCATCTGCTTTATAAACAGAGGCAGGAATGGGATTACGAGGTACCAACTCATGGAGGCGAGGCATACAGTCGTAGACAGTATGTAGATATTCTTACGGTAGTAAGGCATGAAACAATCTGACGCAGTCAGGGGATCGAAAACAGTTTACCACAACCTGGTAATGCCTTGCCAATCGCCAGGTTGCTCACGCGCTGCGTCACCGACCAACGTCCGATACGTCGATTTTGGCAGCCGAGTATATATCATCCTCGGTAAGTGAGTGAAGCGCGTTGTATAGCTCGACGTGAAAAGTTCCCGGCCGATCCCCTGATGCAGACGCAGCGATTTCACCGGCGATTCCAAATGCTGTCAGCCCTGCAATGGAGGCGGCGAATGGATCTGTCTGGACAGCGGCGAACGCTCCGACTACGGCCGTAGACATGCATCCTGTTCCGACAACTTTTGCAAGCAACGGGTGGCCGTTTGCGATACTCGCAAGCCTGCTGCCGTCGCAAACGAAGTCTATAGGTCCTGTCAGTGCAGCAGTGCAGCCGTATGTTTCCGCCAAAGCAAGAGCAACTCGTTCCGGTGAGTTATCCGCGGCAATCGACTCCACGCCGCGCACTTCCGAAGCAATCCCCACAAGAGACGCCACCTCAGCAAGGTTTCCTCTTACTATGGCAACGCGGAGTTCTGATAGAAGCCTTCTGCAGGATTCGGTTCTAAGGCGCGTTGCGCCAGCCCCAACCGGATCAAGTATCACGGGTATACCTTTCTTGTTCGCGGCTTTGCCGGCTGCGACCATTGCATCGATCCACTCTGGCGAGAGCGTGCCTATGTTGAGAACCAACGAATCGGCAATACTTACCATCTCTTGGACCTCTTCTGCCGCGTGGGACATTACTGGCAAAGCGCCAATGCACAGTATGGCGTTAGCAGTCTCGTTCATTACCACGTAGTTTGTGATGTTGTGAACGAGAGGCCTTCTTCGGCGGATTAGTTTGAGATCCTCTGCTATGTCACTCAGGATTTGCAACAGTTACCTCCGGAGACAATACTTGTGCCAACGTCTAGTTATGATAGAATGTTCCACACCTGGTAATCAATAAGAGGTTGCTAATGATAGTGCCCATTCTACTTACTGCGGTCCTTGCCCAGCAACAGGCTCCGCCCGTTTACGTCTGCCCATTTGTTGAAAAGGCGCCAGCTATAGACGGCAAGCTTGACGATGAAGCTTGGCAGATCGCTCCGCGGGTGGAATTGGTAGAGGCAGTTACCGGCGGGAAGTGCACAAAACCGACAACGGCTCGCCTATGCTGGGACGAGAATTACCTTTTCATCGGATTCGAAAGCGTCGACACCGACATCTGGGGTACGATGAACCAACGCGACGATCTCATATACCGCGAAGAAGTAGTCGAGGCGTTTATAGACCCAGAATGCAGTCTGCACCACTACTTCGAGTTCAACGTAAGTCCGAGAAACGTTGTTTTTGATGCTTACATAGTAAACCCAGATGGAATTGGTCCAGGTGAGGGCACCGATTTCGGCTGGAACTGCGAGGGTGTGAAAACTGAAGTGTTGGTAGATGGTACAATCGATGATCGCACCGATTTGGACCGAGGATGGACCGCAGAGATCGCGATCCCTTTCAAGTCACTAGGCAAGACGAAGCCGAGGGCAGGAGAAAGGTGGCGGCTAAATCTCTTCCGGATAGATTTGTCACCGCCACCGAAGGAGTTTCAGGCCTGGTCTCCACCGCTGTTTGATCCACCGCGGTTTCACGTGCCAAAGCGATTTGGCACGCTTTTCTTCTCAAAGTGCCCTCAGATTTAATAAGAACGCAGGTCTGCGTAGCTGCGAATTCTTATCTGCCGCCTATTGCCAGGGTATCCGACAGGAATACTGCCTTCGACCACGCCGCATACACTTACCTTAGCACCAACGTTCACAGGAATATTGATGTCGGGGCACTTTACTAAAACACCTTTTTTGCCAGTCGGGTCAATCACGCCGCTTCCATCGTCCACCCAGATGGTGTCATTCACCTTTGCTGTTACTTTACCAGCTATTCGCACTAGCAAACCGATATTGTTTAGGCCAATTCCGCCTACCACGCCCGGAACAAGAGAGCCAGCAGGACCGCCGCCCACTGAAGAGCATTTCAATCCCAAAGGTCTCACACTTGCTTGCCCGGTCTTAGATATGACAGCAGAAGAGATTTGCCGTTCTGACGGAATTCCGTTCAACACCCGCGTCGTCACGTTTCCCTGAACCGTAACCAAGTCTCCCACCGATATGCCTGAAACAGCCGTAGCTACTCTAATCCCTGCTGCCCTATCAAGATCTTGAACATACGTAAAGCCTTGGCTCAGTGAAGTGTACGTAACCACCTTATTGGTCAAACTGACCCATGTGTTGTCGCTTAGCTGCTTGGCTTCAAAGCAGGTAAGCCGGTGTGGCTTTGCACTAACATATGCTGGTGCAGAATAGTTCGGTATCGAATCGTGAGCGAATGCTGCGAAATAATAAGTAGTACCGTTGGTCAACCCAGTAACTAAACACGAACCCGTAGAGCCAGGTTCACCGCTGTAGTCTCCGACAAGCGTCCCGTCAGTAGGACTGTTGGGATAGGAACCTACCTTCATCCGTATCATAGTCCCCTGAAAATCGGGATCAGGAGGATTTGTCCAGTTAAGTCGGACTGATCCATCGCCTTCTGCAGCAGACAGTGCAGTTACTGGCTGCGGGGGGAAAACGTCCGGAGCGCTTGTTACGTAGTGAATTCGGCTCGAATTATAATCCAGTACTACGTGAACGTTCCCGAAAACATCTTCGACTACATCGGGCCAACCCTGCCATACAGTTTCGGGTGTTGCCCGCTCCGGTGTTGACCAGCTGGAGCCGTTCCATCGGCGATAACCGATGGTCTTCCCACCGGGCCATTGAAAGACTAAATGGGCGTTTCCGTTCCGTGCATCTAAGTTAGGATAGTGTCCGTCGTTTAGATAGGTTAGCGTCGTCCAAGTATTGCCGCCGTCCTTGGAACAGGTCCACTTGAGAACCGCATTAGAAAGCTGGTCGAAAGTCACAACAACAATGTCGGTTGCCGAAACAGCGGCAACCTTGCCATAAGCAAAGAAATTTGTAGTGGTACCTATTACTTTCTGCGGTAGCCACGTAGAGCCGTTGAATTTCCGGTAATAAACAGCGGTGTTAGTCTCCCAGGTTACGTGAACCGTGTTGTCTGGAGCAATGGAAATATCCGGGCGATGGTAATACGGATTATCACAGGTGCCTAAATATGTTTCTGGCGACCATGTCCCGTTCCAAACTCGGTGGTATACGTCGCGGTTCTTCGTGTATACTAGGTGCATACGACCTAGAGAGTCAACACCTAACCTTGCGTAGTCTTCATCGATCGTGTCAGTATAGGTGAACTGAGTTACAACCCAACCAGTTGAGTATCTGACCGCCTCAAACAAGTCTGTCTTGCCGCCCAAACCTGTGCCGGCGTAAAACATATGAGGTCTGCCTTGCGGATCTTGAATAATGTCTGGCCTTTCGGACCACGGAACGCTGACCGTTTCCACAGGTCCCCATATACCATTGGATGAACGCTCCCTGTAGAACAACCGCCAATCAGGAAACTTCCGACGCCAGACAACTAGGATTCTCCCATCCGAAGCGGCGGCTATCCTTGGAATGGAAGTTTCACTATCGCTTGGCGGGGAGATGGCAACTGGCTGCGTCCATTGGTATGCCGCGGTTTGAGCAGTCAACATAAGTGGAAAAAGTGTGGTAAGAAGAAGCAATAACACGAAGCTCATGGATCTCCTTATCTGCATATGCGGGGCTCTCCTTTCTATAACGTTTTATTTCTTCCATATTCGTAATTTAGTTTATAGTTCATAACTTGTCAACTATACCAAAACTACGTTAACTGATATGTTATGTTGATATATTCTGGCGGGTCTCGTAGAATGGAAATATGCTACGGGAACATATGACGAACCACTCATCGGAGGGTGCCAATTGAAACGACTCCTGCTCCTACTTTTGTTGGGAATTACAGGGATGTTAACTGCCGCAGAAGTTCCTCTTGTCCAAAAGCTGCTGCCGGCCGCTAATGCAGTCAAGGGATTCAAAACGGTGCCTGGGTCGTTGGTTTATGCCAAGGGCGATGAGCTGTCGAAAATCTACGATGGCGGATACGAGCTTTATACAAAAAATGGGGTTATCGACGCGGCTCGTCAAATGTATGAGCGCGACAAGGACTACGTCGAAGTGACAGTGCACACAATGAAGTCTGAAAAGGCAGCGGCCGATTTCCTGAAGTACTGGCAAAAGGAAAACAACGTCAAGTCTGCGAGCAAATCCTCCGGAACCACTTTCTTTGTAGTCACAAAACCGAACGTAACCCTCTATTTTGTGAAACGTCAATACTTCGGTACCGTGTCTGCGTTCTACGCTCAGGATCGGGCGAAAAAAGATGTGACTATGTTCAGTGATGCTATCTCGAAGCTGATACCAAGTCGGTAATCTTTGTGAGGACGTTAATATGAAGATATTCAGCAGACGCGAATTTTTGGAAGTTGTTGCCGCTTTAGGAGCATCTTTATTCGTCAGCGGGTGCAGCAAAAACGGTCAGGCAGGTCTTGGTGCATCCAAACCAAGAAAGCCAAAGCTGTCGGTGGATGGAATAGTTGTTGCCTCGGGAAAGGGCCCATCGAAGAATACGCAGGCAGCCATCGAAGCCATAGGCGGGATTGACAAGTTCGTAAGGAAGGGCGACTTCGTAGTTATAAAACCCAATATCGCTTGGAATCGGCCTCCTGAATCCGCAGCGACAACAAACCCCGAAGTGGTCGCGCAACTTGTGCAACTATGTAAAGCCGCAGGAGCGGGCAGGGTTGTGGTGATGGATCACGTTATCGACAGACCTGCTGAAGCGGTGCTCGGTCTTACCGGTATTAGAGAAGCTGTGGAGAAAGCCGGCGGTGAAGTGAAAGCAGTTCAGCAGGAATCCGACTATCGCACCATCGAGATTCCGAAGGGAAAGCTGCTGACATCGGACACTCTGGCAAAGGACATCATTGAAGCGGACGTTTTCATAAACGTTCCTGTTGCCAAGACTCACTCCGCCACCAGGCTTACTCTAGGGCTTAAGAACTTGATGGGCTGCAATTGGGATCGACAGGCTTGGCATCAAAGTGCGTCGCTTGAACAATGCATAGCCGACTACGCAACCGCCGTACGGGCTGACCTGACAGTCCTAGACGCTACCCGTATTCTGCTTACTAACGGACCAAAGGGACCTGGTCGGACCCGCGAAGTGGACAAAGTGATTGTCGGGACTGATCCGGTCGCAGTAGATGCGTACGGGGCGACGCTCTTCGGACTCAAACCTAAGGATGTAGCTCACATACTAATCGCGGCACAGATGGGTATTGGGAATATAAACCCGGCGGTTGCCAAGGCTGTGTAAGGTGTGCCGCCGATGAGCCAGCGAGTATCCCAGTTCGTCTCCATGAAATATCTGCGCCGATTGGTGCAGATTCTTTCACTAGTTACCTTCGTGTATTTGTTTCTCCTCACGGTCGGCCAATATGACCCGCTCACGAAACGCATAGCGCTGCTGTCGAAGGCCCCTGTGGACACTTACTTTCGGATCGACCCTCTGGCTGGGTTGACTGTGATGCTTTCAACTAGACAAATCGTGCCGGTGATGCTGATTTATGCACTGCCTGTGGTAGTGCTTACGGTGCTTGCGGGAAGGTTTTTTTGCGGGTGGATCTGCCCACTCGGCGTTTGCCTGGATATTGCCGACAAGGTATTCTTTAGAGGCGCCCAGCGGCCGCGCCGAGGAGGTACCGCAGATCGAACTAAGACCAGGCAACTGAAGTATTATTTGCTGATCGTAATACTGAGCGCTTCTCTATTCGGCGGACAGATTGCATATTTAGCTGACCCGATAACCATCCTCACCCGCGCGTTTACGTTTGTACTGTTTCCGGTAGCGCAATTGGGGCTACGCTCGTTCAGTCAGTGGGATTTGATCGAACAAAGATTGAGCTTTTTAACTGCAAGCCTGTTGATTCCACGCGACGTTCAATATTTCTTCCGTCTGAACTTCCTATCCGCCTTGGTGCTTATTGTCGTCATTTCCCTGAACTCGATCTCGCGGCGCTACTGGTGTAGGAATCTTTGCCCGCTTGGTGCGCTGCTGGCCTTTGTTTCAAAAATATCTATGATAAGAAGGCAGGTCGGCGGCAGGTGCAACAGCTGCGCAAAATGCGTTTCAGAATGCAAGATGGGCGCAATTTATGATAACCCACGGGAGTATCAAGCTACGGAGTGCATATACTGCTATGACTGCACTCAGGTGTGTCCTACGCTAGCGACGAAAATCGTGCCTTCACTGCGGGCTGAGGGATATCGGTCGACTTTGAATCTTCGACGCAGACACGTGTTACAGGCTCTAGGTTCAGGGCTCTTGCTGGCTATTCTCGCGCGGACTAACGCAGCGGCAAAGACAAGTCGCACCGGAGGGGTCAAGACTTCCAGCGAGTTTCTGATTCGGCCGCCTGGGGCTTTGCCGGAGGAAGAATTCCTGAACAGGTGTATTCGCTGCAGCGAGTGTATGAAGGTTTGCCCAACCGGAGGGCTTCAGCCTGCCATTGCTGAGGCGGGTCTCGCAGGACTTTGGACTCCAGTTCTTATCCCCCGGTTGGGTGAATGCACACAAAACTGCAACCTGTGTTCGCAAGTATGTTCCTCACAGGCGATACAACCGTTCGAAATCTCCGAAAAGTCACACATCTACATTGGACGGGCCGTTATTGACAGGTCTCAATGCATAGCTTGGAACTCGGATCGCAAGTGTCTGGTTTGCGATGAGCACTGCTCGTACCACGCTATCTACTGGAAAGAAGTTGACGGAGTAAAACGGCCATTTGTTAATGAGTACAAGTGCGTCGGATGCGGGATATGTGAAAATGCATGCCCAATTCAACCCCATTCCGCGATAAGAGTTTATTCTTTCGGCGACAGGCGAAGCTGGACACGCGAACAACAAAAAGTCTTCTTCGAACTGGGGGCTAAAACTGAGCCGCCCAATCAGTGATTGTTGCTCGAAAACCAACGAAGTAATCGATTGCGGAGTAATCAAGGTGAGTGAGTTTCTCGTTACCGGGGGAGCAGGATTCATTGGAAGCCATGTAGTCGAGCTACTGGTCAGCGAGGGCCATGACGTTCGGGTGTTCGATAACTTTTCCACAGGAACGCTAGATAATCTTGCAACTGTAAAAAACGATATAGATGTGATTCGCGGCGATGTCAGGGACCTCGCGGCGTTGGAGTCAAGTACGAAAGGTGTCGACTATGTGCTGCATTTGGCAGCGGAGGTGTCTGTAGTAAAGTCTCTCGAAGAACCTCAGTACGTAAACGAGGTCAACGTAACGGGGACGCTCAATGTCCTGATCGCTTCCAAGAAAAACTCTGTAAAGCGTGTAGTGATGTCCTCGTCATGTGCTATCTATGGCGACACTGGTAAGGTAAAGCAAAGCGAGGACACGATTCCTGCACCGCTATCCCCATATGGTGCGTCGAAGATCGCCGGGGAATATTATATGTCGGTCTTTCACACAGTCTATAGTGTGGAAACGGTAAGACTTCGCTATTTCAACGTCTTCGGGCCGCGCCAGAATCCGGCCTCGCAATATGCGGCAGTAATACCTAAGTTCATCGACCGGATACTCAGAGGTCAGGACATTCACATATACGGTGATGGTGAGCAAACCCGCGACTTTGTATACGTGGAGAATGTCGCACGTGCCAATTATTTGGCTTGTAAGGCTGCCGGTGCAGTCGGAGGGGCTTTCAACATAGCCAGTGAGAAAAGCATAACTGTTAACGAGCTTGCCCAACGCTTGGCAGCGCTGTCAAGCAAGGAAGTGCGAATAGTCCACGATCCTCCCATAGTCGGCGAGGTGCGGTATTCCCACAGCGATATATCGCGCGCAAGAAAAGTGCTGGGCTACGAACCGTTGGTGGGATTTGAGGAAGGTCTAAAGCGCACTTTTCAGTATTTCGCAGCCAAGGCCAGGCCGGTCTGATACGCGCAGCGTTGGACCGTGACGCTCCACGCCTCCCTTAACCGGTTGGTTTGCTATCAAAAGGTCTGAATCCAGATCGAATACGGTAAATGCGCCAGTGCCGCAAGCTATGTGAGCAGCCGCCGATTGACCGATTTTGGATTCCAGCATACAGCCGAACATCAGGCCAAGCCCTGCTGCTCGGCAGATAGATTTTATCTCCAACGCGCCGACCATACCGGCCTTCTGGATTTTCACATTCACGCCGTTGGCGGCTCCACATCGGACAATGTCTATTACGTCGGCAGGTGTCTGGGCTGCCTCATCAGCAAACACTGGAACGCCTGCGTGTTCTGCCACGTACCGCATACCTTCCAGATCACTTGCGTGGACGGGTTGTTCAACTAGTTGCACCTGAATCCCAACGCTTTGCAGCTTTCTAACGAAATCGACCGCCTGTTGAGGCTCGAACCCCTGGTTAGCATCGATGTTAAACACGCACTGCGGAGCGGCCTCTGCCGTTCTTCGCACACGCTCCAAATCTTCAGCCTGATCTTTGCCAACCTTCACCTTGAACTGCCGAAAGCCTTTGGCTGCGAGCTCAGTTGCGAGCTCAGCTGCATGCTCTGGCGGGCATATAGGTATCGTGACATCGGTCTCGATTCGAATAGCGGCACCGCCAAGAAAAGCATACATCGGGACGCGAAGGACCTTGCAGAAGGCATCCAGTATTGCCATTTCCACCCCCGCCCTGGCAGATTTCCCATAGGGAAGGATTTCGGCGAGCTTTCGGGACGCAAGCCGATATTCGTTAAGCGGTGCTCCCGTCAGAGCCTCGGCAGCGGCCGCCACGTCATGCTGCACGGACTCGATGTTCTCGCCGGTAACGTACTTCACCGGTGTCGCTTCACCATAGCCTATGACATCGCCGGATACAAGCTCAACTACCACTGTTGGCGAGGTGGTGGCACGTCGCTGGGCGGTCTCAAATGGCTCTCGAAGGGGGAGATCGACACTGTGGGCGCTTATTCTCTCGATACGATGCATAATGCAATTATAGCAGACTTTGAGTCGGCGTGCGTTGGTGTAGACGAACAGTGAGTCCAGTAGGGTTGTTCCAGACAGTTGGTTATGGTATACTCAAATTCGAGCAAAGAGATTTTGGCATAAGAAGATATTGTCACGGGTTCGAGGTGATTACATATGCTAAATGCCGCGAGTTATCTTGTTCGGTTCTTAGGAATTCTTGTTTGGATCGGGGCTGGGACATTTCTGAGCACCTCGGGATATGCTTCAGTGCCGGTGGTGGAGGTGTATCCCACACTGAGCGCGAATCCAGTTGTCGCAGACGGAACTACTATCTATGCAGTCAGCACCTCGGTATCAGATGCCAGCGGCTACGATCACATAATCTGCGTACGTGTGCTGTTTAACTTCACGGAAGCGGGCGGGGATCCCAATAAGGGACGTGGTTATATGGCGTGGGGAACGTCAGACGCCACTATAACAAAATATGGCGGCACTTGGGTGCTTGACAACGCAGTTAATGGTGGGCGTTGGGGGTACAACACGAGCGCCTGGGGCGGCGTAACCTACATAACCCCTATATCCTGCAGCGTTTCCAATAGTGGAAAGGCGAGCGGAGGCAAAGGGTCGCGAACTATAACGTGGACGTTCAAGGCACTTCCCGCTTGGGCAGCTAACCCGCTTACAAACGACGCAGACATATGGGCGGAGGAAGCCGGCGGAGTAAAAATCGGCTGGGCTGACAATCCCTATGAGTTCGACGTCGTGGCGTCACCCTGTACTACGCAAGCAGCTGTGCCCAGATCTCCTCTCGTGTCTGAACCGACAGTCGACACTGTGAAGGTCGCAATCAATCCTGAGGATTCTAGCGACGACCTATTCTGTATCCGTATATCTCCGGCTTACGATGGCAAGAACTATGTCCAGGCGGACGGTAGCCTTGGTCCTGCTCCGTGTTGGCAAACCAAAGATGCTTGGCGAACCACCACAGTAAAGGGTCTTGCAGGAAGTATGACTTACAGCTTCAAAGCCAGAGCTTGGAATCCGTCACCAGGAGTGTGTCCCTCCCAATTTGGAGAACCGGCCGTGATTGCAACCTTAATGGCCAGTCACACAATAGATACTAACTTAGCAGGGAAGCCCATGTACAAAGGGGTTGTGGGCAATGCAACACACTACGGTTTCGGTCCTCAAATTTGGGCGAAAACCTGGGATGTGCTGTATGATACCTGCGCTAGAGGGATCGCGGGCGGATTGGACGCCGACACGTATAACTGGAAAGATCTTTCGGGACAGGGCGTAGGACATACAGGGGTTCCTGGTCCTAATGTGCACACGACGCTAGAGTGGATGAGGCTGATTCGAGATCACCGATCTATACCACTGGTAACAGCCAATGTCAGAGGAATTGGTCCGCTTTCTGCCTCAGGGTACGGCCGGTTCTACTATACGGATACGAGCATAGAAACTCTCAAGCAGTTAGCAGCCGATTGGGTGCGTTACATAAACTTTATTTTGCCCACCTATCGCCAAGGCGACGTGCTACCCCCGGAGGACCAAGCGATTCTCGATTCAATCAACTGGGGCACAAAGCCCAAACTTCTCGATAGAGGAGAGCCCTCGACGCCTAAAGTGATCTACTGGGAGATCGGAAACGAGCCGGAAGTACCTTTGCCCTGGTCGACCCCGAACGTGCCCAGGTATAGTCTTGACGGTCCTACGTATGCAGCCCGTTACAAAGAGCTTGCTCAGGCGATGCTGGCTGTGGATCCGGAAATAAAACTGGGGCCCTGCATGCTGGCTCCAAATCCAAGTCTGGCAACACTCGATGCAGTGCTTGCGGACCACAGCATACCTGTCGATTTCATAGCATACCATCCTTACGGACCATTGAGAACCTACGCGAACAACTATGGCGACAGTCCGTCAAGTGCAGAGGCTGGTCTGCGCTACATCAAAGCGCAACAGCAAGCCGTATATTCGAACGTCATCGCGAGCATCCTGCGCAATGGACGCAGCCCTCAGAACATAGCGCTCATGGTGAGCGAGTATAATCCCAGTAGCTGGGAGTGGGAGGGTAGTACTGAAATTAGGCGCGTTTCACAGGCGCTCGGATTGGCGGAGACTCTATTCACCTTTGCGGATCTTGGCATTTTCGCAGCAAATTACTGGAGTTACCCGGCTTGGTGTGTCGACGGCACCGAAACGCCGCAGTACAAAGTTTTCAAGATGGCGCTGAAGTACTGGGGCGAGCGTTTGATAGATAGCTACTCAGACGGTCTAAATCTGCGACTTTATACTACGTGGAATTCCCAGACTCAGGAACTGTGCATTTGGTGCCTGAATTTTTCTAATGATTTCGATAAGCCCATTCGAATAGAACTACAGGGTTTTGGGCAAGCGAGCCGTATACTGCAACTGCGCTTGCAGAACCTCAACGGGGTTACAAGCTTATTCGACCGAAACGACCCCCCAGCCACCTCCCCGCCGCTCGTTGACTGGGTGACGACAGACCTCACAGGCAGCATCTCGCCGGCGGAATTTGTTACGACGCTCCCACGGGCTACCATAACCCTATTCGTATTTCGTAAAGCAACACCGTTATCTGACATTAGAACCAAGCGGGATGGAGATTGCGTTGGGGTTGCGAACGCTTTGGTGAGTGGTGTTTTCGCAGACTGTTTCTACCTTACAACGGACGACCGCACTTGCGGGTTACGTGTTGTAGGGCCGATGCAGAACGTGCGCATTGGTTCCAGAGTCAGCGTTGCAGGAACACTAGAGACAAACGCTGATGGGGAGCGTCAGATCCGAGCCGATTCGGTGGTCATTGTCGGTAGCGCTCAGACCTAAGAAGACCCTACATTGAACTTTACTGTGAATCTCTTTGGGAGTATCATTTCACGTTTCCGAACAGAAGAAACCGGCGTGTATGTTGTTTTTGAGAGGTAGCGATGCTTACGTTCGATGACATCTGCCGTTTTGAACCTGTAATGATCTTCACGGACCCGTCTGACGCTCCAGAAGCGCGAATCAGTGTGATTAGAGAATGCGAGCTTGAGCGTATCCGCACGCGGCTGACAAATGAAGGAAGCAGAGCAGTTCGAATACGCGAAATCATTCTTGGTGACTTTGAACACGGTCTTCCGGGCAATACAAAGATCTATGGTGAAGGCTTCACCCACATCAGCCTAACTGCCGGAACCATTGCGCATCCTGTAAACGTGGGAAACTATTCGGATCGGGACCACTACAAATTGCCCGGCAAGGAAGGTGCGACGACCGTATACTGGATGCTTATGTTGTCGCCCCCGAGCGCTGAGCATCTACTTATGGGATTCTATACGGCGTTCAACTATACGTGCAAGTTTCACCTTACGCCGGATAGAGTTCAGATCGTTGTCGAATGCGAGGATATTGCAATCGACCCTGGCGAGGTATGGTACCTGGAAGACTTTGTTTTTCTTACCGGCTCTGATAGAGAACAGGTGTTGAACAAGTTCGCAGACTTCTTGCGAGAGGGTTTTCGGCCGGACGGATTGCCCGAGAAACCGCCGACCGGGTGGTGCTCCTGGTACTGCTTTGGTCCCAGTGTAACTGCTGAGAACGTGCTCTCGAACCTTGAATTCATATCCAAGAACCTGCCGGAGCTTCGGTACATTCAGATTGACGACGGCTATCAAGCTGCGATAGGCGACTGGTTGGAATCTGGGAAAGCATTCGGCGGGAATATACAACGCGTTATAGCTGAGATCCGCGATCGCGGCTTCGAGCCTGCCATCTGGTTGGCACCTTTCGTCGCCCAAGAGGATTCGCGGTTGTTCCGAGAGCATCCTGACTGGTTTGTGAAGGACGATGAGGGATTGCCACTTCGCTCAGATCGGGTGACATTCGGGGGATGGTCTTCAGGACCTTGGTATGCACTGGACGGCACGCACCCTGCGGTTCAGTCCCATTTCGTGAAGCTTTTCAACACTCTAAGATTCGAGTGGGGCATCAAGTATTTCAAGCTGGACGCATGCTTTTGGGGCGCAATGCACGGGTGTC
This sequence comes from uncultured bacterium, assembly GCA_938074205.1. Classification (GTDB taxonomy): domain Bacteria; phylum Armatimonadota; class UBA5829; order UBA5829; family UBA5829; genus CALJES01. Next base: position 60,385 of record CALJES010000008.1, read on the forward strand.
GACGTTGGGATCCGAAATCGACGCGCATTCGCGCTTACAGAATGGGTATGAGGGCAATACAAAGGGGGTCGGACTGGAGTTTCCTCCTGGCCGGCAACCATCCTTTGTGGCCATCAATGGGTATATTCCAGGCCAATCGAACGTCCAACGACATCGGGCGGTCATGGCAGAGTTTCCGAGAAACAGCTCGGCAGAACTTGATGCGCTCATGGATGAATGGAAAGGTGTGGTGGAACGACCCGGACTGTGTCGTCCTGTCAGGCGATCTCACAGACGACGAATTCCGATTCCACGCTACAGCAGTTTACGCATCGGGCGGTTCGTTGCTCTCAGGTGACGATTTGCCTAGGCTGTCGCCTGAAAAGCTGAAGATGCTACGGAAAATGCTTCCCCCCACCGGGCGCGCCGCGAACTTTTCGGACGACTCACTCGAGATAGGCAGAACTGATCTGGGCAACAAGGAAATGATCTGCCTATTTAACTGGGCTGATCAACCTAAGGATTTTGCATGCAAACTCAAGCAGACATCAGTTGTAAGGGATTTCTGGACGGACGAAAACTTGGGCAGGTTGACCTCGATCAATGTACGGTTGCCGGCACATTCGGCTCGATTGCTGGAGTGCATACCTGGCTGAGGCAGCGCAGTGTGGGAGGCGGGAGACAAGTTCCGCTTCGTCGAAAGCTCAGCAATCATAGTGGCCGACAAGTGAGGGAGAACCCGGGTCGTGTTCAAAGGCCTTCACGGCCGAGCCGGTTGCGTAACAGTATGTGCATCCGTGGCGGCAGGTATCATACACTCCGATGTCTTTACTAACCACACACCGGCAGGCTTTTCTCTGTCCTGGATCCTTCTGGTGAGTAACCTCGATACCAAATATGCGGCCTATGAGTTGATCGTCTATACACTTGCCCGGTTGCACGCCCAAAGTGGCCATGTCTACTTCCTCTGCACAGCTCACCAGTTCTATGCCGTGCCGCCGCGCAGAAGCGGCTATGGATTGCACCATTTCGGCAAACCCCGGTTCGGTTTCCGGGTGAGATAAGTAATGGAATCCGTCTGCGCGCAAGCGGTCTAGGCGAAGTGCTACCGATTTGTAGTCGTCCATCAAACTTATTATCGCGCGTTTTACGTACCCTTCGAGAGCACCGCCCAGCCGTTCGAAATTTACAGTGTGGTATTCGAACGGGGTGTGATTGCTCAAGATGACCGGATCATACCGCCAAATGACACGTTCAGGCCCGATAGCTTGTGCAAGTTTGCGGAATGCCAAGATTGCTTGTTCGGATGTGGGCGCGTGCGGCTCCAGAAAGCGCGGGTATCCGGTGAGCGTGAAGAGGAAGTAGTATCGGAAGCCTCGAACATCAAGCTCGTGCAGATACTCCATCATTGGCAGAGGGTAGCGCGTCCAGAAAACTATTACGTCGACGTCTTGTTGTCTAAGCGAGACTCGCGTTACCTGCTGAGGGTTGAAAGGGTTAGGGACGCAGCAGTAGCCCTCACGAACTCGATTTATGAACCACTCCGCGTAAAATGCTGGAATATCTGTTCTGCGGCTGGCGCTAACGATCACGCCGGAATCACCCTGCCTTGCTCCACCTTTGTTACGCGGCTTATTCCGGAATACGCAATTGCTTTTAGATAAGTCGTCATGCGCTGGCCAGGCTCTAAAGTCTTCTGAGTGCCCTCTTGTATTACACGCGTCAGCCCAAATTGGGGATAGCTCGACCACGGTTCGAGGGCGCAGTTATAGGTGCGTCCATACCAGGGCCAACCGGTTCCTCCGCCGAACACTTGCCAGAACCACACGTAGGGGAAAGTTGCCAGGTCCCACTCTAGGGCGAATCCCACTTTTCTGACTGTGTCGGTCAGTGCGTACCATCCTTCTTCTACGTCCAGAAAACACAGCTCATCACTTCCCTTGCACTGCGGTGGGGGTATTCGGCTTCCGTCAACAACCTCACCCCATCTGGTAACCATTTTCGGCCAGTCGAAGACCTGCCCCCGTTCGAACCTCCGGTTTTCGTCTTCCGGGAAGGAGTGCACTGCTATTCGCCGGGCGCGTATGTCGACGATACAGTTCTCATTGAGAAATGGGGCGCCGAAGGTTGGGTGATGACCCCACATAAAATCGATGAGTTCCTCCGAACAGTTAGTAATTGTCTCATCAATATGAAGAATGGGCTCACCTTCGCTTAGGGTCAGACGTTTCTCAATGACCAAGGGACTCTTCAACAACCGGCAAGTGAGCTTCACTATAACTTCTTCCGGTTCGTCGCGTTCAATGGTGCACTTCCAGGGCAAATTCCACACTTCCCCGTGGTGTCCATATAGGGCATTCTTATAATTGCAGCCCTCACCACCCGAGGGAGCAATTTCTTGCCAGCCTCCCTCGTAGAAGTCCATGAAATTGCCCTCTGGCGAGGACATCGTGGGAACGTACAGCGCCCTCTCGCACAGACCTTGTGGGGTGCGCCACATGAAATCTATGTCGTAAGGCTTGTAGAGAAACGACCATATGTCGGATCCTTTTTCGGGCAGAATCTCTATCCTCAGCAATTCGTTTTCCAGGACCAGTAGCGTCCAACCCTTGTATGTGTAGCGGTCCGATATTCGGCAGCCGAAATTGCGTTCGTAGGTGTATCTTTCAAGACCGCGATATGGCATATTAGTCTTCCTCCCAGGTGCAGCGTCGGTTTTGGCGGCGAGAAAGAACTAAAATCAGCTTTCGCCGAACGGAGAATAAACACCTGCAAGAGCAATGGACGATGGGCATGCGCGGAACTCGCCGCAGGATCTCTGTGAATGGCTCTGCTGAGTCACTTTCTTTCCTGCAGGAACAAAGGGGATAGACGAATAATGCACGATATGATCAAAACCATATTTGAGGTGAAAGGAGGCGCGAGTGCAGTGTTAAAACGTTTATCGATTCTAACTGCCATATCTGTCTTAATCGTGTGGTGTCCCTCGACTGGTGCACAGGCTGCGGAGCTGTTCAAGAGGGACGAGGCGATACCCGCCGACGCAATAGTGCTTTTTGATGGCAAGGACTTGTCTGAGTGGCAATCTTGTGATGGAAGTCCCGCCAATTGGAAAGTTGAGAACGGCTATATGATAGCAGGCGGTGGTGATATCTGCAGTAAGCAGGTTTTCAAGGACTGTCAGCTTCACGTAGAGTTTTGGATTCCTCTAATGCCCGATGCGCGTGGCCAGGGCAGGGGCAACAGCGGGGTATTTCTACAAGGTTGGAACTATGAGGTTCAAATACTCGACTCTTACGGTCTGACACCCGGGGCAAGTGACTGCGGTGCCATATATAGCATCGCGCCGCCGATGGTCAACGCGTGCAGACCGCCGGAGCATTGGCAGACGTACGATATCTTCTTCCACGCGGCCAGGTTCGACGAAAGCGGAAAGAAGATTGCCAACGCGCGGATGTCAGTGCTACAAAACGGTGTTTGGATTCACGAGAACGTTGAAATTCCTCGCCCAACACCTGGAGCTTCAATGAGCGATCCGAAGGAGCCTGGACCCATTCGACTACAAGACCACGGCTGTCCCGTGCGATTCCGAAACATATGGGTCCGACCTTTGGTGCAACCTGAAAAGAACTAGATTGCGCCGTGCAGCGGCACATAGAGTTGAGACCGGCTACGTAGCAATACAAGATCTTTTTAAACGTTCCAGTTTGGCCGAGGCGCTGATAACAGTGCGGCGGGTGATAAGCTTGGGGTATTCCTTGCCGTGCTGCATTGCGCTCTTGCATATGCTGGCTTACGCTCGGGTATCCCACTGTGAGAACCGCTCTTCCTGGAAAATGCGGTGCGCGCAATATGTATGGTCAGCATGACATTTGCCTTGAGGCGTGCTAGACTAGATTGGCAGTCACCAGGATGGATGTATCCTGGTGATTCCTTGTTTGGGGGCAGTAGAATTGCTTACTTTGATTAGACGGGTGTTGTTTGGGCGTCCGCTTGAGACAGCTCGGCAGAAGCACGAACGTCTTCCCAAGTTTCTTGCATTGCCAGTTTTCGCATCTGATGCCGTTTCCTCGAACGCATACGCCACTGAGGAAATCCTACTGGCATTCGCTTTGGTCGGCGCAGGAGCTATTGCGTGGAAGATGGTTGTGCCCATAACGCTTGCAATAGTGGCGTTGCTAGGCATCGTAGTTGTGTCTTACCGGTTGACAATATTCGCCTACCCTCAGGGCGGCGGCGCCTACATTGTAACCAAGGAAAATCTCGGTACCACTGTGGGGCTTGTTGCTGCGGCAGCGCTTCTAACCGACTACGTAATGACGGTGGCCGTAAGCACGGCGTCAGGAATTGCCGCTATAATATCTGCCTTTCCCAGCTTGGCTCCTAACAGGATCGGGCTTTGCGTAGCCGCTATCGGTTTAGTAGCCCTTGTAAATCTGCGCGGACTGCGTGAATCGGGCACCCTTTTTGCCATTCCCACGTATGGGTTCATATTTGGTGTGGGTGCAATGATTCTGGTGGGCATCTATAGGCTTGTGACCGGTGCTGAAATTCATCCTATCCACGAAACGTTTCCGAAGGGTTCTACACCGCTTATTGGCCTGGCGTTCTGGTTTGTGGTGTTGCGGGCGTTTGCTGGTGGGTGTGCGGCTATGACAGGTACGGAAGCAGTAGCCGACGGCATTCCGGCATTTAAACCGCCGGAGTCCAAGAACGCTGCGACGACTCTGGTCATAATGGCGTGCATATTGGCGTTTCTTTTTATCGGTATATCCGTTCTTGCCCAGGCGTATCAGGCAGTTCCGTCAGAGCTACCTGGGGTCGGGGAATCGCACGGTCCGATAGAGACGGTCGTTTCGCAGATAGCTCGAGGTGTGTTCGGCCGAAGCTGGTTTTACTATTTCATCCAAATAATGACTGCCGCAATCCTTATTCTTGCGGCGAACACTGCGTTTCAGGATTTTCCAAGGCTAAGCTCCATACTTGCTCGTGACCGCTTTGCTCCCAGACAGTTGGCAAACGTTGGCGACCGTCTAGTGTATAGTAACGGGATAGTTGCACTGGCTGCAGTGGCCGCATTCTTAATCTGGATATTTCGCGGCAATACGCACGCTCTAATACCCCTATACGCAGTTGGGGTGTTTGTGTCTTTCACGCTTTCCCAGTTCAGTATGAGTCTGAGGCAGCGGAGGCTGAAGCAGCCCGGGTGGAAGCTGTATTCCGGAATAAGCTTGTTCGGATCCATAGCTACAGGTATAGTAGCACTAGTGGTCGCCGTGATGAAATTCACCGCTGGTCCAAAAGTACACGTGCTGGGTTTGGCGGTGCCCACGGGTTCATACATAGTAGTTCTTCTGATACCGACGATAGTTCTGATTCTTCAAAAGATCCATCAGCACTACATAGAGCTTGGAAATCAGCTTCGACTCACTGAAGTGGATCTTCAGCAACCTACGGAAGTGCGATCAACGGCCATAGTCCTGGCGCCTGGTATTCACAAAGGTATTGTGCAAGCACTCCGATACGCCAAAACGCTCTCACACGACTGCAGAGGACTTTATATTGAGATAGATCCCAGCGAAACGGCACTTGTCCGGGAGCGGTGGGAGAAATACGGGCTGGGGGTGCCACTTGTGATACTCGAGTCGCCCTATCGAACCGTGGTTGAGCCGGTAATCAAGTATTTGGAAGAAGTGAAAAAGGAAAGGCCTGACCACGTCGTAACCGTAGTTCTTCCTGAGTTTGTGCCCGCCAAGTTCTGGCATAAGCTGCTACACAATCAGACTGGCATCGTTCTCAAGGTTACCCTTATGCTTAGGCGCGACATAGTGGTTACAAACGTAAGATACTATTTGGAAAAGTAGTTATCCATGATCATAGAAGCTCGCGGTGATACCATAACCCTAAGGGGTGAAATAGAGCACAACATATGGCCGGCAATCCAAGCGGCGGCCGCGTTGTTACTTGAGAATAACCCCAACGGGATAATAATCGACTGCTCAGGAGTTACTCGGATTACACCGAATGGAGCCGAAACCTTCGCCGACGCCATCAGGTATATCACGTCGCACGACGCAAAGATCATAGTGGCAGAGCTGTCTCCTGAGCTGCTGGAGATCGGCAAGGCCGTTCCGGCTGTACGAGCGCAACTTCCTATTGCCGCAACCGTAGAGGAGGCCAGAACGGCGCTAAGACTAGCCGAGAAGACCCCCCAACGCGGAAAAGCGCGAATTGCAGGTGTGGTGCCCATTGTGGGTAATTGGCGCAGGGCGGTATTCTTCGCAGACAAGCTGGCAATAGGTGAGAATTGCGAAATACATGTGGTGGATCTAATTAAAGTGCCGCGGACCTTGCCTCTCGACACGCCTATGCCAGAACGGGAAGCCGAGGCTCAATCTACACTTGAGGAGGCTCGCACTCTGGTTCGTGAGACAGGGTTATCTAGCTTTGTTCACGTCGAACACGTAAGGTCGGAGGCAGGTGGACTTTGGGAGTTTGCGAAACAGCTCGGTGCAGACTTCGTTGTAGCAAGCCTGGATAGGCCTGCTACGAACCTGCCGCAAATGGAACTTAGTGAGGGAATGTGGCTCGCTGAATCCTCCGATTTCGAGGTGTCGCTAGTGCGAGGTTCACCTGAGGACGCAAAGCAGATTATCGGGCGTGCAGTGGTGCCGGCAGTCGGCGCCTGGCAGCACGCGCTGGAACATGCTTGCAAATTGGTTGCGGGAATGCGGGCCACCGTGGAATTAATATACCTGATCGCGATACCTCGCACGCAACCGATAGATGCCCCAGTGCCAGATGCTGAAGCCGCAGCGGCCGACTGCTCAAAAGAAGCCCAGCGCATAGGAAAAAGGTACTCCGTCAACGTGGAAACTCGGATAGAACGAGTCAGAGATCCAGTTCACGGGTTCTTGCAGATTTTCGGCCACCGCCGATTTGATCTAGCAGTTGTTGGGGTGACTAAGAGTATTTCGGGTGATTATCACATTGCACATACCATAGCTACCGAACTTCTGCAGGACGTTCCGTGTGAAACAATATTCCTGAGAGTTCGTGCTTCTGAGACCGCTGCCTAAACTTAGAAAGGTGCCACACATGAAAGACCTGGTCGGCCAAGAGTTTGCTGCCCTTGTTGAGACAGTTAGAAAACTCAGATCTCCCGAGGGCTGTCCCTGGGACCGCCAGCAGACACACGAGTCCCTGAAACGCTATGTCATCGAAGAGACTTACGAGTTCGTTGAGGCTGTCGATTCCGGAGATGACGATCGAGTGAAGGACGAACTCGGTGACCTGCTTTTGCAGGTAGTTCTTCATGCGCAAATTGCGAGCGAAGAAAAACGCTTCAATATTGCAGAGGTATGTCGCGCTATTCGCGAGAAGCTCCAGCGAAGGCATCCGCACGTTTTCGGAGATGTCGAGATTTCCAGTGTGGAGGAGGTGTTGAGCAATTGGGAAAAGATTAAGCGCTGCGAGCCAGGTTACGACGACCGCGAATCCGTGTTGGACGGTATCCCGAGCAGCTTGCCTGCTCTGATGCGTGCTATGAAGCTCAGCAAGCGAGCGGCGCGAACCGGGTTTGAATGGCCAAACATCAAGGCGGTGGTCGATAAGTTAAAGGAGGAAACTACTGAACTCGAGGCAGCTCTGGCTCGCGGCGACCGCAAGGAAATAGAAAGTGAAATAGGCGATCTGCTCTTTACGATAGTAAACATAGCCCGCTGGGTTGACGTGGACCCTGAGGAAGCTCTGCGTCGCATGTTGAAGCGGTTCGGAGAACGCTTCCGCCGAATCGAAGAACGTGCAAGGCAGACCGGCCGTGCAATCACGGATATGACCCTTGATGAAATGGACGAGGTATGGAACGAAGCGAAATAGCCTAGCGGCTGTGCCTTCCAGGTTTAAGGTTGAAATCAAGTTGTCTCATTCTATTGGCTCGAGTGTGCGGTTCCCTAGAAAGGCTCCCCCAGTGTCTTGAGGGAAAGATCAGGATGTTCTCTGAACAGAAGTTGCCAGTAGTGGGTGAAGTCTGTCCAGGTCGTCGCATTTTCCAACTCACCTTTGCTGCTTATAAGCCTCGTTTTTTGGCCCTTCTTGAAATTCTTGGAGGAATCGAAGAGCATATGCTCGAGCAAATGCGACACCCCGTGATATCAGCATGTTCCTTGCGCAAGCCGACACGAAACCACACCTGCACCGTAAAGACCGGCGCCGTGTGATTCTCTTCCGTCAAGACAGTCAAGCCGTTGGGAACCTAGTTTCGATGACCCCGCTTACGTGTGGAAAGCGGACTATGCACCAACTACTGCTAGTGCGAAAATAGCCGCCGATTTTTGACGAGTTATAAGTCTGTAGAGGGACAGCATGGTTGCCCCCGAGTCAAAAAGCCCTGTTGGCTAGCCAACAGTGCTTTTTGGTCACGCTCGGCTTTTGCGGAGTAGGTAGATATTACCTTCTGGGCGCAGTGGTACCTGGAGTTCCGGTCGCACCAGGCTTTGCAAGCTCTATTGCCTTGGTAGCTTCCTTCTTGATCATATCAGGTATGTCTTTATATGTGGAAGATGTGACCTGAATGTCCGCTTTCTTTGTGAAATTGCGTATTGCAGTGCGGAAGTCGTTCTTCTTGGTGCCCTCTTGCAGAGCAAGTTGCTCTCTGATTACATCTTTCACATCTTCATACGGTGTAATTTTCTTCGGTCTGCGCTGGTCGGCTTTGATGATAACCCACTTGCCCTCTATCAAAGTGGGTTTACTGAACTCGCCCGGTTTGAGTCCAAAAGCGAGGTCCTTGACGATCTGCGGTACATTCGAGGTGCGAGCGACCCATCCTACGACACCTTGGGTCTGCTTTGTAAGCTCGTCTTCGCTGTATTGAAGAGCCACGGTGCCGAACTCCGTACCGGCTTTGAGCAACTTGTAAGCTTTCTCAGCCTTGTCCTTGTTCGAGCAAATGATAGCACTTATTCTTACTTGCTCCGGCCTGACCCACGGTGAGTTGGGTTGCTTCAAGCCGTCTTCATATACCTTGCGCACTTTGGATTCAGGTATATTCACGCCCTTTGAGACAATGTTTACGAAAGCCTGCTCGACAGCGATTTGGTGCTTCAGATTTTCCAGAGTCATTCCCCGTGCAGCAAGTACCTTGCGCAAGTCGCCCCCACTCTGCTTCTTTATAAACGTTATCTTTTTGTTGATTTGTTCTTCTGTAGGTTCGACCTTTTGTTCCCTAGCGAGCTGCTCCACCAGTTTCTCTGCTATGAGTTGCTGAACTATGAAGCGACCGGCCATTTGCGGCCCCTGTGGTGTCTGAACGGGCACGCGCTCGAGTCGGGAATAGAACTCGTCTTTAGTAATCTTTTCCCCATTCACGCGTATGAGTGCCTTCTTGCCGCAACCTGCCAGTGTAGTTACGACGACGGCAAGAATAAGTATTACGACAACACGCATTCTTCTCATTTCTCTATGCTCCTCTCGAAATCATAAAATCTTCGCTAATAGCTCAGCTGGCCCAGCAACCACGCGGCGCCTACTTAGCTAATGAAATAGCGCCAGATCGCGTTGTAGATATCCTCGGAGTCTCAGCACTGCCTGCGTATGCAATTGATACACTCGCGACTCCGAAACTTCCAGTATCCTTCCTATCTCCTTGAAAGTCAGGCCTTCATAATAGTAAAGCGCGATAACGAGTTTCTCGCGGTCGGGCAGTCTGTCGATACTTTCCGTCAGAAACTTCTTGATCGCGAAGGATTCTACTGCGCCGGAGGTGTCTGCACTGCCATCGTGGACAACGTCCGACAAATGAATCTTCTCGTCCCCCTCGCCAGAAAGAAGGATGTCGTCCAGACTTAGAATCGACGCACGTCCCGTGTCTGCCAACAGGAGATGGAATGCGTCTATTTCCATCCCCATAGCTTCGGCCACTTCTTCTTCAGTCGCAGGCCTTCCCAGTTTACTCTCCAAGTCGAGATACGTTTTTTCAAGTGCCTTAACGCGCTCTCTTACCGACCGAGGCACCCAGTCCTCTTCGCGAAGCATCTCCAGGATAGCCCCACGAATGAGGGCGATTGCGTAGGTCTCAAACTTGACCTGGCGACCTGCGTCAAACTGGTCAATAGCTTTTATCAGACCTATGATACCGGCGGATATCAGGTCATCCCTTTCAACGTTCGGCGGCAGACTGGTGACCACCCGTCCTGCGGTAATCTTGACAAGATACGCATAGTGCTGAATGAGCTGATCTCTAGCTTTGGAGTCTCCCAGCGCTTTGAACCTGTGCCAAAGCACCTGGAGATCGGGCACGCTCATTGGCTCACAGTCCGTCCATCGGAGCAGAATCTGCGATGCTCCCGCTCTTGCACCGCAGTTTGAGCCACATTGTACTGGAGACGCCACAATCTGTCAACAAAACACAAAGACAGCCACTAAGCCTTATACGGTTCAATCTCCTCAAATGATTCCCGTTTGCGAATTGGAAAAGGTTTCCAACCGCCACTCACTGGCACGTCAAGCAGCCAGGAACTGATTCTTGCCGCCGGCGAGCACATCCCTATAGATGGCCTCATATGTTGATGCCAACTTGCTGGGGGACTTGTAACATCGCACAACTCTCACGTCATCACCCAGCCCCGACCCTGTAACAAGCGTGTTCGTAGCACCGGAGTCCTTTACAGAGTGAACAGTAGTTACAAATGCTCCTCCCATATCCCATTCTCTTACACACAACGCGTGCAGGTACACGGCCGCCAGCCCAGGGCAGGCGTCGTTGATGTGGACAATGTCGGGCGACCAGCTTGGAACGATGGCTTTCAACCCTCCCAAAACGCCGCGAACAAGCAACGCGCACCACTCGCCATCCTGTTTGTCAGACGGACTCCGAGTGTCCTCCTCATTACACACGAGATAGTGGAAGACACCCTCAATCAGTGACACGAACACGCTGACGCTGCGGATCGAGCCGTCCTCGAAGACTAAGGGCAATCGATCAATTACAGGCCGAGCATTTATACGGGCATCGTCCACTAAGGAGTGGTGCGCCAGCACGGCAATACGGGCATCGCTGTTCCTTGCCAACAAGCCTTTTGCCAGGGTGCGTCCGAAATCCCATTCAGGCTGCGGAGTTACAGCGTTCAGTATGAGAATCCTCAAGGCGTGCTGTTTCCTCCGTTGCTCAATCCGACTTAGGGGCTAATCACTTTAGATTATCGGCTGTGAAGCATTCATTCGTTAGAGCTGTGCAAGGATTCACTACAGCAACCCGCTGAGAATGCGGCGCGTCGAAGCGTGATGTATGCGATCTCCGGGGGACAAAGCAACCGGATATGGAGTTTCGAAGTGCCGACCCCGCGATTAACGAACAAAACGGTGCCGCCGCAATCGCGCCCGAGCAATTTCTTAAGGCGATCAGGCGTGTAAAGGCCATCGTTGAGCTTTTTGTGATCTCGCATATGAGTCCACAGCACGCCCACACCCGGCATCCTAATCTGTCCACCGTGTGTGTGACCAGCAAGTATTAAATCTGCTCCGCGTGCTATGGCATCGGGTGCGGTTGAAGGGCAGTGCGTGAGAAAGATGATAAAATCCTCGGGGTCTACACTCGCGAAGGCGGACTCCAAATCTGCCAAACGGCTGTAGGGATCATCCACACCAACCAGGGTAAGCAAGTCGCTTCCACGGCTCAACTTCATTGAAGAGTTTACGAGGAATCGAACGTCCTCGCGGGAAAGAACCTTGAGGAGTGCCTCTGTGTCCGTCCACGGTTTGTGTTCCGAGTTTCCCAAAACTGCGTATACCGTACGCTCTCGGCGTCTAACGGCATCTAGCAATCTATGAAATGGTTCGCCTGCGCGAGGAGTCTGAGTGATATCACCAGTGATCACGCATAGATCCACTTCCCGCTGGGAAACCAGCCTTGCGAGACGTTTCTCCAGTAGGCCAAACTTGTTGATGTGTAGATCGGACAGGTGCAGAATGGTATAGCCATCGAAAGCGGCTGGGAGATGAGGAAATGATAACTCGAGCGATTTGACCCGGATGTCAAATCGCTCTATCAGCACTCCGTAACCTGTGCACGCAGCAGTGGCGCCTCCTAGAGTAAGTATTGCAAAATCACCAGTTTGCAAGCTCACCTACCTTTTTGCGAAAGTTTTTGTTTTTCGAAGCAAACTCGCTCGTATTGCATACGGAACAACATAGGAAATCCCATCTAGCTCCGACCGGCATTTCTTCGAGCGCGGGCTATTTGCTCCTCAGTGACCGGTTTTTCGAAGCTTCTGAAGCCGGCCAATCTGAAGCCGTGTTTGGCCGCGAGTCGGCTAATCTCCTCGACTTGTTCAATCGTGACGTTCTTGCCAAGCGTGTAGCATTCATAGCGACCTTCGAGAGCCAAGATCATGGTCTCACTCATGCAGGCATATGCGGTCTTGGGTGGAAAGCCGAAGTCGAAGTTAAAACTAACGTCCCCCGGCACCTCCACTACTCCCCCCTCGATTACTAGGACATCGTCTCGTTCTTCGACTACCCTTGCCGAAACGTCTCTCGGCCGCGCTATGTCGCAGACTACTGCGCCGCGCTTTATGTACTGTGGCTGAATGATTGCCTCGACCGCGCTTGATACTGTTATAACAATGTCGGCATCTCGAATGCCTTCGGCTACATCGGTAGTCGTTTCCACCTTTGCACTGACGCCGCCAAGTTGGTTTACAAGCTCCTTCAATCGATCCTCAGAAACATCGACCATTGTAAGAGCACTGCACGTTCTAGCCAACACCTGTGAGCAGGTCCAACCGATAGATCCTGCAGCGCCAACTACCGCGGCGTGAGCTTCTGAGGGGTCGATACCCATCATCTCGGCAGCCTTAAGTGAGCCTTCGATTCCAGTGGCGACAGTGTAGCTGTTTCCCGTAGTGACAGCTATGTTCGAGCGTTTCGCTATAGTAATGCCTCCATCGCCCACCACGGACGTATGCGCGCCAAGTCCTACGATTTTTGCCCCCACCTGCTCCGCCAATCTGACAGTATCGACGATTTTCTCGTAAACCTTTTCTAGAGGTAGATTTGCAAGCAGTCTGGGCGTCAGTGGGCAGCCCACGAACCAGCCCTCCGCTTCCGCCCCCGTGAGTGATTTCACACCCGTGATATGTGAAACCACCATTGGGCTCTTGTGCTTCAAAGCCCACTCTATCCAGGATTCAGGGAACAATTTTACAAAAGGATACTTTCGCGCAACGTCTCGTTTGGCTGAGAGCGGGTGTATGACAAACGCGAACCTTTCCAAAGGCGACACCTCGTACGTAAAAAGCGCAGCCGATTCGCTGCGGTTTTTTCAACAGTTCTCTGTGTTGCAACCACGTTATTCTACACTATACAGATGCTTGGCTCAACTCAGATCTAAGGGATCTGCAGTCTTGCCCGCGCAACTCAAAAAGATCTTCGTAATCTGTTAATCGGGTATTTCCCCATCGCGGCCAAATAGGAATTCGTAGCATGTGCAGTTGACAATGCTGCGCTTGCGGGTGACAATGATGATGTTAACGCAGCCGGAAAGAATGGAGAGATCAGGCAGATGGTATTCCGAAGAGGGTTCTTGCCCGCGTTGCTCGTGGCTCTGTGCGTCACGCTCATTTCCTCGTCCTCCCAGTCTGCAGTAATCCGAGTCAAACCGTATGGCGACGATTCGAATGACGGCTCCTCCTGGGAACTTGCTAAGAAGACCATCACGGCAGCAATTGCCGGTGCATTTTCTGGCGATGAGATCTGGGTTGCGGCTGGTGTGTACTACGAGCGAATCACCCTTAAAGACGGTGTCGCAATCTACGGCGGCTTCGCAGGCAATGAGACTGAACGCGGGCAGAGAAACTGGACAACCAACGAGAGCATACTGGACGGCAACCAGCAAGGTTCGGTAGTTGTGTCGCCGTTAGGCGCCGGTCAAACTACGCGTATTGACGGCTTTGTGGTTCGAGGCGGGAACTCGCCCAACGTTGGCGGAGGCATACACTGCTCAGCCTCATCTCCTGTTATTGCTAACAACACGATAATTGACAACAGCGCGGAACGTGGCGGCGCGATATCCTGCCTCGGTTCATCTCCTACGATTTCAAACAACACGATAAGCGGCAACAGCGCCAAGTACTACGGCGGTGGTATATTTTGTGCCGGGTCGTCGCCCGCAATATTCAATAATACAATCACGGGATGCAGTGCAGCAGCCGGCGGCGGAATATGCTGCCAGAGTTCGTCATCTCCAAGGGTTGTGAACAACATTATAGCCTACAACAGTTCCGGGATCTTCGTGTCGGGCAGCAATCCCGTTTTCAGAAACAACTGCGCATACAACCCCGGTGGTTACAGCTACTCAGGCGTATCTGCAGACCCAACTGACATTCAGTTAGATCCCGTACTTACTGCAGTTGGGTACGGACAGGTGCACATTTAACCTGACTCTCCTTGTGTTGACGCTGGCGATGACAGTGTGGTGCAGCCTGGGTGGGTTGACATGGATGGTCAGGCTCGGACTCAGGGAGCGCACGTGGATATTGGCGCGGACGAGTCCGACGGGACGGTGTGGCAATTTAGTCCCCGTGTTGTTTATGTCAGCACTTCAGGAAATGATTCGAACGACGGCCTGAGCTGGTCGAGTGCGAAGCGAAGTGTGCAGGCTGGAATAGACGCAGCTGCTGCGCTGCTGGGTGCGGAGGTATGGGTAGCTGCCGAGGTATACAATGAGCGAATAGCGCTGCGGCGGTACGTGCACGTCTATGGCGGGTTTGCTGGGAGTGAAGATGCGAGGGACGAGCGCGATCGATTTACGAATACAACGGTGCTTGACGGCAATGAGGCTGGGAGCGTTGTGACGGCTTCCGGAATACCGTACCGCACCGCTACAATTGACGGTTTCACGGTTCGGAATGGCAAGGCAAGCAATGGGGGTGGAATATACTGCTATTACTCATCTCCTATGATTTCGAATAACGCTGTCTCAGATAACAATGGATATGGAGTTTACTGCTCCCACTATTCATCCCCTGAGATTTCCAACAACGAGATCTCTGGGAACACGGGTGGGGGAATATATTCCGAAAACTCTTCCCCGACAATCTCAACCAACCAGATAGTCGGCAATGCCGCGGACTACGGAGGTGGCATCAGATGCTACAGCTCATCTCCAACAGTTTCGAACAACACCATAGCGGCGAACAGTGCATAAAGAGGCGGTGGTATATACTGCTCAAATTCGACCCCCAGCATATGTGACAACGCGATAGTGGAAAACCGTGCGTCGTTACTTGGAGGTGCAGCTATATGCTGCGAAGGCTCATCTGCCACTATTCGAGACAACAGGATATACAGCAATTGCGCGCCGTCTGGCAGTGGCGCAATATACTGCTTCGCCTCAGAGGCTGTTATTTCTGGCAACACGATAGCTGGCAACAGCGCCGCATCCGGAGGAGCTATAGCGATCTTCAACGGCTATGGACGACCCGTTACGATTTCCAAAAACACGCTATCAGGCAACACAGCGCTCGGTGCTGGCGGGGCGATATACTGCACGAACTCTTCCGCGACGATATCAAACAACGTTATCACTGGCAACAATGCCTCCATAAGCGCATCAATGTACTGTTACGAGTCATCGATTGTGTTCTCGAACAATACGGTAGCTGTCAACAGCGCCACGACCGGCGGGGCGTTGTCGTGTTCCTACGTTTCCGGTACGATTTCGAATAACATCATTTCATTCAACACTTCCGGAATCTCAGATTCGGGCAGTAACCTTCTTCTCAAGAACAACTGCGTATACAACCCCGAAGGCTACGACTACTCCCACATTTCACCAGGTGAAAACGATATCTCTGTGGACCCGGTTTTTGTGTCTCTAAGCAAAGGTGATTACCGTTTGCTCGGAATCTCGCCTTGCATAAACTCAGGCTGGAACGATGCGCCTGGCCTGTACGAAACCGATGCGGACGGACTTCCTCGGATATGGCGTGGGGTAGTAGACATCGGGGCATATGAGTATCATCCTCGGCGACTTGGCGAAATCAAACTCCTCGAAGACGAATGCGCGGTAACCACCGAATCAGCGATGGTGACGGCGGTTTTTGGCAACGTTTTCTACGTGGAAAGTCCGAACAGGACAGCTGGGATGCGTGTTTACAGACAGAACCACGGGGTGACACAGGGAGCATTGGTAAGCGTGCGAGGCATAATCGGAACAAATGCAGACACTGAGCGTTACATTGAGGCAGCTGAAGTGACGATTTTGGGCACCGGCGCTGTCGAGCCGCTGGCGATGCGCAACCAATTCGTAGGCGGAGCGGACTTGCTGCTGCCTGGCGCAAAGTGGGTGACTGTGTCCTACGGGCAGAAGGGCGTTGAAGATGGGTATGGCCTGAACAATATCGGTCTGCTGGTAACAACTTGGGGCAAGGTCTCCGAAGCTGATGCGTATGAAGGTTGCTTCAGGATAAATGATGGATTTGGTGCGAGCACCAAATGCATTGTGCCGGAGGGAACCGCGGTTCCAGAGGTTGGCGATTGGGTAGGCGTGACAGGTATATCCTCCTGCGAGAACGCTGGGGGACAGGTGCACAGATTGATTCGCCTGCGAGGACAAAGTGATATAGCCGTGTTCAAGCACGCCCCGGAGGGGTGACGTTCGGATTTAGCCTTCGGTAATTGTCTGCGCTTTTGGTTTTAGACCGTGTGTTTTGCGCTACGGGACTGCGAAGCGATATCATAAGTTCCAATGCGCGCCAAGAGTGCCGGCTGCCTAACAAGATCCATTGCTGCATTATTAGCCCTCGCCTTTGCGGCTGGGATTCTGCTGCGCTTGTATGTACCTCTATGGGTCTGCGCTGCTGTTGCAGTCTTAGGGGCGCTAGTGTGCACACGAGTTATTCAGGATAAACCTCGAAGCACGCTAGGAATACTGGCCGCGGTTTTCTTCCTCGGCTCTTGGAGATACGACGTCGCGGTCAGGGCACCTACAAGTGATATATCCCGGCTCATTTCTTTTGTATCAGCGGTTCAAGGTGCCGTTGCCTCTGATCCACAAACCACAGGGGCGCATACGAGCTTCGTCCTCCTAGTCGAACGCGCAAAGACCTTCACCGGTTGGGTGCACGCCACAGGCAGGGTGATGGTGAACTTGTACGCCGACTGCGATTCCGCCTATATGAGGCACTTCGCGGTCGGCGCCAAGCTCGCAGGTACAACTTTGGAATACGGCGACAAGATCATAATGCGGGCACGGCTGTATGCACCCTCTCCGCCGACAAATCCGTTCGGTTTTTCCTGGAAGAACTATCTTTCTCGAAAAGGCATATACACCTGCGCAAGTATTTCTCACAGAGAACAAATACAAAATCTGCGCGAGCAGGGAGGAAACGCTTTAGTTCGCCTCGTCTTGAGGGGACGACGTGCGCTGGTAGACGCCATCCATCGGGTTTACCCATCACCGGAAAACTCCGTCATTGCAGGCATGATTTTGGGCACATATGCATATCTGCCTACGGATGTGCTGCGCGATTTCTGCAGAACCGGCACCTTACACCTGCTTGCCGCCTCGGGCTATAACTGCTGGATATTGGTATTCCTACTAAACCCTTTGCTGAGGTGGATAAAGATTCTTCCTAAGTGGAGATGGGTGGCGATAATAGCAGCGCTCATATTCTACGTCCTGGCAGTTGGAGGAAAGCCTTCATTGGTGAGGGCAGCGGTTATGGCATCTCTTGGATTGTTGGCCAGGTTCCTCAAACGAGCGCCGGATGCTAAGAATCTCTTCTTCGTTGCGGCAACGGTGATACTGGCAATAGAGCCGTCCGACCTTTTTGACATCGGCTTTCAACTTTCTTTCCTAGCTGTCTGGGGCATCATTAATATCAGTCCAATGCTTGGTGCTGTCAAAATGCTTCGTAGTGCAGGAATTGTAGGCCTAAACGCTCCTAGGGGAAGAAAATCGACTTCATTACTTGTTCGAAAGATATTAGCAGGATTGGGAGCGACAGCGATCGCAACGGTATCGGTTATGCTGGTGACTGCTCCGGTCATAGCTTATTATTTTAACTATGTTTCGCTGGTTGCTTTGCCGGCAAACCTTGCCGTGGAGCTGACAGTGCCGCTGGTATTCGGTGCTGGCCTGCTTTCGCCTGTTGCGACGGAGGTGCTCAGCTATGCGGGCACTGCGGTAACTCGCATCATGCTCCAGGTGGTAAGTTACCTTGCAGACTTACGGTTTAGCGCGCTTTCGGTTCCGTCTCCGCCAGTCCTAGCTATCGGCGGGTATTATCTTTTGCTATACAGTGTCCTATGCTGGCTAAAACTCAAAGTTGGACGAGATGGGACGAATAAATAAAGATATGAGACGCTTGCTCAGAAACCAGATTAATTCCGCCCAGAGGAATGTCCTGCTTGCGGCGGCGGTATTGACCGCTGCCATATGGGCTTATGCGCTTGCTCCCACTGACTCGCGGCTGACGCTGACTGTGTTAGATGTTGGAGAGGGACTCTGTGCAGTGCTTCGTACACCAACCGGAAAGACTGTGGTGGTCGATTGTGGCACTTCGAGTTGGCGAGACGATCGAGCTGTAGGTTCGAAACTCGCCGGCCTGTACTTGCAAAGTATAGGGGCCAACGTGATAGACTTGGCTGTTCTCACACATCCTCATTGGGATCACATCAGCGGCTATCCCAGTCTTCTTAAAATGATTCCCGCCAAGATGGTGTTGGAGCTCGGTGGCACAGAAGACTGCCCTGAGTACGACGATTTCAGTAGTGCGGTCAGGATGTGTAGTGCGCAGCGTTATCTAGCCCGGCGAGGGCAAGTGCTCAGCACACAAGATGGTGTACGCATATATGTACTCAACCCTGATCTGTCGCGAACGTACGAAGACCTAAATAACAGGTCCATTGTGCTGCGCGTGGTGTACAAACGAAAGGCGTTCCTATTGTCTGGTGACATCGAGGAGCCTGCTCAGCGTTACATTTTGGAATCGGGCGCGAATGTTCGGTCACAGGTACTACTAGTGGGGCATCACGGCTCCCAGGCATCGTGCTCGAGGGAGTGGCTCTCTGCTGTCAAGCCTGTTGCGGCGATAATATCCTGTGGGAGGCGCAATCAGCACGGACATCCGTCACCAATAGTAATAAAACGCCTCCAAGATATGGGTGTTCGTGTATATAGAACCGATACAGACGGAGCAATCGCCATTTCTACGGATGGGAAACGTCTTTTCGTTCGCACCTTCAAGAAGTAGCGTGAAACTGCCGTCGACAACCCAGCATTGATCGCGCCCTGGCAAAACTACTCGATTTAGATACTTGGAGCCTGATTTTTGGCAGCCGAGTTCGCCATAATTATGATTGGAAGCTTGGTATAGAAAACGCGAGGAAAGCTCCTCATATGGAACTGATCGACCTGGACAAGATTATGCCTGCAGCCGACCAGCCCAGGAAAACATTCGACCCTGGCACGCTTCTTGAGCTGGCAATGTCGATTAGGGAACGCGGTGTCCTGGAGCCGATAGTGGTTCGGCCTAAAGGAGATGGAAAGTACGAGATAGTAATGGGCGAACGGCGTTGGAGGGCAGCCCAGATGGCCGGACTGAAACAGATTCCGGCAATTGTGCGCGAGCTGAGCGACGAAGATGCCAGTGTAGATGCTTTACTGGAGAATTTCCAGCGGGAGGATCTAAACCCTGTCGAACGCGCGAGGGCGATAAAGAAGCTGCTGAGCTTTATGAGTTGGGAAAAGTGTCTGAGAACGCTGGGCGTATCAGACTCCACAATGCGCCGGTATTTGGATCTGCTGGACTTACCTGAGTCCATTCTCAACGAACTTGTCAGGAAGCCAGAACCCGGCGAAGGTGAATTCCTAGAAGGTCATGCTTATTTGCTAAGATCGCTGAACGGCAGGGAAAACGTACAAGTTCGATTGGCTAAGAAGGTCAGGGACGAAAAACTTTCAGTCGAACAGCTCAAAAAGATAATCGAAGCAATTCAGGAGGTCCCTGCAAAAACCGAAGCATTTCTCCGTGTGCCATTGCACGTCACAGAAGAAATCTTGCGCAACATTGCTCGACAGACGAAGAAAAAGAAACCCTACCAGCCCAAAACTGCGGAAGCACATTTGAAGAGCTTGCAAAAGGCTTGCTCAGCGGTTATAGACTTGCTCGATGAGCGAGTGGCACAATTTCTGACACCGACTCAGATGAACCAAATGCTCAGTGCGACAGCAGACCTGGCAGACCAAATAATGAAGTTCAACAAGAGCATGCGCGAGACGCTGGTTCACAGCGATCGCAGTTTCCGAGAGGTGTATATCCACTGTCCACTGTGCGGAAGGATCGAACTCATAGGGAGCCTGCGCTGCAGCGTTTGTTGGACTGTGCTGCGCCGTTGTTTGGACTGCGGTCACTACGACCAAACCTACCAGAAGTGTGAGAAAACGGGTTACATGGTATATATGTCGGATGCAGAAAACCCGGACGAAAACTCTCCGTCTTACAAATGTGAGCACTACACACCTAAATTCGAAGTCAAAACAGCCGCGTGAGATAAAGCGCACTTCCATTGTCTTCCGGCCGAGGTAAGCGATAATGCTTGCTCCGGTTTGCCGTCTGTCCCGTTCCCTCGTCGTGCCCTGGACCTTAGAGTACCTCTTCGGAGCATGTTATAATTTGCCAATTGATTAGCCGGCAGACCATTTTGTGCTCTATTATGGCTAGGATACTCGTACTCGGTATCGACGAACGCAGCCTTTCTGCAATAGCCGTTCCGATATCTGGGCTCAACCATTTCGTCACCACTGCTTGGGACGAAGAGTCTCTCTCCAAAGCTGTTGCCAAAGGCAGTCCGGAAGCGGTAGTGTTGGATCTCCGAGGAGGCAGCGAGGTTTTGGGCCGCCTAAAAAAGTTGCTGTCTCATTACGACCAAGCATGCGAGGCACCAAGGTTGGCTGTGGCGGACCGCAATAATACGGAGGAACTATACCACACCTACATAACCGATTTCATCTTCCACCCATTCGAGACTGCAGAACTGGCGCTTCGGCTTGCACGACTACTTTCTCGCAGCCAGCCGTCAAGGAAGGGCAAGGTGATAGAAGCCAGGGGGCTGGTGATCGACCTGGAGAGCTTCGAAGTCACCGTTGACGGACGCCAGCTGACGCTGACGTTCAAGGAATTCGAACTGCTTCGGTTCCTTGCCTCCCATCCCGGTCGCGTATATACAAGGCAGGCGCTGCTGAATCACGTGTGGGGTTATGATTACTTTGGCGGTCTCAGAACTGTGGACGTTCACGTGCGACGAATACGCGGCAAGCTAGGTTCCAGGCATGAGGATTTGATTCAG
The DNA here is from genome assembly GCA_938074205.1 of uncultured bacterium. Taxonomy (GTDB): domain Bacteria; phylum Armatimonadota; class UBA5829; order UBA5829; family UBA5829; genus CALJES01. Next base: position 81,715 of record CALJES010000008.1, read on the forward strand.
ACAGTACATGGGGTTGGTTATAAGTTCGTCATTTGATCTTTGGCAACATCTCTCGCACATTCTTCTATTGCTGCTGACGCCTACGTGCCCAAGGATACATAAGGTTAAAGCATGGGAAACATTTTAGAAACACGCCTCAGACAAAATGTGTAGTGTCAGCGAAGCTGATGATTGCCCGCAAGTTTGGTTTGGATTACTTTACGAACGGAGGTAATACGCAGTGTCAGACAAAGGCAAAGAATGGGTCTTAAAGGAGTGTAAAGAGAAAGGTGTTGAGTTCATTCGGTTGTGGTTCACAGATATACTCGGCACCATGAAAAGTTTCGCCATCACGGTCGAGGAGCTTGAAGGAGCTCTCGACGAGGGGATGGGGTTTGATGGCTCTTCCATAACCGGCTACCAGGACATCCAAGAGTCGGATATGATTGCTATGCCGGATCCCGCCACTTTTACTCTCTTGCCTTGGAGGTCCAAAGAGAAACCGGTTGCCAAGATGTTCTGCGATATCCTGACACCTGAAGGCGAACCTTACCCTGGTGACCCTCGCTACATATTGAAGCGAATGCTGAAAAAGGCAGCAGAGAAGGGCTACACATTCTACGTGGGACCGGAGCTCGAGTACTTCTATTTCAAAGATTCATCCCCGGCGACTGAAGTGCTGGATTACGGTGGTTACTTCGATCTTACTCCTCTCGATGTGGCATCAGAGCTTCGCAGGGAAACCATACTTGTATTGAAGGAGATGGGCATACCAGTTGAGTACAGCCACCATGAGGTCGCTTATAGCCAGCACGAGATAGACCTACGTTATGCAGACGCGCTGACTATGGCAGATGCAGCCATGACTTACCGACTTGTCGTAAAGGAAATTGCTCATCAGAACGGCGTTTACGCTACATTTATGCCCAAGCCGATTTTCGGGCAGAACGGTAGCGGGATGCACACGCATCAGTCGCTATTTATCGGCGACAAGAATGCCTTCTTTGATCCTGATGATCCAGCACACCTGTCGCCAATAGCGAAAAAGTATATCGCCGGTCTTCTCAAGCACGCTAAAGAGACGTGCGCTATATTGGCACAGTGGGTTAATTCGTACAAAAGGTTAGTGCCGGGCTTCGAAGCGCCGGTTTACATAGCTTGGTCGCAAAGGAATAGATCGGCTCTGGTAAGGGTGCCTCTTTACAAGCCCGGCAAAGAATCTGCCACACGGGTTGAGTTGCGCAATCCTGACCCGGCTTGTAATCCGTACTTGGCATTTGCTGTGATGCTAGCTTCAGGCCTAAAGGGTATAGAAGAAAACTACGAGCTGCCTCCAGAAATGACGGATAATTTATACGAGCTCACTGAGGAAGAACGTAAAGCGCGGGGGATTGAAAGCCTGCCGCCAAGTCTGGGTGAGGCGATAGCTATCACCGAGCAAAGTGAGCTCGTTAGAGAAACACTGGGCGAACATGCATTCCAGAGATTCATCTGGAACAAGAAAAGGGAATGGGACGAATTCCGAATTCAGGTGACTGAATACGAGCTCCGGAAGTACCTGCCGGTACTGTAGAAATCCGATCACAGGACAGTACCCTAAGCGGGGTCACCTTCGCACAAGGGCTAGCTGCGCAATGCGGCTAGCCCTGATCGGCTTTGACCGATAGAATTCCTGATACCAGAACCAACTCATAGGAATTATCGTCTTACCAAAAGACAATCGTTCTGAAATCTTTGGAATGCCTGGTGCTTGCGAAAATGGTTTCTAGATACGAGTTTAAGCGCGCTTTGCTGTACGGCTTAATAGGCGCAGTTTGGACCCTCGCCTGTGTATTTGCATTTCCAAAGGCAGTGAACAGCGACTGTACAAGCGCCCTCAGCTGTATAAGCGAGGCGCTAGACTTGCTGGGGCAAGGACTCGCGGAAGACAGTGTAAATTGCTTGCGGCAAGCACTTGATCAGGAGCCTAATAACCTATTGGCACACACGACTCTCGGGTATGCTTTACTTCTGGGTGGCAGGTACGATCAGGCGATGTCGAAGTTCGAGACAGTGCTTAGAATGGATCCCGACTGTGCACCTGCTCTATACGGGTGCGGTATTGTATTCCTCACAGAACGGTCATATGCCCAGGCTGCGAACTGTTTCCGCGAAGCACAATCGCTTGCTGGTCATCGCAATCTGAGCTCATCTTTAGAATACGTACGAACTATAAGCACAGGGCAGATAACGAGTGAAGCCGATGCAACCCAGAATTTTGACTCTCCCACCGACGAAGCGAGATTGGCACTGAGTGCACTTACTCTAATGAAGGGCGGCAAATACGACGAAGCCGCTGAAATCTGGATCCGGTTGCAAGCAAGTTCCGCGAGAGAGTGCTACGGCGAACGGCCGGGGTGTACGATGACATTCTTGCCGCAGCGGCCGGTTGCTATCACAGGCCAGAGAATAAGCTCTTCCGCAAGCGGTCTTGTTGTGCCGGCGCAAGCAGTGAAGACTGTTAATGGCAAAATCACGCTGCGTGCGGATCTTAGGAGGGTACGAAACGTTAGGATAGTTACTTTCGCGATCGACGACAAGCTACTAGGCGTTACGAACCAGCCGCCCTTTGAGTGCGTTTGGGATACGGCCCGTTGGCCCAATGGTCCGCACACAGTTAAGATTGTGGGTTTGGACGAAAGCGGCGCAGTTATCAGCGAAAAGACGACATTAGTCGCTGTCAATAATCCTACGAGTTCACCTGGGAACTCCAAAGCTGATAAGAAAACCGAGCCATTGTGGGATAGGCTCTGGGATTTGATGATGCTAAAGCCCTCTTCAGCTGCTATCAACTACCATCTATCATTGTGCGCTCGGCGACGTGCAGATGTTGAAGCCGAGAAAACTGCTCTGGAGCGCGTTGTAGCGGCCGACCCGGATTACAGGGACGCCTCTTGGAGATTGGGCGAACTCTACAGAAGCACCGGATCCACAGATTTGATCTACACTCCGGCCGGCACGAAAAGTGTAGTCGCCCTTACTTTTGACGACGGTCCAAAAACTGAAACAACCCAGCTACTTGATGTGCTCAAGTCCAAAGGCGTGAAGGCAACGTTCTTTGTTGTGGGTAAACAATGCGAGAAGTACCCTGACGTACTTAAACGCATCTCCGACGAGGGACACGCGTTGGGCAATCACACCTACTCTCACTCGGCTCTGGAGTATCTGCATCCTCAGGCAATTGAGAAAGAGATCTTCAGGTGCCAGGTAGCCGTTCGAGACATAACCGGTCGAGAGATGAGATTAATAAGACCGCCTGGAGCCCATTTCGGAGATAAGGTCAAGACGATAGCTCGGAAGTTCGGGCTGAGGATAGTCTTGTATTCGGCAAACTGCTCGAAAGTTGAAGGCACGACGGCAGAGAAAATCGCGAAGTTCGTGATTAGCTCTGCCAAGCCAGGAGCGGTCATCTTAATGCACAACCTGGACAGAGTCACGCTTCAAGCCTTGCCTCGTATCATAGATGAGCTGCGGGCGAAGGGTTACGATTTCGTAACTCTCTAGAAGGATTTTTGTCTTGCAAGACGTATAACAAATTGTCGTGTTGGCGCGATTTTGCGCGGAGGAGTTAATTCTGATGAAGCGATTTACAAAAGGCTTTTTGGTGGTTGCACCAATCCTGGTTGCGGTAGCCTTGTCTGGGATCTCATGGGCTGCAATCGCCAAACAGAAACCACGCGTCCTGGTAAAGTCAGCTCCTAGGACATACACGTCAGGATCGGGCAAACTGTACGTTCCTGGATACATCATCAGCGGGTCGCTAGTTACAAAGGGACGAATATTCTACAGGCCCTCGGTTCCTGAAACAACGCTAGCAGGGATACGCTTGGGACGGCCAGCGGCACAAATTCTAGCTAAATGGGGCAATCCCACCCGTATAACTGTGGGTACAGCGACAGGAGAAGCGGAAACAGCTCAAGCGCAGCCGACTCCGACAGGTCCCGCTTACATACCGCCAGGAGGGGGCACTACTACGCTGCCGACTCTGCTAGCGCCTTTGACGTCCGCGTTTGGCTTGAGAGGGCCAGGATCGTCGTACCCATCGCTTCCATCGTTTGCGGAGCCGATGGCGCCAACATATGCGCCGACCCCACCGACCACCGGCACTACGGAACAGCCTACGACAGGGAGAGTTACGCGGGTTCTACGGCAGGAAGAAGTGACCTGGACTTACGACCTGCCAAATGGAGTCACCCTAGAGTTTATCATCACTGATGGCGTTGTCACTCAAATTACAGTGGGAGGACAGGGTCCCTGGGCACTCTCGAAGACTCGAGCAGGCCTTCAGCTTGGAGATACTTATAAACTTGTTCTGTGGGTAATGGGATTCCCTGAAGAACCTCACAAGTATGTTGGCAGGTTCTTGAGGGTAAGCTACATCAACAAGAACCGCACGCTGTTTACGTTCCTGAACAAGAGAGTAGTCGGTATCACGATCGCGCTAGTTCAAGAAGAAGTCCGGGAGAGCGTCGGAGAGGTTCAGTAGGATAGCGGTTTTTGAGATCTGAAAAGAAGAGATCTTCTGCGGAATCCAGTTCCGAAATGCCAACTGCTAGCCCGTGACAGGTGTAAGAAATGGTCCAAATCACCGACGCTGTCGAAGAAGTTCGCCGACGAATCGACATTGTCGATCTGGTCTCGCAGGACGTTGCCCTCCGTAGAAGCGGACGCAATTTGAAGGGGCTGTGCCCGTTTCACAGCGAGAAAACGCCATCATTTCACGTAAACCCTGAGCGGCAGATTTGGAAATGTTTTGGCTGTGGAGCTGGCGGCGACATTTTCTCATATGTGCAGAAGCGCGACAATATGACTTTCTCCGAAGCACTTGAGTGGCTAGCCCGGCGAGCAGGTGTGACTATTGAGCGCGGCGGCCGAGCGGGTAGTGCGCAGTCCGAAAAACAAAAGATTTTTAAAATAAACGAGATTGCATGCGAGTTCTTTCAGGAGATGCTTTCGAACTCAGAGAAAGCCCGCGCTTATCTTGTGGAGCGCGGAGTGAGTGAATCGGCAATTAGAAAATACAAACTCGGTTATGCGCCTGATGCGTGGGATGCGCTGGCCCAGCACCTCGGACGCAAACAGGTTTCACTTGCCGAGGCTGCCAGAGCAGGATTGGTTATTGCCCGAGAGAGCTCGGAAGGATACTACGACCGTTTTCGAGACAGACTGATTTTCCCTATACTTGACGCTTCAGATCGTGTAGTTGCCTTCGGAGGAAGGACATTGGGTAGCGACCCGGCGAAGTATATTAATTCGCCGGAGAGCACGGTTTTTGCGAAAAACAAAACACTTTATGCTCTAAACTTTGCGCGGCGAGCAATTGTAGATCAGGACCAAGTCATTGTTGTTGAGGGTTATATGGACGCGATCGCCGCGCAGGAGGCCGGGTTCGAAAATACCGTTGCCACTATGGGCACTGCTTTGACCGAGGAACACGTAAATGTACTGGCGAGATTCACGAAGAACGCCGTGCTTGCGTTTGACGCAGACTCATCGGGTATGGCTGCAGCGCTGCGAGGTTCACCTGTTTTTGAACGCGCAGGCTTTAACGTTCGTATAATGGTTATGCCGAAAGGTGAGGACCCAGACAGCCTTTTGCGAGGAGGCGACAGGCACCGGTTCACAGTTATGATCGAAAAGGCTCTGCCGGTGCTCGATTACAAAGTGAAACTCGCGCTTACCGGCCACGACCTGCGGACGGACGAAGGAAAGACCGCCGCCCTGAAAGCCGCGGTAGCCGTACTTGCTGAGGTTGAGAGTGCCGTAGAACGAGAGAGGCTCATCAAATACCTTGCTAAGTACCACCCTAACTTCAGCACGGGAACGATACGAGCGGAAGATCATATTCGGTCGGAAGTGGAAACTCTAAGGAGGCGTGCTGTGAGAGCCGGGGAAGCAGGTCGCAGCCGGGAAGAGCCGACCCAGCATATACGAACAAATCCAAATTTGCTCGAAAGATTGGAAAAAATTGTTTTGGGCACGATTATTGCTGGGAAAGTGGAAGCGGGCAAGGTTTTTGAGGTAATTCCGGCGAAGGAATTTACTGGTGAATCAACTCGCCAACTCGCCGAGGCGTTGTATAGCCAGTTTCTTGAACTGGGGAAAATCAAAGTGGAGTCCTTGATAACGATGCTCGCGGACACCCCCGCGGGCGATCTGTTGACTGAATTGACATTAGGTTTAGATGAATCTGAGCTCAATCATCCCTTTGACGAGGTGGTTCGAGCAATAGAACGCGAAAAAAAGAAGCTGCGGCACGCGAGAATGCGCGCCCTCGCCCAGAAGTTTCAGGAAGGGGTTATCAAAAAGGGCGACGAAGAGTTTGAGGAGTATTGGCGGCTGGTTAAAGAACTTAAAGGAACCAGCTCCAACGCAGTCTAACGCGGGACTCCGAATCCGACGGATGAAGCCGGGTCCGGGAAAGGTGACTGCAGCTACCGGGCAAGGCCAGAGCCGAGCTTAGTGACAGCGCCAAGGCTCAAGCTGGCGAATTCGAGAGCACTGCTGAGTGTAAAGGAAGGTTTCAACCGTCTAAAGGAGATGAGTCAGGTGACTGTTGAATTGACTGGAAATGACAGGCTGCAAAAGTTAATAGAAGAGGGGAAGCGCAGCGGAGTTCTGACTTATGACCAGATCAACGACACGCTGAGCCACGAGGATCTTACGGCGGACCAGATTGACGATATTTTTCAGACATTCGCCGATGAAGGGATCCGAGTGGTCGAACACTTGCCGGAACACGAAGGCTTCGACGAAATTGATGAGGATGAGGCGGCAAGGGAGCTCGAAGCAGCGGACGCCGATCTGGCCGAAATGGAGGGTATGCCCCTCGATGATTCGATCCGAATGTGGCTCCGTGAGATCGGCAAGACTCCTCTGCTGACAATGGAAGAAGAAATCGCCCTTGCTAAGCGAATAGAGGCGGGTGACGAAGAGGCTAAAAACGTACTCACAGAGGCGAACCTTAGGCTCGTTGTAAGCATAGCCAAGCGTTACTCCGGGCGCGGTATGAGCTTTCCTGACCTGATTCAGGAAGGAAATATCGGCCTGATCCGCGCAGTGGAGAAGTTCGATTATCGCAAGGGCTACAAGTTTAGCACTTATGCTACGTGGTGGATCAGGCAAGCGATCACGCGCGCAATAGCCGATCAGGGCAGAACTATTCGAATTCCTGTGCATATGGTTGAGACTATAAACAAGTTGGTCAAAACTTCCAGCCAGCTAGTACAGGAACTTGGCCGCGAACCGACCTTGGAAGAAATAGCGGAAGCCATGAACGTGCCTACTGAGCGCGTCAGCGAGATCATACGTATAGCGCCCGAACCTCTCAGCCTCGAAACGCCCATAGGCGAAGAGGAAGATAGCCACTTAGGCGACTTCATCGAGGACCAAGAAGCAGAGTCGCCAGCTGAGGCTGCTTCAGTGGCAATATTGAGGGAAAAGATCGAGGAAACACTGAACAAGCTGACTCCACGCGAGCGAGACGTGCTCCGAATGCGCTTTGGTCTTGACGACGGCTATTCCAGAACTCTCGAAGAAGTAGGTCGGCACTTCAAGGTGACGCGCGAGCGAATTCGGCAGATTGAAGCCAAAGCGCTGAAGAAACTTCGCCACCCACAGAGAAGCAAGAAGCTCAGGGAGTACTTGGAGCAATCGTAACTGCTCGAAAGTGCAAAAGTGGTAACAAAAGCTCGGCGCATTGATTGTGCCGAGCTTTTTCGTTGAGTTATTCACTGTTGGGACACCTGTAGGTTTCTGCGTAGGCTGCTCCGATCTTTGCACCTTCAGTCTTGTCTTTCTTTGTCAAGAAGCGCTTAGCAAATGGGTAGAGGAACCATGGTACTTCAGTGCGGTGTGCCCGAATAGCCTTGAGCTTGACCCTAAACACATCATCCTCAAACCCTAGCCACAGGTTGGGCTGGGTCGTGCCGTAGTAGCAAATAGCGCATGAGACGACGTTAACCGCCATCTCGGCGGCCCGGGCAGCGGCTATGTGGTCAGGGTGAGGATTGTATATGTGATGCGGGTCCCAGGCCACTATCATGTCGGGTTTCCTTTGAGCGATGAGTTGCCTCAGCTTGGCGGCGAATTCTTCTACGCGACTCGACAAATCCTTGTCTGGGTAATCGAACAGTACTACATCCACACCGCCAAGGACTCGCGCTGCGTCAAGTTGATGATGGCTTCGAAGGTTTTCCAGGCGCTGCTTGGCTTTGCCCTGTCTTCCTTTCCCGCCGCGGGTACCTACTGCGAAAGTCACTTGCGACCCACGACGTTTGAGGGACACGATCAACCCAGAGCAGTAGAACTCTATGTCGTCCGGATGGGCTCCGACGAAGAGCACGTTGCGGCAAGAAAGGATCTTTCGTGCTAGCGCGTCGTTGTATGCAGAGGGTCTATTGGCTGCTATTGGCACGTGTGCTGCTACAATGATCAACGCTGCGCCCCCCAGAGCAGCAAGGATTACAAAGGCTATTAAAGCGGCTATTACAGCCCAGCGCATTCTAGCAGACGGTTGTAGTTTTCCACAATTCGCGAGACGACCTCTCTGCAGTCGCGCACGCCTCGCAAGTGCGTTTCATATACTAGCGGTCCCGCATAGCCGATCTCCTTCAGTACTCCCAGCAGCTCGCGCCAATCGAGTTTCCCCTCGAACGGCAGCCAATGTCGCTCCACACCGTCCTGATCGGATATGTGAACGTTCACAATCAGTTGACCGACCTTTCTGAGCATCCCCGGAACAGCCCGCGGCGGGAAAAGGTGGTTGGTGTCGAAAGTGACTCCCACGTTAGTTCGGTCAATTAAGCTTATTAGCTCCAACAATTCCTCTAGAGAATTCCCTATTTCTCGCTTCGGTAGAGGTTCCAAGCCCACTACAATGCCGTGTTCTGCAGCTGCATCGGATGCTTTGCGAATAATCTCTGCGGCGTGGCGAAGCATAGTCGCGCGGGGGCAGTTGTACAGTATGTCTACTCCGGGATGAACCACGACAACTCCCGCTGCCAGTCTCCGTGCAACATCGATCGAATCCAACATGCCCACCAGAGCACCTTGCCTTTCCTCCTCGACGGGAGAAGAAGGATTCGCGTAGCGCCCATAGGGTGCGTGAACCGACCAAAATTCAACCCTGGGATTATCCAGTAGGACTTGCAGAATTGCCTCGTTGTCCCACGCAAGTGAGTGATAACACTCCATCGAATGCACGGGCGACTCGTTCAGCGCGATCATCATCTCGCGCATGAACTCGACCATCATCCGATTCTGTTTTAGGTCGAACGTGCGGATCCTGGCTTCGCGTCCGTCTATGTATGCGGCTTTCAGCAATTCCTGTGGCATTAGCCGAACAAAAGAACTTCCCGAAACTCCAAGCCTAAGGCGGCTATTTCCCGTAGTGCCTTTAGTGTGGCTTGTTGCTTGTTCCATAACTAAGACTCCAAATCCAAAATCCTCTCGTGCGAGTAGACAGGCCATTGCTCATACGTGACAGGCGGCATCGCACTCTACCGCGGTATGATAAAATATCTTGTACCTGTGCCGCATAAGCTGCGTTGAGCAAGGTGATATACTATATAAACTTGCACCTGTCAAACCTCGCTGGTAGATCAGCTCCGCTCTGCCTCTTAACTGAGCGGCCGGTGAAAACCTCCAGGCTCTTCATCGACCTTTTATGTCGAAACGCAGATTTTGCGCTCAGCTTATAGGAAATCGGGCTTCTGACGAAACAGATGATTTCTATATCGAGGTATTTACACAGAAGAAGTGGCTTGTTTTGAGTAACCGCCAGGACTATGGCACAAGGTAATTGGCAGTCTCAGTATGTAAAAGTACTAGTTTGCGTTTGACCCTCACGAATGCCGAAGAGTAGCATGTTATGCGAGCTTTTTACGTTGCATTCGCACTAGGTAACCCAACAGTGAGGAGGTACCCCGCTTGATAGGCACCCTTATTAAGAGAATTGTGACATTAGCGACACTGTTTGCGGTTGTCTGCTCCTGCAACCCGGCGCATACTGCTTACCTATCTCGAATATCACCCGAGGATGCGAAGCACATTATGCCCGTTTCACAAATTAGGCGTGGTATGCGAGGATACGGACTAACTGTCTTCCAGGGCACTAAGATCGAGAAGTTTGACCTGGAGGTTCTAGGTGTTCTGAAGCAGATGAATACCGGTGGCGACCTGATATTGGTTCGAATAGGCGGAGGACCCATTACCAAGCGCGGCACCGGTATAATCGCCGGAATGAGCGGAAGTCCCTGTTATATCAGCGGAAAGCTTATCGGCGCCATAGCTTACGGCAGTGGTTACGCGAAAGAGCCCATCGGAATGGTAACTCCTATAGCCGATATGCTCGAAGCATGGGACGAAAATCTACCGAGCCGACCTAGCGGTCACAGCTCGCAGCCTGCAGATCTACCTGAGCCTATCAGCGTCGGAGGTAAGATTGTGCGGAAGGTGGCCATTGCGCAGCCAGGAAGGGAAGAAACCGACATTTCCAACGGTGTGCTACATATGGTACCCCTTATGACCCCTGTCATGGTGAGTGGGCTTTCACCTCGTGGCATCGGACGATTGGCTGAGTTGTTGAGACCCTACGGCGTGCTTCCAATGGCCGGCCCGGGACCAAAGGGTAAGGAGAACATTGTAGCCGACCTGCGTCCCGGCGCTGCAGTCGGGGTTTCGTTAGCGCGCGGCGATATAGATATCACCGCCATTGGAACGCTTACCTACAAGCGTGGCAATAAGGTTTTGGCATTCGGACACCCGATGCTGGGTATCGGCGCAATAGATGCCCCACTTACGACGGCTTTTGTGGACGATTTAATCTCCAGCTACAGGGTTTCTTTCAAAATAGCATCACCGCTGAAAACAGTAGGCCGTGTATTCCAAGACAGGCCGTGGTCGGTTGCTGGAGCACTCGGTGCGCTTCCACAGACTATTCCAGTCACCATATCAATAGACAATAAGGCGTTCAACAGGAGTAAAACATATCGCGTGGACGTAATCAACCACCCACTGCTAGCGTCCACGCTCCTAACGTTGGTCGTGGGCGAAGCCATATACGAGACCCATCCCGTACCAGGTGATGCTACGGCTGAGGTTGAGTACGAGGTTATCGCGGACGAGGTTGGCAAAATTAAGCGGAGCAACCTGTTTTTCGATGCAACCTCAGTCGACTCCGCGGCAATATCAGATTTGGGATACCTGCTCCGGCTTCTTAGCTCAAACCGATTCTACCCGCTCGATGTCAAGTCTGTAAACGTAAGAGTTCGTATAATTGGCAAGCGCAATACCGCAGTTATAGACAGAATTTTTGTTAAGGAACGAGAGTATGAACCGGGTGAAACAGTCGAGGTAAACGTTGTACTTCGACCTTACAAACAACCACGAGTGACGAAGACCTTTTCCGCAAAAATACCTGCGACTGCCCCTGACGGCAAGCTAATTCTATCTGTCAGGGGCGGGGCATCGACTCCACGAGGACCCAGTCTAGCGGGAGTGACCTCAGGCGAAGATGGCACGCCGGTGCCTATCATTCAGCCTGACTCTAGTTCGGAACTAGCAAGCGCTGATAGTGTCAAGCAGCTGATTGAGAAATACCTGAAACGCGAGAAGAACAACGACATCGTCGTCCAGTTGCTCACACGAAGCACTACTGTAAATGTAGCCGGTGAGAAACTTACGGGGCTGCCGAGTGTTATAGCGGATGTAATGAAGTCATCTCGGAATTCGGGGGTTCGGCTCGAGCGCGAAGAGGTAAAAGAAGTGTTTCCAACGGAACTGATAGTATCGGGCACGGCGCAGCTCTTGCTAGATGTCAAGCGCAAAGACGTCAGCGAGACCAAGCCGCCGGCCAAACCCAGCTCGCCAAGCCCCGGGACCGGTTCGGATTCCCAACCTTCGCCCAGCGCACCTTCCATCAGCTATGAATCAGTGGACGATTCTGAAGACTACGCAGCACCATCAGGGTTCGGTGCTGTTGGTTCCGACAGCGATCAACCTGATGCAAAACGGTTATCACCTGCTGTAGAAGTCGAAGAGAAGACTGCGGAAGAGTCGGCGCCTGGCAAACCTGAGTCGTCTGGCACCGGGGAGAAACCTTCGCAAGAACCTTCTGCCGCCAAAACTGAGATCAAATCCGTAGTCAGACAACCGAAGGTGTGGACCCAGCGGACGCAGGGCGATTTTGCCAAGGGTCGGAGCTTCGGGGTCGCAGTCTCGAGCGATGGCAAGCTGGTTCTAGCGCCGCAGATGCGCAAACTGGCGGAAACAGCTGAACAATATGTCTGGTGCGCCCTGCCTACCGCAGACGGCGACATATATATAGGTACGGGCGATTCAGGCAAAGTGTACCGTGTCAGTAAGTCCGGCAAGGCGGATATCTTTTGCGAAACGGGCGAGCTGGAGGTACATACTCTGGCAATGGATTCCAAGGGCAATCTCTATGCCGGCACTTCGCCAAACGGCAAAGTATTCCGGATCGGACGAGACGGACAAGCAGAAATTTTCTTCGATGCTGATGAACGCTATGCATTAGCGCTTGCTGTGGATCCACAAGACAATCTCTACGTAGGCGTGGGGGACAGCGGCAGGGTTTACAGGGTCACCCCTGACGGAGGAAGTTCAGTACTAGTGGAGCTTCCTGAACAGCAAATACTCTCCATCCACTGGAATCCGCAGGGATGGTTGGTTGTAGGAACGGGAACGAGCGGCGTTGTCTACCGCGTAGACACGTCGGGTAGAGCACTGCCTATATTCGACGCCGGCGAGGAATCAGCTACGGCACTTGGGACGGATAGGCAAGGCAACCTATATGTAGGCACGTCCCCGCAGGGCGCAATATACAAGATATACCCTGACGGCCGAAGCAAAGCTGTGTTCGCAAATGTAGCGCGCGTGCTTTCAATGACCTCTGATGTTCACGGCAACGTGTATGCCGCCTGCGGTGAATCCATCGTTCGTATATCTCCCGATGAGAAAGTCACGCAGTTCGACTCAGTGGACGACAAGGTGCTTTATCTGTGCGTTAGTTACGACCGCACATCTGATGTGCTGTTCTCTGGAACGAGCGATGTGGGTTCAGTTTATTCGGCTCAGTGCGCCCCCCAAGTTGGGTACTACGAATCCGCTGTCCATGATGCTCAAGCAGTGAGCAGATGGAGCAGAATAAGATGGGCTTCGGAAACGCCGGCGGACACGTATGTAGAGCTGCACACGCGCACCGGAAATTCGGCAACGCCAGATGCCACATGGTCTCCTTGGTCTGAAGCCTATACCGACAGTGCCGGAATGCAGATTACTAGTCCGCCAGGCAGGTTTATCCAGTACAGGGTGGTGATGAGAACCGCAAGCCCTGGTAGGACGCCAAAGGTTTCTTCTGTGAGCATAAGTTACTTGCCGCCAAATGGAAGACCCAAAGTAACGCTTGTTTCACCGGTCGGAGGCGAGGTTTGGGCAGGAAAGAAGACCATTCGCTGGAGCGGTTCTGATCCTGATAACGATACTCTAATTTACGACGTATATTACTCTAGCGACGGCAAGGATTGGCAAACATTGGTTGGGGGACTAGGGTCTAACAAAAGGGAAGGGGTAGGCACTCCGCCCAGTGCAAAGTCAGAAGAAGAGATTACTACGAAGATAAGATCCGAATTGGAAAAGTCCAAAGACGTGCCGGAAGAGATGAAGAAAGATGTTCTAAAGGAAATACCATCTGAGGCTAAACCTGCAGCTTCGACTACAGCTGAGCCGAGCCGCGAGTCTCCTACAACCAGCACGTCATATGCGTGGGACACGACAAAAGTCAAGGATGGTCGATACGTGATCAAAGTTGTAGCCAGTGACAAGCCATCCAATGGCCTTGATGCTTTGTCTGAAGAGGTAATATCTAACCCCATCACGATTTGTAACACGCCACCCAAGCTTGTTCTGTACGCCAAAAAGCTGGATCTGCGACAGGGGCAGCGCGCTGAGATCACTGGCAGTGCTTCAAGTGCTCTCGCAGACATTGTGGGTGTACAATACAGGGTAGATAGCGGCACTTGGATGGCTGCTTCCCCCAATGACGGTATATTTGATTCGACGTATGAAACCTTTAATGTCGTGATGGACAGCTTGTCTGTGGGAAGCCACAAAATAGAAGTGCAGGCGGTTGATGCAGCCGGAAATGCAGCAACCAGCAGTGTTGAGGCGGACGTTTCAGGCGAAAAGAAATAGGCATATGCCTGCGCGGACTTGGAATAATGACAATGTGTGAGCTAAAGGAGAGGAGAGCTATGACGCACGTGCGTTTTGGGTTGGTTGTTGTCCTTGTAGCTGCTTTAATTGCAGTGGCCGCCTACATGGTCGACGCGGACGGCTCGCGTCTCGCGGTTGGCGACGTTATTATGGTTACGGTCGACGGGGAAAAGGATTTCACGAAGGAGTATCAGATCAACTCCGACGGATGTGTCACGCTGCCGATGAATATACCTCCCGTCAAACTAGAGGGGCTTAACACCTCAGAAGCTGCCGCAGAGCTGACCAAGGCCTTGAGAAAGGTTTTGGTCAACCCTCAGGTGACAGTGGCATTTCTCAAGCGCGCTAGTATGCACGTGTTCGTGGTTGGCCATGTTAAAAGAACAGGTCTTTTCGAGATCGGCGTTGGCGACAGGGTTCTTCAAGCCCTTGCCCAAGCCGGATACGACGAAACATCCGACTTATCCCGCGTCAATGTGCGCAGAGGTAGCGAGATAATTGACCTGAACCTCAAGAAGTATCTCTCAGGTGAGGACCTAACCCAAAACATCGAGCTGCAATCCGGCGATACTGTGGTCGTTCCACGTGCGGATATCGAAGTTATCGGCTCAGTATTGATAACTGGGCAGGTGAACAAAACTGGTACTTTGTCCTTGAAGAAAGGGATGACATTCAGGGAAGCAATGGGATTGGTCGGTGGGGTAACTGTGGAAGCTGATACCGATCGGATCACCATTAAGCGCGAGAACTATGCTGATCCGATCAAGGTCGACTACAAGCGAGCGATGGACGGCGATAAGACTGCAGACATCGAGCTTCAGCCGGGTGATGTAATTTTCGTTCCT
The DNA here is from genome assembly GCA_938074205.1 of uncultured bacterium. GTDB lineage: Bacteria > Armatimonadota > UBA5829 > UBA5829 > UBA5829 > CALJES01. Next base: position 96,813 of record CALJES010000008.1, read on the forward strand.
GAGATCGAGACTGCGTTCTTCACGCTTATGGGCGCTGTAAACCGGCCTGGTCAGTATCCAATCAAAGGAAAACTGACTCTCAGTGAAGCCATAGGTGCTGGTGGCGGTCCGATTCCCCAGTTGGGGGATCTAAGAAAGGTGCAAATTGTTCGCGCTGCATCTCCGGACGGCAAACCCGGCGAGACAATGTTGATAGACCTTACAAATATCCACGCGAAAGGTGAGCAGGAGCCGATCATACGGCGAGGTGACGTTATCACGGTTGGCACCCGAAAACAGAGTATAAATGCCTGGGAAGTGATCCGCACTATTCTGCCGTTCGCCTGGATCTTCCGGTAGTCTTATTCGTCTCGCGTGAATATCTGTATGTCGTCTGGGGAAAGCGGGTCTTGCGGTTGGGGCTTAAAGCCCTCCAACGCCGCAGACACAGCAAACTCGCGTTTCAGCCGCTGAATATAGCGCTGAACTGCGGGAGCATCATTCGGGTTCACCTGCGCCACTTCCAGAATGTGCTTAAGTGCAGCATTTGGGTCGGCCAGATACTCGCGCCATGTCCTGACTCTATGCAGTACGTACCAGATTTCGTCCTGCGGAAGCTTGTTTGATTCAGGCGTAAGCACGATCACGCGCCTCGGAAAACCAAGTGCGTCAAGTGCGTCGAAATCCGCGTCCGAAATCGGAACCCAAGCTGCCCAGCAGCGAGCTCTCCACGCTGCTATCCACGGTGCGTCCGTATAAAGTGCGAGTCGCATGCCTCGCGAAGCAACATTAGAGAAGTATACGTGCGCCGGTCTATTTGTATTTTCTTCGTCGACAGGTACTTGCCAGAATATTGCGGGTATGGTCCGGTAGCCAGCGAGAAAGAGAAAACAGCCGATCAGTACTCGCTTGTAAAACTGATGGAGCTTTTTTGCTTCCAAAAGTAGAAGTAAATAGGCCGCAGCGTACACCGCGCCCACGGGCGCAAAGATTGCGACTGCGTGCGGCTCCAAGCTGTAGAGTGCTATGATGATTACTCCGCAGGGGAGAAGCGCATAGACTAATCCTCTCACCGCATTTGCAGTTGCATCCCTAAACCTATATAGCGTACTTACGATTAGGAAGCCAGCAATTCCGATACCCATTACTTTGATCAATTCAGTCGCAATGTCGCTTGACCCCCCCACCAGTTTACGCGCGAACGCGGAAAAGTTCTCGATGGGGAACAGTAGTAGAGTCGCTGCTGACCTGGTGTCCTCTGTCGTAGAGCGATAGAGCACATCCCCAGGAAAGGCATTGCTGCGCGCAAGAAGATCCCACGCATTCACTCCCAGAATAGGGACACCTGTGGTCAAATAGTTCCTGTAAGCCCACGGGGCAGCCAAAACGACCAAAACGGTTAGAAATACGGGCAGGTGAACTTTGCGCCAGCTTCCAGCGATTGCAAAATAGACTGCCGTTGGGACGGCAAACAATATGAACAAGTGATGGGTCATATAAAGAAGTACGCAGCATACTGCGGCTCCTGCTGTATAAATTGCACCAGCTAGAGCGCGCTCTGCCATAGCTGCTCTGTGATGGAGCGCCACAAAGATTAGAAGTGTCGTGAAAAAGAAAGATGCCATAGTCCAGGCTTGACCCAGTGTAGCTATCTTAAGGATGGGGGCGCTGAGACCCACGGCCGAAGCAGCAAGCAAGCCAGTGCGCCAATCGAATATAACCTTACCAAGGAAATAGACCGCCACCAATGTAGCCAGGAGGAACACAAGGGATACCCAAGCGACAACTTGGTCGGCCGGGGATCTCAGTTTGAACGCCATAGCAACGGCATAAGGGTAAAGCGGGCCGTGGTTCAATTCCAAATTGGGGACATCGCTCGCCGCAAGAAGAGCCGCATTGAAAGGGCGCAGAAACAATGTGGTGAATCCTTCACCTTCGGCAATGCAGCGTGCAATCTGAGCCACATCCAGAGATTCGCGCTCCCACAGAGAATCAAAAGTGTGCTTATAGTAGACAGCAGAAACGCCGGCGAGCACGGTGAACACGGCAAATACGATCGCTACTTGTTTCCACAGGACTCTGGGTTGCCAGGTTAGTCCACCTAAACTCGCCTGTCTATTCCCTATTGCGTCCCCAACGCCCATAATCTCCTCCACATCCCACCGTCACCACCAGAATCTGTGGTTAGCGATTGTGCGCTAGAGCTTCTGCATAGACTGCTTCGAGCTTCTCTACGGCAGCTTGCCAAGAAAAGAATCTTTTCACAAACTCTCTGGCCTGTTTGCCCAGTTCGACACTTTCTTCGGGGTTTCTGAACAACCTGTCGATTGCCGAAGCTATCTCCTCTGGCGTATTCGCTTCAATTATTCCTGGAGCATCTCGTCCTATGGCGCGCACTGCCAAGGAGCTCGCAATAACCGGAAGAGCCATAGACATTGCTTCCAGAACCTTGTTCTGTATTCCAACTGCGGTCTGCATCGGTGTTACAGCTACTGATGCTGCATCCAGTTCCGGTCTAAGGTCGTCGAGATATCCTGTAACCCTTATGCCTGGTACATCGTTGAGCATCCTGACGTTCTCTGGAGGATTGCTTCCAGCTATAACAAACTCTGCATCTTGCCAACTGTTACGAATCATAGGGAAGACCTGCCGTGCAAACCAGATTGCAGCCTGAGCATTCGGGCTGTAACTCATCTTCCCACTGAATATAATGCGCCTCGGAATCCTTCTCGTGCCCTTTGGTGAAAAATAATCTGTGTCGACGCCATTTGGGACGGACTCAACTCGGAGTGCAGAGTTGAGCGCCATTAAAGCCGCACACTCAGTATCGGAAGTTGCCACTATTCGGTCGAATCGCTGTAAAACGCGTGGTTCATAGTGCGCGAGTTTTGCCGCTTCTAGGCTCATCACAGCGCGCGCCAATGGATTCTTTTTCGAACGTGCCATTTGTCTAAACAGACTTGTCAGGCAATCCACTGCGTCAAACACTGTGGGGATTTGCATAGCAGACGGTGCGAAGTGTGCTGCACGCAGGTGCTCGACGTGTATCAGATCGAATCCGCCTTTGTATGCCGTTTCGAACGCAGTACGTTTCATCTGCCGCGACCAGCAGTATGCAGCACTAATAGGTATCGGCGACGGCAAAGTAAGCAGGGCTTGGGCAAACCCCTTGGTTCTCGAGTGTGGCACAATAGTAACTCGCGCGGCCACATCTCGTATCTCGTCAATACCAATCGTGCTCGTGCCATCAGACTCGTCCAAAGCGAGAACGTGCAGCTCATGGCGCTTGGCGAGGTCTTTTATTATCTGGAACGGCCTGACCCGTATCCTTGACGGAACATAGGGTGCAATAAATAGTATTCTCATGTCGCCCGTTGGATTCAGCCCTGTTGTCTACCTCCAAGGTGTCTCTCGTAGACATCGAGTAATCGGCGTCCTACTACTTCCCAAGAGTATTCTTGCAGCACAAGTTCGCGGCCACGACGTCCCAGAGCCTCAGCTAGGTTCCCGTCGGTAAGCACCCTTACAACCGCCTCGGCAAAATCTTTCGGATCATCCGCGATGAGCAAATGCTCGCCACTTTGCACTGCAAGACCTTCCGCACCGATAGTAGTCGATACAACAGGTAAACCCATCGCCAAAGCGTCCAATATTTTTACTCGAACTCCACTGCCGGACCGCAGCGGCACAACGAATACGCCGCAGCGCGAAGCTACCTCTCGGGGATCCGCAACATACCCTGTCACTCTGACGATGGGATCTCGTGCTAGCTCTCGGATCACCGCCGGCGGTCTCTGCCCGGCGATCGTAAAAGAGCAGTCCGGCAGCGTCTGCCTGACAATCGGTAATATTTCGCGGTAGAAGTATAGCACACAGTCAATATTCGGCGGCCAATACATCGTACCGAGAAACAGGATGTTCTTGGAGTCGAGATCGCGCCTCACAGGGAGAATCGACGCAGTATCGATCCCGATTGGAACGGTCTCGATCGCTGGGATGCGGCCGCATGGCATATTATCTTCCCTGGATGATACCAGCCTCTTGAGCTCCTGGGCGTCTTGGTCGCTGACTGCTAGAACCACATCTGCCTTGCTACAAGCATCTGATTCGAACTTCTTGAGCTTAGGCCACTCGATTCGCGCATACGCACGCACTAGAGGGCTGGGGGAAGTCTGCGAAATTCTCTTGACGATGAGGTACTCCACGTTGTGCTGGTCCAAAACGGTGGATAACGGCTGGTCAAAGTTCACGAACTGAGCCATTTGCAAGTGATCTATGTGCACAACGTCGGGTATAAACTCGCGAATAGCTTTACTAAGTTTGTCAGCCATTTCCCGCCGGAAGTCTCTCGAGACGATATACGACCTGCCAAAGATCAAGCTTGCCAGTGCGCACTTTACGTCTGTGGCACGTGACCTGCGAAAAGGCACGATCTCAACGCTTTCGCACATCTTCGCCAGTTCGTCGACACTCGAGCGTTCGGCCTCGCTTCGCACGTAAGACAGGACGCGCACCGTGTGTTGCGAAGCGAGAGCGCGGAGAGTGCACAGCGACTTTATCTTGCCGCCGGAGTCAGGCGGGATCGGAAAAAGATGTGCTAGAAAGAGTATTCTCATAGCTTTCCACGGGTTCAGCGCATCTACACTGTGCCAGGACGGCGAAGCAAGCGTGACTGCGGTGCCGGATGCCGAAAAATATACTCACCCATTCGTCAGTCACCTGGTAAACGCACGATTCATACATAGCGGGCCAACCAAGATCGCTACGTGCATCAGCTACCTTTTGAAAAAGATCATCACGTACTCGTGCTTGAATACATAGAAACCGTTCGCCAGGGCGCGGTAGCGCCAGAGGTTATTTGATTTGCCCTTGGCTATTTCATTGCCTTCGATGTTCTTCACAATGATGGATTTCAACCGGAAACCCTGGTCTTGCATTTTCTGCATACACTTGAATCCCAGCGGGTCTAGCTCGCCGTCGGCATATTTGTCTCCGATGACAAGGACTGCGAACCGACCTGGTTCGAGAGTTTCGTATGCATTTTTCGCTACGGCAGCAAACTTCTGCAGATAGGAGCAGGTATCTGGACAGTTGGACAGATCTGCGTCTGAATCGCTGAACTTTATAATGTCTGTATACGGAGGATGCAGGATTGCAAGTTGCGCGAATTCCGACCCCATTTCGCGCAGGGCATTCTCAACGCGCTGCCGAGCGCTTTCGGATGTGCTGTCGTCTTGGATAAGCCTGACACGTGATCCGATAACCTCAAGGGGCAACTTTTGTCGAACATATTCAACCAAATCCGCCTTTAGCTCTACCCCTACAAGTCGTCGGTTCAAGTTGACCGCTTCGATTGCGGAAGTGCCGGATCCCAAGAACCAGTCGACCACAATATCGTCTGTCTTCGTATACCTGAGCATGATCTGCTCGGCGATCTGAGGAATGAAGTTACCGTGGTAGTCCAGTTGGTGGCCGTCAGTTCTCTTGCGTGACTTCAGGAGCCACAGAGAGTCAGTCAGGATGTGCTGGTAGTCCTTCCAGCGCGAGAGGTCTATGTCGGAATAAGGGAGCCTGCGCGAAGAGCTCTTTTTCATCCGGCTCATTCTATCAGCGGTACACGAGGCGGTCAAGTTGTACTTGCGCGGCGCGCAAATGATGCTATACACACGCGTTGCTTACAGGGAGTATGTAGCCATCAGTGAGCTAAGAAGGAAATAGATTACCCGGGTTTAGAATCGAGTGAGGGTCGAAGAGCCTTTTCAAAGCGCGCATTTCCTCAACTGCCTGAGAACCATACATTAGCTCCAGGAGGGGCACCTTAAGCTTTCCTATCCCGTGTTCAGCAGAGACCGAACCTCCCATACGCACCACCTCCCTTGCCCAGTTAATGTATAGTGATCTGCCAAGTTCATATTCCTCAGGAGTGCGTGGAATGATGTTCACGTGGACGTGATTGTTGCCGATATGACCGAACATGACGAATTCCAAGCCCTTTGCGGCGAGGTCCTTGCGATACATCGAGATTACAGCCTCGAGATACTCGTCCGGAACGGACATGTCAGTTCCGAGCTTGGTTATATCGTGCCACTCTCGCTTTCGCTCATCTATAAGTAGATTGACCGCTTCGGGAACTGCGTGTCTAAATGCCTTTATCGGTTCCAATTCTCGGTGGGTCGTGGCGTACCATGTATCCTCCTCCGTCGAGCCCAAGAGTTCCGCTACTTCCATAAACTGCATAACTCCTTGCTCGGCTTCTTCATCCTTGTCGGCGTGATACTCTACGTAAACTGCCGTGTGCCACCTTGGATTGAGTGAGGGAATTTTTTCGAATGCTGAGTACTTCTCTTTAGCTCTCCGGAGCAGATCGAGGGCTTCGCAGCTGAAAAACTCGATAGCGACCGGCCTTACTTCCACAGTAGGAACGCCAGGCACTTGCTCACCTCTGGCACTGCGAACCAGCTTCAGCGCTGCAGCTTCACAGGGCAGAAAGATAACGAGACCGTGGCAGGCTTTCGGGATCGGGATCAGACGTAAGTCTGCTTCAGTAATAACTCCCAGTGTGCCTTCCATGCCGATAAAAAGGTCAACCATGTCCATATTCTCGCGGATAAAATAACCAGCTGCCGACTTGAGATCGGGCTGGCTGTAACTGGGCAACGAACCACATATAGTTCGACCCGACTCTGTCGTAAGATCAAATGATCTACCACGCGCAAAGACTTGTCCTCTTTGCAGGCTAATTACGTCTCCGTCAGCCAAAACAACCCTCAATCTGTTGATCCAGCAGCGCGTCGGCCCGTAGTAGAAAGTCAAAGCGCCAGAGGCATTCGCCGCAACCATGCCACCTATCGAAGCGCTGGCTTCAGTGGGATCGGGTGGGAAAAACCATCCTTGCGGTTCGATTTTCTCCCTTACTTCGGTCAACAATGTGCCGGGAAGTACCGTTATTTCAGCCTGGTCTCCAGCCTTAGTGATCTCCCCCAAACCTTTCATCCGACTCAAGTTGAGTATAAGCCCGCCTTTTGGCACCGCGCCTGCGACTATTCCCGTCCGAGCACCCTGCACTGTTACCACAGTTTGCAGTATGGCAGCCTCACGAAGCACTTCCCTTACCTCCATTTCGCAGGTCGGGAATGATATAAAATGTGCCTTTCCGGAACTTCGGGACTCATCTTTGAGATACTCACAGTATTCGTCAGTAAACTGCTTGACTAACTCGGACGTAGCTTCCATCTGCGGGCTCCTTTACCAGTACCTCACCTCACCTTTACATATGCCACTTCTACCTTCGATCCCGCGTCGGAGTTTGGATCGATTCGAATCTGGCCGACCCTGCCCCGCCACCTCTTATTCTGTGACATATCGACACTGTAAACATGCCAATTGCCGTCTCCGACCACGGGAAAACGTACGCTCCTCGCCTCCGACATCGTGCCCCTAGGTTTTGCGAAGAATATCTGCGCCTCTGAACCCCTATCCATGCGCATCTTCAGCTCTATTGTCTTCAATTTTGATGCATCTACGCTTATGTTGGGAGAGTAAAACGCAGGGTCATTGTTTTGTGCGATGGCACTCATTACGCCCTCAGAATACGACAGATTCGCCATGTTTCCAACAGTCCACACTTGGTCTACGGGGTCCGAGAAATCCCAAAACGTCTTTGGCTGCGGTTTTGGGATGTCGTAGGGTCCTAGTCCTACGTCCGGCGGCACCACTATTTCCGGTTTAATGCTATTTGGCGCAAAGACCTGACGCAGCGCCTCCAGATAATCAAACCCATATTCGGCGTGCGGTTCAATGTAATCACCCTCACCGAATTCGTTCCACGCCTCTAAGAACACTAATTTTTTGTCGCCGTCCTGCTTGTGCCTCGGATCGTCCACGAAAGCCTTCGCGTTTACCAGCATGCGCTTCCACAGCTCTGGGGTTTTGCCTGTGCGCACGAGAGAATTGTATCCGTGCCACGGCCGTGCATCCCAGCCGGCCTCGCACACGGGAATGTAAGGGATTCTCGAAGCCTCGGCGATGTCGTTCCAGAAATCTTTGTAACCCTCAACCATCCATTCGTAAGGAGCAATGCGCTGCCCCTTGCTACCTGCCGATGGATAGTTGTACCCGGTCAGGGCATCGTAACCTTCTCGTACCAATCTTTCCACGCGCTCCTTGCCTGGATACGTGCACGCAACCAAGTAGAGTCCACCCACTCCGGCATCTTCGCACATCTTTCGCATTTTTTCGAACGCGACTCTGACAGACTCCGATCCCATATCCAGTGTAAGCCGATCGGGTGAGAATATCACTATGACGTTCCTTCCACTTATCTTGAGATAATTCGGCCTGTTGAAGTAGTTGTCGATCCAGTATCGCGTAACGTTCAGGCAATCTTCCTCGGACGATGTTTTGTCGGGGTTGTGGTTTGCCCATAGGAGGCAAAATCTGATCCTGTTCGAATATTTGCTGTTGAAGAATCCATCGTGGAGCGCGTGCTCCAATTGGCGCTTACCCTGGGTCCAGTACCAGTCGTAAATAAAGAACCCGATTCCGTGCTCCAACGCCCATTTGATGTGCCAGTCTGCTACCTCCGGATCTCCCTCACGGTAGTAGCCAAGTACAGGTTTTCGCTCAGGAAAATCGTCTAGCACCGACCAGCGGTCATACGTGTGCCAACCTGGATAGTAATAGCAGCCTACCAGATAAGGGCCCGTATCCACTGGCACAGGCTCTGGTACGTAGGAGACTTTACCTCGTGCACGGTTACCCAGGGGCGGATAAAACCTGAACACCGATGACCTTTCCGCGACTTCGCCCGTGGATGCTGCCACCCGACAGACTGCTTGCACCGGCCCCTGATCCTCAACCTCAAATTCCCACTCTATACGCACATTCCCCAAAGGTTCGAGAGGACCAAAGCGCCTTCGCGCCATCATAGCGGTCTCGCGCTTTTGCACGGTAATCAACGTCAGGTCAGCAGTTGCTGACACAATAGGAGATCCGCCCGTGTTCTTCACTTTAGCCACAAGTTTGGCCTTCTGGCCTACTCGAACAATGGGATAGTCCAGTTCTAGGTGACTTATTTCGAGTTCGGGCGGCCCGGTGGGTTTGTCGGACAGATCTATAGACTCCACAACAATACTGCGATTTTCCACAGCGTCTGTAGGCGTCAGACCAACCGCGAGTATACGCCCGGACCACTTGGGTACGTCGGAAAGATCCAGGACGTACGTGTGTACTCGCCCGTCACCCTTGAGACCTAAAGCCAGAGATTGAATACCATCCGATTCATCGGAGACCCACTTGAATTGCGCAACCTGCTCAACGTCTGATGCTATCCGAAGCGTAGCAAAGAAATAGTCGTCCGCATCGAGGTCAATGGGAGGCGACAAAACACAGGTACTCTGATGGCCGGTCACCCTAAGTCCGGTTTCTACAGGCTCCAGCTTACCTTCGTCCCCTAGGAGCTGCCAATCCCAGTGATTAGCGCGGAAAGTCCAGGAGGATTGCTTACCAACATCCTTACTAGTCAGATCATATATCCTAACCGCCCTAACTGCGACCTTGCGTCCGGGCGGATCAAGTCTTATGTGTATTACTTTGCCCTGTTTTTGCCAAAAAGGCCGAATTATGTATGTGTGCCACTCGTTGTCGCCCACTACGTGGAAAGTTGTATAGATACCGGGACGGAAGCCTCCATAGGGCGGTTCAGTGGTGTTGGAATAGTACATTAAGCCCGTTCCGGTAGTGTCCGTCTTTAGTTCGACCTCTACATACTGCCAAGGTGTAGCCTTAAGCTCGAAAATGGGACTCTGCAGCTTGGGCCGGCCGGGACCGGCCACGGCTACAAGGGCACCGTTTTCGACACCGAAACTTGCTATGGGCTCAGCTTGGGTCCATCCCATGGTGTCAGCCGCGCGCGTGAAGTCCCAATGATAGGAGATTTGCCCAGCAGCTTGCGAATATGCACACATCGAAAGAAGTATCGCAGCACTGTAAATGTAATGGTTCGTAGCCATACACTTGATAATATCGCCGTCCATCCGGTAAGTCAAACGCAACTCGGCGCCCCCGTTCGACGAACACCCCAAGACTGTAAGTAATTATTGCACGCCTTTTGTTTGTTGAATTAGCCTATAACTTGCTTCAATATATTGCCCCAATATTTACAATCATACGAGATTACGTCGTTTGTAATAAGGTAGTTGACAAATATCTAAAATAGAGTGATATTACAACAAGGAAAATATTCGAAGCGTTTGGTGGAGGAACAGTACTTATTAGGCTCGAAAACTTTTCGATGATCGTAGCTGTAGTATTCGTTCTGGCTGAATATGGAGGATTTGTTCATGCTGCACTCAATCTCGTCGGTCGGATCAACCTGCATCCGATGGGTTCCGGCGCATACTTTTGTGAGTTCGCCTGCTCCGACCAATCGACCCGACAGGCATTCTTCACGGGTCGATCCAACGGTGCAATAGCCGTAGTGGATATGAATACCCGTAAAGTAGTGCGTTTCATCCCGTCATCCCGACAGGCGGCAGGCCCTATGCGATAGACGTTAACGAGTCCGAGCACGAGCTTTACTTCACTTTGCCATACGAGCAGTGCGTTGGCATAGTCCAAGAATCCGGCAGGCCAGTCGAGAAAGTATACACCGGCGGCGGAAGCGACGATCCTGCCTGCGTTGTAGCGTCCGACGGCACTGGCCGCTTTTACGTGGCGAATCGCGGTACAGGACAGATTATTCCCGTTCGAAAGCCTGGGAATGTCTTAGAGCCGGCAATCTCAGTGCCAGCCTCTCTAACTCTCCACTCGATCGCGGTTGACCACAGCCGCCTGCGGCTCTACGCCGGCTGTCAGGGAAATCCGGCCTTGGGGATGCCAGATCAGGTTCTTGTAATCGACATAAACCCTGCTTCTGAAACCTACCATACCATAATCGACCAGTTCGATCTGCCGCAAGGTTGTCCGTCCCGGCGAATGGCGGTCAACGAGGTTACGAACAGGGTCTACACTGTAGGAGGGGAAACGCTGGCGATTCTGGACGTAGGCCCGCGGCAAGTGCGAACCTTTCAGATTCAGCCTATGACCGAGCATGTGGCAGTTGACCCTGTCGCTAACCTGGTCTGGGTCTTGCGGACCTTCGCGTCAGGGTACGGGGAGTGGAACAATTGGTACGTACTGGTGGACGGCGCGACTGAGCAAATTACGGGGATTTGGAAAGACTAGTGGTTGGGTCCAGGCGGCATAGCCGCGGATCATGTGGCACATTGCGCTTACTATGCATCTGGTACGGCCGCGGCAAGGTGGGAAGGATCAGGCCGGCCCGAATTCTTAGACCTTGCCTATCAACCCACCCAGATAGCCCTCGATCCTGCTTCCGGCAGATTTTGGACCGGTGACGCGCTGCTTGATGTCGTTCACGAAGTCGACATAGCAACCAACCAGCCTATACGGAAGCTTACAACCCAGGACAGAGCTCACAACGGCATTGCGTTCGATGCGGCTGGGTACGTTTATGTGGCCTGCGACGACCGAAACACCCGACCACTATTGGCGGTTCTGGACGCCTCAAGCGGAGCTGAGGTCACATTCATTCCGATACACCACTGGCCAGAAGACGTAATGATTAACACCACATCACGCAAGGCCTACGTGGCATGTCCCGGAAGCACGTGCGTGGATGTAATCGATATCGACCCGGCGTCGCCGACGCGATGGAAGTTGATCAAGAGCATACAGGTTGATCCCACCCCCGGCTACGGGAACGAACCCTGGCGGCTGGCCGTAGACCCCAACCAGAACCTAGTATTCGCCGTGACAATGGGAAACCCAATCGGTTCCAAACCTTCACGAGTGGTGGCGATAGACAGCGAAACTGACCAAATAATCAAATACAGAGATTTCGTCAATCCCTGTGGTAACGTGGGGATTGCGTGTCTCGCGTCGCAAAAACGCGTGTACGTCGGCGTGGACAGGTATCCGAAATCTGCCGGCCTCGACATTCTCGATGGCTACAGAGAATCCGCACACTTCCTGGAAACGATCCAGGAGGTCAATCTTCCGTTTATAGCCTACGAAGTCTGCGCTAATGCGGCCTCTAACCGGATCTACGCAAGGTGCGAGTCTCAGGGCACCATCGCTGTCATCGACGCGGTATCCGGCGAGCTGCTATTTATCACGGGAAGTGAGCAATCGCAACGCGCCTTGCTGTCCAGCCGAAGACTGGCTTGCTGTACATCGGCGCTCCACACACAAGCTCGGTTTTGATCTTTCGCGACGATGTACAACGGGATGTGGCCTCGATTAAGCAACTACCTGACGGTATGTTCGTGGAGCTTTTGTCGAAGCCTGTGACAGCAGGCACGGATCAGATTGGCGGTGACTTTTACATCGAAGAACCCGACCGCTCCTGCGGCATTCGAGTTCGGCCCCAGGGTTTAGCTCCTGTAGCGGAAGGCGATTGCGTAAGTGTAGTAGGCAGGTTGGATACGCTGCCGTCCGGAGAGCGCGCGATTGTCGATGCAAATGTTAGGATGGCTCCTGTTCAAACGCCACTTCCGACGCCCCCTGGCATGCCGAACCGGTCGGTAGGAGGAGGGGACTTCTTTTACGACCCAGGACCTCCGAAGATAGGCCAGATAGGTGTCACAAACGGCTTTGGTCTCAACAACATCGGCCTACTTGTGAAAACGTGGGGTCGAGTCAAGTCGACCGACAGTCAATCAAACAGTTTTACAATAAACGACGGATCAAATATCGACCTGAAATGCCTCGTGCCCACGCATGTCTCCCTACCTTCGCCCGGCCAGTACGTATGCGTTACAGGGGTCAGTTCGTGCGAGCAAGCCGAGGATGAAGTGAGCAAACTACTTCTGATAAGAAAACAAAGTGATGTACAGGTGCAAAATTAGAAAGTTCACACCATTTACGGATAACACAAAAATGTGAGCCCATGGCTATCGTACCCTCACGGTCTACTTGTGAATAGCCCTGCCTTGGGCGTCCATTGCTGCTTCCTGGGCTACTTCGGAAAGCGTCGGATGTGGATGGATAGTTTCGATCACTTCATCCACCGTGAGCTCGTTCTTGATGGCAATGGTGGCTTGAGTAATTAGGTCTGTTGCGTGCGGACCCACCATGTGCACACCCAGTATACGACCGTACCTTGCTTCCGTGACGAATTTGATGAATCCCTCTCCTTCACCTATTGCGAGGGCTTTTCCGTTATGGCTGAAGGAATACTTACCAACCCTAACGTCGCGATATCTTTGTCGGGCTTTTTCCTCAGTCAGGCCAACCGACGCGCACTCAGGAGTGGTGTAAACACAAGCGGGCACAGCCTTATAGTCCATCCGCGAGTTGAGACCCATGGCGTGTTCGACAGCGACTTTGCTTTCCGTCCACGCCACATGTGCCAGCATAGGCTCGCCTATACAGTCTCCGGCAGCGTAGATGTTGGGTATGTTGGTCTGCATATGTTGGTCAACAATTATTCTGTGGCCGTCGTGCTTTACACCGACGTCATCCAGACCAACATTGCTCAAGACCGGCTTTCGGCCGACCGCCACCAACACGACGTCGAAATCTTCTGCTTCCTCGGCTTCTCCAGACTTGATCCACACCTTCACCCGCGAACCTTTGTTCTCAGCTCGAACAGCAACTGAGTTAAGTTTGAATCGCATTCCGGCTTGCTCCAGCGCGACTTGAAGCGCTTTGGCAGTCTCGCCATCCGCCGCTGGAAGAATCTGCGACATCATTTCCACGACCAGCACTTCGGTTCCCAACCTAGCGAAGGTATATCCTGCCTCCAGCCCTATTGCTCCTGCCCCGATTGCCAGCATTTTCTTGGGGATGCAATTGAAGCTAAGCGCCTCCGTGCTGCTCCACACCTGTTCGCCAAACCCCAGTCCCGGAACAGGCAGTTGTGCAGGAACGGAGCCCGTACAAATGAGAATGAAGCGCGTTTTGAACTCTTGCTTACCAGCGGCAGTGTCCACCGCAACAGTGTGATGATCGACAATTCTAGCATTACCGCGTACGAGTGCTACCTTATTCTTACGGAATAACGCTTCGACGCCGGACGTAAGCTGCTTTACAACCCTTTCTTTGCGAGCCATCATTGCGGCAAGATCGAGATCAAAACCGCTCACCACAACGCCGAAGTCTTTTGCCTTTCTTACCTGGTCGCACACTGCAGTGCATGCCAAAAGAACCTTTGTGGGTATGCACCCAACATTGAGGCAAACCCCGCCTACGTCGCCTTTTTCGACCACGACAACCCGTGCTCCCAACTGAGCAGCTCTTATTGCTCCTACATACCCGGCCGGTCCTGATCCGATGACGACTATGTCGGCATCATATCCAGACTCTGCCACTATGTGCCCAATCGGGTTAGTCTCGACCTGACGGGAGTTCGAAATGTCTGGCTTGACCTGAGCGGTGGTAATTGAGGAATCGAGGGCATCAATTGCGCCAATCTCGGGTAACAGCGTGCTCGCTGCAAGCTTATAATCGTCCTGAAACAACTCGGCTGTGACCAACGCACCCTCCGTAAGAAGAGAAAGAAGAACGCACTAATCCTAACATCCAACCTGCGGAACTGTCAATTGATGTCGTTGCCTCGCCAATAAGCCTGTAAGCCACAAGGCTCGCGGGTGGACGTATATGAAGATTGAAAACTCAGATGCTGCACTAAGTCCATTCAACGGCTCCAGGTCGAATCCGGTCAACACAACCTACAAAGACACGATTGGCGTAATACCGGAGGCGTTGGGGGTAGAATATTCCTTTAGCTTTAAAGCTACCCTATCTGGAAAACATCCAAAGTGAGGAAGGTAGAATAGGTATGTGGGGGTAAGGATTAGGCGTTGGTAGTAGCAGCACTATAGGGGAACTTCTACAGTGGAGGTTTGAGCAAACATGTCTGATTCCACCTCGCTGACTCTTATAGCAGTTTGCCAACTTGTTCTAACTCTCACCGTCCTGGCGCTGTGCGTAGGGCTACTTTATTCAGCTGTTCACTGCCGACGTATGATGTCGAGAAAAATGGACCAGTTGCTCGCACAGATTAAGCCGATCTCGGAAAGAGCCCAGGCAATAGCCGAACAGGCAAAACAAACTGCCGACAAAGCGCTCGAAAAAGTAGATTCAATGATGACCGCAGCTGAGGATGCCGTCGTTTCCGCCAGCGACGCGGCTCGAAACGTTTCGCGCAAGATCGACGAGTCGTTTAGCCCTCGAATGGCTAAGGTAGCTGCGCTAGCAGTATCGATCTTCAGGTGTGCGCGCGTATTGCACGATGCAGGCAGTAAATGCTCTCCCAGCGAGAACTCATCCTCCGCAGAGGAATAGATTACGACACATCGTCGTTGCCGCCGCACTTGTACTTATGACCGCCGGTAGGTTTGCAGCGACTGATGAGACTTATAGGGTACGAGTTGAAAATGTTCGAGGCGGCTTAGTACAGGTCAGCCTAAACGGCGGAATTAGTTACTGGACAGTCGGCAGGGTAACGGAGCCAGCCACAGCGCGGATTACCGGCTTTGCAGCTGCCTCCTACATTCCCTCGGGCACGATCGCAGCGATCGCAACACACGGAATCCGTATCAAGACTGGCCAAGCCGCACTGGGACTTGGGAAGATCCAGAGGCCGTTGATCTTTAGCATTGTGCCTCGCCAGTTCGCCAAGCTCCCAAGCGGATACGGCGGGCACGCTCCGAGGTCTTCAGCAGTCGTGACCGACATAGATGCCGGCTGTTCAATTTTTCGTAACCAATCACCCTACGTAGGCAATCCCGTATACTTGGAACGTAGTGATCGCCTCGAACCGCTTCCTGAAGATTACATCCCTAGACGGGGCGATATATTCGTTATAAAAGTTGAACACCCTGACAATGCACCCA
The DNA here is from genome assembly GCA_938074205.1 of uncultured bacterium. Taxonomy (GTDB): domain Bacteria; phylum Armatimonadota; class UBA5829; order UBA5829; family UBA5829; genus CALJES01. The sequence continues at coordinate 112,691 of CALJES010000008.1, forward strand.
AATGGATAGAATTCCAAAACCGACCGGGAGGCAGCGTACTAGCGTACTTTGATGACGGACGGAAGATGGAAATAGCTCGGGTGATTCGTCCCGTTCGAGGTGTCGGACGGTATGATGGAACAACCTACACAGGCCCAGGCGCAGTCAATACCAACCACGCCGGGGTAATCACGATATCTACGGCGCCACAGATGCCGAGTGAAACCAAGGAGGGCGGCGTTCCCGAGACAAGAGGCGGATTTATGATACAACCCAACCGTCACGCCCAAGAGCAAGGCGAGACATCACCACAGGTGATGGTGATAAGTCCGGTTGAGGAATCTACAAGCAGACTTGAGGGCAGCCCGCCGCTCTTTAGAAACTACATAAATCTCTACTATTATCCGGAGTGCCTGGAATGTTCTTATCGAACACAAGTGAGGATTGACGACGGAGATTGGGAGGAGATGCCGTGCCTGGTCGGAAGAATTGATAACGCGTTTGAGGCTGAGGCGTTGCAGGATTACTTCGCAAAAACCGGTAGACCACGAATAGTTAAAAGAGGCGTAACCGCATTGCGCATTCTGTTTGCGGATCTTGATACTTCTCTTCTGAAGAAAGATTTGGCCAAAGAAGCTGAGAGCTACACGGCAAGATCAACACGAGGGAACACTCAGACATTATCAGGCGTGGTCCCGGTAGCTCCGGCAAAATTCCCGAAAAAGTCCTGCCTGGTCAACCTGTATGTGGACGGCCGACTTGTTTCCACAACTAATGAATGGCCCTATAGATTCACCTGGGATACGCGGTCTGTACCAAACGGTTGGCATTCGATCGTGTTTGAGCAGGTTTGCGATTCCTTCACGACAAGCTTTGAGCGCAGGGTAGTTTTGGTCGCCAACTAGTTGAACCCCCGGCGGTAGCATTTTATTGCACATTCCGTATCTCCAAACACGCCTGCAGATCTCGCCTCAGGCGGCTCTTTCCTCCTCCCATCCGCCAAGAAGTCTGTTGACAACCCGCACAGCTGCCTCTACGACCAGAGGATCGAACTGGGTTCCAGAGTGTCGCTGGAGCTCTTCAACCGCTGCCGGCCAGGAAATAGCAGGTCGGTAAGGTCTGTTAGATGTCATAGCCTCTAGGGCGTCCGCAACTGCAAGAATCCGCGAAAGAAACGGTATTCCTTCTCCACGCAGTCCGTCAGGGTAGCCCGTACCGTCGTAATGCTCGTGATGATGGCGGATTACGGCTGCAACCTCCGCTAGCTCCTCGATTTCCGCCAAGAGTTCCGCTCCAGTGCACGGATGCATAAGTATTTCTTGCCACTCCTCCGGCGTCAGCTTACCAGGCTTGTCGAGCACTGACTCAGGAGTAGCAATTTTACCTACGTCATGGATGTGAGCCGCCAATTCTAACGTAGCCATGCGCTCTGGAGAGAGGCGCAGTTCTTGGCCGATTTCGAGACATAACTCCGCCATGTGTGCGGAGTGCCGTCCTGTGTAATGCGATTTGGAATCGATAGCCGCTGCGATTGCCTTTATTGCTTTGAAGAGGACGTTTGCGCGCTCTTCGGAAAGCCGCCTTTGTTCGATTCGCTTGCGCTGCATATTGTTCTCGAGGACAAATGGTAGCGCGGGGAAGTCTACGGGCTTGATTATAAAGTCCGATGCGCCGGCGTCGAATGCTTGCCTACTCATTTCTATATTTCCACTCGAGGCCATAACAACTACAGGGATGTGGGGGTGCATACGCGAAATTGTCTTGGTAACCTCCATACCGGAAATCCCCTGCAGGGACAAATCGCAGAGGATTATGTCGTACTCGCGCTCCTTAACAGCTTCCAAAGCTGCCTCTCCGGAAGAAGCGCCGAAAACCTGGTAACCATTTCGGGCTAGAAAAGCCTTCAAAGAGCTAAGCGTTTGAGGGTCACTTTCCAAGACTAGAATTCGAACCTGGTGAAAATCGTTCGCCTCGTATTGCATTCTGTAATGCCCCCGTTGGAAATCTGTGGACTCGCAGCTTAGCAAGACGAATGCCCTGGTTGAACCAGAAGTGCCTTTATAAAATTATTGGACGGAAGCAACACAACATGCAGACACGCTCAGGACAATTTCCGTTAATTGTTCACTATTCTTGCAATGAAACCGTCCCTCAGATAGGATGCCGTTTGCAGGCCTGAGTATCGCAGGGGAAAAGGGTTATGCTCGAAAAAGAATTCAGATTGACAGCTCTATCGCGCGGTGCTGGATGAGCGTGTATGCTGGGAGCCCAGCAGTTGGCGCAGGTCCTGCGTCTGAGGCCGAAAGTGAATGATCCGAACGTCCTCGTTAAGCTGTCAACAGTTGACGATACCGATTCCCCTGTGCGATGCCCAACCTCAGGCGGCTTTCTGATAGCCGCAGAGGCGAAGCAATTAGAGGAACTCATAGATCAGTTACAAAAGGCATTCGTGGTTGAAGCTACCGATATCGGCATGGTCATAGAGGATTCGAATTGCCAAATAAGGGTATCATTCAGTTAGAAAAAGTAATAAGGAGGAACCGAACTGTGAAAGTGACAATTACCGACGAATGTACTTTGTGCGGCTTGTGCGAGGACACCTGTGCCGAGGTATTCACCATGGGCGACGAAAAGGCGGAGGTCAAGGTGGATGTAATACCGCCTGAACTGGAGGATAAAGTTAAAGAAGCGGCTGAGGGCTGCCCTGTCGAAGCCATCACAATAGAGTAGCAGCCAAGACGGCCGGCTTGCCTCCAGATACAACGGGGATGAGCTGCCTTGGTTGCTCACCAAGTCGGCTGTAAGCTTGTTATAGGCGATATACAAACCTCCGCTAGGCTAATGATGAACCTCTAGCTTCTGCCTACCAGCCGATACATTGACCCCAACGGAATGTGCACTGCCCTGATGCCCAAGTTGTTCTCGATGTACTCTGCGAGCTTCTTGAGGCCGGGCTCTTCTGCGATAGTATGAGTAACAAGCACCAACGGCAAGCTCTTGTCTAATACCCACGAGCCCTCTGCCCAAAAGTGCATTCCGTCGTCCGTACCGATGATGACATCAGCACCCATTTGAACCATTTTGCGGTAATCGGTGCCCGCTCCACAGCCTATGCCGACTCTTGTTATTTTTGCGTCCGGGTCGCCAATCACTTCGACGCCGTCTTGGCCAAGAGGCTTAGTCTTCTCCAATACGTATTCCGCCAGCTCCCGAAGTGTCGAGACAGGTGCCGGATGAACCGCTTCCATAGCGTTCCCGGCTGATTGGCCTGTCAGGCTTAGATGGGCAGCCCAGGCGTCAACGATACCAATGCGAGGCACCCGATCCCATACATCGTGACAGCGAAATACAACCAATCCGTGCTCCTCACAAAAGCGGCGTTTGTTTGCTTCGTAAGGCTGAACTTCACCTTTTCTGGCCAGTTGGGGCTCCGGGTACTCGAACTGCTCGTGTGTAATGAAGACATTGCAGCCCAGCGAGTGAGCTTTCCTGAGGGCATCTAGCCTGGCCTGCCAAGCAACCGCCACAGCTTTGATCTCGGTATTTGGGTCACCAATCTGAAAGTGATCCGTAGTAGCGTTCCAGTTGACCCATGTGCCCATTTTTCGAAAATGATCGTACAGTTCTTGAGCCGTCATATGACCTCACCAATCCACGTTATTGACCAATAGAGTGCCTGCTTTTCGGCAACGCACAACCCAATTATCGTAGTTCTCGCCCGGCGAAGGATTCTGCGGATTGGGTACGTGCGCTTCCTGAAACACCTTCTCCGCTCGGCTGACTACATCGGACTTATCAGTTGACAAATCTCGCTCTTGCAAGGGATCCTCTTCGGCGTTGTAAACTTCGATGCGGCTTGACGGATTCGGCCTGTAAACCCACCAAGGACCTAAACGCGCCGCTTGTTGGTTACCGAACTCCCAGTAGAAGTAATCGTGCTGCCGTTGCTCAGTTTCGCACCCGAAAAGAGTCGGAACGATTGATATACCGTCGCACCTTGCCGGTATGCTCGCGTTGGCAATTTCAACTGCTGTCGGCAGAAAGTCCCAGAAAGCCCATGGTTGATTACTCACTACGCCTGCCTCTATTCGACCGGGCCACCACGCTATTGCTGGAACCCGGACTCCGCCCTGATAGAGATTTCCCTTTTCACCCCTAAAGGGTCCTCTATGATGAAACACCTCATCCAGTGACGGATTCTTGGCTGCGCCGCCAACGCTGTAGCCATTATCCGTAGTAAAGAATACCAGTGTGTCCTGCTCGAGCTCGAGTTCTCTAAGCACCTTCAACAGATTGCCTATGGCCGCATCCATACGCGTAATCATAGCCGCATATACGCGATGGACGAGAGGCCAGGGTTTATCCTTGTACTCGCCAAGCTCCGGAACCTCGTGCACACCGTGCGGGATTGTATAGGCGAGATACAAGAAGAATGGTCGGTGCGCGTTCCTGCGCACGAAGTCAAGAGATTTTTCTGCATATAGGTCAAACGAATACTTCGGGTGGGGTCCTGCACAACCGTTTGGTATAATTTGGCCGAACTGGTCGTATTCATTAGGCTTCAGGTGATCGTGCCCAAAGTTATCCGGAATCTCTACCTTCTCATAGTTGTGGTATAGGAATGGGGGGTAGTAGTTGTGAGCATGGCGTTGGTTCAGGTAACCGAAGAACTCATCAAACCCTTTGTTGTTCGGCAGACCAGGCTGCCCAGGCACGGATAATCCCCACTTGCCGAATACCCCTGTAGCATAGCCGGCATCGCGTAGAACCTGTGCGACCGTTACGTCTGCCTCGGTCAGACAGGGTCTGTATAAGCCTCCCTCAAATCGGACCATGTTGTCACGAACACTCGCGTGACCCGTGTGCAAACCTTGCATTAAGCAAGACCGAGAAGGTGCACAAACAGTAGAGCCGCTGTAGCAGCTTGTGAACCTCATACCTTCTGCAGCCAGCCGGTCAATGTTGGGAGTCAATATGAGCTTCTGTCCATAACAGCCCAGATCGCCCCAGCTGAGATCGTCTGCCATGATCCAGATGATGTTCGGCTTCCGAGTCATTTCACCACTCTATACATGCAACCTTGGGGTATGAACTCTGTCTTGACTGGCATGAATTGCTCAGCGATATACGCTGCCAGGTTTCGCAAACCCGGTTCCTCAGACGAAGCGTGATTCACAATTATGAGCGGCGTGCCTGTTTCAAGAGCCCAAGCACCTGTGTACCAATATCGCGTGCCGTCATCCGTGCCGATAATTACGTCGGCGCCAAGATCGATCATATCCCGTACTCGTATGATTGCACCGCAACCTATTCCCACCTTGGATACTGCCTTTTCTGGATCTCCCACCATTTCGACCCAGGGCTGGCCTACGTACTCCGTTGCCGCTGCCACGTGTTTGGCAAGCTCTCCAAGCGTCCGAGCAGGCGACTCGTGAACAGCAGTAAACTGAGCCGACGCGACGCGACGCCCCAATCCCAAGAGTTTCGCCCAAGAGTCCACGATGCCTATCTCGGGCATCTGGTCCCAAACATCGTGACATCGATATATGACTAGACCGTTATCGAGAATAAACAGTTTTTTCGCCGCTGCCTGTGGGTCTGAGAAGATAGAGTCCGAGTCCTCTCTGTGGCGATAAAATGTCGGCTCGTGGGTAACAAACAGATTGCACCCGCGCTTGACAGCTTCTTTGAGTGCGTCTGTGCGCGACTGCCAAGCTACTGCAATGCCGGTGACTTCCGTCCCGGGATCCCCAATGATGAACCGATCAACAGTGTTCTCCCAGTCCACCCATGTGCCTATCTTTTTCATATGATTGTGCAGGTCGATAGCTTTCACTGAGCACCTCCGCTAACATATAAGACCCAGTCATCAGTCGCTGTCGGCTTCGTAAATGAGACCAGCTCACCACCGCCGACGTGCTTCGTCAACATCCATTCTCCACTCCTCGGATCATAAATGCGTGCAATCGCATTATCACGAAGCGCTTTCAGATCCAAAGCGACGGTGTTGTCACTCAGAACATATACCACGTACTCCTTACCAGGGTTCGCAAGACACGAGTTGACATCGGAGTTGCTGACCAGCTCGTGATGCGGCGTGGCTTCCCAAAAATGCATTCCGGACTCTCTGATGAAACGTAGAAGCTTGCCGTAGTACTCTCGTATGTTCGGGTCTACTCCACGACGCCAATAACCTCCGAACCCGCCCCAACCGGCTGCTCCTCCGACAAAGGAGTACCATGCAGCTCTGCGCAAGTCATCTGCACTTGCCGTCATGAGTTTCGAACCGTCAGGATCAAGCCAAAACGGCACACCTTTGCCCACATTCTTTTCCAGAATTCGCTTGACGTCCGCAGGCGTATTGGGTCCGTGATCAGAAAAACCGTCCGCATTCAGGGCAAGCCTACCGCCGTTTTGAGTGATAGCTTTCCGCGTGCGAGACTTCACATAATCTATCACTGCCTCGTTCCAGCAACTGTCCGACCCCAGAAGCTCGTTCCCAACTTCGAAAAATACGTTGTCGAAATCCTTGGTGAACTGTATGGCACGGTCTACGATGCGGCGTTGGTACATTCCCACGCCTCGGTTGTTTAGGAACTCATCAACTCTATAGAACTCTCCAGACTCGTCCGCGTTGCCATCGCGGTTGAGGTCCAGATCGCCGTAGAAGTTTCGCACCTGATTCTTAAGGTTCCAATAAGAATTGATCCAACGGTGCTGCTCATTGCCTCCTCTGATATCTACACCATCAAACAAGCACACATGCAAGTACACACCACATTGCTTCGCCAGTCTCGCGTGATACCTCAGCCCGTTCCAGAAACGGTCATCCCACTTGTCGAGATCGACTTTGCCGTTGACATAGCGAAAAGGTACCGGAGTCGGATTTCGCTCCCAATACTGAGTGCCCTTGCCGCCGAGGGCATTGATTCCAAGGCTAAGGCGCAAGTAGTTCAAACCATACTTAGCACCTTCAATAATCATATCAATATAGCGTTGCGGCGAATCGTTATAGTATCCGGGAGCCACTGATGCCCAACAGTACGCACCCACAAAGAAAAACGGTTTGCCGGATCCGTCCTGAAAATATCGTCGAGAAGAGTGGACAGTAATGTCACCTGAACTACAGGACTCCTGAAATACGACCGCGCACACTCCGGTAATAACGATCATTAGAATCAAGCGCACTTTTCACAGCCTCCCAAGCATCAAAACGGAGCATCGGACCCGCCGATATGGGCACCACCAGGTAGGTTCGACACAAAAGTCTCCGCGATGTGCCTCAACTCAGCCACTATATGCGGGTAATCTTCTGCTTGGTCTACGCATTCCCTGATGTCGAGCTGCAGGTTGTAGAGCTCGGGTTTGGGTAGTGTTTGGTTATCGCGACCGAGGTGCAGTTTCCATCTCCCCAACCGTACTGCTTGCAAGGCATTGGTGACGAAATAGAAGAACGGTTTGTCGGGCAGACGTGCACCAGGCATCGTCAACAGTTTACTTATGTCGCGGCCGTCAATGACCCTGTCTGAGGCTACCCTGCCACCCGCCAGAGCAACCAGTGTTGGAAAGAGATCAAGGTTAGTCGCCTGCTGATGGCAGACAATGCCCGCCGGAATAAGACCGGGGCAGTAGGCAACAAACGGCACTCTTACGCCACCCTCGAAGACCTGCCCTTTCTTTCCGCGCAGTATCCCGGCCGACCCTAAATTGGGCCCGTTGTCGCTGGTGAACATAACCACCGTATTACGCTCCAACCCAAGTTCGCGCAACACGTCGACTATCTGACCTACCCCCCAATCAATGCATTCCACCGCGTCACCATATAGACCGCCTTTAGACTTGCCCCGAAACCTTTCGGAAGCCGATACCGGATTGTGTGGCATGTTGTGGGCTAGATACACGAAGAAAGGCTTGTTCTTGTTTCGTCGTATGAACTGTACCGCTTCAGACGTATATCTTTCCGTCAAAGTCTCTTGGACAGCAGGTTGCTCGATGATTTCTTCGTTGCGCATCAGAGGACAGTTGGGCCTGCCATCCACTCTGTCCCCCATATTGTTCGAATAAGGTATGCCAAAATAATAGTCAAAACCATGGCGCGTCGGCAGGTATTGAGGAAGGTGTCCAAGATGCCACTTGCCGACAAGTGCGGTTGCATATCCGAGGCTCTTTAGCATTTCAGCTATAGTTTGTTCATCTTCCGGTATGCCTGTGGTGTTCACGGGACCCAACACTCTGGTTAGTCCAGAACGAATCGCATAGCGACCAGTAAGTAATCCCGTCCTGGAGGGCGTGCAGACCGGCGCACACGTGTCGAAGTCGGTGAACTTAACCCCTCCGGCAGCCAGTCGATCGACATTGGGCGTTCGAATCGTGGGAGAGCCGTAGCATGAAAGGTCGCCGTAGCCGAGATCATCGCAGTTTATAAGAACGAAGTTTAGCCGCCGCGACGAGCGATTTGCAGCGAGTGTTGAATGAGCCACAAGAACGCTCGCGAGGGCTCCTCGCAGGAAAGTTCTTCTGCTTATCAAAATATCCACGAAGGCTACTCCCCTCTCTCAAAATGAAATGGCAGGACACGTATCTACTTTCCCGATTTGGCCGCTTTTCTTTCCGCCAGTACCGCGTCGAAAGGATCCCCCTGCCAGTGGGGTTTGGATTTTTGCTCTTCGAGCCACTGATTCATCCAATAGTCTCTGCATTCGCACACGATATCTTCACGCTGGCGCGCGATGTTGGTTGTTTGGTACGGATCTTTAACCATGTCATAGAGCTCGATTTCTTCAATGGGATAACCGATATTGTCGAACGTTTGGATGAACAAGTGGGTCTTGGTTCGAACGGCTCTCTGCACAGTATAAAGCGCGTGTCCCCACACTAAACGGTCGCGTTCCTTTTTTGCAGGCTCGCCACGGAGCTGAGGTGCGAACGAGATGCCGTCCCAATCTTCAGGTATCTCGGCGCCCAAGAGCTCACATAATGTTGGGCTGAGATCAATGTTGTATAGCATAGAACTGCACCGTGTCCCTGCTTTGGTAACACCCGGCCACTTGATGATAAGCGGAATGTGATGAATGCACTCATCGGCATTCACGTGATCGGAATATATGCCGTGCTCACCGAACGCATCGCCGTGGTCGGAGGTAATGATGACTGCGGTCTCGTCCAGCAGTCCACGATCCGCCAGATAGTTCAATACGATTCCTACGTGGTAATCGACATAGGCGATCGCTGCGTCGTAGCCGGTTACCATGCGCTCAAAGTCTTTGCGGGACCGTATAGCATCGGGCATCAGCGGTACTGGACTTTTCCCGTTTACAAACTGTGCCAGTGCTGTAAAGGGCCCCTTTATCTCCTGGTGCCGACGTATTGCGTCCTCATCGGGCCAGGGTTGGGTGACGGGATAGTGTTTGAAACGATCAGCCCAAGACGCTTCCATCTTGTATACGCGATGGGTGTCCCAGTAGTTTATGTGGAGAATATAGTTGTCACGATCAGCACTGTGGCCCAACCAACGCATCAACGGCTCGTGGATTTCAGGAGCTACCTCCCCTCCCGCCTTGAGATTTGGTGTATGGAACTCTGCCCACCCGCACTCGAACCAGAACATATTGTGGCGGTCGGCAAAGTTCGAAAAGCTCACCGGATATGCGTTCACCCTGCGAAGCCTGCGCATTAACATCTCGTTATCAGGCTGAGGTCCGCCGTAATTCCGCGTTCGGATATAGAACTTCGCCCCAGCTCCAACGTTCGAGACTACACCGTTCCTAACGCCGAAGCGGCCGGAAGACCAATTCATTCGCGACGGCAGACAAGGCGAGTCAGCGCAGTAGTACCGGTCAAAGACAACGCCTTGCTTTGCCACTGCATCTATGTTGGGCGAGGTTGGACGATTGTAACCGTAGCAACCGAGATGATCCGGGCGCAAACAATCTATGTCGAAGACAACTATTCTCATTAGGGTTTGACCTCGCTTTTTGCACTTATGACATGGTCTAAGTGTGGTTCAGCCAAGTCCAAAGTTTTGTATATTCTAATTTTATGAGCTTAGCCCACTATCTCCTTCACCTGGGTCGTTCAGGCCTCTTGAAAAATGGAAAGCACAAGCCCAAATGGGTTGCCACGCTGCAGCCTGGATCAACCATGGATCGTGCGTGAGCCTTCGCCAGAGCCCGAGAATGCACTGGATGAGGTTGACAAATACGAACAAACTCCGGTATGGTTAAGAAAGTGTGTAGGTTGAGGAGACTATCTCACCAGCAATGAGATTCGTCGTTCGAAAGTCCAAACTGCAGGGCAGCGTTCGGATTCCCGGATCCAAATCTCACACCATAAGAGCAGTCGCTATCGCGGCGCTGGCTGAAGGCACGTCTCGCATTCGCAATCCTCTCATAGCAGAAGACACGCTCGCTGCGGTGCATGCCTATCGGCTTTTCGGCTCTGACATAGCTTGCAGCGAAGATTGTTGGGTAGTCGGCGGGGTGTCAGGGCAGCCCTGCACTCCGGAAAACGTAATTGACGTCGGCAACTCCGGTACCACGCTTTACATAGCGACCGGCAGCGCTGCGCTTGTGGCAGGAACGACCGTCCTAACGGGCGACGATCAAATACGAAGACGCCCTGCGGGCCCTCTGATCCGCACCATTAACCAGTTGGGAGCCGCTGCTGAATCTACTCGCGGCAACGACAAACCGCCAATTGTAGTTCGCGGCCCGATGCACGGTGGCACCGCCGAGTTGGACGGCAGTCAGACGTCGCAATACTTGACTAGCCTTCTGATAAACTGCCCCCTCGTGGCGCAAGACACTGTGCTGAAGGTCTACAATCTCGTCGAGAAACCATACATCGATATGACGCTCTCCTGGTTGGCGGAGCAAAACATACACGTAGACAGAAGCGGTTACGAAGAGTTTCGCATCCGCGGAGGACAGAAGTACTTAGCGTTCGACAAGCAAATCCCTGCCGACTTCAGCTCGGCCACCTTCTTTCTGTGCGCCGCAGCTATAACCGGTTCTGAACTGACACTACTTGGTCTGGATCCGAAAGACACCCAGGGCGACAAGCGAGTAGTCGAAACGATAGCTAAGATGGGAGCGCAGGTTGAATGGCTTGAAGATGGACTGCGCGTCAAGGGCGGGGATCTCGCCGGCGGAGCTTTTGATCTCAGCGATACGCCCGATGCTTTGCCGGCTCTTGCTGTTACTGCGTGCTTTGCTGAGGGTGAAACGCGGCTGGTGAACGTTGGCCAAGCCAGGTTGAAGGAGACCGACCGTATCAGCGTTATGCGCAACGAGCTGTCCAAAATGGGAGCCGATATCGAAGAGCTGCCAGACGGGTTAGTTGTGAGGCACAGTCGACTTCAGGCGGCACATGTAGATGGCCATCGGGATCATCGAGTAGTTATGGCTCTTTCCTTGGCAGGTTTGGCTTGTGAAGGAGAAACAGTCATCGAGGGCGCCGAGGCGGTCGCGGTAACGTTTCCAACGTTCGCAGATTTGATGAGAAGCGTCGGCGGAGAAGTGGGGATTGAGGAGTAACTGGCAATACCAGCCTCCGGGTATCAGCTTCCGACTGTTGGCTGCTAAGGCTGACAGCCGTAAGCTGATGACGAACCGTCAGAAGCTGAAAGCCAAACAAGAGGAGGTATCCAAGTGATAGGCTGCCACTTTGGAAGAATGTTTCAGGTAACCGTCTCCGGAGGCTCATACCAGGACGGACTAACAACACTGATACAAGGTGTCCCGCCGGGAATGTACATCACAGAACAGGAAATTTACGGCGACTTGCTTCTTCGCAAGCCTGGTGCTGATGAGCTCTCCAGCCCGCGCAAAGAACCAGATCTGCCCATAATATACACTGGGCTGAACTGTGCAGATACGGTCCCCGGAGCGGGTAATAAGTTGCAAACCAATGGTACGCCGCTGACTATACTAATTCCCAACCTCGACCGCCACGACATCCACGTGAAGCAGTATCAAGACACCAACCGGACACCCAGGCCAGGGCATGCGTCATACGCATCCTTTCTGAAATACGGTCCTGCAGATGATGCCATAGGTGCGGGGTTCTTTAGCGGGCGGTATACGGCAACAATCGTCGCAGCGGGTTATGTTGCCAAGAAAGTTCTACGCACGTGCGGGATCCGTGTTTTCTCCTATGTCCGCGAACTTGCTGGCGTGCGTTGTCCTGACGTGGACCACGAATCGGCCTACGCTTACACGGAATCCTACAAACGCATGCGCAGGGATACAGATCCGTTTAATCAGGAGCTTTACGTCAAAGGGCGCCTTAACATGGAAATGCGCTTCTTGGAAAAAGCGAAAGTGTTTGCGGAAGTCGAGCAGCAAATCGATGAGATTCGCAGCAAAGCTCCACGCATCCCAGTCGAAAAGATTCGCGAGGAGTACGGAGTTCACGAGGTAATAAATTGTCCCAACATAGCTGCCGCGGACGAAATGATGGAAGCTACTCGACGTATCACTGAAACCGGGGATTCAGCAGGAGGAGTTGTTGAAGTTGTAGTTCTCGGGGTACCGCCAGGCCTGGGAGAGCCAGTGTTTATGAAATTGGACGGAGAACTGGGCCAAATGCTCGGAATAGCATCCATTAAAGGTGTGGAGATTGGCGCTGGATTTGGCGTGAAAGATATGACCGGTTCGGAGTGCAACGACCAAATGCGTGCGGTAGACGGAAAAGTCGTATTCCTGTCTAATAATGCCGGCGGCATCACGGGCGGCTTGTCGACGGGTCAGCCGATCGTCGCTCGGGTCGCCGTAAAACCTACCCCGACCATAAATAAACCGCAAAAGACGATCGACAAGTATACGCTTCAGAACGCCGAGCTTGCCGCAATCACAAGGCGAGATCCCACGATTGTGAATCGGGTCTGGCCAGTCTGCGAGAATTTCACAGCTCTGGTGCTTCTGGACATGCTAATGATTCACTACGGATACCAAGCCATTAAGGACAAAATCTGTGCTCAAGGGTGAAACATATCTCCTTTCCCCTGTTTGCAAGGTTTGATATATGGAAAGATAGGTTTTTGTGAGAGATAACGATGAACATACTAGAGTTTGAGGCTACTCTTTTCGAGCTTCGTGAACGAAAGTATCGACATCCTGAGGTCGATGTTATAGGACAAGGCTTCAGACCCGTAAGCGGCAAATGCGCCGACTTTACCGTGGTCTGCCACGAAGGGCGATACCACTTTTTCTACATCGAGCGAAGATTGGTCGAGGGCACGCCGTTCTACCCGGGCAATGAGATATACTTCGGGCATGCGTCCACAGCTAACTTTTTCGACTGGGAAGTGCACGACCCAGTGATGCTTATTCGCCCTGGCACGTGGGAAGGCGCACATGTGTGGGCACCTTGCATTATGAAATACGGCGGCCGGTACGTTATGGCATATACAGGGGTAAACAACCGTATCTCCCAAAACATAGGGCTTGCATTCAGTGACAATCTATTCGATTGGGAACGCTGGGAAGGGAATCCAATTTCGCCATGCAAGAACAGGCCATGGGCTGCTTGGTGGGAAGACCGCATATCTAGCTGCCGCGACCCCCATATCTTTCAGCACGATGGGAAAGTGTGGATGACTTACACAGCCAATACAAAGGAAGGGGCTTCGTGCGTAGCGCTGACCAGCACGAATGATCTGGAGCATTGGGAAGATCACGGTCCCATACTAGTGGGGCCGAACGAAGGCTACGAATGCAGACTCGAAGGCGGACATGTGCAAGGAAGCCTAGAGTCCACCAACTTGCTCACAAGGAACGGCAAGTGGTACCTTCTTGTAAGTGCTGCTATCCGAGGCACCAACATACGACACTGGGCGTTCGAGAGCGAGCGCATGGACAAGTTCGACTTCGAAGCACGCCGCGAATTCTGGCCGCAGGGCGGCGGTGTCGAAATTGTTAAGGATCGGGACAATAAGTCCCTGATTGCAGGCATGTGCTCTGGATATATCGGGTTTGGAGAAGTTGACTGGTCGGCGCCGCAGCCAGTAGGCCGAAGTATTGAATCGCGCGAACAATTGGAAGCCTGGGTTTACCCCTAGCCTGGGTCCAGATTTTCCAGATTCAGGAAGGGACTTGCCAGGACCGCGCCAAAAGGTTTATTCTAGGGACGTGGTCTTCACTACTAGACCAGCATAATAAACGGAGGTATTCACCTTGCTTATCGTCGGAGAGCGTATAAATACTAGTAGAAAAGTAAAGGGGGAGCCGGTAGTAGAGCACGCCGTCGTCAACCGAGATGCCGGTTACATAAAAGACCTCGCGATTAAGCAGTTTGAGGCCGGGGCGACTTACATAGACATCAACGCCGGCACACTCACCTCTGGGGAGCCAGAAGCCCTTGAATGGTTGACAAAGGTCGTAATGGAAGCGGTAGATGCTCCAATCTCTTTTGACACTCCTAACCCGGCGGCGCTCGAGCGAGCTCTCAAGGCGTATGACCCCGCAAAAGGTCAACCCATGATCAATTCAATAACGGCGGAGTCGGAGCGCTATACAAATGTGCTTCCTTTTGTTCTGGAATACAAGGCGAAAGTTATCGCCCTTGCCATGGACGACAGCGGAATTCAGCAAGATCCCGGAAAGCGACTTGCTGTGGCTAAGAGTCTCGTGGAAAAGCTCCTTGCTGCCGGCGTACCCATGGATGACATATACGTGGACCCTCTCACGTTTCCCATCGGAACAGGCAGCGACGTCGCAGTGGCGATGCTGAATATTATCGAAAACATCAAATCCCAATATCCTGAAGTTCACGTAATTGCGGGACTGTCCAACATTTCACACGGAATGCCCGCGCGAAAACTGCTTAACCAAGCAATGACCGTGCTCGCCATGGGTAGAGGGCTAGACGCCGGGATACTTGATCCGAACGACCGGTACTTGATGGCGCTAATTTACGCTACCGAGGCCCTACTTGGACGAGACGATTATTGTATGAACTACATAACCAAATCGCGCGAAGGCGCGTTCGAAGGTCTGTAGCTGACTTATGCGCGCTGACGAAACTGTCATATGCGCGGCTCCGAGATTGTCGGGGCCGTGCGTTTGCGAATATAGGCATTTAAGAACTGAGGCAGAAACGAGATGGTATCGGGAAGTCGACTCGAACGGCTGCTGAGACAAGGTGAATTTGTTGTGTGCGGCGAGATGAGTCCGCCACAAGGTGCCGACAAGGCACCAATTCTCAAGAAATGCGAGTATTTCCGCGGTTATGTAGATGCCGTAAATCTTACCGACAATCAGACCGCCATTGTAAGGATGAGCTCAATTGTGTCGAGCTTCTTTGTGCTTGAGGGTGGTTGTGAGCCCATTATGCAGATGACCTGTCGCGACCGCAACAGATTGGCACAACAATCGGATCTCTTAGGAGCTTATGCGATAGGGATCCGCAACGTACTGTGCTTGACCGGAGATTATCAGACGTTCGGCAATCAAGGCGATGCCAAAGGGGTGTTCGATCTTGACTCAGTGCAATTGATCCACACGGTTGCCGACATGAACCGCGGCAGATTGCTTTCGGGCGACGAGTTGAAACCGCCGCCCGCTTTTTTCATTGGGGGCGCTGCAAATCCTTTTGCTGAGCCGCTCGAGATGCGGATAATCCGACTTGAGAAGAAGGTAGCTGCCGGAGTGCACTTTATTCAGACTCAGCCCGTTTTTGACTGGTCGCGGTTTGAGAAGTGGATGTCGGCAGTACGCGATGTGGGACTGGATGAGAAAGTATTCATAATAGTCGGGGTAATGCCAGTACGATCGGCTAAGGCACTGCTATATATGCGGGACGAGGTACCCGGTATGAGCATTCCGGATGAATGCATAAAACGGATGGAATCAGCACAGGATCCGAAAGAAGAAGGCATAAGAATGTGTGTTGAGACGATGCAGCGACTGCGCAATACCCCCGGCGTGCGAGGTATCCACATAATGCCGGTAATGTGGGAGTCTATTACACCTCGTCTGGTTGAAGAAGCCGGACTTCTTCCACGCCCTGAGCCTTTATCAATAGAAGAGACAAGTCCTGAAACTGCGGAGACTAGTTGAAATGAGTAAGTTTACAGAAGCAATTGCAGAGTTCACTGAGAAGCACCCTACTCTTTACCGCTGCGTGCTGCTCGGGGAGAACATGTTCAAGAAAGCAATCTTCGGCTGCCAAGACTGCGGCCAATGTGTGCTAAGCTACAACGCATTCGTGTGTTGTATGAGGTGTCCCAAGCAAATGCGTAACGGCCCCTGCGGTGGCACCAGGGCAAATGGACGCTGCGAGGTTTATCCCAACCGTCCTTGTATATGGTGGCTTATATATAAGCGAGCCAAGTGGATGGGCCGCGCTGCAAAGTTAAAGAAATACCACGTGCCTGTTGACCGGCGACTGGAGCATACCAGCGCCTGGATGAACATGTTCGCCGGAAGAATCCTACCCTTAGATCTGTCTAAGGAACTGCGCGAAATAGAGCTTCCGAAGAAAGAGCCACCGCCAAAGTGGTAGTCGAATTTCTAATTTCACGGTGGCGAGTTAGCGAGATTGAGTGTAAAACAAAACTCGCGCACCCATTTACAAGTAAGAATACTTCCTAGCTCAGAGGTGGTTTATGTTATCTGACGTAGAGATTGCCCAGCAAAGCACGCCCAAGCACATTCGAGACATAGCCGCTGATCTCGGGATAACCGAAGACGATCTCATATACTACGGTCGCGACAAAGCAAAGATTCCTCTCGACGTACTGGAGCGCCTTAAGGATAAAACCGATGGAAAACTGATATTGGTGACGGCCATAACTCCAACTCCAGCTGGCGAGGGGAAGACAACAACCGCAATAGGCCTTGCAGACGCGCTGCACAGACTCGGAAAGCGGACGTGCCTTGCACTGCGCGAGCCGTCGCTGGGTCCTTGCTTCGGAGTCAAAGGAGGCGCTGCTGGGGGCGGATATGCCCAAGTTGTGCCGATGGCCGACATAAACCTCCATTTCACTGGGGACCTGCATGCGGTAACTACTGCGCATAACTTACTTGCCGCTATGCTTGACAACCACATCCACCAGGGCAACGAGTTGCAAATAGACATTCATTCGATAATATGGAAGCGCGTAATAGATATGAACGAGCGCGCCCTCAGGCAAATAGTGATAGGACTGGGTGGGAAAGCCAACGGCGTGCCTCGGGAGTCCGGTTTCGACATTACGACAGCTTCGGAAATAATGGCCCTCTTGTGCTTGTCGCACGACAGGCAGGATCTGCAACATCGACTCGAACGTGTCATCGTGGCGCTAGACAGGAACGGCAAGCCGATTACGGCTAAAGACCTCCAAGCTTCAGGAGCTATGACAGTAGTCCTCAAGGACGCTATAATGCCTAACCTGGTTCAAACTCTGGAACATACACCAGCGTTTGTTCACGGCGGGCCTTTCGGCAACATTGCGCACGGGTGCAACTCGATAATCGCCACAAAGCTTGGGTTGAAGTTGGCTGACTACCTCGTGACGGAAGCAGGATTCGGCAGTGACCTTGGCGCGGAGAAGTTCTTCAACATAAAGTGCCGCATTGCCGGGCTCAAACCGTCGGCTGTCGTCGTTGTCGCGACCATAAGGGCCCTGAAAATGCACGGTGGGGTTCCAATGTCGGATCTGCAGTCGAGCAACCCTGCGGCTCTGGAAAAGGGTGTCGAAAATCTTGAGAAACACTGCGAGAATGTGCGGAATGTAGGTCTGGAACCTATAGTAGCGATTAACAGGTTCCCAACGGATAGCGAAGAGGAAATCGAAGTGCTCTCTCGGTTCTGCAGCTGTGCGGGAGTAAAATGGGCGCTTTCAGAAGTATGGGCGAAGGGGAGTGAGGGCGGCGTTCAGCTCGCAGAACTTGTTCTGGATGCCTGCCAGCACGAATCTCATTTCCAGCCGTCTTACCCGTTGGAGATGAGCATAAAGGACAAGATAAACCATATCGCGCAGAACTTCTACGGCGCGGACGGAGCAAAGTTTCTACCGGCTGCCGAATCGCAGATTAAGCAGATCGAATCGCTGGGATTCGGAAATCTTCCAGTTTGTATGGCAAAATGTCAGACATCGCTGTCCGACGATCCCAAAGCCTACGGCAGACCTCGAAACTTTGAGATCACGATACGCGGAGCCAAAGTAAGCGCCGGAGCGGGGTTTGTGGTAGCCTACGCGGGGGACATTATGACCATGCCAGGGCTTCCAAAGGTACCAGCTGCAACGAAAATAGGCATGAAGCCGAACGGCGAAGTCTACGGATTGTTCTAGCTTTTGGCAAAGTGTCGAGGCCTCGTGTAAAAGATGGCCTTTGCTGCGAACCCCCGATCTGACAAACGCCATAATTGCAGCGCCCCGAACTAGAAAATTTCGTATTTGCCGCAAGCCAACACGAGCACGCTACGCGGAGATGAATGTTTCGAAAAACCTGCTTCGCTAAACCGGTATATGAAAGGTCATGGCTGAGCCAGTCGCGTTTTATAGAGGATTAGATTTCTGGTGTGCGAATTCCCCATTCAAACCCTTGCGTAAAACACCGATTTATGGTATACAGAAAATGGTCGAAATGATTAGGCAAATGTTCTCTGGGGTGGTCAAAATGCACATTCGAAAGAGACTAGGTTTTACACTAATCGAGCTGCTGGTTGTGATAGCGATCATCGCTATCTTGGCTGCGATATTGTTCCCTATCTTTATATCGGCTCGAGAAAGCGCTAGGGTGACGAAATGTGCCGCGAACCTTGCTAATATTGGTCGAGCGTTGGCGATGTATCGCGATGACTACGACGGCCGCAACTGCCATATCTGGCAGAACGGTGTTCGTTCACCGGGTGGAGCCGATGATCAAGGCAGTTTCTTCTGGGTCATAACGCGCTATGTGGGTCAGAGGATGGACTGGTCAACTCCGACCGGTAATGAAAACAAGGACCGAAACACGGTATACAAGTGCCCGAGTGCTCCGTGGTTGAAGCAGCAGACACAAGGTACAGTCACAGTTGAGGGTAAGACTTATCAGATAGGTATCGGCAGCCGATTGAACGTGGGTTTTGCGTATACGATGAACGAAACCAATTGGAATCATGGTAAGTTCGCCGCAGGCGGCCTCAAGGACTGCGAATTCAAACGGCCATCCCAGATTATATTTGTCGGCGAAGGCATGGGCTGGGTGTCCTATGGGATCGGATACGGAGACGGCAAAGTTATCAACAACAACCAGATTTCAGGTCCGACCAGATCCGGTGACGGCTGGAACAGTATCAACCCCGCACCCGACGAAATCATACCTATGGTAGACAAAGGTCCGAACGGCGAAACCGGTATAGGACCCCGGCATGGATCTTGGTGCAAGATTTACAATCTACGCGTAAGCCACAATGGCGGTACGATGTTTATGTTTTACGACGGCCACACTAAGCTACTTAAAGTAACGAAGGGACTCAATTGGAGAGTAGATATCTAGTGCGGCAAAGTCGAATCTCTCGCCCTCCTTCCAATAATGCGCCGCAACCTTGACGGTTGCGGCGCATTTGCTATCGCCAAACCTGGGAAGGTCAAAACGACTAAATGGACTAACCTGTAATCGAGTACCTAGAACACGCGCGCAGAAACGGGCACTTTGGATATGCAAAAGGACAGACTTACTCGTAGAGACATTCTCAAAAGAGCAATAGCGGTAGGCACTTTTGTACTTATTCCATCCACGGCGAGCAAGGAATCCGCACACGGAGCAAGCTCGACACCCCAAACCCAGAGAAAACCAAACTTCCTACTTGTATTTCCCGATCAGCACCGTTTCGATTGGGTACCGTGGAACCCTAAAGTACCCTTGAGGATGCCAAACCTTGAAAAGCTGGCGGCTCGAGGGGTTCGGTTCAACTGGGCTTTCACGCCTTCGCCCTTATGCGCGCCTGCAAGAGCTTGTCTGGCGTCTGGACGCGAGTATGAGCGATGTGGTGTCAAGAATAACGGGCAGGACTACCCCGCCAGCCAGCCAACTTTCTACAAACTTCTGCGCGACAGCGGCTACTGGGTGATGGGTTGTGGGAAATTTGATTTGCATAAGGCCTCGCCGATATGGGGACTCGACGGCAAGAACTTGTTGACTGAATGGGGATTCTCCGATGGTATAGACAACGCAGGCAAACAAGATGCTGTTGCATCCGGACAAGACAAGCCGCGTGATCCGTATATGGCTTTTTTGGAGCGACGCGGACTGAGGCAGGCGCATATTGAAGACTACAAGAAGCGTTCAAAGATCGGCAAAGCTGCGGTATTTCCCACGCCGCTGCCCGACGATGCCTATTGCGACAACTGGGTGGGGCAGAATGCTCTGGATCTTATAAGAAACGTGCCTGAGGGAAAGCCGTGGTTCCTGCAGGTGAACTTCGTAGGACCGCATCCTCCGTGGGATATCACTGAGAGTATGGGCAAACTCTACGAAGGCGTCGACTTCCCACAGCCCAACCGCGGTGCTCAACTGACTCCGGAGCAGAATACCGCCGTTCGAAGAAACTACTCAGCGATGATAACCAATATCGACCGCTGGCTGGGAATACTTGTCGAGGAACTGAAGAAAAGGAATGAACTTGGCAACACGTTTATCATTTACTCCTCTGACCATGGTGAAATGCTGAACGACCAGGGGCTGTGGGGAAAGTCTGTCCCGTATCAACCGTCTGTCGGAGTACCGCTTGTTATTGCGGGTCCGAGCATTAAGAGAGGACTTGTTACGAACGCACCTACAAGCCTGATAGACCTGACCGCAACGATTTTGGACTACGCCGCTGTGGCTGCGCCGCCGGACGTTGACGGTGTTTCGCTGAGGACTGTACTTGAGGGCAACAAGCAAAGACACAGAGAGTATGTGCGCTCGGCATTGAACGACTGGCGACTAGTCTTCGACGGGCGATACAAGCTAGTTACGGGCTACCCGGACCGCGACGATATATTGCTGTTCGATCTTGAAGCAGACCCTGAGGAAAATCGGGACTTGGCAAAGGACCGTAGGAGTATAGTAGATCGGCTATCAGATGTCATTGGACCGGGGAAGGGAGAAAACAAATGAGCGATGCCAAAAAGCTAGTAACGCGCAGACAATTCCTGCAAGCAACTATCGGAGCGGCTGCATCGATGGCTGTCTGCGATGCTTGTGCAGGCAGACAGGAAACCCCGAACTTTGTGATCATCTACGCTGATGACCTGGGATACAACGATCTTTCCTGCTATGGCTCTGATCTCATCAACACCCCTCGAATTGACCGCATGGCCGCAGAGGGAATCAAGTTCACAGATTTCTATTCCGCGGCGGCTGTGTGCACGCCGTCCCGCGCTGCCCTTCTGACAGGATGCTATCCCATAAGGGTAAATCTCCCCAGCGTGCTCGGACCGTTCTCGCCCATAGGAATCAGTGACAGAGAGGTCACGCTTGCAGAATTGCTTAAGACCAGAGGCTATGCAACAGCGTGCATAGGCAAGTGGCACCTCGGAGACCAGAAACCTTTCCTACCTACACGACACGGGTTCGACTATTATTTCGGACTCCCATACTCGAACGACATGCCGCGGCCAAATTGGCCTGTGCCGCTCATACGCAACGAGCAGATAATCGAGCAGCCCGTAGTGCAAGAAACGCTTACAGAACGCTACACTTCTGAGGCTGTTCGTTTCATAAACCGGAATCGGAACAGGCCGTTCTTCCTATACCTCGCTCACACGATGCCGCATGTGCCCCTCAGTGTTTCCGAGAAGTTTGCGGGCAGGTCAAAGCGAGGCCTTTACGGCGATGTCGTAGAATGCATCGATTGGAGTACTGGCGAGATACTCGACACACTTACAAGCCTTGGCCTGGATAAGAACACGCTAGTCATATTCGCCTCCGACAACGGGCCGTGGCTTTCAATGCGAGAAAATGGAGGAAGCGCACTGCCTCTGCGCGACGGCAAAGGCACCACTTGGGAAGGTGGTATGCGCGTTCCCGGAATAGCCTGGTGGCCCGGGCGCATTCCCAAGGGGGTAGTATGCAGAGAAGTGGTGTCGACAATCGACCTCTATCCGACCTTCGCAGCCTTAGCCGGAGCACGACTTCCGACCGATAGGATTATAGATGGCAAAGATGTACGTCCGCTGCTTTTCGGAAACAGGCCAGCAATAAGTCCGCACAAAGCGTTTTTCTACTACTGGAAGGACGAACTGCAGGCTGTACGCTCAGGCAAGTGGAAACTTGTTCTGGAGCATAAGTCACGCGACGGAAAGAAAGTTATACCACAGCAGCTCTTCAATCTTGAGACAGACATAGGCGAGACGACAGATGTAAGTGCTCAATATCCGAGCGTGGTAAGACGACTAATGGCATACGTAGAAGAAATGCGCGAGGATCTCGGTGACGCGTTGGTAGGCAAACCCGGTAAGAACCGCCGTCCTTGCGGAAGAGTTTCCGTCCAATCGCAGTAAGCGCAAATCACTACTCCACAAATCGTCTGGGCGCAAGATCAGGGGCTGTGATTCCGCGTAGTGTAGCACAAACCTAGGTAAACAGGGGTCGCTGCCAAGGCATGTGTTGACGCCGAAAGCGAACGATCCTGGTCTGGTTGACGGTTCCGCTTAGAACGTGTTAGCATTAGTACGTTATGACACGAATTGGTGAAAAACCTAACGTAGTTGTGTGCTTGTGTGACCAACTCCGCGCGTTCGAGCTCGGCTGCTATGGGCACAAGATGGTGAAAACCCCCAACATAGACCGCTTGGCGGCCGAAGGTGTGCGGTTTGAAATCGCATGCAGCAATAACCCAGTATGCACACCTGGTAGGTCCATTCTAATAAGCGGCCAATACAGCCGAACGTGCCAAGGGACGCTTGTCAACTGTGGTGAGCCCGTACGCGAACGAGTGCAATTGCCTGAACCCACGCTGGCGGAGATCTTGAAGGACGCCGGCTATAAGACCGGATTGGTGGGCAAATGGCACATCGCGCCAGCACCGGAAGTTGTTGGCTTCGAGTTCGCAGTGTATCCGCACCATCAACATCGCTACACAGGGCAAACTTTCCACCGGAGCTTCGGCGAGGACATTATAGTTGAGGGGTTTGGTGCCGATTACGAAATCGAGGAGCTCACTAATTTTATACGTCAGTATCGAGGCAGACCATTTTTCTTGTTCCACAACATATCTCAGCCTCACATGCCGCTAGCGGACATGCCCGACAGATTCAAGAGGATGTATTCTCCGAATGACGTCCTGCTTCGACCGAACGCTTTCGACGATGGCGGACTGGCACATGATGAGAATTGGTTCCGAATTTACCTTTATGATTACCTATATTACGAGAAGCATCTTCCATATACCGAAGAGCCTTTGCCCGACGGCTTCGATCTTAGAAACCTCACTGCGCTCTACTACGGTTCCATAAGCTGGGCTGATGAACAAGTCGGCGCGCTTATGAGAGCACTGGAAGAAGCTGGTGTTGCTGAGGATACACTTGTGGTCTTTACCTCTGACCACGGCGACAATCTGGGTAGCCATCAGTTGTTCAATAAAGATCAACTTTATGAGGAATCGATTCGGATACCGCTCATCATCTGGTGGCCGGGCGGGTTGAAGCCCAGGAAGGTAAGCTGGCAGGTAGCATCACTTGTAGACATAGTTCCCACCGTGCTCTCATTCGTCGGCGTCAGCACCCCTCAAACTTGCCAAGGCACGGACCTTTCGAATGTGGTTCGAGGACAAGCCGACATCACGGGGGAGAACTGTGCTTTCATCGAAACCTCAGGAGGCGCAGTGGGCATTCGAACGCTTAGGCACCTTTACGGAGTTCGCAAAGAGCGCACGCCAGACGCGCGAACCACCGTAGTCACAGACGACAGGTTTATGTTTTTCGACGTTGTCAGCGACCCTTATCAGCTCGATAATCTAGTCCATTCTGAGGCTAACGGCGAAGTGGCGGCGCGTCTTAGGGAGCGTGTGCTCCAGTGGGATGTCCAGACGCCGTGGAAGATATAGGCTAGGCGACTCGCGCTGGAGTATTCGAAGAAACGCTTTCAGCGCACAACCACACTCGTCGCCGCTATGTAGCGTTCTCCAGCAGCGGTAGTATAGAGGGTACCTTTTACGTCCACCCACTTTCCCTCAGCAGCGCCGTGATTGGCCTTGACTACTCTGATACCTGCAAGACCCTTGGGATCTGCGACGTATAGGAATCCGTTGTAGCAAGCTGTGACAAGCACGCTCGCGAGTGAGACTAAGGATCCATCCGGCTTACCTTTCACGCTGAGCGCATTATCACTGTCCGCCGGTGGCTCGGTTGACCCTGTCGTTTTGTAGAAAAGATAATCGAAGTCTATGGTTTGTCTTTCCTGTGACCCGTTCACTCCAAAAACTATTCTATTCGCAGAGCTGGGATAGGCAGTACCCGCAAAGACGGGAATGGGACGTTCATCTACATAGCAGGCATAGCTTGCTCCCTTGAGCACAAACCTGTATTGGTGCCAGGTCGTACCATCCAGCGCGTACTCCGCATCAAAACGCGATGCTCCGTCTGCCTTGGCAGCTACTTTCTCGGGCAAGATGGCGAAGGTTATGTAGCGAAGACCATCCGATAGCGTAATGTTCGCCGTACTAGGGCCAACTGAGGCCGAATTGCACCTGGCACGCTCAAGCACGGTTTCACCGACCGAATTGACAGCGTTCCAATTGCGGTACCACCGGATCTTGCTGCCCGGCACGTCAGACACGTCTGTAATCTGCAGGACTCCCAATTCAGGATCCACATGAGTCCAGAATTCGCTGCCACCGTCATCTAATGCTTCCCACATCGGGACTGACGATGTCGGCAGTACGTCTCCGTGGTACTCCACTTGCCACGTTTCGGCTGCCGCGCGGAAGCACGCCGGTGCGGAAGCAAGCCCGCCGTTATCAAATGCAAATATCGCGTAGTAGCGTGCCACCCCGTTCGCTAGAGGGCTATGTCGAAAGCTGCTGCGGGCGCCGCATTTAACACCCGAAATGTAAGCGACCAACTCCCCATCTGTCGGACAACGGGGACAACGATCTCCTCGAGATCGAATAATCGCCCCCGCCAGATCCCTATCGGAGGGATTCGTCAATGCGATTGTAACCGCTCCGTTGGTTCCGACAGCTACCACGTCCGCCGGCGCAGCTGGTGGACTGGTATTGGGCCCCAGTTTGAATGCTCCTGCAGGAGCGCTCCACTCACTCCATCCGCCCTTATTGTGAATTCTCACAAAAGTGTAGTAATTCAGGCTGACCTCAAGCGGAGCACTCACGTGGTCATTCTCAGAACTACAGACCTCGCCCGAATCATACACTGAACCGTCATGCAGTACATTTGTGGTATTGATGTGCACCTCATATTTGTCGTGCCACTGGCCGACCCATTCGACGCGCACCCTTGGGCCCTCTACACGCGAATCAGCCTGAGGATAAGCGATTTTGGGTGCGGAGGGCGGAATCGCCGCGCAGTCGCAGGTGAAGCGCTGAGCATACACAGCTCCGCCGACGTCCGTGCATAAGAGCTGCACGCATAGTCCATCTCTGGAACGCACAGCCAAACACCCGCTGCGGACTCCACCGGAAGCCGTGTTTACATCGAACCGGTCGCCGACGGCAGCACCCTCTGATGTGAATCTCATTCCCTTGATAACATTGGGATGCCCACTAGTTAGGTCCTCATACGTTATGAGATAGGTATCGGCATGCTGAATATACGCGGCCCCGGTAGGGACGCCAAAATCCGGCCATGAGACGGCAAACAAACCTTGGTTGAGCCAATTGCCTTTGCTGTCCACAATAAGCGCATACGTTCGGTAGTACTCTGTCGAGGTCAGCTTCTGAAGAACTACGCAATAACTTCCGTCTGACGTGTTGCACACCAAGCAGATCGGAATATCCTGACCATTGGGCGCATATGGGTAGCCGCCCCAGTAGAGAGGAATATTTGCGCCGACCAAGGTTCGAGTAGAGGCTTGAACGCGCTGCGCATAGATGTCAGAGTACCCGTTGTCTTGACCTGTTCCGATGTAATTGCGGTAGTCCTGCCAAACCACTAAGAACTCCCCAACTATTGGATTGAACGCAACCTTCGGACTGTAGCTGTCGTAAGGAGCAGTAGAATCCCTCAAGTGCAACTCTGGACCCATCGGCTTGCCAGTCCTATCAAAGAATCGCCCCATTATTTGCTTCTTGCCATCGATTCTTTCTGTCCACACCACCAAGAATTGCCTGTTAACTGGATCGTACGCTGCATCTACACTGTTCTGATACCCTGGTTTACTCACAAGTATAATGTGGCTGCCAACCTTATTGCCATCGCTAGAGATCCGCTGACCCAGGACGTCATCCTCTCCACCTGATAGTCCTGCCACCACTATCCCCTGGTAGACAACAAACCATTCCCCGTTAGTGGAATTGTACGCGGCTACGCCTATAACCGCCTTGACAGACGTTGGGTCTGGCGAAATGTAGAACTCTGAAGCAATAGGAGTACCAAGATCCGGGTCGAATCTTCGAGCTTTGAGCTGCCAACCGTTGGGGTCCGTGACGTCTACCCAGAGAACGAGGAACTGGTCAGCTGCTTCGTTATAGCATATAGCCGGCCAGAAAGCCCCGCTTTGGCACACTGGAATCGGTGAACCGATCAGACTCGCAGCGCCGATCAGGTGACACACGGAGACCAGTGTCACGCACATGGGAATAATGGGCAATACTCTGCACAGAGTTCCGCAGGCTAGTCGTGTTAAGACCGACATAGCTTACTCACCCACCAAAGCGCCGTTATGCGCTTTCATGATTGTAACCTAGGAAGCGTTTGATACCACTGAACTCGCTTCAATGTACCTTTCGCCTGACGCGCTGGTGCGAACAGTTCCACGGACGTCAACCAGCTCCCCGATCTTTCGACCATGGTTTGGTTGTGCCACTCTTATCCCGTTCGTTCGATCCAGTGACTCAACATAGAAGAACGACTCGTAGCAAGCTGATACAACTACCCGCGGTACCACTACTGGAGCAGAATCATCCAGATCCTTCGTGTCGGATATCGACCGGGCGCGTTCAGCTGTACCAACAGTGCAAGTCGGAAGCGTGTTATTGAGGATATCATTGATGTAATCACGCTCGTAGAAGCGCAATCCCGATCCGCCGTGACCCTGACCGGTTAAAACATCGAGATCTCCGTCGCCATTCCAGTCTTTGACGTCCGCTCCTGAAATCATCTGCAAACAATAGTCTTTGAGGATTATAACGCCCTCGGCGTTGGCTGCAAACATCGGCGTCTGGCCCGCGGCTCCGCTACCGATGTTCTTGTAGAAGCGAACATTGTTCTCAAAGTTACATCCGATGAAGTCTTTCTTGCCGTCTCCGTCCCAATCCACAAATGAACCTAGGTTGGGTCTAGTGTATGTAACTGTCTGCCCACCGAATGTGATCGTAGCTCTGGCCGCCAAGACTGGTGCCGCATCAGTTCCAATATTCTTGTACCAGTAGTAGCCTCCCGCGGACGTGTTGTCGTCTGCCTGCACGACGTCTTTCTTGCCGTCATTGTTCCAATCACACACAAGCACACTCGAGCGTGAACCGGGACTGTCAATAGGTTGCCCACCTGCATACAGTCTAGTTCCGGCCGCAAGTACGGGCTCGGCATCGGTACCTATGTTGAGAAACAGGGTTATCCAGCCGCTACCGTCAGCCACAATCAGGTCCTTTTTGCCATCGTTATTCCAGTCGGTAATATCTGGGCGGGCGTGGCCGCCACTTGACATCAGACATATCGGCTGACCTCCTGCATACAGCTTTTGCCCCGTGTCAAACACAGGGAACAATCTGTTTGTCGTGTTTCGGAAGTACCAAACGAAACCATCTGTGTCTCCGGCGACAAGGTCAGGCTTTCCGTCGTTGTTCCAATCGACCATGCGCACACCGTTTTGCCGAACGGCATCGCAGATTTGGAAGCGTTCTGTATAGGGCGAACCGTTGTATTCGTCGCGCCGCACGAAAATCGGCTCCGACGCTGTGCCGACATTCTTGTGAAGTCCGCCATAGTACCTGGGCAAGGTAGCTTCAGAGGCCGGAGTGCGCTCCCAGAATCTTCCCGCAACTATATCGAGCAAGCCATCGCCATCCCAGTCGGCAACTTTGACTCCAGAGTGGGCATCGGCGATGAAATAAGGAGTCTTGTACGCCACGATTTCGCCGAGGGCAAAAACCGGATTGGTTCGAGTTCCTATATTTCGAAACCAATAGATAGGACCGGGCTGACACCCTGCAAATAGGTCTAGGTCGCCGTCGTTGTCTATGTCTGCGACATCGAAACGCGGCGTGGAGAGCACGATATCTGTTCCGCCAGCCTGCACGGCAACACACTCCGAAAGCTGCGGGTCACCGTTGGAATCCCTGCCTAAGCTTCTATAAAGCCAGCACTTGTTGTTACTGCCAACGATTATGTCGCTTCCCGCGTGACCATCCCCATCCCAATCGCCTACAAACGTGATGGAAGGGAACCAGCCTCCAGCCGAGGGTCCCCCAGGAATAGGTGTACCATTGGCAGTCTGCAGCGGACCTACCCGGGTGAAGGTCAATGGCCCGCCCGGCGCGGTAGTGTTTCTGTAAAATACGATCTTGCCTGCGTCTGGACCGTCTGAAAAACTTGGGAAGAAGTCGAGGTCGCCATCACCATCCCAGTCGTGGAACGCAACAGTTACCCAGCTCCTGTTATCCGCGCTGCGCGGGAGCGTGAAGAGCGACCCGCCGGAGGTAAGGCGCCCTCGCTCCACGAACCGATTTTCTCCCACGTTTTCATAGCAATAAACCCACGGCTCTACTCCTCCTTTGAACAGGTCCAGGTCGCCATCACCGTCAAAATCCACAAAGTGATCGAAGTGACTGGCATTGATCTCCCGACGTTTGTAGCCTTCGCGGAAGAAGTCACCGTCTCCCACAAGACCACTATACCGCTGAGGTTTGCCCAGTCCTGACTCGACGGTGTCGAAATACACCGCATAGGTCGTATACGTGTGATCGGGAATAACGAAGTGAACTGTGATCTTTGAAACTGGATAGTATCTTTCAACCCTCGACGGAAGTAGATACTTCTCGTAACCAGGTCTTGAAGAGTCCACAGTTTTGGGTTTTCCAGAGGCATCGTATGCTATCACCTCAACGGTGTCAGGGTCGAACACTCCTTTAGCACCAAGGGACAGCAAGGTGGCTTGAGGATCGATATCCACCGTCGCCGACGACATCGAGCGAGATACACCTCTAGGGTTAACTGTCACTAGAACGCGGTAATGACAGGGCGACGTCCATTCCGGTGCAGAACCACACCAAACAACTGCTGACGCCGAAATGGAAAGCGATACCCCAAGAACTAATCGCAACATCAATTTCATCAATTATTTCCTCCATTCCGTCTTGGTCAGTCGCTGCAACGCACAAAAGGCGCGTCTACTCGGATTATTGGACTACGCCACACAACCGCAGTATATCCCCTGACCTAGACTGACGTCAACAGTCAGGTGTCGTCACAAACATTCTATATGCTATAATTTCTGCTGAGGCATCAGTGAATTGGGAGCAGGAGCGTCTGGCTTATTCGCCTAAGCCATATAGTTTAGATTGGGGGTAAGCTGAAGTGTTTAAAAGGGTAATGATTACGATTTGCGCGCTCGTAGCACTCGTCATCGGTACAGCAAGACTTGCAGCGGGACCTGAACTGGATAGGGTGCTGGACTATATGTTCATGGATCAAAGTGTCCCTATGCGCGGCCCGCAGTTGCTTTTTGATGTCCAGCGCGAGATAAAGTTGACAGCAGAGACGCGCATCGGCCAGACGTTTGTCACGGGTCCCGAGACAGCAAGGTTGGCGAGGATCCGAGCTTACTTAGCGCCCACGGCGGATTGGACTCCCGGCGAAGGTGCCGAGCTGACACTGTGGGATAGTCCTGCTCGTACTAAACGGCTTGCCAGCTTTGTTGTCACGTACGAAGACAGGGTGTTCCACTTCAATCAAGTCGAGTGGGACCTGAATGCCGATGTAGAGCCGAACACCACATACTACTTCGAGATAACTTATGCCGGCTCGGGGGACGGCAAGCTGGGGCGCGTAGGCGTTATGAACGGCAGAGATGCCTACAGACATGGCCAAGGGTATCTGAATGGCGTAGAAGCTGACTTCGACATTTGCTTCCAGACACACTCGCGCCGAGCCTACGATCCCATCAGGAACCTAAAGGAGACCTTCGCCAGGTTTAATCTTGAACTTCCAGGCTTGAGGAAAGTGAAAGCTGCTGTCGAGAAAGGCGATTTCGAAACTGCTATCGAGGAAACCGTCGCGTACTTTGAAGCTCGGAAGGAGCCTTTTGCTATTATCAATCCGTCTCAGGTGGCAAAGCGCGATCCGAATTTCGACTTGACAAAAGCAAATCAGATGCTCGAAAAGGACTGGCGCCACGTGGATATGGAAGGTTACGAGGGTCGAAAGATCCTAATCAATGCCTACAATGCTACGGGCGACGACAAGTACATAAAGAAATTAAACGACTTGCTGATAGACTGGTATGTGCACAGACCACCCCCTAGCAAATCCAAAATAGGCGGCCATCCTTGGGATGATACGTGGTCGTCTTTGTCTACGGGCCTGCGCATAGGCCACGGATTTGTAGCGTACTCTTGGATGAGCAGGTCGCCTGCATTCAGTACTGATTGTCGGTTCGTTTACATTATTGGATTGGCTGACCACTGCAATACCCTGGTCGCGTACGGCGCAGACGCTGGTGGCAATTGGGCTTTCACGCAGAACTGCGCAATGCTGACATTCGCAATGAATTTTCCCGAATTCAAGGAAAGCACCATTTGGAAAAAGACCGCGATCGAAAGGCTCGCAGCGTCAATAAAGAGAGACATCCTTCCAGACGGCGTGGAAACGGAGTCGGCCCCCAGCTACCAACGGATGGCGTATAATCCTCTGGCAACGAGCGTCTACGACGAATTGATCGTCAAACGAGGCTTGAAAACACCTTTCGCCAAGGAGCTTCGTCAAATACTCGAACGGCAAGCTGAGTACTTTATGTACATAGCAATGCCGAACGGGGTTACACCCTACCTAGGTGACTGGGCGCATGAGAACCAGCGGGCTGCAATTCTCGCCGACGCTAAGCGTTTCAACCGCAAGGATATGCTCTATGTAGCCACGGCAGGCAAGGACGGTATCAAGCCCAAAGAGATCTCTAAACTGTACCCTTGCGCAGGCATCGTCACCATGAGAAGCGACTGGGGCGACAAGGGAAGACCTTTTGAGAACGCACGCTATCTTATGCTGCACGGCGTGCACTTCGGAGCTCACGGCCACCAAGATCTGAATGGGATTGCAGGGCTATATGCCTACGGACGCGAGCTCTTATATGACCCTGGATCGCACATTTACGGATCCCCAGAGCACTTCAAGTTGACAACCGCGAGTTCCCACAACTTAATGACGATTGACGGCGAAGATCAAAATCGAAATTCCAAAGCAGAATTCAAAAACTGGTGTACCACACCTATCGCGGACTACATATCAAGTTGGGTTGATGCTTACAAAGGTGGAGACTACACCCGCGAAATCTTCTACATCCGCACAGACGGTGAACCGGGAGTATTGGACTACTGGTTGGTTCGTGATACTGCAAATGGCAGCGGCGAACACTCCTTAGAACAGCGGTGGCGATTCGTATACGAAACTCCTGTTGAAACCGACGAACGCACGCTTGTAACGAAAACTACGCACCAATCTGGGGGCAATCTCGCGATATTGCAGATTGCCCCCGCTAATATGACTCTTCAACGCACAACCACCGACGTGTGGCTATGGCGTAATGAACTCGATACGGCTCCTTGCCAGATTCCGACGGTGAACTACGTAGTTCGGCGACAGCTTCCGGGCGCTATCGATACTCTCCTGATCCCATTCGAGGGGCAGGAGATGCCTATGTTCTTAACACGGACACTGGAAAGAAGCTCCGACGGGTTGGACACGGTGTTTACCGTGACACATGGCGGCGTTGAAGATACCTTTGTCTATCAGCGAGCCCCTGCACGCAAGGATATCCGGGAATGTGGAATCTCCTTCAACGGGGAACGCTTGTTCGTCCGGCGGGTAGAAGGCAAGCTGAAGTCCGCACTCTTGGTGAACGGGTCTGAACTCGTGGTTGATGGCAAGCACGTCATAAGTGCCGCAAAGCCCTTATCCTGGGTGGCAATCACATTCGAGGGAGCAAAGATCAAAGCTTATTCAAGCTCTGCAGAGGGATCGCTAGTCGTGTCCTGGAACCGCGGCACCAAGATCACTATCCAGAATATGAAGACGGACGAGCTGCTCCGACTCTGCAAGTAAAAAATGCCCCGCCTCTCTGGCAGGGCATTCACAAGTATGAGCAGCATGCTTGCTATACTTTACGACGTCTCAGGTGTCCAACGAGACCAAGTGCAAGCACGCCCAGACTCGCCAGACTTGACGGCTCTGGAACTACACTTATGTTGTCTATCAGTATCCAGTCTTCGGGAAAGTCTGATCGACCGAAGTTCTCCAGTTGCACCTGGCCGACGCCAGCGGCAGCACCAGTCACGCTGTAATTGAGCGTGCCCAGCAGGACACCATTGTGATAGAACGTGGATGTCTGAGCTGTCAGGTCGACAACGACATCAAGTCGATTCCACTGATCATCTACCAGCGTGACTGCAGGCAAAACTTGTATTGCTCTAGCGCTTCTAGCGTATTTTTCATACCAGCGTGACTGCAGGCAAAACCAACCCATAGCCGCCGATCCTGGGCCGAGCGGTGTTTCCATACCCGTACCACCTGGCGAAGTTCTTGCCCGCTGCGTCATTGAACCACGCTGCCCATATGTTGCCGCCCGAGCTGATACCCGGGTACGCCTCTAAGCTGCACAAGATGACGTTCCCAGTAACCGGGGCTATGTCCACCGTGGCTCTGAATGCCGTGCCGCCAAGACCAATTTGCACAGCTTGGTTGGTTACATTGATGCCTACACCAACTCCGTACCAACCGTCGTTGCCTGCCAGCAGTTCGTCGGGATAATTAAACCCTTCGAACCAGGCCGCCGCCGTATCTGGTGCAACAGCAACCAGAATTCACAGTAATACTAGTGCGTAGCGCATTCTGTGTAATCTCCTTCCCCTCTTCAGATATGAAAGTGTATAACCCAACAGTCCTGGAACGGAGCCATTAGGCTCAAGGAGCGGCTTTAGCATAACCTATTATCTTGGTATCACGAGGCATGGCTGGTGTCAACTGGTAGAATTAACTGGTTTATTCAATTCGACCAATTTCCCTGACATGTGGAAGGACATATGCGCATCGGGACGAAAAGAGGCACTAGTAGCAATACTTACAAAGCTGCGGAGTGGACGTAAAACGGACCAGCCTGAAAGGATCTTACGCAAGGTATGCCGAGCCTTAAACCTTCTGAGCAAGCTTGCGAACGACTATCAAGGCTTGTTTCCATCCGTTATTGAGTTAGAAACCCTGCGCATGCCCCAGGAGCTACCACCTAAAATTCCCGGCCAAAGAAATGAAGATCGTGCCCACCCAGGCAGCAACTTAATGCACGACAAATATGTGCTGGCGACAATGTATGGACTCGCGAACTCGGAAGGACGTCAATATGCGGCCCCCGCTGACCGTTACCTGCGCCATTTCGCAGTCCATTGCACAAATACGGTAACAGGACTCTTCCCATGGGGAGAACACGCTTTTTGGGACGTCAAGCACGACCGAATAGGCAACAGTTTTCCGCTGGCATACGACTGGTGGACTAACCCAGCTATTCACGATCACTTGTCTGCCCCACCGTTTTGGCTGTGGGAAAAGCTGCATGAGTACAATCCAAGGTGCGTCGAACGTTTTGCGGAAGGCCTCGACTATCATTGGCGAGAGGGAGAACCCGTCGAGTACTGCCGCCACGCAAACATCGAAATAAGAGAACGCCCCCCTAGAGAAGCTAGGTCGTGCGACTTCCCGCGCCACGGCGGATTCTACATTATGGATTGGGCTTTCGCCTACACGAGAACCGGACGCGTAGACTTCCTGCACCAGATTTGCAAGATGCTCGACTACTGGTGGGAAAAGCGAGACCCATCCACCGGAATGCTCCCACTTGAGAGCAAGACACCGCCAGAGATTACCGCTATTTACGGACTGACTTCTCCCGGGCAAGCCATGTCGCTAGCGATGAGCCTTTTCGAAACGGCCGAGTTTATCAGAAGAACCATTAGCACAAGACAAACAAAACTCACGCAGAACGGCCACCCGGACAAGGTAAATGACCCCGTAGACGTACAACAGTTAAGGCGCCTGGAAAATTTGGCGCAAATCATGTGGGACCGCGCTGAAGCCTATGCAAACTCTTTTCTAATTCTACCGCACGATCTCGACAACAAGGTTTGGGTAAGCTGCACTCGTCTCGACACGGGGGAAATTGGGGGCACTATGAAGTGTTGGGGAAGTGTTTACGGTTCCGGCATAGCGGCCGGAGCAGCGAGGATGTGCGTTGGATTTTACCGGATGACACATGATGAAAGATGATGAAAGATACCTGCAGTTCGCAGAATCAGTTGCGCGCGGTTACAAGAATGAGCCTTTGCCGCAGGACGCTGTTGTGCCGGTGTCGGATGCTGGAACAGTGATCGCACTCTTTGCAGACATGTACGATGTCACACGTAAAAAGGCTTGGTTGGATGAGGGATTGAAAACAGCGGACAGTGTTATCGATGTCTATTTTGACCACGACTTACCACGAGGAGAAGCACACATCAACTACTACTACTCACAAATGGGACCTCGCATCCTGATACACTCACTTGCACGAATCGCACTGTTGGCATTGGATCCCGATAACTGCTTAGTTGAACCGGACTATTCCGCAGGATGAAAACCCGCCAACATTGGCTACCTGTACTGTGAAAAGGTCCCGCCGGACCACGCACAGCGGGAGCTGCACGATAACGAAGCCGCTTGCATTCCAACGGCAGCAGGAACACTTTACTAGGGCACCTCTATCAGCTCGTCGACTATGTCCGGCCGAATGGTTATAGTTTGCGGGCCATCAGGACCTGTCTTTTCGATTCGGCTGATAACGAGGTTTACCCCGGCTCTGCCTATCTCTGACTGTTTCTGGACAACCTTAACTATCGGCGGCATATTTGCCACAGCCGGGAAGCCGCCGTCGAAGTAAGCCGCCAGCTCGATATCCTCAGGTATCCTTAGCCCCAATTCCCTCGCGGCGCTTATGGTGCTTATTGCAAAGAAATCATTCAACGCGAAGACAGCAGTTACTGGCTCCTTGAGCGCCCTCAAGTAGGTGAGCACATGCTTGTACTCATAATAGTCTTTGGAAAACACGATTGGCGGGCAGATCAACTCGGGATCTACCCCGATCCCGTGATCCACGAGCGCTTGCTCGTATCCACGGCGGCGTTCCAGTATTGAAGTGTGTAGATTGGGCTCCACGTAGGTGAAGTGCGCAATGCGCCTGTGACCCCGTTCTATGAGAATACGCGTGGCTTCATATGCGCCCCAGAAGTGGTCACTCGAAACGTAGTCAACTTCAAATTCCACGGGCTTGTGGTCCAAGAATACAAGAGGGTATCCGAGCCTTCTCAACCGGTCAAAAACTGGCAGGTTGTCGCGGAGAGCCACAGGTATCACCATAGCCCCTTCAATACCTTCTTCCATCAACCGCTCAAGTTCTCCATGCTCTGTGGCTGCGCAGTTATCCGAATCAAAAAGAACTGGCTTGTAGCCTTGCTTTCGGAGCTCTCGAGCGGCGCTTCTCACAACCCCAGTCGGAAAAGGGCTCACTATTTCCGGTACAAACAACGCTACGGCCTTCGTTCTTACACTGGTGTTTTGCCGACCCCCTGCAACGAATGTACCACGGGCTGCTCTTCTAACAAGCAGGCCTTCGCTCACCAGCGAGGCTAGTGCTCGGCTTACGGTTGCTCGGTTCGCATTGAAACGCTCTGCCAGCTCACGCTCCGGGGGTATGCGATCGCCGACAGACATATGGTCAAGTATTTCCTTACGAAGTATCTCGCGTATCTGCTGATATGGAGCGGGTGCTCCCGGTTCTCTGATGATCGGCATTTACCCCTCCTTAATCGCCACGCTTCAGTTCCATTCGTTTATGAGGAGCTGCGTGGACTATGCCAATTCCCCAATCACTTTACCTGATCGAGCCCAATTTGTCAACCGCAAGTAGCTTTTGTCTCCTATGGCCTCCGTTTGAGACGACAAGAACGCCTCCGACGGTGGTGTACAGGCCTCCAGGAAAAATTAGCCGGAGTAGCAAATACTGGTAATTTTACCGGGTTGACATGGCACCTATTTAAAGGTATGGCACATATGGTACAACCAAAAGCGTAGTGGTTGGATGTCTGCAGTTGTGGACGCGCGGACCGGGTTCTGCAAGATCCATGGTAGGCTTGTCCACAAAATATCTCGAGGAAAAGGGAGGGATTAGGCAGATGAAACGACTACCCCTATTAGCTCTCGCCTTGCTCGCAATAGTCTGCAGCACGTCAGCCTATTGCGACGTACCGCCAACCAACAGATTCCTGTTGTGGTATCTCGGTAACACCCTGCTGGCAAATCCGAACTCAGCAGGACCAGGTATCAGCTTCACTAAGCAATACCCAATGGCTGGTGGTATGCTGGACGGTGTGATCGTTGATGATCCTGAGGCGACAGACGGCAAAGCGCTGTTTATCAGTGACAACAGCACGTCGGATATGGTCTGGTATAGGAGCCAACCTGGATGCTTATTCGACAATTCCAGTGGTGCTACCATTGTCGGTCGTGTCAAGGTAACTAGTGACATTCATGGCGAGGACGGCAGCGCGGGCGCAAACCTCAGCATACTGGACGCCACTGAGGGAAGCGGCCTTCGATCTGGGTATCACTGGGGCGGAGCCAACGGACACGTGATTGAGACGATACGCGGCGAGTCTGCGGAGTTTCCGACTGGAGACGGTCAATACCATATTCTGCGAATGACAGCTCAAGGAAATGTCTATGGGAAACAGTGTCCGTGGGATGAGAACTTTGAGGACTATGAGGTTGGCCAACCTCTGGTTGGCCAAGACGAATGGATCGGCAATGCGGGCGGCGGATATGACCCGCAGAATCCGACTCAGCTCGTTTCCGGCCTAACTGTAGTTGATGATCCAGATGAAGCTACTCGGCCAACCCATGGAAAGGTTACGGCATTCGTAGGCGGCGACGCCATATACCAGGGCTATGTGCGTGTATTGGCAGCACCGGATCCCAACACCAATGAGATGGTAGTGGAATGTGATATTAAAGGCACCGGAGACGTTAAGACCTGTTGGTTCCTTGACGTTAATGACCTCAATGGCGTCAACATTTGCCAGTGGTACGGGGCGTCATCGACTTGTAGACCAAGGATTGCTGGAACGGTAAATGTGGGCACGACGCGGCCTCTAACCTGCAACGGGCAGTGGGATCACTTGAAGATTGTTATAAACACGCAAACTAAGAGAGCCAAGTTTTATCTGAATGGCGAGGTTGACCCGAACTACCCGGACGGCTTGGATTACACTAACCGCCCCGGCGTGGGACCATGCGTGGAAAAGATCGGCCAAATTGCTTTTCGGAGCCCGTGGGACTACCAAGGTAGGAACGTGCTTTACTTTGACAACTTGTCGGTAAACGGCGTTCCTGTGACGGAGGGCTTCCGAACAATCAAGCTCTACGTTGACGAGAATCCGGAACCCGTGCTTGCTATTTCACCGGCGTCACCTGCGTGGACTGGCTGGGCTAACAACTTCTTTGGCTTTGGTTCCACTTCGATCGCAGGCCAGCAGGATGTTTACTTCGACTGGGTAACTGCAACCAACAGAGGCGCGTTCGCACCCGGCGAGGAAGTTGCCGTGCTGGGCCACAGCTTGGTACCAGGTGCACCCGTGAGCACGATCGACGATGCAAAGACTTGTCCAGATGGAACCCCGGTTGTAATACCGGAGGCAGTGGTCACCGCATCGTTCGTGAACAACCTGACTGAGATGTCCCCGATCGGATTCGCGATTGAGAAGCCTGACCGAACTGCCGGGATACGCGTAGTCCAGAGCGGTGGTTACGCCACTTCGCCAGGTGAGAAGGTTTCCATCACCGGCTTCACGGCCACCGTAAACGGCGAGCGCGTGATATTAGCGAGCGAGATTACAAGCCTGGGCACCGGCTTTGACACTCCGGCGCCGTTGGCGATGAATCAGAAGGCTAGTGGCGGCGGTGTATTCGGAGGCCAGCCGAATGTGTGGGATGTGCACCAGGCGATGGAGACATTCAGCTACCCTGACGGAGCGCTAATTGGGCAGAACCTGTGGTACGGCAATGCACCGGCGTCACGTATAGGAGTGACTGGCGGCGTTCTCAGAGTCCAGGGAGGAGCCGGCGCATTTACGGCTGCCCATTCCGCTGGGACTGCGCTGGGTGCGGAGTCGTTCGAGATGAGCGTAAAGATGAAGCGCGGAGTCGGCACGGCGAATATATGGCAGCTATTTGCATACGACTCCCAGGGCGTAGAGCTCGTAAGATGGTACGGTTCAGGCACTAGTGCCAGGCCGAGAATCGGCGGTTCCATCCTACCGTCAATTGTGCTGACTGACGACAACTGGCACACGCTGAAGATCAATTACACCTTCGCGACAAATACAGCCGAGTTCTTCTTCGACGGCGTATCCAAGGGAACGATTACCGGCCTAACAGGGAACGATATCTTGGGCCGGGTCGAGTTCATGGTCTACGACCAGCCGGCCTTGACTGACAACTACGCGCTGTTCGACGACCTACAGGTTGACGGATTCACGGTGTCGACTCCGGCGGTCGGACTCAGCAACGTCGGTCTGCTTGTGCGCGTCTTCGGAAAGATCACAGAGATGAACATAACAGGTGATCTAGACGGTTGGTTCCGCATCGAAGACGGGTCGCGTGTCAATCAGCCTGCTGCGTCCGGCATCCGGTGTAGAGTGCCCGAATGGGACACGCTGATGATGTTCGTGCAAGTAGGTGACTATATCCAAGCCACAGGAGTGCTCGGCGTAGACAACGGCTTGCGCTATCTGTGGACGACGGATTACTGCAAGTACTGAAGCGTATAGCCAACTGGCTGACGCGACCACTCGTTAGATGAGTTCTGACTCAGTGGGTGTCCTTGCAAGGACACCCACTGAACATTTATGGTTCGCGTGAAATAATCCGCGCTCGATTGTGGAATAACTTATAGGCACACAGTGCGCAGTGTGAGACTGTCTCGATTTGCCGCACCTTGTGCTTTCGTAGTGGCCGGGTTGCGTAGCGAGACAGTCTCCCAGTGCGCAAACGAAGAGCGGCCCCCGGGGTTGGACCCCAGGGGCCGTTTTGACTAAGATTTCAGAAGCCCCAGCCCACT
The DNA here is from genome assembly GCA_938074205.1 of uncultured bacterium. GTDB lineage: Bacteria > Armatimonadota > UBA5829 > UBA5829 > UBA5829 > CALJES01. The sequence continues at coordinate 152,143 of CALJES010000008.1, forward strand.
ACCAGCGACGTCGACCGCCACCTCCGAAACCGCCGCGTCCGCCAAAACCACCGCCTCCGCGGTCATTGTTTCGAGGACGAGCTTCGTTCACGGTGAGTGTGCGACCGCCGAACTCCTTGCCATTCGCGGACTCGATCGCAGCTGCAATGTTGTCTTCGGGGATTTCCACGAACGCAAATCCCTTGTTGCCGATAATTCTCACTTCTGCTACCGGACCATGCTGCTCGAAAAGCTTGCGCAGGTCTTCCTCAGTAGTGTCATACGACATGTTTCCTACGTACAGTGTCTTGTTGGCCAATTCAATGCCTTCTTTCTGGGTGGTTGACCCTTGGAATTAGAGTCTGCAACGGTCACGGGGAATGGCCAAGATAATCCTACCACAGAGCTTCCGAGCCACATACCACGACGCCGGTGCGCCTCATTACGCATCGTTCTGAACTCGATGCACATACCATTATACCCGGAATTCAATGTCTTTGCAACATTATTTCAAAAATTTATATCAACATTGTCCTGTCCTGCGCTTGCGGCGTGAACCGATTCGCCGTGAAACGTCACGCTTCTCACATTCGCCCCGGACAAGCGAACAACCTTACCATCCTTGCAGCGCAATACTACTACCTCAGCATCCACACTCAGTTCTTCGTCCAGTATTGACACTCGATGCGCGTCCTTCCAAGACACGATTACGTAATCCGTTTCATCACCGCGCGTGATCTTGATCGCCGATACCCCTACAGGATTGCCACCGATAGCCAATCGACTAACTTTCACATCCGGAACAGTCAGCCCTTTGTACGGATAGAGAACGAGATCGAACGCCACCGGTGCCGGGCCACTTCGGGAATATTTCCATCCTTTGGATTTGATCGGTTCGTTTGACTCCATTCGATGCGTCGCTATGAAAAACTCGACAGGCTCCGAAGCTAGCCCGTCGGTATCCACCGGAATCATTAGCAGTTGACCCTCTTTGGTATACCCGTCAGCGTGTTCAACGGGATAACACGTGTGCACAGCCTTTGTAGCCGGGTCTTCAACAAGGCCCGCATCCTCTGCGAAGTGCCAATTCTGGTCGTAGGTATGCTCGCCGTCGCCCTCAACACGATCTATGACAACCCAATAGTCGGGCTTCACGAAAACGATACCTCTGATATGCATAAGCTTTTCATAACCGTCGAATGAGCCCAGCACGTAATCAAAGCCATCGTTTGAAACCCAGCGCCGCGTCTTTCCGGCAGCCCTCGGTTGATTTTTGCCGTCAATTGTTATGGTATTGTGATAAGACGTTTGGGGATACAGCTCCACGTCAGCCCGCTCGTAGCTGCGGATTCCGGGGTCGATCAAAAGCTCTCGACCGTAAGCGTAAGCGGTTATGTTCAACACATCGTCGTGTCCATGAGCACCCCTGCTCGTCTTGAACACGAGATGCCTCGCGTGCTCATAGGGTTTTTCGTTGTAGCTACTCCTCATGACGCTCCACTGGCCTTGGGGAAAGTTCACAGAAGCCTTTTCGGGCATTTTTCCTTCTTTGCCCTTAGTCCAAACGTATTTAATGTCTTCACGTTTGAAGTACTCGAAAGCCTTCGGCAGCGGATACGCTGCACCACCTCCCCAGTCGCCAATTGCCGGCATATTCCCGTCGGGCTGCGTCACTGCGGCAAGAAAATCTTGTGTCTTGTTAAGGCGCGACCGGACTTCGGGATCAACGGCAATACCAGACTCGTCCAGCGCTTGGAGTGTCCCAAGCATAGCGTTGTATGCGAAGCAGACATAGCCCGGCGCGTCTTCCATCTCCTTGCCGTCCGGATGCACATCGCGCAACACATTCCGTTCAAAGCTGGTTTTGCCATACTCCAACCAGATCGGCCGGTCAGCAAAGAAGTGAAACTGCATGGCAATCGACATGACTGCCCCCGTGGAATGTGCAAGCCAGTTTCCACCCGTGAAATTGTCGTTCTTGAGATAGTCTGCATGTTCCCAGATAGAGTAGAGCCAGTTTGCCCACAGTTCGTCATCCACGTTCTTTGTTGCCGTCAACCTGGCAAAGCGTGACGTGAGCCAGCCTGCTCGCGCGGCGCTGTCCAGTGTTCGCCAGGTTGGGTAGTCGGCACCGCTCATCACTTCCGGCTTAGGATTGGCATCGATCCAGTCGTAGAAAATCGATTTCAAGTAACGAGCCCAGCCTATGTCACCCGTATGGTAAGCAGCATCAACCGGCGCTCCAATAGGCGAGCCGCGGTTGAGGAAGTTCTTGTGTTCGTACCAGTCACTAGTCTTCATATAAGCCCAATCTATAGGAACAACCTCGATGCGCTTTATTCCGGCAAAGTCAAGCTCGCCTCTGCGCAGCGCTTCCTGCCGTGACAAGTCGATCTTAGGATTGCGCGGTTCGGCCGGGTACTGCTTGGCGCAATAAGCTCTCAGTGATGAGCAGGCGGCTTTCCAATTCTTCTGCTGGCAATACTTGTAAAACTCCTCCAGCCCTGGCACACCGGGCTTGATTCGCTCATAGAGCAGGCGCGTTACCTCGTTGAGTCGCGGATGCTCGTAACCCTTATAAATGCGCAGACCGTGTACCAACGCACCTTCGGAACCTTCCCCAAGGTCGAACTTGACCCAACGAGCCTTCACTTTAGGAAGTCGCAAAACTTGGAATAGGCCTAAATCTTTTTTCTCAAAAATGGGCTTATAGGGACCTTGTGGGGACTTTGAGGATACCTCGATGCGGACCCTCTTGGCATTGCGGTCTCCGCCGGCACCTGCCGTCCCGAAGTCCACGCGGTCGAAGATCCGCTCCTGTCCCAAATCGACAATAAATACCTGTTTCTGATGCTCCTTGGCAAACACCAGCCTACCTTTCGGTACCGGTGCGTCACTCAACAGTTCATTGGGATTCTGATCACCAACCAGCTTTGCGCTGCAGATGACGCTGGCGCCCATTTTGGGGGACGCCCAGTTGACCGGGTATGCACAAACGGCTCCCGAAACGAATAGGGCAATAAGCGTCGCGAATACTGTCATACCTGCACCTCCTGCTCAAATGTGGGTGACCGCCGCCTGCAAGATTCGGTCTATAGGATCGCCTTGACGTATGACACGGTCTGGAGGCTAGAAACGCTCACGCACTCACCTTCCTGACAAGTTTCACGCCTTGCTCCCACCAAGACTTAAGGAAATCCGTTTCCAAGCTGCGCAGCGCAAGCCAGCCATTGGCCTTCTTGAGATCAAGTTCTGCGGAGATCACCTGCTCGTCGTGCATGCCAGCCTCAACGAGTATGCGGCCGCTGGGCGAAATGATCCGACTTTGACCGTGGGAGCCCTCGTTTCTCGTCTTGTCCCACGGCGCGTTGGCGTGTGCTACATAGACGCTGTTCTCAACCGCCCTAGCCACGATTTGCGCTCGATACGGCTCGATCTTCTCAGGAGCCTCAAGACCAGACTCGTGGGAAATGTAGAAAACAACCCTTGCTCCAGCCAGCACAGGCAGGCGCACCAGCTCAGGATATCGCTCATCGTGGCATATAATGATGGAACAACTAACACCATCTATGGGGAAAACGCTCATGTGATCGCCTGGGACGGCCCACCGCTCGCCTGCAAGCTGAATCTTGTGATATCGCTCAATAACCTTTCCCTGCGGACTTATTACAATAGCAGAATTGAACATCTTGGCTTGCGTGAACGTGGGAATCCCAGCAATGACATAAACACCTGAAGCTGCAGCCGTTTTGCAGAGTTTGCCTTCAGCCTCTTCAAGGTCACGCTTGCCCAGCTTTTCGATGACGTCCGGAAAGTACCCCGTTACCGAACACTCCGGGAAGAGTATCACCCGGGCTCCTTTTGCCGAGCAATCCTTGATGTATTCCTTGTGACGTGCAACGTTACTGTCAAGATCTCGGCACGACCGGAATTGCACAACTGCAACTCGCATATTCTGAGAAGCTGGTTTAGCATGACTCACAGACTCGATTCCCTCTGACTGGAGAAAAAGTATCGGCGAAACAACAGCGGCTTTGATTACTTCTCTGCGTGTCCACCGCATCGGCAGCTAGACTTGGCCCCCGGCATAGAGCTCACTTATCTCAACAGGCCGCCCCAGTTTTATCGATCGTTCAGCTGCAATCGGTATTTCTACGCTTCTGAGTCCAATCGTGCCATCCGCGTACGGCTTCGAACCTGTCTGGATGCACTTGATGAACTCTTCAAGCTCCACGCGGGAACCGCGGTGCCCCGGTTCCTTTGGCTCCGGAAACTTGACCTTTATCACCTCACGATGGTCGCGCGAGGTGATCAGGTGAATCTCTTCTTTGTGAAGATGGCATTCACATTTGCCCTTATCACCAATTGCCCACCACTCAACTTCTTCGCCCCACGGCGCGAAGAAGCACAAGCCCAGGCAGCCTTTCACGCCGTTTTCGTAATCAACCGTAACCCACGCGTGGTCGATGATCTCGAACTCCTTGTGGACATTCTTACCGCCGGTCGCGAACACGCGAACCGCCCGCACACTATCCCCTAGCATCCAGTTGAAAATATCAAAGTGGTGGCAGTTTTTTTCTACTAGAGCTCCACCCGAGATTTCGCGCATTCGCCACCAAGCCTTCTGTTCTTCCAAGGAAACTTCTGTCCTGGCTTCCTGTGCAGCTCGCGCAGCTTCGAAACTGTCTGCAAACTGGCTGCTTTTTGTCCGCAGTGTATGAGCATATTGTATCAGTAGGTTCTGAAACGGTGCACGGAACTCTTTGCAGAACACCATTTGCAGAGTGCCGATAGCGCCACTCTGGATTATTTCCACAAACCTGTGAAATTGAGGGTTGTATCGGCAGAGCAGCCCCACTTCGAGGATCTTGCCGGACTTCTCCGCAGCCTCCATCATTGCAAGGCAATCCTCTACTGTAGGCGCCATCGGCTTTTCCGTAAAAACGTGCTTGCCGCAAGCAAAGGCTTTCTCAGCCTGCGGCCGATGTAAGTGGTTAGGTGTAGCGATTACAACTGCCTCGACGTCGGGATCTTCTATCAACTGGTCAGCGTCAAGGTAGAGCTTGCACTCGGGACCCACGTATTGCCGCGCAGATTCAAGATGCTCTGGGTTGATATCACATATCGCGACCACTTCAGCAGCCGGGATCTGCGTCAAGTTGTAGACGTGGCCCGACGCGCCCATTAAGCCAAGGCCGATTACGCCGCACTTTACTTTTTTATTCGCCATAGCACATCCTTTCTCAAAAGACTAGAACCAACTGACCGTATACTTCTCTGGACATTCTAGGCTGACGCGGTAAAGCCAATCCCAAAATCGCCAGCGCTCTAGCTCGTCGAGGTTGCCTATCGCGTTCCTACCACCCCGACATTTCCCCCTGATGATTTTTCTTTGCTTCTCGCTCAACTGCCCAGCGTCCCAGTCTGCTAGCAACTCCACGAATAGTTCACCTTCGGTCTCCCCGCCAAGTACTTGTCCCATGGTTTTCCGGCCGAAGTCGCGCAGGCTGTCTTCCGGCCAGTGTATAAAGTGCGAGAAGGCTAAGTAATTGAGTGCCCACGGAATATGCCTACACGTAACCTCTCCGTGAATGCTTACCCCCTCAAGTCCGGTTTGATAAGCCCGGAGGCAACCCTCCTTGATTGCGCTGACAGCCAGATCGTATCTGCCTATCCAATTCCACTGGCTCGCTTGATGTAGGAAACCGGCGCTTCTCTTGCTGGGGGGTCTCACTTCAACAGGCCACCGAGGGTTCTCGAGCACTTCGCGAGGTACGCCGTCATCTAAGAACTTCTTCAGCGGAAGCTGGTCGAAGCGCACCATTTCCGTAATCGTCCACTGACAAATACCGTCGGGATGGATTTTGTCGAACATCGCTGGCCTATTGCAGTTCATGAACCGATGGGATCTGCCTTCAGGGTCGGACCCTGGTAGAAAACCGGTGTATGTAGCATAAGTCACAAGTTTGTCTTGCAGCAGATCGGATATAGCCTCCAGTGCTGGTACATAGCTCAGAGCTTGGAGCCGGAAGAAATCAGGGTCGTCAGTAGGCCAAGTACTCTTGTGAGCTCTACATCGTGGTTCGTGGCAGACGACAAAGTCGCCGTTTTCGAGGTTCGCCCCACCTACAGCAAACTCCCTGAAGAGCCACTGAAGCCCGTTAGTAAGCCAGTCAATGTATGCTGGGTGAGTAGGACACGCGCCGTGTTCCTGGGGCTCGCCTTTCTCGTCCACCATTCGTGCATCAGGGTTTTTCCGAAGAAACGTCTCAAGGTTGTAGGTATGGTCGCCCTCGTAATAGACGCCGCCGTACCACGTAGTTCCGACACCCGGCATTATCGCGACTCCCTTAGAAGCCGCGTAATCGGCAACAGCTTTCGAGTATTCGATACCCCCGTGCGAATCTCTTAAGAATCCCCAGATTACGATGCCTTTGACTCCAAGTGCAACAGCAAAGTCCGTAAGCCGTCGATAGTCTTCGACGAACGTTTCCGGACGTTTGAGATACTTGTTGGCACAGCCGAAGTTCTGCAGTCCCGGATCGTCAAGCACCCAATTAGTACTGTGATCCCACGTCCAAAAGTAACTACTGGGCAACGCCGGTTCTTGAGGCCTATCAAGTTTCCACATTGCTGTATTCTCCCGATACAAACCACCATGCGATGGCCAAAGTTTGTCAATCTTAGCGCCGGCTGACGTTCACTCTGAGTTGAATCCTATCTCCGCTTTACCTTCCCTCATCTTGTTTTCGATCTTCGCCCCGCCGCGCAGAAGATTTCCCATTATGACGGCCGATTTCTGATCCTCCCCGAGTACAATTTGCTTTTTGTCCGCGTTCATAAAGTCGCAGTTCGACACAGTGAGGGCTGCGCCGTTTGAGTAAATACAAGGTTCCCCTTTGTTTTCAGCATCCCAAGTGATAAAGTGACAAGCATTGAATGTGACATGGCCGTTGCCCAACACTCGCGCGTGGTTAATTGTCTCCTGTGGCAAGCCCCAGAACCCGCAGTTCGTAAACTTGACCGGACCGTTGTTGGTCTCTCGGATGTCGATACCTGCCATAAACTGACAGTTGACGAACTGTAATCCGGCGTGCGGTTGGCACTTTTCGACCAAAACCGCACAGGGTCCTATATCCGCACCAGAGTTACTGACTACGACGTTGCCAGGACCGGCATCACTTGCAGCCAGAAAGTGAAAGCCAACACGGAAGAAAATCGTGAAAGTGTTGTGGATGAATTGCCAATCGGTGCGTCCGATCTTGAAACCGGTGCCGTTCTTGTAGGTGTAATCCTTCATCAGCGGAATATCCCAAAACGGCCATAGGTGGACGTCTTCAATCCGTCCAACGTCGAAACACTTGTCGATAAAGATGCCCGTTTTGATCGGCTGGGCATAAAGACCTTTAATATAGTGCCGACCGCAGGGCCTAGTGCCGAAGTCCACAGCCTGCCAAGGATTGACGAGCAGCACGTCGACTATCGAGCAGTTGTCACCTTCTCCAGCGATGCACCACGGATACGGAACAGGATTCTTGCGATCTTGTTCCGGGTAGTAGACAGCCAAGCCCTTGATCACCGAATCGTGACGCATAAAAATGAACGCCGGCCCGTCTTCCTTTCCCTTGCCCTCGACCGCAAGGAGCACAGACCCTTTATAGTTTTCAACGTCAATACCCCTGATAGCACCGGTCAGGCTCGGCGGAGCCTGGAAAACCCCTTGAAGCGTTACTTGCGACGGGATTTCCAGATGACCCTTAATCAGATAAGCACCCGACGGCACGAAGACGATCCCTCCGGTCTTGCCAGCCTCATTTAGAGCTTTCTGGAATGCTTCGGTATCGTCAGTAGCACCGTCGCCTTTAGCACCAAAATTGATGACACTGTATACGCCCTTCTGGCCGATAACAGTCTCGGAGATGTCTGCTGCTTGGACAACAGATGATGCGGCTAATAGCGAAACAAGGAATGCGACTCCAACTGTGCTCATGACCGGTTTCCTCCTAACAAGAGATTAGTTTCAATTCGTCCTACAACCAACGCGCATATCTCCAAACTCTCGCACAGTATAACAACAATTGGATTAAGTGTCCAGTCCAACTGGCTATATAACGACCAAACCTTTTCTCGCGTCACGTTCTTATTTATCGTGTGGGGCGATGTTACGGATAATCCCGCCACAACTGCCCCCAATTTGTGAGCCTCAGTCAGTCCCATTCCCTCTGCCAATCCCACAAGAACACCTGCCAAATGCGCGTCGCCTGCGCCAGCAGTGCTCACCTGTTCCACATCCAGCGCAGGAACGTGTACGATATTTGCTCCGTCCCACGACCAGCTGCCTTCACGTCCCGCAGTGATAGTGATCGCTATCTCCGGATTAACCAACACGGCTCGGTCAATAGCAAGTTGAACTATTCTTTGCATTTCGCTGCTATCCCCTGGTAAACCAGCAAGCACGGACGCCTCGTCGCGATTCACAGCCAATAGATCAACCTTACGTAACAGCCCTGATCCAACTGTCGACGCGATTTCTTCGGATGTGAAAGAGGCTGCACGATAAAGACCGTGGTCGGTTGCTAGTTCGAGCAGTGCACGTCGCACATCCATAGGAACCTCAGGCGCAGCGAGTGCGATGCCCCGTGGTCCTATTCTGCGAAATTCGGGCTGGGCTCTAAATACGAAATCGGGATCAACCTTGGAACTCGCGGAGTCGTCCGTTGTTAGATTTCCGCCCGTGCCGTCCGGGTAGACAAAACAGAAAGAGAACAGCGTGGAATCACCGGGAGATACCTCGACGTAACGCAGATCGAGTCCGATTTCCGACATTTCGCGCAGAAGCTTGTGCCCTACATCGTCGTCTCCGACTTTGCCTATGGGAATAGCTTCAAAATCTGACCGAGAAAGAACTTTCACGTAGTGAGCAATTATATGCAGTTTGCAATAGTCGCGGCGGTCCAGGAAGTGCCCGCCTCTGCTCTCCTCACGACCAAGGGTAGCATTGCCGCGGATGGCAAAGAACACGCCCGCACCGATCCCTCCAACCCCGATCATCGCGGAGAACTTTCCAGCTCTGATGGCCGCCGGCGACTTTTGGCAGCAACTGTTCTGCGCGGTACTTGCAAAATCACTCATACGCCCAAGTCCCACTCAGGATGTTCGCTGATGGGATGCCGCGCGGTGTCGATTGTGGCGGTGATCAACGCGTCAGGGTGTTCCTGAAGCAATGTAATCGGATATTCCGGGGTTGGATAGCCAAAAAGAGCGACTCGGAGAGCTGTTGCTTTCCATGTGCCGGTGTCGCTCCACAATCTTACCTTCTTGGCTGAGAGGCATTCCTTCATACCCAGCGTAACGGACATCGGCGGCACGAACTGGTATGCAGCACCAAAGCTGCGCTGTGCAAGCGCTAAGATTGTGTCAACATTGTTGTATTGGACGCGAATCGTTGATTCCCTGAGTTCGTCAAGGGTAATCTGGCTAAAGGGCTCGCGCCGAGCCTGGTTGTAAGCCACGTGGCCGTCTTGGCCCCAGCCTCCGTACGTTATGTCTATTGGCGCCGCCCATATGCGTTCCCGTACCTCCTCGATATTGTTCGGAGTCAGCCACACCCTGTTTTCCTCTGGAACGGCCAGGCCGGGATCTATAGGATCGTAGAAATGCTTCTCCATAAACCCCCGAAAACAGTATGGGTGGTTTCGAGGCAATTCGCGGCCTTGCCAGTCAAGGCATTCGTCCATGTGGAAGACAACCAGCCCCTTCAAACTCACCCTTTCCATGTTCACCAAATCAGTGAAAGGCTTGTACCAGCAAGCGGGACCACAAGGGATTATCGCGCGGAGTTCGCCCCTCGCTTTGATTTCGTCAACCAGTTCTCGAGCCATCAGGTAGCCCATTTCCTCGGAATCCTTGACCAACCTGAATGGTACTTTGAGGTTGGGATGCCCTTCCAGCTCAGTGTAGGGAATCTTACACCATTCGTAAAGTTCCTTCGCAGTCACCATAAACCGCAGGCCTCCTAAACACATATTGCTTCTCACGTCTGGAATAAGCGTTATCGGACTGCCACTGATTGGTTCAACCAAGAACTCGATGCATCCTTCAGGCAGGATTACTGTCGGTTTGCCATTAAGTGTGACCGTAGCAGATAATTCATCCGACCCGGGGGCCAGAATGGAAGACAAGGGACTTACGCGGAGACAATTCCTTGCTGCGGCGGGTTTGTCGACTGCAGCGATGGCGTTGGGAACTGGTTTGTTCACGGCTGAACCAAAACGGCCCAATGTTCTTTTGATCACCGCGGATGATGCAAACTGGGACTCTTTCGGGTGCACCGGAAGCAAAGCCCCGGACATTTCGCCAAACATAGACGCGCTGGCCACAGAAGGAATTCGCTTAGAGCATGCGCATGTTACCAGTGCTATATGCCAACCTTCGAGGTCGGTCATCGGAACGGGCAGATACCCACACAGGAACGGCGCCCTAGGATTCGATCCGATAAGAATGGATGTTCCCACAATAGTTGAGTGCTTAAAGTCTTCAGGGTACTACACCGGCATATTGGCAAAGGTTGAACACATGACTCCGCCGACGAAGTTTCCTTGGGACACGGTTGTCAGGGGACCTGAACTAGGAAACGGGCGCAGCCCACACCTTTACTATCAGCATACGAAGGCCGTAATAGAACGTGCGAAGGCTGAAGGAAAGCCTTTCTTCTTAATGGCAAACTCGCAGGACCCCCATCGACCGTTCCCAAGCATAGATGAGCCTTCGGAAAACTTAACCCGGGTTTACAAGCCCGAAGAAGTCGACGTTCCGAGATTTCTGCCACAGGGGATTCCAGATATCCAAAAGGAAATCGCACAGTACTATACGGCTGTCCACAGGTGCGACGAGACTGTAGGTCAGGTGCTAAAGGCGCTTCGTGAGACGGGTTCTGAGGAAAACACGATAGTTATCTTCCTAAGCGACAACGGAATCTCAGTACCCTTCGCCAAAACCAACTGTTACGAAAACAGCACAAAAACGCCATTAGTAGTCAGATGGCCAGGTAAGATAAAGCCAGCGACAGTTGATCGCGAACACTTTGTCAGCGGGATAGACCTAATTCCGACCTTGATCGACTCACTTGGACTGAAACCGGTTGAGGGAATGGACGGAAGCTCATTCCTGCCCATTCTGCAAGGCACAAGGCAGCCAGCAAGAAACAAGGTCTTCACATTCATCACAAGCACTGCAGGCAAAAGGTTTTACCCAATGCGCTCTGTGCGCACCGCAACCAGAAGTTATATATTCAACGCTTGGTCGGACGGAAAGACCGAGTTTAAGAACGAGCCTATGAGCGGGCTTACGTGGAATGCTATGTTAGAAGCAGGCAAGGAAGACCCAAAGATAGCAGCGCGGTGTGATTTCTATCTGCACAGAGTGCCTGAGGAATTCTACGACCTGACCAGCGACCCGTGCGAACTAAATAACTTGATCTCCTCAGAGTCGCACCGTAAGGAGGTAGACCAGTTTCGAGAAGAACTGCTTAGCATGATGAAAAGCACGGGTGACCCGCTACTTGAAGAGTTCCGGAAACGAATAGGTGCTTGAGAGGTGCTGCTGAAAAAGGGCTACCAGCTGTGGCTGTGCAAACCGCCAGCGAAAAGGCTGACACCTATAAACGTAATCAAGGTGCAGATGAAACCCATCACCAGCAGCCTGTTTGCTAATTTACCTCTTCTACCCTGGAATACGCGCACGTGCAGGTAGGCAGCATAAACCAGCCACGTCACAAGCGACCATGTCTCCTTTGGATCCCAACTCCAATAGCTACCCCAAGCGCTTTGTGCCCACATAGAACCTGTTACTATGCCGACCGTAAATAAAGGAAAGCCCAGCCCTACCATTCTGTATGCGAAGCGGTCCAGCGTATCCAGCGAAGGAAGTGCTCTTTGCCACCGGCCAACACGTTTATTTTTCAGCAGACTGTCATGGACACAATGGAGCAGGCCGGAGGCGAAAGCTAGTGTGAAACCAGCGTAGCCACCCAAGCTCGTTACGACATGGACAGTGCTCCATCTGCTCCTGAGAGCAGGCATTAGAAGCTGATTGGTGCTCCTGGGAGCAAGGGAAGCAAAGGTTATGGCTGCTAAACAGATGAGCGCTGCCGCCGCGCCAAGTACAGCCGGCCTGCGCGTGCCCCGACTAGCCAAGAAGAGAGCTATGACTGCCCAGCCGACGAATAACAGAGACTCCCGGAGGTTGGTAAAAGGCGCGCGCCCCAGCTCAACACCTGCTGCAGTAATCAGAGCGGCGTGGGCGACGAGACCAGTGGCCGCAACAGTTCTGGCAGCCCTGGTTTTCTCAGACGAGCTTCCTGCGCCCCAGAGAAACAGAACTGCAGCAGCAGTGTAGCAGATACCGGCAACTAACCATAGAATAGTCGGCAGCATAGTCTAAAATTTGTTTCCTTCTTCCTGATTGTTTTGAGCATCCAAGCAAATTCCGAACAACTCACACAGTAAATCAATGCCCACAGGAGGCTCACCGGAAGCTAGGTAGTCCTTTATCCGAATGGTAGGATCGTGACATATCTTGCTGACTAAGGATCGTGTCATGGCTTCGATTGCCTCCAGCTGCTCGGCAGTGAGATCCGGAACCCTGCGTTTCAACTTGCTCACTTCGGCCTGTCGAATCGCTTCGAACTTGTCTCGCATCGCGCTGATGATCGGCACGGCATCCATCGCGCGATACCGCTTCAGAAAACGCTGCACTTCTTCATTAATAATGGCCTCTGCGCGCTCAATCTCTGCTCTTCGAGCAGCTTTGTCCTTTTCAACAACGGTTTGCAGGTCGTCGATGTTATAAAGAAAGATTCCATCGAGATGTGCTGCAGAAGGGTCCACATTACGCGGCACCGCGATATCGATGATGAACATAGGTCGGCCACGCCTAGTCGAAACCGCACGCCGCAGCACTTCCCGCTCGATAATAGGTTTGCGAGCACCTGTGGATGCTATGACTATGTCCGCGCTCGGCAGAAATGCTTCCAAATCTTCAAAGCCCAGCGGCTGCGCTCCGTATTTTCCAGCCAACTCAGCCGCACGAGAGCGGCTGCGATTCACCACCAATACACTATTGGCGCCAGCACTCAGCAAGTTTGAGACTGTTAGCTCAGCCATCTTTCCAGCACCGATGACCATAACAGTGCATTCGCCAAGGTCGTCAAAAATCGACTCAGCTAGCCGAGCAGCCGCCGAGCCGACCGAGAACGCGCCGCGCCCAATCGCTGTTTCTGTGCGTACCCGCTTGCCGACTGAAATTGCGTGGTGAAATAGGTAGTTCAAGACAGAGCCCGTAGACTGAGCCTTGCGAGCTATTGCATAAGCCGTTTTGACCTGAGCGAGTATTTGGTCTTCCCCTGTAACCATCGAATCGATCCCCGAGGCCACGCGAAACAAGTGAGCCGCCACTTCATGATCGTGCATGAAATAAAGATATGGAGCGTATAATTCACTAGCTAGGTTACAGTAAGATCCAAGCCACTCCGAAATGGCTCGGCCGCCGTCTGCTGAGGTGCAGCAAGCGTAGACCTCAGTTCGATTGCACGTGGACAGAATAACCGATTCCGAAGTCTGTGCACGAGTTCTGAGGTTTGCAAGAGCTACTGGAAGTTGGGATTCGTCGATGCTCAGTTGCTCCCTAGTTTCGACAGGCGCAGTCCTGTGGTTTAGCCCTACGCAGAGCAAATGCATCTTAGACTCCTCACTAGGCGTAGCTATGCAGTCCGCTAAGGAGGAAGCTCACCCCGAAAAGTGTGAACAGTACTGCGACGAAGCCTATTATTGCCAGGATAGCAGACCTCCGCCCTCGCCAACCCATCGTGACGCGGGTATGCAGGTAGGCTGCGTAGATGAACCAAGTCACCAGCGCCCAGGTCTCTTTGGGATCCCACCCCCAATATCGACCCCAAGCATACTGAGCCCACATGGCTCCGGTGATTATGAGGAGTGTTTGCATAAGAAAGCCGAATGCCATAACTCGATACATGGTTCGGTCCAAGGAGTCCGACTGAGGCAATCGGCTCCGCCAAAACGAGTCGGTATGCCGCTCAGCGCGTTCCCTAGTCAAGTAAAGAACAGCCAACACGAAAGCCACCATAAAAGACGAATAAGCTAATACGGCCGTAGCAATGTGAGGCACTCGCCAAGCGCTTTTTAGAGCAGGCATCACGTAGACTTCCTCACTCGGGAGGAAGTAGGCCACTAAGGCAAACACGCAGATGAGTGGTATCACAAAAGCTCCGTAAATATCAGTCTTACAAGATGCTTCAATTACAAGGTAGACAACAACCGCCGCCCAAGTGAATGAGATCAAGTATTCGTAGAGATTTAGGAAAGGAGGATGACCTGTAGATAGGTATCTGAGAATCAGCGAAGCCGTATGCGAACACAGCCCGACAGCGAGCAAGCCTCTTCCGACTGACCGACGGTGAGCTTGTCTGCTGAACAAATTGACCAGATAGAGCACCGCTGAAACAACGTATAGCCAGAACGAAATCCTAAACAACAGAGCAGCAACTGAAATCATCTTTCCTCCTTTGAGTCAACCACACAGATAGCGTTCAGCACGAATTCAACGTCCTCCTCGGTGGCTTCATCCGCGGAACGTGCAGGACAACCCAACGTCACTGTCGTCTCGCCATCTTGGTCAACAGCGCAGATTCTCAGTTCGCGACGCGGAACGTAGAACGACAGAAAAACGCCGGCGACAACCAACGCGAAACCGACATAGACAATGGGTAGACCCGGGTTTCTAGAGACCTCTAGAACTGTGTATGTAACGGCCTTTGCAAGCCGGATGCGGTAGCCGTTATAATCGGCTGAATCTCCAACTTGCAACCAACCCAGCCTTTTCCAACCGCCTATCCATCTAGTCTCTTCGATCTTATCGGTGACAAGCAGGTCGCATGCGGGATTAAGTGGCATATCGGTCGCGTTGACGGCTTCCCCTCCCACGTAGTCCGGTACCGCGTTGTGCACGTATAGAGAAAGCCTTTTCCCCTCGATTTCAATCGACTTCAGCAGGTCCTCAGGGCTGTGAAGGCTTGCAAGACCAAACTCAACCCAAGCAGTTCCGCCTTTGGGAGATTTGACGTGGACGACGAACCCCTCCAGGCCATAACTGGACTGGTAGAAGGCGATACCTTTGTACACTAGCGGGCGATTGACATCAATAATCCCTTTTCTTTTCAGCCTACCGCCCTCTCGAACTTCAACGTAGCTTCGATAAGCCGTGGGTCGGCGCTGCGCGTCCGTAAGTATTCTGAACCTTCGTAGGTGAACACTGAAGCCGAGTTCCACCGGATGCGAACTCGAATTCGACCAATATGAATCCGATGATCTGCCTTCAGCAATCATCATAGTACCGCGAGACCCGAAGAATACCCCGATAACGGCACCGATGAATATGACCAATATACTCAAGTGAGTTATGTAGGGACCCCACATGCCGAGCCTACCCTTCACGGCATAGATAAAGGAAGAACTTCCGGACGCCGCACTCTTTACGTTATAACCCCTCTTCTTGAGGACAGGCGAAGCGTTCGAGATCACCTCTTCAGCAGACGCTTCTTTTCGGGTAAAGCACTTCGACTTGGGGTAGCTCAGGATCTCGCGCGGGTCGACAATTATTTTGGGCGCAAACGTCCGCTGCCAGGTTGATGAGAATCTCCTAACTGTACACACTGTGAGATTTAGAGCCAGCAGAAGCAAGAGAAGAATGTACCAAGCACTGTGATACACATCGTCCAGATTGAAGCTTCGTATAACGGCGTAACCAAGCTGCCCATAAGCCTTGATATATTCCTGCTGTGAGGCGTTCTGCTTTATTACGGTGCCCAACATTGAAGCGCCCGCTACAAGTAAGAGCAGCAGTATTGCGGTCCTCATCGAGCTGAAAAAGCTCCAGAAAGAGAACGAGTTGGTTACGGGTTTTTGAGTCTGGTTGTCCGTGTGGGTCATTATTCAGTACTTAAGAAGGAGACGCACGATGATAGGCAGCGCTGGAGCAAAAAGTGAGCTTTCCCGATTCCAATATATCGGAATTGACGCCGCAGCGCAAGTCTTGACTATGCAACATGTGGAGCGCACAATGTTAGGCAAAACTTGGGCCGCACTAACGCTCTACTACGCCAACAGGCGATCCCTAATTCCCTACCCAATCCCCCCGCGTCACTCTTGCATTAGGGTCGAGCGAGCGCTGCGCCCACATCCTCCGAAATAAGACATTGGCCTAGGTTAGGAACTGATAAATCGGCACGTGGAAGACCCAGCCGATTAGGGTCCAGATAGCCTGCGTCAGGATATCCCCGAGAATTAACCCCACAAAGAAGGGCACTCCGCCTCGATAGGCTCGGTGTCCACCGAAACGCAACAGACAAACCTTCACAAGCCACGCCAGGAAAAACGGCACAATAAAAGCGTTCATAGTAAGGGTGTTACACAGGACGTAGCCCAAGGGATGCAAGCCGTGGAAGCCGGCCGACCTTATTCCGGCGAGCAAAACAGTCAATGCGCCACCAAACAGCATCGCAGCTATTCCTACTTGATCCCTGAACATACCAACTGAGGCTAATCTTTTGACTTCGTCGAATGCTATGGACACCTTTCGAATGGGGTACTGCTCTGCTTTGGCTGTTGCCGCACCGACTTCGTACCATTTTGCTAGTGTGGTTCCCCACCCAATGGCGATAGCTGTCACCGTGCCCAAACCCGCCAACACGATAACTGTCCTCAAGGGTATACGTGCGTGTTCGGCCAGATTGATACCCTCCATCAAATACGGCATGGACTGGGCACGTATGTCGACGTGGACAAGGCTGAACAATCCACTGGCTAACAGGGATTGGTCAGACCATCCAGCAGTAGTTGTGACCGAAGCGGCAACCCTATTGGGCGTGAACAAGAGCGGGGCAAATGTCCATTGAGCTCCCGCTTCCGCGCGGACACGCGCACCGCTGACCACGTATGCGACATACACGCAAAAAGTTATAACAGCAGCTTCAGTAGGCAAACCTGCGTAAATCATCAGAAACACGCAGATCAACGAACAGAAGACGGCACCAAAAGCAAAACGCCTAGCCGTTCGCTGCTCACGCTGAGAAATGATTTGCGCAACGCTCCGCCAGTGCTGCCGACCCATCCATAAAACGATTCCGCAAAAGGCAATCCAGGCACCTGCTGCCTGCTCTTCGCGGTAGGGAAACCTGGAAGCTGCCGTTCCCAGACCGCCGGCTTCAATACCAAACGCAGCACCCAAAACATACACGAATCGCATTACAAGTGCCAGAAACCAGCAGCTGAAACTGACATCACCAGGGACGAAATAAGCCAACCCAACCGCCATCGGATAAAGTCCTACGGGAAATGGCGGAAAGGCATTCCAAGGCGGACTGGCATCAGCGAATGTTATGTAGAAGGCTTTCAGCTGTAAAGCCGGGACTGAGGGCCACCAATGGTGCAAGACGAGCAGGGTTTGCAGAATGGCGGGCGCCGCAAAACCGATCCAGAAGAGTGGGCGTATGGTGAGGTCACTTCTTGAATCAACCAACTGAAGTGGGACCATAGTCACAGGAAACGTCAGTCGCTCGTGGTTCACCCATATCCGACTCAGAATCCCTGCAAGACAGATCCACAGGCCGCTCAGTGACAAGAGGTACAAGCTCCAGAAAACAATCGGCACAATCCACGCATTCCAAGGTACACCATCGGCACCTCTGTAGAATCCGTGGGCGGCCTGGGCGTCGCGTAGTACAGGCAGTCTCTGCAATGCAGGCAGAAAGCTCGACCATTGAGGCTGAGTCTCTGAGAGATATTGCACATAACCCATCCCTGCGGCCACGAATCGTAGACCACCATAGCCAACGATCGGAAGGGTGATAGTGAGAACTATGTAGACTAACAGCAGTTCGTTTTGGTCGAAGGGAAGCCAACGATGCAGCAAGCGAACCGCAACGAGATAGAGCACTGTAGGAATCATCAACGAGTAGCACAACAGGTGCACACCCACGGCCAGTTCGCTGTCCGCTACCCAAATTAGCAAGCACGCTTGGAGAAAAATAATGAGAGCGAGAACGCGGAACCTTACTCGCAGTACGGGCAAACTTTCCAGCGGTTTAATGGGTCCGCTGTGCTTTTGAAATTCCGAATGAGGATCGGGCCGGTCACATGGTGTGTCAAAACTCACGGAGAGGATTCTACCAAAACATCCCCTCTGAGAACCAGCTGTAGAACTTATCTGCAGACTAACCGATCAAGCAACTACAGCACTCTCACGTAGGCGTTACCGGGAACGCGACGGGCAATATTCTTCATTTCCAGTATGGTGAGAGTTCCGGCAACCAGCGGCGCCGGCAACCCAGTTTTCTCAATTATCTCATCTACTGCGATTGGATCCAAAGAAAGAAGGGACGCTATCTTGCGCTCATTATCATTTGCTAGTGATTCTATGGGAAGTGTGAGCTGGCGTGGCTCGTCAGTTTCCGGCTGCAAACCAAGCTCAGCTAGTATGTCGTCAGCTGAGTCGACCAACTTTGCGCCGTCTTTGATCAGCGCGTGACAGCCAGAGTTTCGGTGATCATCTATGTTGCCGGGCACCGCGTATACATCTTTACCCTGTTCTGCTGCATAACCGGCTGTAATCAGCGCACCTGAAGCCGCTGGGCTTTGGCAAACCAAAACTCCGAGACTCATTCCGCTTATCAGCCTATTTCTCGGTGGAAACCTCCACGCTTCTGGCGCGGCTCCGAACGGAAACTCCGATACAACGGCTCCTGCCTCGGCTATCAGCTCAAAAAGCTTACGGTTTTCCGGCGGATAGTTGACATCGATGCCGCAACCCAAGAACGCTATGGTTCTGCCGCCAGCTTCCAGCGCGCCCTTGTGGGCTGCACTGTCTATTCCTCTGGCACCCCCACTGACTATAGCCAGCCCACTGGAAGCTAGATCCCTTGCAAGCTTTGCAGCCACGGACAGGCCATATTGGCTTGCCCGCCTTGAGCCAACAATCGCAATGGACATCTTGTCTGACTCCAAGAGCCTCCCGCGAACATAAAGTAGAACTGGCGGATCATAGATGTTTCTGAGGTTTACCGGATAGTTTTCGGAGCAGATAGGTAGCAGCGTGACGTTCAGCCGCTCTATCAGATTGAGATCCTTCTCGATGGCAGCAGGAACGGGCCCGTGAATCTTCGCCACAACGTTGTCCGTGACTCTGTCAACTTTGCGCAGCTCCGCCTCCGACGCTTCGAAAACAGCCTGAGGACCGCCAAAGCAATCCAGCAATGCACGCCCAAGAGTTGGTGAGAGTTCAAGTCGACTAAACCGCAGCCAAGCACGTAGTTCTAGATCGTCCAACTCGCAAACCCGCACAAAAAGAACTCATGCCCGCGGCTAATGCAGGCTGACTGTTGGCAAGTGAGACGCAAGCTGCAAAAGCGCTCTGTCGGCGACATCCCCATTCTCAAAATCTCAAAACGGCCTCGGTGCCCCACTCGGCGGGCCTTGAGGGGGAGGTCCCCCAAATCCTGGAGCCGGAGGTGGAGGTGGAGGCGGCGGTGCTTCTATTTCAGGCGGCGCTTCAGGTCCCGAAGGGGTCTCAGCCCCGGTCGGCGGTGTCGGAGGTTTTGGTGGCTCAGTCGGCTTAGTTTTTGGTTCCTTCGTCTGCTTACCGGATTCCTCACCTGGAGTTACTCTGCGAGGCGGCGGAAGGCTTGAATCTGTAATTATATACCATTCCTGGACCACTAGGTTTCCAGCATAATCTTTCGCTGACACTGTTATGTAATGCAAACCGTCGGGCTTTATGTAAACAGCTTGTTTGCCCGCTCCACCTACAGGGGTCACATATGAAACGGTCGAAGTGGGCAAGTCGACGGAGGTTTCAACCGGCTGACCATCCAGCGTGATTGCGGCCGTAGAGAAATCAACGCCGCTTCCCATATCGTAGAGCACTGCCGATATCTTAATCGGAGGTGCCGGTGACATTAGAGATCCGCTCGGTGGCTTGACCGAATAAACCTTGGGCGGCAGTTGGTCAGCTGCGTCCGGACTGAAGCAGTGTAGAACTCCGTCATCTGTCAACACAAGCAGAACTCCGTCCGCAATCGTTGGCGAAGAAGCAGCGTCACAATAGAGCGCTGTTGGCGTTGTTACTGTAGATGGCGAAATCGGGTATCTCCACTTAAGCGAGCCATCTTGAGCAGCAAATGCAGCGACAACCCCTCGGGCACCGGTAACCCATACCGTATCTCCCGCAACTACAGGGCTGGACATCGGTGTAGCCTGCAAGTCTGCAGGCTGTGTCCACTTAAATATGGGCTGCCTGGCATTGGTCAGATACGCATAGATCTTCTTGTCTTTGCAGGGCACGTAAATGTCATACCCTTGAGCAGCCGGCGTGGCGGCCACCTCAGCCGGCAAAGTTACGTGCCATTTTTGCTGCCCGCTTCGGGTAGACAGGCCATACATGCTGTTTCCGACTGCCATTACGACAATGCTTTCCGTTATCACAGGTGAGGAATCAGTCGGGGCCACAGGCAACCGAAAGATCCATCGGAGTTTCCCTGTTGACTGCGCTATGCCGTACAAGTTGCCATCCATGCTGGCGGCAACAACCATTCCCGAGCCAACTGCAATTCCTATTGCTATGTCATCGCGGGCTGTAAACACCCATCGTCGCTCGCCTGTTTCCGCTTCTATAGCGTAGATCGACTCGTCATCGGCCCCTACATAGATCATATTGTCAGCAATTACAGGCGGACAGCGTATGGCTCCGCGGACTCGATAAGCCCACCGGAAAGTGCCGGTTTCTGCATCCACGCAGTAAAGGTTCTCATCCGTAGCGCCGAAATAGATCGCACCCCTATAGTATGCAGGGGTGCACTTGACGGACCCCCCCAAACTCTGCTCTCGGGGATACCGCCACTTTAGGGTACCGCTCTCGAGATCAACCGCATATACCCTATCCCCGCACGCAAAATACGCCGTGCCATTAACAACGATCGGCGACGCAGCATTGTTGTCGAACTTGTTTGCTACGTACTGCCACTTCAGAGCTATGGGTAAAGAAAGCTGCTGCGACGTGGAACTCGACTGGGTGGGGTCGTATCTCGCCATAACCATTTCCGCTGACGCACAAGTGGCGGCGACGACTACAAGTAGCGCTACAATTATGGCTCTACTGCCAAATCGCATGTCCAAAATCCTCCACACCCGCACCCAAAGCTGCTTGAACACTTCGAACTCGAGAAACGCAGCCCAGATGCAACGTCACGATTATAACCGTCGGTAAATGCGCGCGTCAACCGAAGAGCCTAAGAAGCCGCAATTTATTAGACTAGAGCCCCACTGGAGCAGTTCCTGACCGATAGTTGAGTAAGAAAGAAATTCAAGGAAAAGAGGTATTTGCCGGGTTAGATACTCGGATCACACGCTTAGAATCCAGGCTTCCTACTTACTAGAACAGGTCGAACGTTACGGTGACACCTTCCATAGAAATGCTGCAGGTTCCCTGTGATGCGTCCACCTGAACATTTGAAATCTGCATCTTCGCGGACTGGTTCGATAGCTTGCCCAAGCGTTCCACAGTACCCGAAACCGTAAGCAAAATCTGGGGAGGCCGAGTAGTAAGCTTCAATATGCCGGACAAAGTATATTTTGCTAGAGGAGTATCCTGTTGGGATCTAACTTCCGCATTCCCCTCAAGGGTAAAGGAATCTTTTGAAATCGCAAACTTCACCGGCACGGAGAGCTGTCCTAGCTTAGCTCTACCATTACCTGAGAATCTGCCGCCAGTGTCAACCGTAGCCGAAACATCTGAAACCGAATGGGGTACCAGGCGTATCTCAGCTCTGCGATTGCGCAGTCCGCCAGCATCTAAAATGTAAGTGCCCACCAACTCGGCGCCTGATATTCGCGCGTTCATCGACACCTCCGCAGAGATCTCTCCGTTTGACGAACGTCTCAAAACGGCTTTCTGCCCCGGGATACCGGGTATGTAAACAACTCCTTGGGCTTCGCCTGAGCCGTCGCTGTTGACGATGCCCTGTATATTAGCCACGCTGAACCCACCGAGTCGCATCTCTTCGGGCCATTCCCATGCCTGAGCCAAACAAGGTGAGAAGGCACAGAGTGCTAGCAAACAAGCGAGCAACGCTCGCAGGTAATCACAGCCCAGAATTCTGTCGTCAAACATACCCTAAAACCCGATTACACCAAGTTCGGCACGTTTTGCGGCTTACCTGGCTGCAGCTGTGCTATCGTACTACAACCGGCTTACCATAACATCGACCGGACGGGATGTCAACCGGTCATTCGAACCATGTATATCAGACGTTTGCCCGGCGGGATATTTACCGCAAGACCGAAGGATTCCAACGAGTAATCACGAATTCTGAGAAGGATAGCAAGCACACTCTCCTTGACGCAGGAGACTAACTAAAGGGCGCAACAATTCTTGTACGCACCGACATTACCATCATGCAGGAGGAATCGCATTGGGAACAGATTTCAGAGCCAAGTATTTCAGCCGCACGAAAAGCGAGTTCCCGGACGAGATCGAAGTACTGGGTGTAACTTACGTTAAAGTTGAAGACCTGCGCTATGGCACTAACCCTCACCAAGCCGCCAGCTTCTATAGACCCAAGGACTCGCAGGGGCTACCGTTTGGACACATGGAAATCCTTAAGACCGGTAAATCTGGCTTGTCCGAAACCAATTATGGTGACTTAAATCACGGCGCTAACATCGTTAAGTACTTCGACAGACCAGCCTGCGCTGTCATGAAGCATCTGAACCCGAGCGGTGTAGCGGTCGCGCCAACGGGCACTAAGACGGTAAGCAGTGAGTCAAGTCTGAAATCGGTCTATGTGAGAGCAAGAGATGCTGATGCCGTAGCAGCATTTGGCGGAACTGTGGTTTTTAACACAGCAGTGGATGCTGAAACTGCGCGCGAGATAATG
This sequence comes from uncultured bacterium, assembly GCA_938074205.1. Taxonomy (GTDB): domain Bacteria; phylum Armatimonadota; class UBA5829; order UBA5829; family UBA5829; genus CALJES01. The sequence continues at coordinate 175,124 of CALJES010000008.1, forward strand.
ACAAGCGTCGTCGAAGTAGTTGCTGCGCCAGACTTCGAAGATGAGGCTGTTCAGATTCTGTCCGACCACGAAACTTACAAGATGAATAAGGAGATCAGAATCATCAAGCTCCCGAACTTGATGAGACTTCCGAAGTGGGTGGGCGACGACGCCGCTCCGACGATCAAAGTACTTGCAGACGGTAGCCTCGTGGTTGCCGAACCGTTGCTTACAGGGATCAAAGGCCCACAAGACCTAATGCCCGCGTCCACTAAGCACCCTCGGCACGGTGACGTTACAATTCAGAAGCTGCCCACAGACGAGCAGACACAGGACCTGCTGTTCAGCTGGTACGTGAACTTGAGCGTGAGATCGAACGGCGTCGTGATCGCCAAGAACGGCGTTACTCTAGCAGTCGGCACAGGGCAACAAGACCGCGTCTCTGCTGTTCAGCAAGCAATAGAGAAGGCCCGTGAGCGTTTCAAAGGCCCTGAGACCCTGGAAGGTGCCGTGCTGAGCTCAGATGCGTTCTTCCCATTTAGAGACAGTGTAGACGCCTGCGCGGAAGCGGGTATCGCGGCGATAATTCAGCCCGGCGGCTCTGTAAGAGACTGGGAGTCAATTCAAGCCTGCAACGAGCACGGCATTGCGATGGTCTTCACCGGCGAACGGTGCTTCTCGCATCACTAACTAGAAGATCACTTGAGGAATGTGAGCGGGCAAAGGTGCGAAGGTTTACAAAAATAGAACGTTTGCGCGATGTGCGCTTACTTGCCGGCAGCAGCTTTCTGTTTGTCCGTGGCACTCCCAGACTCAGACTTGGCTTCATAGATGTCGAACCCGACGCTGATGTCTCTTATAGTCCACCCAGGCTTGTATTCTTTCATCTGAAGCACGATCTTCCCGTCTAGAGAGCGCAGCACTGCCCTACCAATCGTTCGATCTTCATATGACGCCTTCGAGTCCCAGGGAGGAACCGCGATATCAAAAATCTTACCCGCTGAGCGAGCGCGCGCAAGCTCCTCGATCGGACGCGGCGTAACGAGCTCCAGCGTCTGGCCGGATCGACCAATGGACGCTACTGGCCCATACCAGCGTGCCTGTTCGGGATCGACAAGCTTTACTAGCACGGAGTTCTGCGAGATTGGAGCGTAAGAATACTCCGGCCGCGTTACCCCCAAGTAAGTGCCGCCAGTTGAATGCGGCGTAAGTACAACGTAGCCGGCGTTGGCATACACGAGCTTCTCATATCTGTCGTCCCACACGACTTGCCTTGCCAACAGTCGCTGGAAACTCGGTAATGACGCAGCGAGTTCTAGCTTTCCGGGGTCGCCCGGCAGAAACGTCGACGAAACAATTCTGCCTACTCCCTTTTCGGGATTCGGCATCGGTGGAGCATAAACGCCAACTCCTTTTCGAATGTCCGCCCCACCTAGCGGCCGCATCGCATAGTAGACGGCCTTGCACTGTTTACCCTGTGATTCCAAAACTACAGCGCGGGCAACCGGAACTGCTGTGAGGCTCTCATAATAAAAATCCCATCCCTTTGTCATCAGCCAGACAACTGAACCCCCTGAAAGTTGGTGGTCAGTTACAAAGCTCACCATAGAGCCAGATATGGATGATACTTCTCCAATTTGGTACGGCCTCGCTACCTCCTTAACTTCCTCCGGGGGTACAGGTATGCCCATCTTCTGCAGCAGTTCTGTCAAGTATCGCTCACGCTCCGGGGTTGGCGGGTGCGAGGAGAATATCTTTGGAGGTTCTCCCCCCTGCTCGGTTTGGAACCTGCGAATCTTCCGCAACGCGAGAAGCAAACCAGCCGGATTGAACCCAGCCTTATGACACAATTCGACGCCAATTTCATCAGCCTGCCTCTCGTCTCCCCGCGAGTACTTAAGCGTATACAACTGGTGAGCAAGATCAGCGATGTTTGTCCACGTCTCATTTGCATTCAGAGCAGTCAACAATACCGCCAATATTATCTGCCGGCGCTGTGCTTTGAGAATTGCGTCTATAGTGTGTCGGCGATCTACGTGCACTATCTCGTGAGCAAGAACACCAACCCTTTCATCGTGTCTCAATACATTCCAAAGCCTTTCGGAGAAGTAAATGAAGCCTCCCGGAACAGCGAAGGCGTTAAGTTCATCGGTGCGCAAGATTCGGAAATGGTACTTTATCTCGGGCCTCCATACGTACTTCACGAGCTTTTGGCCTATCTCGCTGATTTCTCTGAGAGCTTTTTCGTCCGAGATTTGCGGCGTCTCTTTGAGTATCTGCTCGTCGACCTTCTTGCCGAGATCTATCTCTTCCTGAAGCGAAACGGCGCCCGCCGATAGCGCTGCCAACATATGCACGAGCGCACAGAAACAAAAGACTAGACCGCGACACTTGTTGACCATCATCACGAATCTCCGGTTTTGAAAAGATAGCTCCCGAATCCCTTATACCTTATAGAGGATAGACGCAGAAAACGCGCGAGGTTCACTCACCTGGAATAGGAATCTCAATGGTTATAGCGGGCAGTCGTGTCTATAGGTTCCGCCGGCATCGGCTCTCCGTTTTGGTCGATGACGACTGGTCGGCGGCAGATATCGCAGCAGAAGCTTTTCCTAGATTCGTAGACCTCGTTCTTGCTAGCACAATACGGACAAAAGAGAGAACGTGTGGGCTCCTTGCCTAGAATGGACACATAAATCATAGCGCCAATAAGCACAAGCATGGAAAGAATAATCACCGGCGCACCGATTATCGAGATGCCGAGCACAGCGAAAACAAGCCCGACAAGTAAAGCAAAGCCTGCGTACATAAATATCTTGTGCGTTTTTCGCTCAAGATCTCTGACTGTAGAGAACTCTATCTTAAGAGGGGCCATAGCTCTGCTCAGAGCGTTCTTGCGAGGTCTAGTCCAATTCAGTATAGGAATGCCACCGCTCTAATTGCTGCAGCCGAGCCTCAAGATGCTCTATGCCTCTCACCCGGGCGGCGTGGCCATCGGCGAATAGAGTGTTGCAATATGCCACCTTGTTTTCAGGCATAACGTAATCGCCGAGGTGCCAAAACCATATGTCGCCCAGTAGGGCCTTCCTTGCACTACTAATTACCGCACTCAAAGGCGCACCGATGCGTGTGCGCTTGCCGCTGATATCTACCTCGGGAGCCAATGCTGTGCGCGGAACCTTGGGAGGATTCTCACCGGATGAACCCAGGTAATCGCGCTGATTCGCCGCGTAGTACTCGTAGCTGCACCCCGTCTGGCGCCAAACAGGAACACCTGCCCTAACACCTCCACCGAACCCATCGCAACTCTTGGGTAGACCTGTATCGCTCGGACAGCAGAAAACACTCCGCTTTGTATAGGAGCGGGTGCCGTCGGGCAGTTTAGCAGAGACCATGCCACCGGGTATGAACGGCATGAGGATTTCCTGGATGGTCTTCTGCCCCTTCGTAGCAGGTGAACCGGGAATGCCCCAGGGCACGGCGGCCGGGAATTGCTCATCGTAATCGTCCAAGTACATCCGGAAGGCGATACCCAACTGACGCATATTAGCCAGGCATTCCGTCGTCTGGGCATTTCGTTTCGCTTTTACCAGAACAGGAAAGCCAATTGCCGCCAACACGCCTACAATCGCAAGGACTGCTACCAGCTCCACAAGCGTGAAAGCTCGGGCTGATTTCCTTGCTTTAGCCACTGCTTTAAGTTTTACGGGCCGCCCTGTCATTTCTCCCAGCCCCCTGCGCCACTACTACACGGCGCAGCCGTTGAAGGCTCTGGTCTCATTGTACACTATGATTTCGGCAAAGTCAACCGTAAGTCTTGCCTTTGGCAATATGTTCGCAAGAAGTGTTGGTTAATATTAGACTCAGTGGAATTATCAGCAGGTTTCAGCCTTTTCTGGATAACCTAGTTATGGTTATGAGAACTTAAACCCATAACACTGTAACACTTCAAGCACCCTACCTTTCAGAATGATAGTCCCCTCAGACCCGTCGTTGTGCATAGTATACCCGACTTAGAACCAGGCCGTTGTTTGGAAGGTGCAACTGCGTTTCGGAAACGTCGCCGAAAAATTATACTATCACATTTAATTGGCGAGTCTTTGAACGGCTCAGCTAATCATGATGACCTCTCGGTTTTCCATACCATGGCTTTGTATTGTAGTTTATGACGGGATACACCAATATCACTAGCCAGCATAGAAAAGTTGGATCCGTCCAACTGCTTGCGAAATTGTCAGCTACCAGATACCGCAGTATAATCAAGTTTGCGTATATAACCCACCTGCAGCCGTTTTCTGGAGTGTAAAGCCTATGATTAGAGTAGGAATTATAAGCGCGTCAGGCTATGCTGGTGCTGAGCTTGTTCGATACTTGCTTGGTCACCCCGCTGCGAAGATTACATACCTTTCCTCGAAGACGTATGCGGGTCAACCGCTTTCGAACGCGTATCCCTCGCTCATAACCCAGGACCTGCCTTTGTGTGAAGATTACGATCCCGACGTGGCGGCTGAGAGGTCGGATATTTTATTTCAAGCTCACGGTAATGGCATCGGAATGAAAATTGCACCCGCTTTGCTCGAGCGTGGAAAAAAGTTTGTGGACATCCCAGCCGACTTTCGTTTGAAGGACGCTAATACATACAGGCAGTACTACGGCATAGAACACACTGCCACAGAGCTACTGTCAGAGGCAGTTTACGGTATTCCTGAGCTGCACGCTCCAGAAATAGCGAAGGCGAGGATAGTGGCCAACCCGGGGTGCTACGCGACAGGAGCAATTCTAGCCCTAGCTCCTCTGGTGGCGGAGCGCCTAATAGATACGGAGTCAATAATAATCGACTCGAAATCCGGGGTATCTGGTGCGGGCCGTTCAAAGGTGGAAGTATCCAATATCTTTACTGAGGTGAACGAAGGGTTTAAAGCTTATGCGGTGGCCGGGCATAGACACATACCCGAGATTGAACAAGAGCTCTCGTTGCTCGCAGGTAAGCGCATCTGTGTAACATTCACGCCACACTTGGTTCCAATGAATCGTGGTATTCTAACTACTGCTTATGCCAAGCTCCTATCCGAAAAGGAAAATCTGACTGATCTGTACCAAGATTTCTACACAGGGAAGAAGTTTGTAGTAGTACTCCAGGAGGGAGTCCAGCCCAACACAAAGAACGTTCTCGGAAGCAATTATTGCCATATAGGCATCGCGAAAGATTCCCGTAATGGAATGGTGATCATAACCAGTGCTATTGACAACATGGGCAAGGGTGCAGCTGGCCAGGCCGTCCAAAACATGAACCTTATGTGCGGTTTTGAAGAACAACTTGGTCTGAAAAACCCGGCAGTGTTTCCATAAAAAGTGCATCTACTGGCGGGGAAGTTCAGGGGGTGCCTTTTGACGCCAACAATAACAAGAAGATGTATTATGGAAACGGAGGTTTGCGTCAACACATGCGACCTGTAGACGGCGGAGTTACAGCGGCACGCGGATTTAAGGCAGCAGGTGTCAGATGCGGTATTAAGACACGTGGTCTTGACCTGGCGCTCATTTGCTCCGACGTCGACTGTACAGCCGCAGGAGTGTTCACTACCAATGCATTCCAAGCTGCGCCAGTATTGGTAAGCAGGAAACGGTTAGCGTCTGGCCGAGCAAGAGCTATCATTGCAAATAGTGGAAATGCCAATGCCATAACTGGCATGCGCGGAATAAGGGACGCGGAGGAGATGTGCGCGTGTATCGCTGGTGAGTTGGGGGTGGACCAAGAGATGGTTGTTGCGGCATCAACCGGGATTATTGGCGTTCCACTACCGATTGACAAGATAAAAGCAGGTATCCGCGAGGCTTTCAGAGTGCTGTCTGCAAACGGCGGTCCGAAGGCAGCTGAGGCAATTATGACCACCGATACTCGTCCGAAGTTGTCGGCTTACGAAATTGATGTCGACGGGAGGACGGTAAGAATTGGCGCTATTGCTAAAGGTGCCGGGATGATATGCCCGCAAATGGCAACAATGCTTTGCTTTATCACTACCGACGCCGCTATAAGTGCCGAACTCTTGCAGGATATGCTTGCCCAATCAGTAGACAGCACGTTCAACTGCCTGACAATTGATGGGGAGATGAGCACCAACGACTCGGTGATCGCATTGGCAAATGGACTATCGGGTTGCCAAATAGAAGGTGATACCGCTGAATCAGAGATTTTTCACCGTGCTTTGACGCAGGTATGTTCAGACTTGGCTAGGGCGATAGCTCGCGATGGGGAAGGAGCAACAAAGTACGTTGAAGTGGTGGTAGGCGGCGCTGCGAGCGATGCGGATGCCAGAAAAGCAGCTCTAGCTGTGGGAAAGTCGCCTTTAGTTAAGACAGCGGTGTTTGGTGGGGATCCAAACTGGGGCCGGGTATTGTGCGCCGTTGGGGCATCGGGTGTTGAGGTTGATCCGGATAAAGTGGCAATGTGGTTCGGAAATGTGCAGATCGTGAAAGAGGGCGAGCCAATTCAATACGATGAAGAGTTAATGCGCTCAACTATGTCTAGCACGGATTTGCGAATCACGGTCGACATGGGCATTGGAAACGGCTGCGCAACCGTATATACATGTGATTTATCTTATGACTACGTGCGGATCAACGCTGAATACCACACCTAAGTGACCCACCACTTGCCAGGAGAATTCACGGAGACGTAGATTGGAAGGACGGCGGTTTGCAGTGGCAGCAATCTGTCGTGCGGCGCAAACAGCATTGATTTCGTACGCACTGATGCACCTGTGGCCCATCGCGTGTTGCGCCTCACCCAGCAGATTCCCAGAATCAACTGCTGAGTCCTCGTCTAGTGGCAGTTTAGAGCTTACGTTTAGAAAAGCTTTTGAGGGGGCTCAGATCATTGACTTACGCCGGTGTAGGGTGTCCTCTGTGGTTATGCTGCGGGATGTTATAAAAATCCCGCCTCCTCGTTTACCTGTGCTGGTGAAGCGCTTCAAGCGGGATCAACTGCCCAAAGTGCTGAGGCCGGTCTTTTCGCGGCGGGGAGCCGGCGGCGCAACTATTCACGGGCGATACGTGGCGATTCTTGAAACAGATTTCCAAAAGGAGTATGAGGACATACTGCGGCACGAGCTTGTGCATGCTTACATTACCCTGGCTTCTCCTAAGCCGCTGCCGTTCTGGTTTCAGGAAGCCAGCGCGGTAATGTTTTCCACGGGAAAGGTTTGGAAGTTCTACGGTAAGCCATCAGAAAGTGAGCCTAGGATGATTGTCGGAAAGATAGTTGAGTTGGACCCCAGCTACAGGCAAAAACTGCAAAGCTTCGATTTTCTGCTGGAAAAAGCTGGCAAGGAGAAGTTCTACCGGTGGTATCGCAAATGCGTGATAACTGGGAATGTTGACCCGCGAGAATTGCTGGGGAGACCCGCGGTTCGGCCGCCACAGACGCAGGCAGTAGAAAATGCTCTACCAACCTGGCTGTGGATCGGCAGTGCCACAGTAGTGGTCTTGGTTCTAGCCGTAGGACTCTATATATCTCGAAGAGAATCGGCGGGTTAACTCTCCCGAAGTTACTATTCTTACCCCAAACTGGCTGACAAGGTGAGCCATTTTCATAACTGAAAGGCATTGTTGAGGTGGCTAACAGACCCCGAATGGACCGACGGCTTCGCGAAAAATGCTCCCTAAAGATCGCTTTCCATGTCTCCGATAATCCATAATAAGAGTATAGGGACGAAAAGGGCAAACTCTTCGAAAGAAGGGGACGCAAAGCCGAACGGGGCTAAATCCTGCATTGAGACAGGACATGCCGGCCGGGTTGCCGTTTCCGAAAGTCGAGGGTTTGCCTTTTTTGTTGTCACGTGCTATGATGTAAGTTAACCAAGGGCAAACCCCGATGGTTTTAGATTGCGGGGTGAGGAAAAAGATGAAAATCTCAGCAGCGGAGTCGAACAGAGCGAGGACTGACAGCAAGAAGACCGAAGAGAAGATTCTGCCGGCAGTTAGACCTAGAGCAGGCGTGAGTCTGCGGGAAGGATTGACGAGACAGCTATCGCCTTTGGAGCAAGGCATGTTGGTAGCAGAGTCTGCCCTCAAAAACGTACCGGACGTGCGAGAAGAACTGGTCCGCGATTTGAAGAGCCGTATAGAGAGCGGCGAGTACGATGTGAGCTCCGAGGAAATTGCTGAAATGATGCTGCGCCGCCTGTCTGCCGACAAAATAAGATAGGTCAAATCCGATAACGGAGGCAGTCTGAGCCGAGGCATAGTATGATCCCCTAGCCTCGGCTTTTTGTTTATGGCGCATGGGAAGGAGTCAACGGTATAAACCGAGAAATAAAGCTGCAGGATAATAGACTCGCAATATAGTCGAGAAGGCAATGGCGATAGTTTTCGCGGTTGTGAATCAAAAAGGCGGTGTGGGTAAGACGACGACGGCGGTGAGTTTGGCTGCATGTCTCGCTGAGGAAGGACGCAAGTGCCTGCTGGTCGACTCGGATCCCCAGGGGAACGCAACGAGTGGTGTAGGTGTTATTAAATCGAGCATAGGTGAGTGTATATACGATGTGTTAATTAACGAGGTGCCTATCGAGAGAGTTATTGTCCCGACGGAGACGCCAAATCTGTACCTGGCCCCGGCTAAGCTTGACCTGGCTGGTGCTGACATTGAGCTAATGTCTATGATGTCGCGCGAAACGAAGCTCAGGCAGGCTGTGTCGAGAGTAGTAAACGACTACGATTTCGTGATTATAGATTGTCCACCTTCTTTGGGACTGCTCACCGTTAATGTTCTAACTGCAGCCCAATATGTTATCCTGCCCATACAATGCGAGTATTATGCGTTGGAGGGGATCAGCCAGCTTTTGAGAACCGTGGAGTTGGTACGACAGCATCTGAATCCACGACTTGAGATTGCGTTTGTGCTATTGACAATGTTTGACTATCGGACTAATCTGTCACAGCAGGTGGTCGACGAGGTCCGGCGGTTTTTTGGGGAGAAGGTTTCATCGGTGCTTATTCCCCGAAACGTAAGACTAAGCGAGGCTCCAAGCCACGGGAAACCCATAACAAGCTACGATCCAAAATCCAAGGGCGCTGAGGCGTATAGGAAATTCGCGGCAGAGGTGATGGCCTTTTGGAAAAGCGAGGTCTCGGCAAAGGACTAGGAGCGCTGATCCCAGGGGCGGACAGGGATCAACAACAGAGGTCGATCGAACTGAATATTGACAGCATCAGCTCCAACCCGTACCAGCCGCGGGAGTCGGTCGACGAGGAGAAGCTCCAGGAACTGGTAAGCTCGATTCGCATGCACGGTGTGCTGCAGCCGGTAGTGGTAAGGCCGAAGGGGGCGGGAAGTTATGAGTTAGTCGCTGGCGAGCGACGCCTGCGAGCTGCTAGAGCAGCGGGGCTGGCAACTATTCCTGCTGTTGTGCGCCAACTGACCGATGAACAGAGCCTTCAGATAGCGCTGATTGAAAATCTTCAACGCGAGGACATCAACCCCCTCGACGCAGCAGCTGCCTATCGTCGATTGATGGAAGAATTTGGGCTTACGCAGGACGAAATAGCTTTGACGCTTGGAAAGAGCCGGTCCGCTGTCGCCAACACGTTGCGATTATTGAACTTGCCGTCAGAGGTGCGTGATTATGTCCGATCCGGAGAGTTGTCGGAGGGGCATGCTCGGGCTGTGCTCAGTCTGAGCGACGAGGATCTTCAGCGCAGGTTAGCGCGGCTGGCAATTGAGAAGTCGCTGTCAGTTCGAGAAACGGAGAGGCTTGCAAGACAATGGTTAGCTCAGGGTGTCAGTCGCGAAGCAATGCAAAATGTTTCACGTGAAACATCTCCGCGGGAACTCGATCCAAATATTGCAGAAATAGAGTCTAGGCTCCGAGAGATATTCCGCACAAAGGTAAGCCTCATTATCAACAAGGACCGTGGCCGCATAGAGATAGAGTTCTACTCCTCTGAGGATTTGGAGCGCATTCTCAGTTTGTTAACGGGTTACTAGGTTACCTCTAAGGCTTAGCGTACGATATATAGAACAGTCTCGGGCCTGTGAGCCCAGGTTCCCCTCGACGCACCACAGCGTCTAATTCCAGTTTCACCGCGGAATCTGCCCTAGTATGATCTTATTTGCGATTTCCGCTAAAAGCCATTACCGAATAATCGAACTACCCGCGAACTTGTCGGCTCCGGACGGTGTCTAATTCACGTGCATATGTAACAAGGCTCCAGACATGAACGAGTGCAACCTATTAGACAGAGCGAAACAGGGTGAGCCCAGTGCATTCGAAGCGCTCGTTCGACCACATCAAAACCGACTGCTGAAGCTAGCGCTTTGTGCTGTCCAGGAGCCACGAAGATGCAGAGGATATTTTGCAGGATACTTTGATCAGGGCGTACACGTCACTGCGGTCATTCAGAAGAGAGTGCGCCTTCTCGACGTGGTTGACCCGCATACTCATAAATGTGACTCGCAACAGACTTCGCAGCGACGAGAGGCTACGCCTTCGTTTGAGGATGATGCCGACGTCAGTATTTGGCAGGAGCGCTGATCCTGAGGAAAGGTTGGATAAACAAGAAAGACGAGAGTTTCTCCGGAGGGCTTTGGTGGCGCTACCCAGTCATTACCGTGAGCCGCTGATCATGTTTCACTAACAAGAAATGTCTTATGAGGAGATAGCGGACGTGCTCCAGGTGCCTGTAGGTACCGCGCTCCCGTCTTGCAAAGGGTCGCAGGCTTTTGCACGGCGCATTGCTGGCACTCGGCTATCCCCTTGACGACTGGCAGGGGGCTCGTTCTCATGAAGTGCCCGCGCTCAAGAAAACTTATAGATATCGAATCCTATGCGTCCCTTTCTGCGCCTGCGCTCAGGGAACTAGAGCTGCACGCGTCGCAATGCTCCGAGTGTGCGGCGTACAGGAAAGCTGCACGAGCTTGCATTGCTGCGCTCACTGAAGACGCGGCGTACGTGGATGAGACATCTGATGTCGCGCGGATGCTCTTCGACCGCGTTTGCGCGAGGGTACGCGGACGGCTTACTACGTTGAAGCCCCAAGCAGCTGTCCCTAGACCCCTGAGCTGGTCGGACGATCGGTTGAGCGGAGTGCCTAGCACAGCACGCAAGCTGATGACGACGGTTGCAGCGTCTTTGCTGATTGCACTTACGATAATGTTTTCAGTTGCACACCAGCCTAGCCAATCCGTTGATGCCATTGCTGTCCGTCGTATGTTTTCGATTTGTGTTCAGGAAGCTCCCAACGGCCGAGTATATGCGTCCGTGGCCTCGCGCACAGCAGCGGGAAAAATTGGTGGCAGTCCTTTTTGGCCTTGCGATAGCTCTCGCCGCTTACGGCAGCGGTAGATTTGTGCTCCAGGCTAGCTCACGAGCACAGATGCTTGTGTCCGTCGTGCTAATCGCAGCAGGTGCTAGTGTAGTTCTCGTAGATGTCCGCTTTGCAAAGCCGCACCTACTTTGGTTGGGAGCGCTTATCGCTGGGTCGACACTGCTGGGTCATTGCGGACTCGGAACCATTTGGGGCGACGAGCTTGCCCGTTCAGCAGCAGAGTATGCCCACCTGCCTAGATACAGCTACTATGCCGCCCTCATAGCTTCTTGGACAGTATTCGTAGCCTCAGCGTGTGTGATCGCTGCGCTGATGGTTGGCGAAAATTGGCTACAATGGATGCACATAGGTTCGTGGGCGGGTGCTGTCTTTGCGGCCATTGCAGCCCTTTTGCACACCGCATCGGCACTTCTTCTCATGAAAACCGGACTCAATTTCTCGGTGCCAATTCTGTCCCAAGTCGTCTTATGGGGGCTGATCTCGCCAGGCGCCGCATATGGATTTGCCAATTTCCGGTCCCGACCGGTTTACAGCTGGGTCGGGGTTGTGGTGATAATACTCTCTGCGGCTGGATACTCCGCCCTAGCATGCAGAGGTGCATCCGCATATTTTGCGCTAAAGAAGCTACACTCGGACGCCGCATATGTATACGTGCACTTCCGTAATGAAAACACCTGGCACCAAACATTCGACGATAGTGGCAGCGTGTTGAGACTCGAACGGTGCCGCAAATTCCTAACTGACTATCCTTTCTGCGCATATCGTCCCGCCGCAATGACCCTACTAGCAGAAACAGAGTTTGAACTCTGGAAGTTTGACCAGGCATTACGTACCGCCCACCGAGTGCGCAAGCGCTACAAGCACCTGAACAGCCTCTCGTCAATTATCGGCTCTCTCGCGGCATACACGTCGGGCTCTCCTGAACAATTCTTCAGCGTTACTCAGGACAGCTCTTTCCTGCAACGTTGGTCTACTACATATGGTGCACTTATCGCAGCCGCAGCGGCTGAGCGAGCCGGCTGTGTCCGTCGCGCCTTAGGCAGCTATAATTCATACGCCGAGTTTCTTAGCGGCTTATATCCGACCGGCTGGCATGAGGAATCCCTTGCGTACGCAAGGGCGAATGCCAATAGAATGCACGCATTGATTGCCGCGGGGCACGACAAGATACCGCGCGGCACAGTGGTTGGCAGAGTCATTCTGGACGGTAGACCGGTGGCCGGCATACGCATAGTATTAGTGCGACCGCACCCTGACGCCGCCCTACCCAGCGAGTCCAAGCAGTTCAGGGGCGCGTGGAGCATCCCAGCCTGGAGTGGCATGTGCGCAGTTTCCGGAAGAGACGGCAGCTTCAGGCTGGCCCGCGTTCCCTATGCAGAATACGAAGTGGTGGTCGGTTTGCCTGCACAGCTGGCTCGTCGAGGCATCGTAATAGCATCTTCGGTCAAACCAGTCACGGTGCACAGCGATCTTACATCAGTGCAGGAAATACGCCTGGTACCAGCCATCAAGCAGCTCTCACCCGTCGCAGGAAGCACGGTCTCGACTGAGCCCCTGCTCGTGTGGAAGCCTTATCCTGGGGCTGCCTACTATTCGGTGAGCGTGCTATCGGTGGATCGGCACAAACCAGGGTCGGCCGCGATGCCTGCGACCTGCTGGGCCAGAACCCATATCCGAGACTCATTCACGCGGGTTACAAGTGCCTACTTCGCTAACGGCAGTACATCACTCGAGAAAGGGGGTGTGTACACGTGGACTGTTTATGCCTACGGCAAAGACGGGAAGCTAATCTCCTCGTCGGAGCACTACGGGCAGCTTCACGAGCCTGACTTCCGAGTCAGATAGAGGAGGCGGTGGCACCCTATCAGGGGCAAATCAAGACAACTCTCTCAAAACTCATACGAAGGAGGTTATCCAAGATGCGACGCACGAAGGGTTTCACGTTGATTGAGCTATTGGTTGTTATAGCGATCATAGCTATTCTGGCGGCGATACTGTTTCCTGTTTTTGCCCGTGCTCGCAAAGCTGCGATGGCAAGCACCTGTCAATCGAACTTGAAG
>CALJES010000009.1 GCA_938074205.1 uncultured bacterium
TTCGACACAAAGAAGGAGGACCCCAGGTGCAAAACCATGTTGCCCAAACTCATCGTGTCTTCCTCGCCCAAAGGCACACTATAAAAAGCGCTTTGCAAGCCTTTCTTTCGCACTGCCGAGCCTCTAACCTTTCGCCAAACACCATAAGCTACCACGAAGCAAGAATCAAATGCTTCATCCGGTGCTTAGAAAGCCGACCTACCCTGCCCTTAAGTTTCTGTTGGGACGCTTCGGCAAACCCGCTATCAGATAGCCGTATCATAGCCCCTGTATGGTCTGAGCGCTCACGTCAACAGCTATCACTTTGCGAGCAACCGTATCAGACTGGGTCTTAAAGCACGAGCTTATGCCGGTAACCGCGACATAGTCCCCTATTGCATACCCCGACGGATCGCATATCACTCGCACGCCTACGTTCTCCTCACTGCCAGTAAGCGTGCCGTCTTTCAGGTGCGAGCCGTCGTCGATATAGATGTACCCCTCGCCAACCTGAGTAACGCGGCCCCAAGTCCGTATCAGTAGGCCGATGTTGTTCAGGCCAAAACCACCATCGACGCCTTGCTGCAGGTGCAGAGCACTTCCTCCCAAGGAATCGTTTCTCAACCCCAGTGGAGCAAGCTCTTCCACCGGAACGCTGGTGATTGGCTGAACGCTCGACGCGGCAATATATCGCTCACCATCGAGGTTTGTCTGCACCGTCCCCAAAACGGTTACTCGCTGCCCGACGGATATGTTGTGTCCGGTTGTCTCTACGCGGATACCACACGTGCGGCTTGGCGTCTCCACGTATAGCACGTTTCCAAACACGGCAGTGCATATTGGACCTGTCAAATGCGCGAAGGCTTCATCTGGTGCCCTCTTTGCGGAGAAAATGTCGTAAACAGCGCCCTGTTCCCATATAAGGCCCAGGCCGTGAAATGGGCCCGCCGCAACTGCCACAAACCCAGTGTTCGGAAATGGAACGTTACACTGGCCGGAGTCGTTACGTCCCCACGCAACAATCGAACCGTCAGCTCTAAGGCCCAGGCTGTAATGACCGCCCGCAGCAATGGCCACGAAACCCGTGTTCGGCGATGGCACATCGCACTGACCGTAACCGTTATTTCCCCATGCGACTATCGAACCGTCGAATTTCAAACCCAGACTGTGTACAAGGCCTGCCGCGATTGCCACAAACCCTCTGTTCGGAGAAGGCACATCACATTCGCCAAATTCGTTATGTCCCCACGCAACAATCGAACCGTCAGATTTCAGGCCCAGACTGTGATATCCGCCTGCCGCAATAGCTACGAAGCCCTTGTTCGGTGACGGCACGTCGCATTGGCCAGAAACGTTATTTCCCCACGCCACAATCGAGCCGTTGTATTTCAAGCCCAAACTGTGATGCCAACCAGCGGCAACCGCAACAAAACCACTGTTCGGAGATGGCACGTCGCATTGGCCAAATTCGTTATGACCCCACGCAACGATCGAGCCGTTGTATTTCAAGCCCAAACTGTGATGCCAGCCAGCGGCAACCGCAACAAAACCACTGTTCGGAGGTGGCACGTCGCATTGGCCAAATTCGTTATGACCCCACGCAACGATAGAACCACCGGATTTCAAACCCATACTGTGTAAACCACCCGCAGCAATCGCAACAAAACCATTGTTCGGAGACGGAACGTCGCACTGGCCAGACCAGTTAGCCCCCCAACCAACGATCGAGCCCTGGCCACAGGCAGGACAGGCAATACTCACGGCAAGCGCCGCTCCAAATAGCCAAATCAGCAACAATCTTCTTCTCTCCACCACCTCTACCTCCAAATCTTCGCGCCGGATCTCGGCCGGTCTTAGTTATCAAAATGCACAGTCGTATTATATATTATATCATGTTATTCTTATTTCATGTTATTTCGACGACGTTACTTAATCTATCTCATCTGTTAGCGGCCTACCCCCAGCACTATCAGCACCGTATGGAGAAACGAGGAAATCACCAACCGACGCGTGTTACGCAACTCGACACACACTCGGCCTCAGCCTATGTCCAGCTCCACGGCATATGCGCCTACATCGACAAAGCGAGTAATACAAGTAGCCACCCAATGTTAAAAAGCGATCTGCTGACGATGTTTAGACATCAAGTTAGGCAAGGGGCACGGAAGATAATGAACCCTCATCCCGTTGTTTTTCGGCCTAGGATCATTTGCTTCAATGTACTTATGATGCCCTATTTATATCGTACTAGGCCTGTGTGTTTAACTCAATAAAAGGTTTCGCTATTATTATCGAATAAATAAAGATAATGGGTGCGGTGGAAGGGGTGTTCGTCGACAAAGAGAGAAGACTAAGTTCACATAACGCGATGCATCCGACAAGCATCTTAGTAAGCGAAATGAGCTCGTACGACAGCGAAATCCCGCGTTCGTTTCTATGGACTAAACAGATTAGCAGAGCAGCGCTTTATCAATCGTGGCACCTGATACAGCTTCCTAGGAGCGTGTGTTATAAATAGGAAATCTAGCATGAAAGGACGGAACTGAACTATGAGCTGGGACAAAGTAAACATCTACCGCTGTCTTGCTGCAGTATTCTGCTGTTTCGCTCTTTGCATCGCCTCCGACTGCCGCAGCGAGAAAACATTGCGCATACGCGACCTTCGCGACGGCCAGATAGCAACTGTTAAAGGTCGTTCTGGACAGATCCTTGAAAGTGAAGAGCGACCGGGAGTTCGCGCTTACACCCTCCGTGACGACTACGGAGACATGGCAGTGGTTCTGACTAAGCGGCATTATCCCATAATGGGAGTTACGCTGCTCGTGACTGGCCAAGTGCGGATTGACACTGACTCAGGGAATGTCTATATCTTCGAAACAAAGCGCGTACAAGTCTTCGACCCCAA
Organism: uncultured bacterium; assembly: GCA_938074205.1. Taxonomy (GTDB): domain Bacteria; phylum Armatimonadota; class UBA5829; order UBA5829; family UBA5829; genus CALJES01. The sequence goes on from CALJES010000009.1 coordinate 2,885, forward strand.
CCGATGGCGTATTTGGTGGGCTATTATTACGGTAGCAATATTATTAATTGTCGGTTTGGTTTACTTTCGCCTTCGGGGCAGAACTGCGGAATTGCCGCCGGCCTGGGGTGTGGCGCAAGTTATGTCCGGACCAGACCAAGGAGCCAGGTTTTTCCTCAGGGGCGACAACATAATTGTCGGTCGAGGCCAGGATCCCGCACTAGGTATCGCACTCAACGACGACCAAGTGTCAAGAACACATGGTCGCGTGTTCCGAGAAGGAAACCAGGTTTTTTACGAGGACACCAACAGCACCAACGGCTCTTTTGTAAACGAGCAGCGTGCAAATCCAAATCAACCCATAAGAATCAATCCGGGCGTACTTATCAGACTTGGACCATCGACCGTAATACGGCTCGGTGAACCAATGCCTGAAACCGGAACTCGCTTGGCTGGACAAGAAGGACCAGGGAGTTGGGGCATTGCTGAAACAAACCTCGACGAACCCTGATATGAGACCATAAGCGCTTGCCTGAGAACGGCAATTTTAACTCTCGAGGATGGTTCGTCAGCAATGAGTGTAGTATTCGAGATAACTGAGGGGCCTGAAACCGGCCGCACTTTTCGTTTCGAGGAGCACGAAGTGTTCCTGGTAGGAAGGCATCCTGATTGCGCTTATAGGATTCAAGATCGCTGGATTTCACGTGTGCACGCAATAGTGGATGTCTGTCCACCTACCTGCCGCGTACGCGACCTTGGCAGTAAAAACGGTACTTTCGTGAACGATAGACGAGTAGAGGAAGCGCAGCTTTCAGATGGTGACCGACTGAGAATCGGCCGAACTGTGATGGTCTTTCGAGTTGAAGCAGCTCGGATTCCAGAACCTGAACCAGCGAAAAGCACGTTTGGTGAAGTTGTGGTCGGTCAGGATTCAGACGTGCCTCAGCCCTATCAGAAAAGGGCAGAAAGATTGATCCTTGAGAGCGATTCGGCTGGATTGTCGGGCTCGGAAATAGAGTGCTTAAGATGCAGGCGTCGCATAATCCAAGGAGATGCACCCATCGGCAATTTGCCGCTCTGTGAAAACTGTCGCAGCGAGATTAGCCAATGTGAAGACAACGAAATAGTTACTCGATATCGCTTTATCCGCCAGTTGGGCAGCGGCGGAATGGGAAAGTTATGGCTAGCAGAGGATATTCGCAACAAATGCCGAGTTGTGATTAAGACGATAAGGCCGGAGCTGTGTTCACAAAGCTCCGCCGTGGCGATGTTCGAACGAGAGCGACAAATCTCGCTGAGTCTTCAACACCCTAATATCGTGCAATTCCTCGCAGGCTGGCGTTTAGGAGACCTTTTGTTTCTGGTAATGGAATACGTCAATGGTATAGATACAGACAAGTTGCTATCACAGCGTGGGGGACGTCTGCCAGAACGTGAAGCCGTTCAGATAGCGATCCAGACACTCGAAGGCCTGAACTATGCGCACAGTCAAGGTGTAGTGCACCGCGACGTGAAGCCCGCAAACATACTTGTTGAGGGCACTCCAAGGAAATACTTTGTCAAGATAACAGACTTTGGTTTAGCGCGCATTGTTGGTGCTGCGGGCAAGAGCGGCATTACTCGGCAGGGAGACATAAGAGGCACGTTGGCCTATATGCCTCCTGAACAAGTTCTTGACTGCCGCAACGTGGATCTCAGAGCAGACATTTTCGGCCTTGGAGCAACGTTATACCACCTGCTCACCGGCAACATAGTATACAACCTTAGCCATCTCAAAGATCCGATCAGGACAATAGTAGAAGAAGAACCTGTTCCAATAGAGAATCGCGGAGTTAGTTTAAACCGTGAGCTTGTTAAGGTTGTTAACCGCTCAATTCGCAAGAGACCGCAAGAACGTTTTTGTAGCGCTGAGGAGATGCGCCGCGCACTCGAGCAGCTTTCTTTGTAAATTTGCGCTCCATCGCGTGAGATTCAGAGACGAGATGCTGGCAGCATCCCACAGAAAATGTGTTACGAGGTAAACTCAGTGAAGCAAGCCGAATAGTAGGCACTAGTATGAGACCTTTTCGGGAATGGTTCAAAAAACTGTTTGGCGGAGTTGGCCGTGACGATACTGGCCACAGTGGTTGGGGCAGTGTTTGTGCTGGCCGATCGCGCAGGAGCACAGGTTCGAAGGGTCGTGCATCTGCCACTGTGGTAGCTGGTTGGG
>CALJES010000010.1 GCA_938074205.1 uncultured bacterium
TTTCAGAATCTTCTCTGTCCACAGCATCTCGATCGCCCGATTGCACCCAAGCCTACCTTCATCCTCAGCGCTGTTGATCCACAACAGCCACAGCTTGTTCTGAATGTAGTAGTCTCGCTCGCAGTGGAATTTCTCTCCCGGAGGTGGAGAATCAAGGGATATCCTCAAGTAGTTGCTTTTGAACTGTCGAAGTGATATAATTGCACCGCTTGACGTCAAGCCGAAGGGCCGACGTCCCGATGGGAGCTATTACTCTCCGTTCCGACCGGCAGTCGGAACCGAAAAACGACCGAGGGGAGGTGTACACACATTAATACGCGCACGTACGAGACTTTCTACATTGTAGACCCCAACCTTAGCGACCAACAGGTCGAGGAGATCATCTCCAAATACTCTGCAATCATCAGCGAGCAAGGGGGCAAGGTAACCGCCGCCGGCAAGTGGGATAAGCGTCGACTTGCTTACGAGATCAAACACTACCGCGAAGGCATCTACATCCTGATGTTTTTCGAGGGGACTCCTGCTGTTGCCAGAGAGCTCAACCGTGTTATGCGGATCAGCGATGACATAATTCGACACGCGATTTATCGGGTTGAGCCGAAACACGTTGACACTACCCGTATTGAGAAACCCTCTGAGCCGCCACTGGAGGAGCTTACGCCTGAAGATATGGAAGCAGAGCAAGCAGAAGCGTTTGAGGAGGAAACTGCAGTCGAACAGATAGACGAATTGCAAGAGGACAGTGAAGCTGCATCCGAAGAAGAAACAACGGAGTCTGCTGAGGTGACCGAGCCGATTTCTGAAGAGGTCGTTGAAGCAGCAAAGGAAACCATCGAAAAAGAAAGCTAAGATCCCGGCACTCAGCTTTGACTTGACAAGTCGGCGCAGCTTTAAAATGTCCGGGGAGGGACTCATTAAATGAATGTGGTTGTGCTCATTGGAAGGTTGGTGGCAGACCCGGAGTTGAAATATACACCATCGGGGATCGCAGTATGCAGTTTCCGCATCGCTGTTGACAGGCGCACGCGGTCTGAAACGAACGAACAGCAGACCGATTTCATAGACATAGTCGCGTGGCGACAGCAGGCGGAACTCGTCGCAAACTACTTGGGCAAAGGAAGACTTGTAGGGGTCCATGGCAGACTGCAGATCCGGTCTTGGGTACAGGCTGACGGTCAGAGAAGATCAAAGGCAGAAATAGTGGCAGATCAGATACAATTTCTCGACAGACCAAAAGACGTTCAAGCCGAACAGCCCGTATCAGTCAGTGCGCCGGAGGATTTCGCTGTCGAGCCTATAGACGAAATCGCAGAAGCTGATATGGACTACGATCCGTTCGCAGAGGAATAATACGCTGAACAATGACTGCAGATTGTTAACAACGCTAATATGAGTAATGGGGTGTAATAATGACGGCATCAAAGAAATCCGCCGACTCTTCTAAGGATAAACAGGCAGCAGCAAAATACTACAGAAGGGTTCGACGCAAAGTCTGTGCGTTCTGCGTAGAAAAAATCGATTACATCGACTACAAGAACGTCAGTAGACTGCGAAGATTCATCACCGACCGTGGCAAAATTATACCGCGCAGACAAACTGGAACGTGCACCTTGCACCAGCGAGAGCTCGCGCGGGCAATCAAGAGAGCCAGGGAGATGGCGCTACTTCCGTTTGTAGCTGAATAACGCGCTACGAAACAGTGGGGGCAACAGGATGACGACAGGTGAGCCTACGCCGACCCTAGACGACCTTGGAAGAGTTCAATCGCTGGACAGTCGAAACGTGTTTCGGCTACTACACGAGATACCGGAACACTGTGAGACTGCTCTGGCAATAGGTCGAAACTTTCCAGTCGAACGTCTTGCACTAAAGCCCAACGTGCTGTTGTTTGTTGGTGTTGGGGACTCAGGCTTTGCAGCAGACGTTGCAGCAGAGCTGCTGGTTGACGACGTGGAAGTTCCAGTGGTTACGGTGCACTCTGCCACTATGCCAGCCTGTGTCAACGAACAATCTGTAGTCTTCATCATAGACTACTTTGGCAATACTCCTACGGTACTTCGCGCCTTCAAAGCCGCCCAAGAATGCGGCGCAAATGTCATATGTGTCACCAGCGGTGGTAAGCTGCGCGAACGTGCCGCCGGCTATGCCCGAGTGTTAAGCATCCCAGCCGGTCAGCCATCGAGGTTTGGATTGGTTTATATGGCATTGGCACCTGTTGCGGCTGTTCAGGCAACCGGGCTAACAACAACGGTAGAGCAAAAAGTGTCAGCAGCGATATTGCTTGCAAAAAACGCGCGCGAATTCTTGCGGTTTGAAGCCCCGACTACCAGAAACCAAGCTAAACAAGTCGCTGAGATGCTGTTTGGTAAGATCCCAGTAGTTATAGGAGGCTCCGACTATCGGGCGCTCGTAAGCAGGCGATGGGTGAACCAAATAGCTGCAAACGCGAAACAATTCGCGTTGAGCTGCACCCTAAATGATCTTGCAGATGGACAAGTATGTGCGTGGGAACAGCTGGGGTCCTCAAGTTGCGAACCCGGTTTTGTCTATCTTGTAGACGAGCTCGACTGGACAACAGAGAACGAAATCATCCGTCAAGCAAGCTCTGAAGCGCTGTCCAGTTTTATGCATATCGATCTGCAAATGAAAGGCGCCAATAAGATTGAGAAACTGTTCTACGGGCTGTACCTTGGCGATTACGTAAGCTACTATCTTGCTTTAATGCGCGAGGTGGATCCCTATAAGACTGACGGCGCGCGCTTTATTGCAAGTCGGATTGCACGGCGGGAAACCCCAACTTATACGGAAACTGTTTCAACTACGGAAACAACAGCAAGTGAAGAAACGCAGGCTGTGTAAGTTCCGCATCGCCGTCTGACCCGGACAGAGTGACCACCTTAAATAGTTGTGAGCATCACATAAATCGCTAGCTGCTGCCACAAGCGCCAAAATAATCTCGTCCATAAGAACCTAACGACCGTAGTACCATTCAGATTCGTCTTTGATAGGACTAGAGATAAACCGGCCTGCCAGTCCTTGCAGATTCATAGACAGCTAGTATGATCTCTACCGCCTTCCTAGCTTCTTCACCCGTTACCATCGGCTCGCGGTCTTCCCTGATGGCATAACATAGGTCACGAATCTGAATGCGGTGCCCCTCAGTCGCGATTGACTTCGGATCACTTTCCGACGAGCCAATCTGGACTTTTTGCTCCATTGACGGCTCTTCTTCCCCAGGAACAGCCCATTTCACTATTCGTTCGCCCTCTGTAAGAATGCTGCCCAGTTCGCCGTGGAACTCCAATCTGTGAGGCATTCCTGGGGTTACTGAAGTGGTGCCTTGAAGAACACCGAAAGCTCCGCTTTTCCACTTGATAACTGCGCACGCTGTATCTTCCACTTCTATCCTACGTACCAAGTGATCAGCTAACGCATAGACACTTTCGACAGGACCCATTATCCACCTCAGAATGTCCACCATGTGAACACCCTGGTTCATTAGAGCGCCGCCGCCGTCGAGTTCCCACGTGCCACGCCACTCACCGCTGTCATAATACTCTTGGGAACGGTAGTACTTGAGATACGCATCGCCTAGGACCATTTTGCCCAATTTGCCTGCTTCAATGGTCTCTTTGATCTTGTGCCAAACTGGTGAAGTGCGCCGCTGGAAGATCACCCCCAGTTTAACACCGGCTTCCCTGCAAGCCTGAATCGTCGCATCGATTTTGGGCAGGGTGATCTCGATAGGCTTCTCGCACATTATGTGTTTGCCAGCATGGGCAGCGTCTATCGCGATGGGACCATGCAGCCCACTCGGCGTGCAAATGCAAACCGCATCTATGTCCGGATCTGCTAAAAGCTCTTTGTGGTTTGTGTATACCCTAGGCACGCCAAATTCTTCAGCGAGTTTCTCAGCGCGCTCGCGTATGATGTCGCAGCATGCCAGAAGTTCGGCTTCCTCAATGTCTACAATCGACCGCGCATGCCACGGCGCGATTACACCACAACCGATAATACCGAATCTGACCTTGTCCAAGTCGCCGAAGTCCTCCTTGAGATTGTGCCTCGTTAACGGAGCAGACCCAGGCTCCGTCTTTGTAGTTCTGTTTCACTCATGAGTTAGCCGATCGCGACGAGGTTCCTGCCGATGGTAAAGAAACACGGTGGAATACCGTACTCTATCGGATAAAAAATTTGCGGGCTCTCTTTCGGAGCGTTTGGTCCGCGCTGCGAAACAGAGCCCGCCTGGCTGGGAGGTCCGAAAGGAGATGGACCTATTCGAGAACGCTTATACCGGTCACGCGGTCTAAGTAGATATCCTCAACATCACCGATCAAGTAAGCACCATAGAGCGGCACATACGTAACATCCTCTACACGGAGGTTCCTGGTCACTTCACCGCCGTGCCGATCGACATAAGTAACCTTGCAGCGTTTGCCCAAATATTGCTTGGCTTCCGGTATTTTCATAGGCGACGACCTCCCTTTCTCCTTGGCGGCGATACCTGGATGCTGCAGTCGCGTATATCAAGACAGCCGATGGGACAAACCCAGGGACAAATTCGCTTCCACTTACCATATGCCGCCTCTCAAAGCAGTGCCGCGCTGTGTGGAATACCTGTTTGTCAGCCTGCTGCGAAGGAAGAGTTTTTGCGGGCCGATAAGCGTAAAAACTGAGAGAATGGCTGAACAAACAAAACAATTAACAGAGGATAGAAGCCGACTGGACTGGCTAGTACGGCACTGCAGAGAAATTATTCGTGACGCATGCGCAAGCTCGTCAATGGAAGATGTGCGCCACTTGGTACGCGGGTTGTTCCGTGCGCTAGCGGTGCTGATAGCCGAGGCAAAGATGCCTCTTGAAAGTAGATATTATCACAGCATTGTTGATGCGGCTGATTTGATCCGTATCGCTGGTGCCGGTGGACATGCCGATATCGCCGACAAATTTGATGACTCGTGCGCCGCTGCTGCACGCGCCACAGGTGTAGACCTGCTAGATCCGAGCTCCGACCCTACGGACCCCAATATCATCCATTCGATCGCTCGCGCACTGCTTATCCCCGGCGAGGCACCATTGCATCGCATCTTCTTCCAAACCATGCCTCTACACTGGATAGGGTGCTTGTACGAATCTTTGGTTGACTGCTATGCAGCTCCATCTAAAGCTAAGAAGCCCAAATACCCTGCCACGCGCAGGAAACGCGGGTTATACTTTACTCCACAGCCTCTTGTCGATTATGTCGTGCAAAAAGTAATGAAACTACTATCAGTTGACCGGCAGACATACGATATAGCAGATCTAAGAATTCTTGATCCCGCTATGGGATGCGGCGCTTTTCTAATCCATGTGGTAGAGCTTCTTGGCAAACCAGCAAATGGCGACCGGCAAACCATTGCGCAGAACTGTGTGTACGGCGTGGATATCGATCCAGATGCCGTTGATATTGCCAGGTTTGCCATGTGGGCTGCCGCTGGATTTCCTGAGAACACCTCAGATTCCCTAAAAAGTCACCTAATATGCGGAGATGCCCTGAGAGGCGAGATTCCGGTTCCAGAACTAACGAGCAGGGATCGCTGTGAGGAACCTCGTTTTGACGCGGTTGTAGGAAATCCGCCCTACATTGCTTCGAAGAACGGTATCGATGCAAGCGTGAGGCGTACACGCGTAAGAGGCCAGGTTGATACTTATCTGCTCTTTCTTTCGATGGTCTTCCACCGACAGCTAGTAAGGCAAGATGGCGTTCTATCTATGGTGCTACCGGACCCAATCCTCGTCCGAACTAATGCGGAGGAGGTAAGGCGAATCCTGGCAACTGAGTGGTGCATAGAGTCGATCGTTCATATTCTGGGTGCATTTCGCGACGCAGGTGTGGCAAATGCCGTAGTTACCGCACGGAATGCGCCTACCACACAACCGAATTTCACGGTCTCGAGGATCGAAAAGCTGTCCCAAAGACGAGAATTCGCAAAAGATCCGCTGAGAACCGCTGAGGATCTTGCAAGAAAGGTCTCACGCGCCGTAGTTACCGCTCAGCGGCGGTGCGAATTCCTATACCTTCTCGAAGAAGAGCCGTTTGTAGATATAATTAGGCGAATTCACGGGCCGTCACTAGCACTTTCCGAATATCGAGAGCCTTTCGTACCACTTGCTAAACTTAACGTGCGCGCCATATACAGAGGCGAGGAAATAGGCAAGTCAGCAATCGTATCGCGAGAAGGTGACATGCCTATACTTAGGGGCGGGCAGAGTGTGCGACCCTACGAGATACTGTGGGAAGGTTTTCGGGTTAATTCTGATCAGGTTCGTAAACCGCTAAACCGATATAGACGCACGAAAATCCTGATTCAGAAGAGTGCTGGGAGGATCGTAGCGGCTCTCGACGAGGTATGCGGCAGGCATCCGGGATACGTATTTCCGCAATCCGTTTACGCAATCGAACTGGAGCCCAGCGGAATAAACCATTTATATTTGTTGTGCTTGCTGAACTCAAAAGTGATGGGCGAATATCTTAAGCGCACTGCAACCGGTTACAAGCTAGTGCAGCCCCAGATAGAAATCGAGGATATCCGCGCCTTGCCGATTCGAAGGATCGCGTTTACAACCCCACCTCGCAAGCGCAGGAATGAAGTTTCTCGCGCTATATCGATCTTCGCCGACGAGTGTCTTCGTGCTGACGAAGAACGGCATTTCCCAAAACTGTGCGATCTTGTGCGTTCGTGCTTGCTGTCGAACCCCGAAAGGTCGGACGTTGTCCACGATCTGCTTGCCTATCTCGGAAGATTAGCAGTAGACTTGTCTCGAAAGCATCGCGCGTCACCTGTTCCCGGTTCAATGGAGCGAATAGAATGCGTGCGCGCTGCGATAGACTCAGTTGTTCAAGAACTGTACAGGTGTGAACCGGCGCAGTCCGCTTTTGCCGTATGAGACTGATCGACCTAACACATTCTATCAACAGTCGGTCAAAACCGGAGAGAGTGGCTCCCGTGATTGTTCGCTCAGCGCAGCCGGTACATCTAATACCGCTGGATCGACTTGTAACTCTGGCAACAGTAATCGATGTGCGCGACTCTCTTGATAAAGGCGTCGTCTCCCGAAAGACCCTGGTACGCATAGGAGTCAGCGGTATCGGTGGGTGTATTTTGCGCTCAGATTGGTGCGACAAGGTAATCGCTGGCCATCGTGAGAATGCACCGTCGCTGGGAGTCGACGCGGCTTCATACCTGCTTGAAAATGAAGTGACCATTGTGGCTGCAGATTTTCCCATCACGACGGCTGCCTCAGATCTATTGCTGCACAACAATTGCGTCTTGGTTCATTGCCTGAGCGGAATTTCTTGCATCAGTCGCCAGATTGTGCGTCTGATTGCCCTTCCGCTGAAACTCGAAGACACATACAGTGCCGAGGCACGAGTCATAGCAATCGAGGAGGAATGAATGAAGCTGGTCAGTTACTGCCGCAGCGACGAAACAGAGTGTGTCGGAGTTTGGCGCGAGGAACTCAATGGCCCATACGATCTCTCGAGAGCGATGACGCTGTATGCAATCGCTACGAACTCGTACTCCTATATTGCAGACACCATGCTCGAACTGCTTGACAGTGGAGCATGTGATCCTAAGTTCTTGAAAGAAATAGACACGTTTGTTGAGAAGAGAGCTCTTCTGGACCTTTTGTCGGATGCGAATGATTTCAAGTTACTTGCTCCCATTCCAAGACCTCGGGCGATATACGCACTGGGCCGCAATTATCCGGCGCACGCCCGAGAAAGCGGAGTCGAGGTTCCTGATGAACCGATAGTGTTCGCCAAAGCATCCACAAGCGTTATCGGTCCGGATGATGATGTGGTCTATAAGAAGTGGTTAACTAGAGTTGACCCTGAAGCAGAATTGGCAGTCGTAATAGGCAAGCAAGGGTCGAACATACCCGAGGAAGAAGCACCAGGTTACATCGCGGGATACACTTGCCTCAACGATGTCACTGCCAGAGATCTTCAAAAGAAGGACTTATCCAATGCCCACCCTTGGCTTCGAAGTAAAGGTATAGACACTTTTTGCCCAATGGGACCGTGGTTAGTGCTACCAGATGAGATTAGCCTGCCTTTGGAGCTCGATATCGAATTGCGGGTAAATGGAGAAGTGCGACAGAAAGACAACACACGCAGTATGACTTTCAGTGTTCCTTATCTCATCAGTTGGATTTCCAGATTTCACACACTCTATCCTGGCGACGTGATATCGACGGGCACACCGGAAGGAATGAAACCCGTGTTCCCTGGCGATGTGATGGAAGTTGTGGTGGAGAAGGTCGGCGTGCTGCGCAACAAGGTGGTTGCCGAGCAGTGACAAGGTCCACTGTTGCCGAGATAGATCTCTCAGCGATAAGGGAAAACATTCAGGCTATCCGCAGGCGTGTCGGGCCGCAAGTGAAGATCATTCCCGCCGTGAAAGCCAACGCCTATGGACACGGGTCCGTACAGGTCTCGCGAGCGTGTTTGCAAGCAGGCGCCGATATGCTGGGGGTTGCTTGCCTCGACGAGGCATCAGAGCTACGCAACGCGGGCATCGAAGCACCCCTACTGATCCTAGGATGCTGCGAGCGTGATGCGACCGAAGAAATAGTTCGACTCGAAGCTACAGCTACCTGCTGCGACTTGAAGTTTGCACAAGCCATGTCCGAAGCCGCAATAAAACAGGGAAAGCGGGCATTGGTGCATGTCAAAATCGACACTGGTATGGGACGTATCGGAATCCAGCCAGAGGAAGCTGTCGATTTTGTTCGCAAGATCTTGGCTCTACCTGGTATAAGCGTAGAAGGCGTATTTACCCACTTCCCGAGCGCCGACGAGGCAGATTCCTCGTTCACTAAAGCTCAGATAGCACTGTTCAGGGACACTGTTGATGCCATAAGGCGAGAATGTCCAGGTGTATCGAGAAACTTGCTTGTCCACGCTTCCAACAGTGCCGCGATCTTAGCTTATCCAGAAGCAGATTTTGATGCAGTGAGACCAGGGATAATAATATACGGACTGTACCCGTCAGACAGTTCGCCTCGAACGGTGCAAGTGCGCGAATGCTTGACGTTGAAGACGCGAATTGTCTTTCTCAAAAGGGTTCGCCCAGGAACCCCAATCAGTTATGGACGCACATACGTTGCCCCAGAAGCTCGGCTTATAGCCACTATTCCGATCGGATATGCTGACGGCTACTCGCGCAGACTGTCTAACTGCGGCGAAGCGGCTGTGAAAGGGGTTAGAGTTCCTGTTGTTGGCAGGGTTTGCATGGATCAAACGATGATAGACGTGACCAACGTGTCCGGAGTAGATGTTGGTGACGAAGTAATACTCTACGGAGGAGGATACGACTATCTGAGTGTAAGTGCTATTGCATCGAGGATCGGAACTATATCATACGAGCTGCTTTGCAACATAGGAAGCCGAGTTGCTCGTATCTATCTAGACGAGTAAGAGGAAATACCAAGTAGATGGGCTAACTGGTATTATACAAATGGCCAATCAGGAAAATTGAGCGCGTCTATGCGTATCTAACTTTTAAGGAGGTAAGCCAACTATGTCAATAGTTGACGAGAAGCTAGCAATTGATGGTGGCAATCCGGTTAAGACAACACCACTTCCGCCGATGTATCCCGGCGGATTGGAAATCGGTGAAGAAGAAAAAAAGGAAGTGCTGGAGGTACTCGAACACAAGTACCTGTTCCGGTACTATGGACCTGCTGATTTTCCTTCAAAGGTGAGGCAGCTCGAAGAGAGATTTGCCGAAATGGTCGGTATGAAGTACGCGCTTGCAGTAAACTCGTGTACCTCGGCGCTTATATGTTCCCTGATTGCAGTCGGCGTAGGTCCCGGCGATGAGGTGATAATTCCCGGCTACACTTTCTTCGCAACGTGCGCCGCGGTTGTTGCGGCCAAAGCCATACCGGTGATTGCAGAGGTAGACGATTCGCTGACGCTCGATCCCGAAGATTTCGAACGCAAGATAACCCCTCGCACTAAAGCTGTCATACCCGTACATATGCGAGGCGTCCCGTGCGATATGGACCGAATCATGGAAATCGCGCGCAAGCATGGGCTGAAGGTGATTGAAGATGTTGCTCAGTCGTGCGGCGGTAGCTACAAAGGCAAACGGCTTGGCTCATTCGGCGACTGCAATGCTTTCAGCTTACAATATCACAAGATTATCACGTCGGGCGAAGGCGGCATAGTTGTAACCAACGACCTACTGCTTTACGACCGCGCTCAAGCATATCATGACACTGCTGCGTGTTGGAGACCTGACCGGTTCGCTCTGCCTCGCTACGAGGGTGAAGTGTTTCCGGGCGTCAACTTCAGAATGAGTGAGCTTCATGGCGCGGTCGCGTTAGCTCAGCTTCGCAAGCTGGATGGTCTGCTTGCGCGGATGCGTGCTCACAAGAAGCGCATCAAGGATCAGATTTCCGACATCCCTGGCATCACCTTCCGTCGGCTCAATGACGAAGAAGGCGACACTGGAATCTGCCTCATGTTCTTCCTAAAGGATGCCGAGACAACTGAGAAGTTCGCAAAGGCATTGACGGCGGAAGGCGTGCCCGCAGGATGCATCTATTCCAAGGGGGTTCCAGACTGGCACATTTACGCACACTGGAAGATGATAATGGACAAGGTGACAGCAACTCCTGAGGGCTGCCCGTACACTTGCCCATACTATACCCAAAAAGGCGGCAGGGCTGAGTACAGTCCGGATATGTGTCCTAATACGCTGGATTATCTGAGCCGCACCATACACCTGGACATCCCTCCGCAGATGACCGAGGAAGACTGCGACCTAACGGCAATCGCTATCCGCAAGGTAGCTAAAGCTCTGCTTTAGACATAATTATGCGCCCGATTCTGAGACGGGCATTTCGCTTAGGAAAGTTAGGAGCAACAAGTGAAAACTGCCGTGTTGGGCTCCGGCAGCTGGGGCACGGCACTTGCTGTTTTGCTGGCTAGAAAAGGACACAAAGTCTGCCTCTGGGGACTGCCGGAAGAAACTGAAGCCCTTGCGCGATATCGAGAGAACCTACGTTACTTGCCTGGCACAAAGCTGCCAGACACAGTAGATCCTACACCGTGTCTTGACGAGGCGTTGGAGGGGTGCGAAGCCGTAGTGCTGGCAGTACCGAGCACAGGTGTTCGCGAGGTTTCGCGGAAGCTGAGGGGACGCTTGGACCCAGATAAACTGCTCGTAAACGCAGGCAAGGGACTGGAAAGCCAAAGCGGACTGCGCGGATCCCAAGTAATAGCAGATGAGCTAGGCGAGGAGATAGGCACCAGCTGCGTTGTGCTATCAGGTCCTAATCTCGCAGTCGAGCTTGCAAACGGTATTCCCACAGCTACAGTGGTAGCTTCGTCCAATCCCGAAAAGGCTTTGGCAGCGCAGGAACTTTTTTCGGCGCCGAACCTACGAGTATACCGAAACTCGGACGTAGTAGGGGTAGAACTTGGAGGCGCACTAAAGAACGTGCTTGCAATCGGTGCAGGCATTTCCGACGGTCTTGGCTACGGAGATAACACCAAAGCAACACTGGTTACCCGTGGCGTAGTTGAGATGATTCGCCTGGGATCAGTCTTGGGAGCTGACCCCAGAACGTTCACTGGACTGTCAGGATTCGGCGATCTGATGGCAACTTGTGCGAGCCGTCTATCGAGAAACTTGCGCTTGGGAATTATGCTCGGAGAAGGCAAAACGCTCACCGAAAGTCTGCAGGCGCTAGGACAGGTAGCCGAAGGCATGTATACGTGCAGAGCCGCGTATCTTCTGAGTCGGAAGCACGATGTATACATGCCTATAACGCACGAAGTGTACGCGGTGCTTTTCGAAGGGAAACCGCCGCGACAAGCAGTGGCTGATCTTATGTCGCGAGATCACAAGGAAGAATTTTGAAACCGAGTCGGAAAGTTCACATTGACAACGAACGCTTTGTGGGGCATTCTACAAGTGGGAAATCAAACTACTGCCCAATCAGAAGACGCTGCGCGGAGGGAGTGCCATGGGAAGATGGCTGGTAGTGACGATGGGTCTTGTCGGCCTGATAACTGCAGTATTGCCGAATGCACGCGCTGAAATCACCTACCGTTTCAACGGGTTGAGCACAAGTGACGTAAGGACAGCACTCGGAGCACCTGACTCCTGCAAGAAGTACACCACATTCTCTGAAGAAGTCTGGTATTACGGCTCGATTACCATACGGTTCAAAAACGGTAGGGTCAGTGAGTGTGATATTCCCAACGTGCGATCATCCTTGACGACCACCTCGCGCCTGTCCAGTACTTCTTACGGAATTACAAGTTCGCCTTCGCTGGGAGTCAGCGCGCTCAACACCAGCGCCCGGTCGACAACATCGACGTACACAAAGAGCTCACCAAGTTGGAGTATCAATCCAATCACGCCAAGTATCGGTGGTATCGCAGGAAGCTTACAAAAAAGTACGACTACCATGCAGGTTCGAACTGATCAACGCACTTATCTGGGTAAGCTTTCGAATAACCCTTATGACCCAGAAAGCATATCGAATCCTTATGGAAAGTACGGTAGCCCATACGCAAACAACCTGATGAACAGTTACAGCAAATACGGAAGCCCTTACAGCACGACTAGTTGGAAGAATCCGTACGCAACAAACCCACCTAAGATCTACGCGGCAGACGGAACCTATCTAGGAAAGCTTTCGAGCAATATATACGATCCGGAAAGCATTTCGAATCCTTACGGACGTTACGGCAATCCGTATGGTAACAACCTGATGAACCCCTATAGCAGGTACGGCAGCCCGTACAGTTCACTTAGCTGGCGGAATCCCTACGCTACTAACGCCCCTAGAATCTATTCTGAAAGCAAGTAACGCGGGGGAAGCCGGCTACCGCTGTTCGGCGGGGTTAACCACAAAAGGTGTTTGATTCCTACTGATCGCGCGCTGACCTCAGTCTAACGCATCTCTTGGCCGCCGGTAACGTTTATAGCCTGACCTGTCATATAGCTCGCTTCGTCTGAAGCGAGGAACAGGACTACATTTGCAACATCGTCGTAGGTGCAGCTTCGCCCAAGAGGTACCTGGTCAAGGTACTTCCGTCGCACTTGTTCTATTGTCAACCCCTGAGTCCTCGCATATTGCTCAAACAGGCTCTGCTGCCAAAGAGTGCCCTCCAAAATGTTCCCGGGACACACTGCATTTACCCTTACACCAAATGGTGCCATTTCAAGTGCAAGGCTTTGAGTGAGACCTATCCCGCCGAACTTGCTCGCTGCATAGGCAGAGTTTCCGAATGAGCCTTTCTTACCAGACTTTGAGTTTATCTGAATGATAACGCCGCTTCTCTGTTGCTGCATCATCTGCGCTGCGTACTTTGCGCAGATCATATAACCGACAAGATTCACGTCTACGACCTTTCGCCATTCGCTCACTGGAAACTCCGTCAAAAGATGAGCAATGAGTATTCCTGCATTCGCAATCAATACATCCAAGCGACCAAATTCTTGTTTTATCATCTCGTAGACGCTGCCGACTTCGGCTTCGTCTGTCACGTCCATCCTGACACCGATGGTACGTGTGCCACACTCCTTGGCTATGCGCTCTGAAGTGGTCTCGACGCCCTGCTTGTTTATGTCGCCCAGCACTACAACAGCGCCTTCTTTTGCGAATCTGTATGAGATCGCCTCTCCAAGTCCTTGGGCTGCACCAGTTACCAGAACAACCTTGTCCTTGAACCGCATCTCTACAACTCCAACCTGCTTCTCAGAAGCTCCTCCTCAGCTTCTTTTGTCCAAAACTTTCCATCTCTGAGCTTGGTAAATACGTTAGGTGCCACTTTGTCCAGATCAAAAAGGGCTGTCAAAGGAAGCTTTATGTGAGGGAATATAACTATCTTTCCCGGGAAACGTGCCTCCTTCACTGCCCTAACACCTTCAGCGACAGCATCGATACCGCCTATCGCAGCAAGCGAATTAACCACCGGCAACTCACCTGCTTCTGTAAGCGTCAAAGTATCAATCATATCCTGGGGTCTAGAACCGCTGGACCCAACGAACCTGTTGCCTTTCAAGTACGTTGAACTTATATCGATTGTTGCGATGGTGCCCTTGGGCACGCCGGCGAATATATTCAGTAAGCCGCCCTCTGCAAGATATCCGACCGCACCCTCTATCGTAGCAACCACTGGCGCCATTATCACGATGTCGTCGAAGCCCCTTGCAGAGGTAAGTTCTTCGATGATCTTGTTCAGTTC
Organism: uncultured bacterium; assembly: GCA_938074205.1. Taxonomy (GTDB): domain Bacteria; phylum Armatimonadota; class UBA5829; order UBA5829; family UBA5829; genus CALJES01. Next base: position 14,258 of record CALJES010000010.1, read on the forward strand.
CTCTTGCGTGACTTGCGTGGGGTTCACGTATCTGATATCGATACCACGATCCCGAGCCGCTGTATCAACAGCGGCACGCAGGTAGTCTAGCCTAGAATTGTCTACATCCGTACATAGAATTTTAGCTGGTGCGCCCTTCATGCGCACCGAACGCTGAACGTGCATCTGACCCATAGGTCCGGCGGCCCCAATGAACCAGGCCGCGCCGCCGGGCGTGAGCTCGCTTGTACGACTTTTGGAATACGCATCTATAACCCTGTGCGATCGAGAGCCGATAATGTCGATATAGTCGTAGTGGACCCTTCCCACGTCGATTTTAACTGATCGAGTAATGGGCTTTTCAGCTAATATTGCCATCACGCCGTTCTTAGCAAGAGCTGCAGCAAGATTTTCGACTAGCTCAGGTTGAGGAGTGCCCAGCACGACTATGTCATCAAAACCGCTGCCGTCAGTATGTGCATTCACCGCGGATCTTAAGGAGTCCGAATCGACTGATGGCAGCTCGGTTATCTGGACGCTAGGTCCCAAAGCAGATTTTACCAGCGATACAACCGTCTCATCCGCGCCTGAAAACAAGATCTTGTGCGGCAAACCGGCACTCCACAATTCGGAATCAAATCTGTAATCCGCGCTTTCGATTTGGACAATGAGGACTACCCCACCCGACTTCCAAGTCTTTCTAGGTTGAATGCGGTACGCGGCTACTACACAAGTCCACGGCTCCACCAGCGCCGCCTCAGCATAACCTGTGTCCGGCTTCACCGGTATCAAATATGAGCCTTCATCGCCCGACAGGACCGGCTCGCCGACTATGCCGTACTGCTGCATCCCGCCTTCGAGGGCATAGCCGTAAGCAAGGTTTACACCCTTGTAGTAGACATCTGCCTGCACGATGAACCGGTCTCCCGGTTTGTAGGAAGACTTGTAGTCATCTCCGGCTTCGACAACTGTCAGGGAGACCTCATGCCCCGGGATCACTGGTTCCTTGGCGAGATCGCGGCCGGTAATGCGCGGGTGTGACGAACCTTGGGTGATCAGCTTTACGTCCGAAAAGCAGATCCCTATAGCATCGACGCGAACCAGAACCTCGTTTCGATTGGGACGCCTAAGCGGAATGATGTCGGGTTTGCCTGTTTTGCCGAAGTTCTCTACCCCGGCTTCGTGCATTCTCCAAGCCAGATTAGTACGGGGTAATGGGTAATCAAGATTCTTGTATCGGGTTAAGACATCAATCATTTTTATGCTCTCTTCTCATTGTTGGTTTCGTGCGCGTTTGATCTGCTCGAGTCTGTAAGCTTCGTCAGGACGAACATATATTCGGTCAACGTCCGCCTTTGGCAAATAACGGACACCGCCGAAGATCACAGCGCCCATCAGTGCGCGTGCTGCTTTGCAGGCTACCGCGGTAGCTGCCAGAACTTCGTCGGCCGTCCCTGCCAAAGCTATCAATCCGTGATTTTGCACGTAGATCACCTTGGGGGTGGATCCGTATTTATCAAGGTATTGAGAAACGTTTTCCCTGATCTTTTTGCCGAGAGTGAAACCTGGGTCACCGTACTCCACGTAGACTGACTCCGGTCCGCAAAAGACTATCTCTTCTGGACATATTCGCCCCCGGATGATGTTCTCTGCATTTACGCTGCACATCATCGCGAGAATTGGCGTGGGGTGTGTATGCCCTACAAAATTGACCCCAGGCAGGGTCAAAAGGTAAGCGTGGAACGTGGTTTCGATTGAGGGTCTGAGGTTACTCTTTGGATCGGCACAGGCTGCAAATAGGAGTTCCTTAATCTCGTCGTCGGTGAGATTATCCTGGTCCAATATGGCCAGGGCTTCCTTCAGCCTGACATTTACGAATGTGTTTTCGTCCGAATCTGCGAGGTATTTACCACTGGCCTTAACTAAGAAATGCTCATCGTCTATCCTTGCAGAGGTATTACCCTCCCCTAGTATGACATAGTCGTTCTCGGGTCGCCCAAGCTCGCGAGACATTGTGATTAGCTGGGCGATTACTTCTTTTTCAGACACCGACAGCCTCCTTGTATTCTTTTGTTTGCCGCCGCGATTGCTATTGTAAGGCAAACAGGAGCTTCTAGTCTAGAACAAAACAAATGGGGCATTTTCGGAGGGCAACGCACAGATATGGTGAACGCCGTTACCATGCGTACAAAAAGAAGGGTCGGATAAACCGACCCTGTTCAAGTCTGCTACTCTGTTCGGGCTAACTTGCGCCTCTGCGCAGCATCCATTAGTAAGCCCCGCTTAGCTTTACCGAGCAACCAGTCTACGCAAGCCGGCGACTGTGCCGATCCCGAGCGTTGCCAGAACGAGCGTGAAAGGTTCGGGAATGGGCGGGATCTCATTCATATTCTGGCCATTCACGTAGTATACGTCGGCCGCAATTTCGGCGGCTGAAGCAGGCTGTACCACGCTTAGCAACGTGTTTGCGTAGTTAATGGCCCCCGTCGAAAATCCACTAACCACATAGAAATTACCAGTATTTAGGTCCAAGGTGTCATCCGTTATGACTTCCCATATCGCAAGTTGCAAACCCGCCGCTTTCTCCGTATCGAGCCAGCTTTCCCAACCATAGCGGTTGGTCAGCCAGACCTTGCGAGCCCATTTTTCCTCTGTCAGAGTTGGGATATTGTTATATGGGATTCCGCCCTGGACACGCTCGTACCAATCAGTTGAATCGTACCAGGCTTTGTCGATGCAATACATCCACTTATAGTACGTCGCGATGATGTTCTGGTGGGCTGAATCGTACTGTTCGACTTTCATTTTCAAGGCACCAGCGTATGCGCTTTGCTGTGAATTCAGCCAGTAAAAAGTACCCCACTGCCATACTCCCTGAGTGAGCGTCAACTTCCAGTCTGCTGCCGTCCAGGCCGTGCAGGACACGAGTAACAGTACCAAAGCCAAGATAGGTGTCACGACTAATACTCTCTTCATATTGTCAACCCTCCTTTTCTCATTGGTAGCGTATCGGAAGAGGAAGCAACTATGCACTCAATGCGTCCCTCCTTTCATCTACCAGACTCTCCTGTGCGTCCATCGAGCCGCTGCGATAACATTCTAATTGTGAGCTAACGCGCTCATCGACCCGACGCACCGCACATTCCCCGGGCGAGATCACCGCCCCTGCGGTAAGTGCGCAGTTGCTAGCCCGCCCGCGTCATCTGTTTCAGAGTTTACCCCAACACCCCAAAGCTGTCAAGGGGCGCAAGAAAAAAAATTACAATTCTCTTTACTCAGGCCAAGTGACAATATCGACAGTAGACTTCAAGCTTAATTACATACCGACAAAGTGAACAAGCAGTTAACCGGTTAATTTTCCATTGGTACAGAGCTTGGTGTCAGCACAAAGGAACAGCGCCTGTTACTTAAACCTGGTGAGGTTGAACTTCACCTCCATTTGCATCTTTATTTGGGCAGGAGCACCTTCAGCCACCGCTGCACTCGGCATGTTTAGCGTCATATCTGCCCACATTTGACCGGTGCCTTTGAGAATTTTACCCAGGATGGGTGCGAAAATAAACGTCATTGTACCGTTCATATCCATAGTGCCGGAGATCTGCGATACCGCCTGACGCTCCTTTTCCGACCACGAAGGTGAACTAGCCAGCGACTTGACAACTTGCGCAAGATCCACCCGACCAGTGAACTTCTGCGTTATATGCGCTGTCGTATGCGACCAAAGCTGCCCTCCATATGAATCCAAAGTGGACTCCACAGACATCTCCCCCCAACCCAAGGGAAACTGAATAACCTCCTTCCAGGTGGAACCAACATCTACGGGCTCTTCAGGTAGGAGCACATAATTGGTCATCTGGTTTGTGAGAAAACTCATGTCGAAATTGGGCAAGCCCACAGACTCGAACATCCTTTTGAGCTTCTCCGCGCCCTCAACAGAGGTAACGCGTCCTTGAGGACTCATTGTGAAAACCAGCGAAAAGCTCTGCTTGGGAATTTGCGGCGTTTTGCCCTTGGGCCCTCCGGACATTTTCACCGAGGAAACGGAATAGCTTGTGCGGATCTTGGCAGAGCCGTCCGGGAGCACCTCAAGAGTACGGCTTTGCTGGACCGTTTCCATAGTAATGCTTATCGGGGGAACATTTCCTAGGCCTGGCAACGATGGCATGATTACGTTCATCGACACGTTTGAACGATACTTGTCTAGTTCGCCCTTGGTGAACTTATAAGCAAGTTTGATTGGCTCTGCCGAAACCAAACAACCCAGACAAAGAACCGACACAGCGACAATCAACATAGTCAAATAGCGCTTCATCTCCCAAAACCTCCTCGTAATGATCTGACGAAACAGTAGTTGAGAACAAGTGTGTTGATTAATTTGACGTAGGAAACTTCTTTTCCTTTACAATGGCAGAGCATGCTCATGTGTGTCTGAGCTAGTTTTGACAAGCACCTGACGGTGGAATACTTGAAAGGGCAGACCAGTTGCCTGCCCCGACATACGGAACAATCAAAATTGAGGTGACAAATTGCTTAAGCTCTACCAAGCAGAATGGTGCCCATACTGTGCAAGGGTGCGCGCCAAGATGACCGAACTTGGAATAAACTACATTTGCATAAATGTTCCTCAGGCAAAATCCGACCGCAAGGAACTTATCGAAATCTCAGGACAAGCCGGCATCCCGACCCTGGTTTGCGAAGACGGCACCGTGATAGCGGACGATGACGACAAGATAATCGAGTATTTAGAGAAGCACTACAGGAAATAGGTGTGAAATAAGTGCAAATGCCGAGTCACGTTAGCCCTACGGGCATTTGCACAAATTGGAGTAATGGCCCCAGCTGGCGCTTATTTGCCGTAGTGGGCCTGATTCGATCGACCAGAAAAAGTCGGGATTGCTACTCGTTCGCGGGAGCAAATGACTGCGGCGATGAGGCTTCTGCTTCCGAACTCTTTTGTCCTTCGCCGGAGCCGGCCCCAGCACTGGTGAACTCTATCAAGATTTTGTTTTCGTCGAGCTTCGCAGCGCCTTGAATCTCGATTTTCGCCTGTGACGCAAATACTTCTGCATTCGTTTTAGAAGTACTCGAGTTCGTCTCCAGGTAGTCCAGCAGATTTGCAGCCGCCTGGGCCATAAGTCCGCAGGCGAGTACCCTGCGAAGGTGCGCGGGTTTTCTCAGGGGCGGGACCTGCAGAACATTCAAGAAGCCGGCCATTAGCTCCAGCCTCATCGCAATTCCCTTTACGGTGTTGTAGTAGCTCTCCCGACTTATAATCTTCTTCTCGAAATCTGCTGCAGCAGCTTCATATTGGCGTATAAGCGCGTTAAAGTAGGTATCGAAGTAGCCGCGCAAAAGTTCGTAGCGGTTTGCGACAGTTTCCGAAGGCGGACTAGGTTGTGCGGTCGACAGCTGCTCCAAAGCTTTGCGGCTTTCTCCGAAAAGCGACATCGAGGCGTTGACTACTGCCAGTCGCTCATAGGCCCGCCAATCTTTGGGATCTAGTCTTGTGGCTTCCCTGTAGGCTTCTGCCGCCTCGTCTGGCTTGCCGTCCCGCCACAGCTTGTCGCCTTCGATCATTTTTGCCACGGCGGAACTGGTGCTCTTGGTAGTCTTCGGCTCTGTCAGTGAAACTCGCGTTTCCGGAACCTGTTCGATGGTCACCTCGATCTGCGCGGATTTGAGTCGTTCCAGCCGCGCCTGCGCTTCCGCGATGAGCTTTGCGTCGCCGCCGAGCGTTTTGGCTCGTACCAATTCGTTTTCCGCTTCTTTGTACATTGCCCTGCGAGCATACGCTTCGGCGAGCTTTATGCGGATCGTGGGGTTTGTTGGATCTGCATCAACCGCCCGCTTGAACTGCTCTATTGCCAACGCCAGGTTACCCGCTTCGAGGCTCTGCTCGGCGCGAGCCGCGTAGTCTGAGGCAGTCGGTCTTGCTGCTACCGGAGGCTGATCTGCTCCGATGGCGACGCTTTCTGTGCCCGTAACTGGCTCGGGCTGCGTTACGACGGGCAGTTGTGCAAACGCCGTACGGGTTATGCTGAGAACAGCCGCACTCGCTGCAGAGTGCATCGCATTTAGCAAATCAAGCGCTCTGGTGCCAACAGCCTGCGAAGATCTGACTACCTCCCATCGGTCGCGTTTTCCACCCCCGACGCGCGCCAGCCACAGCTTAATCTCAACAACGGCAGTCTCCATACCGGCTTCGCTGATGTCTTGATCGGCAGATGCCGCAGGTGCCGATTCCGAAGAACGCTCACCATTACTTCCAGATTCCCCTAAAGGTTTCGGAGGAAAAATCTCGAGCAAGCCAGACCCGATGGGCTTGGCCTTCACATTTTTCACGGATATTTCCGCGCCCGCTGCGTATTGGAACCCAAGTATCCGGGCAACCTCGATTCTCTCGTCCTTGCTCGCATAAGATGCCACCTTATCCGGTGTGAGCATCTTGTCCATGATGGCGCGCAAGACAGTAGGGGATTCCCGGTCAAAGATTGCAGCTTCGACGCGTTTTGTTTCTCGGAAATAGTCTCTGAGTGCTCGCGTCGTCGTCGCAGCCAAGTCTTTGTCCACGCCTTCCCCGCGATTGGCTTCGAAGACCAGCACCAGCGGACGAGATTCAGCGGCAGTTGCCGGGTAAGCGCCAAACGCGACACCTGCTATTAGGGCTAGCGCAACTGGTATTACACGGTTCATTGGACCTGATTCGATCCCGCCAAGGCTTGTTTAGAAGCTTCGATAAGCGCTTGCGCCGTCTGAAGCCCAAGCCGTGCGGCATTCACATTGGTCCCGGCTTCAATCTCCGCTTGATAGAGCCTCGCTGCCTCTTGGGCTGCAGCAAGCGCCTCGCTGTGTCTGCCTTGCCTGCGAAATTCTACTGCCTGGCGCAGTGCAGCATCCCCGCTAGGACGATTCGTGGGCCGCTCCTCCGCCTCTGGTGGTTTAGTTGCCGCGGGCGATTCGGCTTTTGACGAAGGCTTTGATTCAGTTTCCGTTTTCTTCGCCGTCGACTCCTTGGATTCAGGAACGATCTTAACATTTGCCGGCAGCGGCGGAAGTTTCAGTGGTTCTGTCGCAACTCTTGGCGGAGCGGGGCGTCCGGTGGATGATACCTGCGGTGTCCCTGAAATCGGCCCTGCTAAGCTAGCAGAGGGAGCAGCTGGGAACGTATACACTCGCAACGCGGGAGGCTGCGGCTGAACGGAAACTGTGGTAGCAGAAGCTCGACTCTCTTTAGCAGACCTGAACTGGGCTTCCCGTATCTTCCGACTGTTGGCGCCGGGCCAAGCTATAATTGCTACGATAAGGACAATGAGAAAAGTGCCAAATGCGATCCAAACAGGTTTGGGCAGCAGATCCAGTGTCCATGTCAGCCTTGCTCGCAGGCTGGGTTTCGGTGGTGTAACCGCAGCACCTTCCGGAAGTGCAAGCCTCATTCGCAAGGTTGCAAGTTTTTCTCTATCTGCCGCGCTGTCCGGGTTTAAGTCAATAATCTTCTCGTACTCGGCAACCGCCTGCTTGAGCAGCTCACGTGCCTCGTCCGCTTTTCCATCTTCGAAAAGCCGATCTGCTTTGCGTTCGTAGATGAGGGCAAGCAGTGAATGAGCGGACGAGCTGTCTGGCGCCTGCTCCAGCACTTGTTTTACGCGCGCGAGAGCCGCATCCAAATCGCCTTGCGAGTACAGCTGCCAGATCTCGAAAAGTTGTTCTCCGATAGCCAGCTCATCACGCTCAGTCACGTTGGGAGCAGCAGGTTGTGTCTGCAACCCTTCCAGCTTGAGACCGCATCCCCGACAGAACCTGTTCGTCTTGCCGTTTATTGTTCCGCACCTAGGACACTTCATGGTCTTTTCAGTAGTCAAAACCTTACCCTCAGAACAGTCCGACCTGAGAACTGTTCGTATTCAGCCCGAAATGTTCGTAAGCACGGCGCGTGGCAACGCGGCCGCGAGGAGTTCTTGCGAGAAAACCCATTTGTATCAGGTACGGCTCGTGAGCATCCTCTATGGTGTCGCGCTCCTCACCTACGGCAGCCGCAATGGTTTCAATGCCCACGGGCCCGCCGTCGAACTTTTCGATAATGGTCCTAAGCAGTCGGCGGTCTCCTTCGTCCAAACCCTGCCCGTCTATCTCGAGCATCGCCAAACCCTTGATTGCTACTTGCTTATCTATTATTCCGTTTCCACGAACCTGTGCATAATCTCTAACCCTGCGCAAGACCCTGTTAGCGACTCTCGGTGTTCCTCTGGACCTACTGGCTATTTCGTATGCTCCGTCGTCAGTTATTTCTATCTGAAGGATCTTCGCGGACCGCGTCACAATAGTCTTCAGGCTCTCCACGTCATAGAATTCGAAGTTGTATATGATGCCAAAGCGTCCGCGGAGAGGCGACGTGACGAGTCCCGCGCGGGTGGTCGCTCCAATAAGGGTGAACCTGGGTAGGTCTAGTTTGATCGACCTCGCGGCAGGCCCTTTTCCGATAACCAGATCTATCTGGAAATCCTCCATGGCCGGGTAGAGTATTTCCTCTATCGGCCTGCTCAGACGATGGATCTCATCCACGAAGAGCACGCTGCACGGTTCGATATTGGTAAGGATCGCTGCCAGGTCGCCCGGCCGCTCTATGGCTGGTCCGGATGTAGCTCGTATGGGTGCGTTTAATTCATTTGCGATAATGTATGCCAGCGTAGTTTTACCCAACCCTGGGGGACCGTACAACAGCACGTGGTCCAAGGGCTCTCCGCGCCTTTTTGCCGCTTCGATGTAGACGCTCAGGCTTTGCTTTATCTTGTCCCGGCCGATAAACTCGCTAAGTAGACGCGGTCGAAGCGAAATCTCTAACTCGGCGTCCTCATCGCGGCGAACCGGTGATATGACACGGCTTTCTGCATCCATACCAATACGTCTCCAGGGCGGGTATGCGCGCCATCCCAAGCACGAACTGCAATCTCAGCTCTTTGAAAGGAGCTTCAACGCGGCAGTCACCAGACTGCTCGTGCTGCTTCCGGGCTGTTCACCGATTACCTTCTGTACAGCTGCACGGGCATCGCTTCGAGAATAACCCAATGCTACCAATCCCTCGACGGCATCGTCGACCACTCTCAGTTCGGCACTTTGGGCACTTCTCGTTTCAGGCGTCCATCCAAGCGCCGTCATCTTCTCCTTCAGCTCTAATACGATGCGCTGAGCGGTTTTCGTGCCTATACCAGGTACCTTACTCAGCTCAGTAAATCCGTCGTTCGATATTGCGCAAACTATTTGTTCGACCGACATTATAGAAAGAATGTTCAGTGCGAGCCTCGGTCCCACTCCGGAAACGCCGATCATAAGCTCGAAGATTTGCTGCTGGGCTTCTTCGGTAAATCCATAAAGAGTGATAGAGTCTTCGCGAACAACAGTTGTGATAAGCAGACTCACCTTCTCTCCGAGATTAGGCAATTGCGCTCTAACGCACAGAGGCGTGTATACCTTATAGCCGACGCCACCGACGTCTACCACTACGTAGTCCGCATCAACTCTTCTCAGCTCACCACAAAGATGCGCGATCAAGAAGCACCTCAGACGCCGGTTGCCAGCTTCGAACCGGCAGAACCATGATACCGCTGAAATTCAACTTAATAGATGACCTTGTTAAGAGGATACTCAACTATACCAGACGCACCGGCGCGCTTGAGCTTGGGGACAAGTTCCCGCACCTTCTTTTCCTCGACGATGATTTCGACTGCCACCCACTCGTTCCCCGCAAGAGGTGATAGGGTCGGTTTCTTGAGCGAAGGGAGCACACTAAGAACTTCTTCCAGTTTCTCATTCGGCACGTTCATTTTCAGTCCCACAAAGCCCTCAGCATTCAATGCAGCTTGAAGCAGCATCGCCAGGCTTTCCAGCTTCTGCCGCTTCCATGGATCCTTCCATGCCTCGTGGTTGGCTATCAGCCGTGTGGTCGATTCCAACAGCGTATCTATGATTTCCAACCCGTGTGCTTGCAGCGTGGTTCCTGTCTCGGTTCCATCGACTATTGCGTCAACCAGATCCGGCACCTTTACTTCAGTTGCCCCCCAGGAAAATTCAACATGCGCGTTTACGCCTCTTTCAGCAAGGTAGCGCTTGGTAAAGTTCACGAGTTCAGTAGCAATTCGCTTACCTTCCAGATCTTTTACGCTTCGGATGGGGGATCCCTTTGGCACTGCAAGCACCCATCTGAAGGGCCTCTGCGTTGCTTTCGAATAGACGAGCTCGCAGACTTCGTGAACGTCGGAGTCGCACTCCTTAACGTTGTCATAGCCGGTGATCCCGGCATCCAAAACACCCATTTCAACATAGCGGGGAATCTCCTGAGCACGCAAAAGCGTCGCCTGGATCTCTGGATCGTCGCAAGAGGGATGGTAAGAGCGCGCATCGACGCGGAAGTCCCAGCCTGCTTTCCTTAATAGCTCGAATGTCGCTTCTTGAAGGCTACCTTTGGGCAAAGCAAGTTTCAGAACCAACTCAATCTACCCCGTCTTTTTCTGACGGCATCATTATAAGCTTTGCCGCCTGGGATGGTCAATTGACATCGCAGCCGTAGGGGACGCTATAGGGGAAAACACGGCAGCGGCCGGCTGCGGGGGAATGGGGGTGGGGGTGATAACGAAGCCGGCCGCCACACTACACAAAAGCCGCTATTCGCCTTAGGCAACGCCCATATCGACCGCTTAAGTGCTTCTAGAGAGGAGGAATTAACCGATTCGGTCAACTGCTACCACATTGGATAGCCCTGGGCGATGTGGCAATTGTTTAGACGCCTCGGGTTTCGAGAAGTTACACCATTCCTGATGGAAAAGTCCTGGTTTTACTGAAGACTACCTTTCGCTGCAGCCGTTAGTATCCCAAAAAAGTGCCTACAAGCCATGCCAGCGTCATAGCGATCAAAACGGTCGCCATAGTCCACACAACCGCATTGTACGCGCGGGAATTGACGTAGCCGTTCATGACATCCCTACTGTTGACGAGTTTGAGCATAAATACAAGAATAACTGGCAGCAGTATACCGTTGACTGCTTGAGCGCTGATCATCGTGTTTACAAGGTGCACGCTTGGAAGAAGAACGACAACTACCCCCACAAGTATGCAGAATGTGTAGATACTGTAAAACGTGGGGGCTTCGTTGAGCTTGCGCGATATACCGATTTCCCAACCGAATGCCTCGCAGTAAGAGTATGCTGTTGAAAGCGGCACGACAGATGCACCTAACATAGACGCTCCCAACAGCCCAATCGCAAACAATTTCTCGGCATAGCCATGCGCTGCGGGTCGCAGGGCAGCAGCTGCCTCAGCAGCGTTTTGTATAGGCACCGGACCACCGCTAGCATCGTAGATCATCACAGCCGTGGAGACTATTATGAAGAATGACACCAAGTCCGTAAGGAAAGACCCGACAAATACATCAAGCTTCTGGTAACCATAGTGCTCTACACGAACCCCTTTGTCCACGACTGTTGCTTGTAAGAAGAACTGCATCCACGGGGTAATGGTAGTGCCAATTACGGCGATAGTGAGAAAAAGGAAATCAGGTTTCACATGCAGGCTTTCGAGATTGGGGGAATAAACGCTCCTGAAAACTTCGCCCCAGTCAGGGCGAGCTAGAAAACCGGAAACGATGTAGGTGGCGTAGAGGACCATTATCGCCATAAACACTTTCTCTACAACTCGAAAGCTCCCCCTTACCACCAGCAACCATATAATCGCCGCGGCCGCCGGCACTGTGACATACCTTGGCAAGCCGAATATCTCCAGGCTCATGGCTATCCCTGCAAAGTTCGCCACTGTCACACCCAGGTTTGCAACAAACAGGGCGCCAAGAGCAAACATTGCCCACTTGACACCGAAGTTCTCGCGGATGAGCTCCCCAAGCCCCTTCTGAGTAACGGTACCCATCCGTGCCGACATTTCCTGAACCATTGCCAGCACGAATGTTATTAGCACAATTACCCACAGGAGGTCGAAGCGATATTTGGCGCCGGCCTGGGCATATGTAATTATCCCTGCCGCGTCGTTGTCCGCGGCGGAAGTAATCATCCCCGGCCCAATAACTGCAAGCAGAGCAAGCAGTTTGTGGCGGCCGAGTCGCCTCATATCGCTCACCTCCTTTCAACTCAGGTGCTAAGTATAGGATTTTAGTTTGAGCGAGCGCGAACGTGCTACGCAAAGGCGGGTCGCCTTCGCCACCTGGCTCGCTGTTTTCAGCCGACCGATTAGTTCTGCCTATCATCTGTCCAGCTTTCATCGCCATATCCTCGGTACGCGCCGCCGCCAGTCTTCCGGCAGCACTTCTTCAAGCGCGTCGTCGACGGTGATGATGCCTCGGATCTTGTTTTCTTCATCAACTACCGGAACCGCCAGCAAGTTGTAGTCTGTCAGAGTTTGGATGACCTCCTCAACCGAGGCATCCGTGTGTACGTGTATCACTTTATCGATCATAAACTCTTCAACGCGCTGGTCCGGCTTTGCGACGATTAGGTCGCGCAGTGATATAACGCCCACTAGATGCTGAGCGGAATCTACAACGTAGATGTAATAGATGGTCTCAGCATCCGGCTCTAGTTCCCTAATTCGCTCGATAACTTCTTGGGCAGTCATATCCTTGGAAATTGCAACATATTCGGTAGTCATAAGACCGCCCGCCGTTTTCTCATCATAGGCAAGAAGTTCTTTGACCTCCTCAGCCTCCTCAGGTTCCATTTCTTCAAGGATATCTTCGCGGCGCTCCTCACTTATGTCCCCCAATACGTCCGCCGCCTCATCCGGTTCCATTTCTTCTAAGATGTCCGCGGCTAATTCGTCTTCCAAGTTTTCCACTATCGATGCCTGTACCTTCGGATCAGTTTCTACGAGCACATCTGCAGCAGTTTGCACGTCCAGGTCTTCTATCACATCTGTTCGTTGGTCGGGGTCAAGTTCATTTAGGATGCGGGCAATATCAGCAGGATGCAGCTCGCTCAACCTCTTTGCCGAGACACGAAGCTTGATCCTTCCCACCCCGCGCTCAAAGGCTTCCACATCGTGCCAACCTATTACCTTGGAGCGCAGCTTAATACCCGTTATTTTCGCCAACTTGTCGAAGACATGCATCAGACCCATTCGCCGCAGCAGCCCTCTCGTACTGGCATCGACTCCGACCAGATACAGCCGACCACCGGACGGCTCAAGGCGCACGTCATTCACTCGGACTACGCGGTAGTCGTGAACATCCACTATCTGCTTGTCCAGCACGTTGCGTGCAAGCAGCAAATCTTCATCTGCAATCTCGTACTCCTCGACTTGGTCAACCGGCACTGCGAGGGAGAACCGCTCTTTTTCTGGATCGTAGTTAAAGCAGTGCCAGGCCACGTCGCGAGTCCGCCGCTTACTTACTCTGACTACCACCGCCGATACGACCGGTAGGTGCGGCCCCGGCGATACAATCAGATCAACCAACCTTCCGAATTCGCGATCTTCGGGGTCTTTTATTACTTGTCCAAGAACATAAGAAAGGTACATTTTGGCATCAGCCTATACTTTATACCCGCCCTGCCGGACAAGTCAACGAGCAGTATTCTTCAATTTTTCCTGACAGCGGGCCGAGGCTTTATAGCTGCGTGCGGTCTGCCGTATTCCGCAATGAGCAGTTTTTGGATTAAACCATTCGCATGAGGGTAGACTATTAAAATGTATGATGCTATAATGAAAAGGCTCGCTAACACAACTTTCAGTGCTGAGCGCGAGGAATTGAATAATGGCTATTGTGGAACCGCTGCCAGAGAGCGTCCTGTCGGAGCTCAGGAGGCTCGAGGGAACCGACCGAGAACCTGAACTGGCTGTACGCAGCGACATCGATGGCGGTGGAAGATTCGGCGAAAGGTGGCTGGTTGCCACCAAGGAACGGGCGTACGTATTCCTACCTGAGGGTGACAAAGCTCATCTCCTTCACTGCATTCCTCTCAAGGATATATCTGAAGTCAACACTGAGTTTCTTGTCGGCAGCGGCGTGCTGGAAGTCGGGGTCGACGGGAAAGTAGTTGATCTCATCCATTACACCCACACTCTAGCGTCTCGCTTCAACAAAGTTGCGAAGGCTCTCGAATCGCTGGTTCAGGAAGAGCGCGTTCCGGATGTAGAACTGGAAGAGGACAGACGCTGTGAAGTCTGTGGTCGATTGCTGCCCGAAGGCAGTAAGGTTTGTCCGGCCTGTCTTAACAAAGCCAAAGTTTTGAAAAGGCTCTTGAGTCTCACGAAGCCGTACTGGGGTCGGCTGCTCCTTGTCGAAGTGCTGATGCTCCTCACGACGGCTATTGGGCTTACGATTCCGTATCTTAACAAGCCTTTCTGGGATAACTTGTTCGGTCGAGCAGTGCATCTGCCGTTCGTGCTTCACCTCACAGGTAGATCGCCCCGAGTAAACATACTCGTAACCATAGTACTCGCTTATTTGTGTATTTGGCTTATCTCCTGGATTTGTGCAATTATTCTGGGACGCCACACAGCCTGGCTGGCAAGCCGATTGACTTTGGATGTGCGCGTGCAGCTCTATCAACAGCTTCAGCGGCTGAGTTTGAGTTATTTTGACAAGCGGCAGATCGGTTCCATAATGGCGCGCGTAACTCAGGACACCAGCGCCCTCAACAGCTTTATGAACAACATCCTAACCTCCTATGTGAGTGGGGCGCTGCTGTTGGTGGGCACTTGTGTGATGATGTTCAAAATGTCGTGGGAACTCGCCCTTTGGGTGCTGGTGCCGAGCCCGATCGTGGCGTTAATTTCCGGCATGTACTTCCGGAAAATGATGAGGCGATACCACAAGTATTGGCACATGGTATCGCGTGTGGCCGCAGTACTGCACGACTCCCTTGCCGGAATACGAGTCATAAAAGCGTTCGCCCAAGAAGCTCAGGAGATAGCGCGCTTCACAGAACGTACTAGCGCCGCCTACAATGCGGAGGTGCAACTTGCCACTGCAGCAAGTACATTCTGGCCCACTATCAGTCTGCTCACAAACTTCAGCACTGCACTTGTGTGGCTTGTCGGCGGATACGGCGTCATTATGCATGATCAGAGCCCTGGAACATTGATGGCGTTCTTGGGATACATCGGTATGTTTTACGCCCACTTGCAAGTTATCTGTCGCAGCGGAGATTTTATGTCCTCGAGTCTGACGGCAACCGAGCGCATTTTTGAGGTGCTTGACCAGGAGGTCGAGATAGCCGACGCTCCGGACGCGGTCAGCATGCCTGACATAAAGGGTGAAGTCGAGTTCCGAAACGTGCATTTTGGTTACGAGCCGATAAATCCTGTTCTCAAAGACATCAATCTGCATGTCAAACCCGGCGAGATGATCGGGCTCGTAGGCCACAGCGGCGCCGGCAAGACAACAATGATAAACCTTATCTGCCGCTTCTACGATGTTACCGAGGGGCAGATACTGATCGACGGCGTCGACGTTCGAAAGATCAAGCTCAGGGATCTGAGACGTCAGATCGGGGTAGTGCTTCAGGAGCCGTTCTTGTTCAATGGCACTATTGCAGAGAACATAGCTTATGCGAAGAAAGATGCCAGCCGCGAGGAGATCATTCGCGCTGCGAAAGCCGCCAATGCGCACGAGTTCATAATGCGCTTGCCCGACGGTTACGACTCCATGGTCGGCGAGCGAGGGGGGCGATTGTCCGGGGGTGAAAGGCAGCGGATTTCTATAGCCCGAGCTATACTCTGCGACCCCAAAATACTCATTCTTGATGAGGCTACCTCAAACGTAGACACCCAGGCAGAAAGTCAGATTCAACAGGCGCTGGCGCGGTTGGTTAAGAACCGCACCACTTTCGCGATTGCGCACAGACTATCTACGCTGCGCCAAGCTGACAGACTCGTAGTACTAGAGGAAGGACGCATTGTGGAGATGGGTACGCACGATGAACTAATGGAGCGCCACGGCGTCTATCGCAGGTTGGTGGAGATTCAACAGGAGCTGTCCAAGATAAAGGCGGTGGACGGTTAGAATGCCCGATTGGACACTGGATTACAAAGAAGAGACAGAAGATTCAGGCGAACTGCAGTATCTTGATCCCAAGAAACTGCGTTTCGCAAAGCGCGGCGACGCACTGATGCTAACTATCGAAAACGACAGAACTTATCTAAAGGTCAGACCTGTCCGCGCTTTTCCTTTAACGGACCTCGATAATTTCATAGGACTGATGGATGCTATAACCGGCCGCGAGATAGGCATGATTCGAAGTCTGCGCGACTTGGATGTCCCGACGCGACAATTAATTGAAACTGAGCTCGACAAACGTTACTTTGTCCCCAAGATAACCAAGATTAATGAGGCGAAAAAGGAATTCGGGAGCATCTATTGGGATGTTGAAACAGACCGCGGAAGGCGGAAATTCATTATGCGCAACATCCGTGAGAGTATACACGAGATCGAGCCGGGGCGCTATTTGCTCATCGACATTGATGGCAACAGGTTCGAAATCCCTCAGCTTGCCAACCTAAGTTCGCGGAGCCAGGCAATCTGGGAAAAGATTGTCTAGCCTGCTTTTGCAAATTCCTAGCGCAGACTGTGAGGGGTTTTGCTGACTAGCGAGCCACCACATTGAATGAGCCCTGAACAGTCCGTGTTTGGCCACCGATAGTTACCTCGGCCCTAACCGGCACCTGTCCCAATTCACCTATGGGCGGCTTGGCTTTGAATGTGGCAAAAGATGTGGAACCTCTCGGGTTGACTATGAACTCCCTGACATCGGCATTCTTCACGATCTCCCAACCGACCGGCAGGATTATCTTCACCTTACCGCGTGCAGACCTGCGAGTGTTGTTCTTTATCGCAACCTGGATCGTTACCCCAGCCGTATCAGCCGGCACCTCCGTTGCGGGAAGCTTTAGCTCTAATTCGAACGGTTCTACCACGTCGAAACTCACAAGGGCTCCCCCCAACCTAGCATCTTCAGATCTAACCTCTGCACCCAGCGCCCAACTTCCTACTGGCATTTCGGAAGGTATGATAGTGCTGGTGTTGTGGGCAAAGTGTTTCTTGGGGGGCAGGCCTTCCAGCCTAATTCGCTCGCTACTTAGATATGCACCGGCTTTGCCCTCGCCCGCGATTACAAAACTCCTGACATCCAACGTCTCGGTGCCGGCATTTGTCATATGAAAACGCCCAACCAAAGCCTCACCGTGGGCAACAGAGGAGTCTTTGAGATCGAAGCCAAGTTCCAGTGGTTTCAAAGATGCGAACTTTTTAGCAACCAGGACGCAGTGAGCGACGTCTCCTAGCAGATTAGTAGGCACCCAGGCTGTATCTTCAGGCGATGCTTTTACGTTGATTTGTAAACCTACTTTTGTTCCAGATGACGGTTTGAAGTTTCGAATAAGCACAAACGGCACTCGCATCTCAATCTCATACTGTTCGGCGGACTGCCCGCCTTTGACTTCTACCAATGAAGCTTCGCTTTCGCTCACCGGTGTCGGTGTGGGAGTCTTCACGTTTCGTGATTCGTAACGTGAGACCGCGGTGACTAAATTCCCGTCGGCGGAACGAGTGATCTTGAACTCGTAGTTTTCATCGCCGTGGAACCAGCCATCGTCGTTGGCATCCAGCGTGCAAAGTAGATCGAAGGGCTTGTTAGATCTGGCGCCGACGTAAAGGTTCTTCCAATCCCAATCTGCGTATGTAGTCACCTGCCAGCCTTCGGACGAGAAGCTGTAGAAGACGTCCCACTCACCGTCCTCTATTCTGCCGTCCACGCAGACGGTTCGTTTAAATATCTGTGTGTCAGGGTTGATAACCGGCTGCTGACTTACAGGTGCTGGTGCAACAGGGGCAACTGCTACCTCATCTGCCGCGAGAGTTCCAAATGTGCAAAGTGTGATCGCCAACGTCAGTATCCACGCCGTGTGCCTTCTCATGTGTGCCCTCCTTAATGTCTACTTCAGCACTTCGCAGATGTTTCCGGTCTGTATCAGCAACATGAATCTGACCCGAAGCGATTATACTATATTGCGGCTCCTGCCGCGCGTCAAATTGTGGGATGGATTTCAGATTGTGTATCGACCCTGACAGCATTTTGTGTTGCTCGCTTGGTAAGCTCTATGAAGCCGAAGGTTTCCGTCTTGATGCCAGTATACAACTCAGCCTCGACCGTTGAGGCTGCAGTGCTCAGCATACTGCGTCAAACAATGCAGGATTTTGAGCTGGTAGTTGTCGACGATGGTTCGATAGACCAAACTCCCGAAATACTTGACAACCTATCTAAACAGGATGCCCGGATCATTGTCCACCGCACCCCACACACAGGGCTCGTTTCAGCCTTGAATGAGGGACTCAAGTTTTGCAGCGGCGAGCTGATTGCCCGTATGGACGCTGATGATATCAGTCACCGCTGTCGACTGGCAGAGCAGGTTGATTTTATGGACTCGCACCCTGAGATTAGCGTCTGTAGCAGTTTGGTGCGTATCTTTCCCAGGAGTAACTTACTCGGTGGAATGGTTAGATACGAGCAGTGGCTCAATTCGCTGGTTAGTCCCGAGGAAATAGCTCGAGACATCTTCGTGGAAAGTCCTGTAGTGCACCCGAGTGTCATGCTTCGTCGCCGCGAGTTGGAAGAGCTTGGAGGTTACCGCGATGCTGGCTGGGTTGAGGACTACGATCTTTGGCTTCGGTATCACCTGCACGGAAAGCAGATAGCAAAGGTGCCACGAACCTTGCTTTTCTGGCGGCATACTGTCGGTCGAGTAACCATGACTGATCCCCGCTGCTCCGTTGAGGCTTTTCTGCGCGCCAAAGCGCACTATCTAAGTATCCTGCTAGGGGAACTCGGGGAACCCATTGTGGTTTGGGGAGCCGGCCAGACAGGAAGACGACTGTTGAAGCATTTGACACGCGAGGGACTTGTTCCGGTTGCTGTAGTAGATATAGATCCAAAGAAGATCGGCGGTACTCTGCGCGGGCTGCCCGTGGTTGCGCCTGACTGGCTTGTTGGAAAAGACGTGTTCGTCATCGCTGCGGTAAGCTCACTTGGCGCGCGAGGACTGATAAGGCAAAGGCTCCAAGAACTGGGATATGCCGAGGGTAGAGACTTCCTTTGCGCAGCGTGAGCTCCAATGGCAGCGTTTGACGCACTACAGCTCTCGATTGTATGTTATTGTTACCAGCACGGCTCGTATCCGTCATTAGCTTTTGGAAACTTGCAACCAGGGGGAATTTCGAGATGATGTATCAAGCCAAGAAGCAGGAGGTGATGGGCATTCCATCTTCTATTAAACGCGCTATGCCCTTCGCAGGACGAAGCGCAACAAATATCTTGACGATTGGAACGCTATGGTGTACACTTGGCGTTCAACTAGTGCTTGCGCAAGAAGTCCGGCAGGCCGGTAATTCATCGCAGACTGTAACTGTTCCCACAGCTTCTGAGCAAATTCGGGCTATGCCTTCCGGATCTTCAACGCAGAATCCGGCTGATGAACCCGCGAAGGCGACGTCGAAGAACATCTCTGTGCCAAAGCTATCTCAAAACCGCCGCCGCGCCTTGGCAACTACGGAGTTTGAACTGAACGCCTTCACGTCGAAGATCTCAGACCATTTCACCGGCCGGATAAATCTTTTGCGCGACAACCGCATTCAGCGAATCTGGCTCAGGACAGGTTATAGTTTTGGTCGGAGCCGGACTTACAGCAAGACAAAGGTAAACGAAACTGATCTGAGCACATTTACTGCCGATCTGGGGCTAAGGCTTTCGTCGGGGAAAGAAGGCTACCGGTTTATTAGGGTCGCAGCGAACTACCGCACTCGCGAACCTAACTTGCGGGACTACCCAAAGAAGGCCGGTTACTATATGTTCGCAGTGGGTTTGGGGAAGACTTTGTTCTCTGTGCTGGAGTCTGAGATATCGCTGGCGAGCGTTGCGAAGATCAATAGGGAAGGTTTCACCGAAAGGTCGTTGGTTCCGGTATACAATTTTGGATTGAAGGTGCCTCTCACTTCCGACACCACACTCGACGGCGATCTTCGCTTCATAGAGCCGTTCACCGACAATCCACTTACAGACATTCGGCTCAATCTCACTTACAAGTTGACCTCGTCGCTGAGTTTGAGACTAAGCTACCTAGCCAACAATATGCTCAACAACCTGCTTATACCGATAACCTCCCGCCCTGAGACCGATTGGGACAAGTCGTTCAGAATGTCGCTGGTATTCAGCAAGTCAGCCAAATAGAGAACTCTCCGAATCATTCGAAAGGTATCTTCGGTGCCTATTCGCCAACGTCAATACCTTCGGCTAAGCGCATAAGGTCGCGCTCGGGTTCTGTTTCAGAAGGCACACATTCGGGACAGGTAAGCGCTTTCACCCACCTCACGACGCATATTGCACTCACAACCAAAGCTAGAGTCATAATAGCTAGTGCCAGCGCTATTTTTACGAAATCGCCGACGATGTCTTTGTGCGGACCGGTCCAAAGCTTCCACGTAAACTGAACGCCGCAGGTCATTATCGTCGACGCCATGTAGACAAACGGAACGAATGTGCTCAGCGCGTACACCTTCTTAGACGAGCGGTGCAAAATGTACGTCGTGCCGATCGCTAACGCTATCACAGATAGAAGCCCATTTGCCAAACCTAGCATTGGCCAAAGTGTGGCAATGGTGCCGCCTCTCAGCAGGTAGTACCACGAGCCTGTAACCAGGAAGCTGGTAATGGCAACTCCCGGCAACCATGTGCCGCTTTCGAAATTCTTGTAAACAGGACTAAGGATCTCCTGCAAGATGAATCGCGCAACCCTGGTACCGGTGTCTATGGTCGTCAAGATGAAGAGCGCTTCGAACATTATGGCGAAATGGTACCAGTAACTCACCATTCCCTTCATAGCCGGCAAACTTCTGAAAATGCTTGCCATTCCGACAGCTAGCGTCACAGCACCACCTGTGCGGCCTACCAATGTGTCCTCGCCTACTTCTCGCGCAAGCTTGGCAAGATCCGCTGCAGTAGCTGCAGATACTTGAAACCGTGCAGGGTCTGCGTTTATTGCGAAGTAGTGATCCTGATTCAGAATACAGGCCGCTATCAGAGCCAGTAGCGCCACGAGCCCTTCGACAAGCATAGCGCCGTATCCAATGGGTAGCATATCGCGCTCGTCGGAAATCATCTTGGGCGTTGTTCCGGACCCAATTAGGGTGTGGAAGCCGGATATGGCACCGCAGGCAATAGTGAGGCAGACGTAGGGCCAGACAGGTCCGGGTATCACGGGTCCGCCTCCCAGGTACTGCGTGGTAGCAGTCATACTGAGCTTCGGATGAACAAGCACGACGCCTACTGCCAGCAGCACCACCGTGCCCAGCTTCATATATGTAGAAAGATAATCCCGCGGACACAGCAGCATCCACACAGGCAAAACCGCTGCTATGAAACCATAGGTGGCCAGGGCAACCTGCAGGGCAGAGGGCGAAAGCTTGAACCAACCTGCTATCCCACTTTGCGACACAGGATGCCCTGCTAGAACACTTATTAATAGTAGAACTACGCCAATAGCAGATGCCTCACCGACCTTTCCAGGCCTTATCTTATACATCCACTGTCCCATTAAGAAGGCAATCGGGATTGTGCAGGCGATTGTGAACACACCCCAGGAGCTCTCCGACAAAGCGTTGACTACAACAGCAGCCAAACCGGCTAAAGCTACTATCAGCACGAAAATAACAGCGAACGTTGTGCACCATGCGGCCGTAGGTCCTAAAAAACGCTCTGCTATTCGAGATATAGAGTGCCCCCTGTGGCGCACAGATGCGTGCAGAATGATGAAATCCTGCACTGCGCCAGCAAATACGGAGCCTATCAGTATCCAAAGCGCACCAGGTAAATAACCATACTGTGCCGCAAGCACAGGACCCACCAGTGGTCCAGCACCGGCAATTGCCGCAAAGTGATGCCCGAAAAGGACCCATTTGTTGGTGGGATGGTAGTCCTTGCCGTCGCGAAACTCGTAAGCAGGCGTCTGCCTCTGGGCATCAATTACCGCCACTTTGGCTGCCAAAAACGCCCCATAGTATCTGTAACCCAGGGCAAGCACACAAATACCGATGACTAGAAGAGTGAGAGAATTCATAAGCCAGCCTACACCTGAAAATGGATTTATGAAAAACGTGCGTGGATCTAGGAACTATTTGACCCAGTTGGTACCGGCAGTCAGCACTAGATTCTCGCGATTGAAGAAACCGCTTTAGCTGTTTATCTATCTTAGGCTGAGTAGCAGCTAAAACCTTCTCGTGCCTCGCTCGGAGTTACGCTCGCAGTGAATTCGCCCAGGCTGCTTGCCAATAATTCTAGTGTCAGTTAGCCGAAAGACACCCCTTTTTGTTCAGAGGTGCGCCGGCACGTGGTGTAATAGGAATAGGAGTTTGCAGTCGATAACTTAGCAGAAAAATCGGGACAATTGTTTCACCATTAATGCCAGGATAACTTTTCTTTTAACTGTTTCTAGTTGACAAGATGCTGACGTTGGGGTATATACTATGTGACGATTGCGAAACAGGGTAACTTGAAAATGGATAAACGGCGAGGTTTCACCCTAATAGAGCTGTTAGTTGTTATAGCCATAATCGCCATATTGGCTGCCATTCTATTTCCGGTATTCGTTCGCGCGAAGGAGTCCGGTCGTCGAGCGCAGTGTATAAACAACTTTAGGAACATCTACTCGGCTCTAACCATGTATGCGGACGATACCAACGGCTACATGCCATATCCGCCTACAGGCAACCAGATCTGGAGCATCCAAATATACGGCTTCGGTATGCTTTACAAATATACGCGGAAAGGCGACGTATTCCTCTGCCCGATGGCGAGAGAATACGACGTTTTCAGACCAAATCCACCACAGACGGAAATAAACAAGTATCAACAAGATCCCGAGCCCGTATACCACTGCTATTACACCGCCGACGAATGGTTTAAAGCGAGTTATCACTTCTGGCCTCAAGTCTACCAGAAATACGGTAGCGCATTGCCCGCGCGGTTTGATGTAGACTTGAAGGACCGCGACCTCAATCTGTGGCGGTGGTTTCCGAACGCTGCTCCGCGCTGCGTCGAGCTTAAGGGTCCACTCGTCGACAACTTCCTGCATGCATATGGGGAGAAGGGTTCTTCGCAGCGAGGCGTGCTCTGTCTTTCAATGAAGGGCCACATTCGGTTCCTGCCGGCGGATGCTTATCCCTTCTACTGATGATAAGCGCGACGCAGCCTGAGATTCGGACACTCTTGACATTGAGAAGAGAAGCCGAGCTTACTGCTCCACAGGCGTTACCGAACCCGTGATGATAACTCGTTCACCGGTCTGGGTTTGAATGGTGCCCGTAACATCTACTTTTCTGCCTTCGGCCAGATTGCGACTCGGCGTTACAGCTATACCTCTTAGTGTGTTGTCACCTGCTATGTAGATTCTATCTGCGAATGTTGCGGATACTTGCTTGCCTCTCAAGAAAAGCTTGGTTAAGTCGGGCGTGGCCAATACTGAGGCGATTGTGTCGAATTCTGGCGCCGGCTGATGTCTTATCCCATCAGAGTAGCCAGGCGCTGAGGTAAGTCCTGCGCCGTTTCGAGCGCGCACGGTAAAGTAATACCTCTGCTCCGGAACCAGATTCAATCCTCTCACCCACACCTCTGTTTTCGTCCCGACGTTAGTAAGCGGCACAACATCCGTTCCGTAAGGTGCGGTCCCTATGCAGTACTCGTATGCGGCTATTCCCGATTCTGGATCGGTTGACACCCAGGTGCAATGCAGCATAGAAGGATCACCCGTGTAGTCTCCGTCGTCTATCACCGTGGGGCGCACTGGTGCGCTCAAGTCGACCTTGATACCGTCTGAAACGCCCACTTCGCTGACCAGTCCAACACCGTTGTAAGCGCGCACGTAGAAATAATACACAACCCCATGAACCAACGTAAGCTCACAAGTCACACTGGTATTTAGTCCGCAAGGAGTCCACGGGACAACGTATCCGCTTCCTGGATCTGAAGGAGTTGTGCCGATGGCGTATTCGTAATGATCGATTCCGCTTTCTGGATCAACCGATGACCAGGAAGCCCTCAACCTGTTGGGCGACGATGTGTAATCCCCCTCGTCCGTTACCACCGGTTTCGATGGAGGGCTTGTATCCAGCTCAGCGTCTGTGCAGATAACTCGAACGGCATCCGCAAGAACGTACTTGCCCGAATCTCCCTGTGAGGATAGTCTGATTGTCGCCGTTCCGGCTCCGAACTGGAAAGTGCCTAACCTATTCCACCTGCCACATCGCGTCTGCTGGTTCACCGTCACAGTTGTTGTGCCGTATGCATG